>NZ_JABWRV010000001.1:0-547200 GCF_014269105.1 Pseudomonas sp. SWRI77 | reverse complement strand
GGCGGGAGGGGTGGATCTTGGCATTAGTGCTCCGGTACGCCGGGCGGTTGCTCGGCGGGCTTGTCAGTGGGGGCTGGCAGCGGTTTTTGCGGCACCTTGGGGCCAGCGGTGACGATCACCAGTTTATCGGCTGACAGGTGTTTGTTCATGGCGGCCTTGACCTGTTCGACGGTAAGGGCCTGGGACTGCTGCATGAAGTCCTCGAGCCAGGTCAGCGGCAGGTTGTAGAAGCCGATGGCCCCCAGTTGGCCGACGATACTGGCGTTGCTGGCATTGGACAGCGGGAAGCTGCCGGCCAGCTCGCGCTTGGCGTCGTCCAGCTCTTGCTGGGTCGGGCCGCTTTTCAGGTAGTCGGCAAGGATGTCCTGGACCAGCTTGAGTGTGCCTTCGCTGAGTTCGGCGCGGGTTTGCAGGTTGATCATGAACGGGCCGCGTACCTGCATCGGGCTGAACACCGAGTAGACGCCGTAGGTGAGGCCGCGCTTTTCACGTACTTCACTCATCAGGCGGGTGCCGAACGCGCCACCGCCAAGGATCTGGTTGCCCAGCGACAGGGCTGGCCAGTCTGGGTCCTGACGGTCGATACCCAGTTCAGCCAGCATCAGGTGGGTCTGTTTGGACGGGAAGTCAATGTGGGTCAGGCCCGCCTTGGGCTCCGCGGGCTGGGCCGGTGCCGCCAGCGCCGGGCCCTTGGGCAGGCCGGCGGAAACCTGGGCGGCAATGGCTTCGGCTTCGGCGCGGCTGAGGTCGCCGACCAGGGCGATGACCGCGTTGCCGGCGGTGTAGGCCTTGGCATGGAAGGCGCGCAGCTGTGCCAGGGTGATGCCATTGATGCTTTCGGCGGTGCCGTCGCTCGGGTGAGCGTAGGGATGGTCGCCGTAGAGCTTGCCGAACAGCGCCTTGCCAGCGATCTTGCCGGGGTTCTGCTTCTCGTATTCGAAGCCGGCCAGCATCTGGTTCTTGATGCGCTTGAGGGCGTCCTCCGGGAACGTGGGCTTGCCAGCGACCTCAGCGAACAGCTTGAGCGCCGGCTCACGCTTGTCCTGGGTGCTCAGGCTGCGCAGCGAGGCCACGGCCATGTCGCGGTACGAGCCGTTGCCGAAGTCAGCGCCGAGGCCTTCGAAGCCTTCGGCAATGGCGGTTACGTCCTTGCCTGCCACGCCCTCGTTGAGCATGGCGTTGGTCAAGGCGGCCAGGCCTGGCGTGGCGCCGTCCTGGCTGCTACCGGCGGCGAATGTGACGCGCAGGTCGAACATCGGCAGTTCGCGGGCTTCGACGAACAGCACCCGGGCGCCTTCGGCGGTGGTCCAGTTCTGGATGTTCAGCTGGCGCCGGCTGGGCGCCTTGCCATCCAGCTCGGCCAGTGACTGCAGGGTATTGGCCGGGCGGGCCGCAGTGCTGTCGGCCTTCGGCGCGTTGTCGGCCAGGGCCGGGGCCGCCAGCACTGCCGCCAGCGTAAGGGCGCGGATGCCCGTAGCCAGCAGGGTGAGGCGTGGTGCGCGACGATCACTCATGAGCGGACTCCTCGGGCAGTACATGGGCAACGCTCAGGCGTTCGCGGGTGAAGTAGGTGCGCGCAGCGTTCTGGATGTCTTGCGGGGTCACGCGCTTGAGCTCGTCCAGTTCGCTGTCGATCAGCTTCCAGGACAGGCCCACGGTCTCCAGCTGGCCGATGGTGGTGGCTTGGCTGCTGATGGAGTCGCGATCGTAGACCAGGCCGGCGATCACCTGGGCGCGCACGCGTTCGAGCTCTTCGGCGCTAGGGGGCTTGGTCTTGAGCTCTTCGAGCAGTTGCCAGATGCCCTTTTCCACGTCTGCCAGGGTTTTCTGCTTCTGCACGTTCGGCGTGGCCGAGATCAGGAACAGGCTGTCACCACGGGTGAAGGCGTTGTAGCTGGACGACGCCCCGGCCACCAGCTCCTGACCGCGCTCCAGGCGGGCCGGCATGCGGGCACTGTAGCCGCCGTCGAGCAAGGCTGAGATCAGGCGCAGGGCGTGCACCGTGCTCGGCTCCTGGGTGGTCGCCAGGCCGGGTACGTTGAAGCCGTAGATCAGGCTTGGCAACTGCGTGCGCACGTGCAGGGTCAGTTGGCGCTGGCCTGGCTCGGCCAGCTCCAGCGGCAGCTTGGCTGGCGGCACCGCGCGTTTGGGAATGCCGGCGAAGTACTTTTGCGCCAGGCCCTTGACCTCGTCGACGGTGACATCGCCGACCACCACCAGGGTGGCGTTGTTGGGCGCGTACCAGGATTCGTACCAGTGCCGCAGCTCCTCGACCTTCATGCGTTCGAGGTCGGCCATCCAGCCGATGGTCGGGGTGTGATAGCCACTGGCCGGGTAGGCCATGGCGCGGAACAGCTCGAATGCTTTCGAGTTGGGCTGATCATCGGTGCGCAGGCGGCGCTCTTCCTTGATCACTTCGATTTCGCGGCTGAACTCGTCGGCGGGCAGGCGCAGGCTGGCCAGGCGGTCGGCTTCGAGTTCCAGGGCCACTGGCAGGCGGTCGCGGGCCAGCACCTGGTAGTAGGCCGTGTAATCGTCGCTGGTGAAGGCGTTTTCTTCGGCGCCCAGGTCCCGCAGGATGCGCGAGCCCTCGCCGGGGCCGACTTTGGCGCTACCCTTGAACATCATGTGTTCCAGGGCGTGGGACAGGCCGGTCTGGCCCGGGGTCTCGTAGCTGGAGCCGACCTTGTACCAGATCTGCGAGACCACGACCGGTGCGCGGTGGTCTTCGCGCACGATCACCTTGAGGCCATTGTCGAGGATGAATTCGTGAGTCGGTTGCACATCGGCGGCGAAGGCCGCGAGCGGCAGGCAGAGCGTGCCGAGCAACAGGCCAGCGGCGCGGCGGGCTAGAGCATTCATACGGTGTTTAACCTGTTCGGCGGCCCGCAGGGTTTAGCGTCGGCGGGCCAGGAGGTGCTAGGATACTGATCCGGTTGCCTGGCGACCATGCCTGTCGCCGTTCTGGCCCGCAGGACACTAAGACAAAACGTTGCGCATGAACCAGCCGGCTTCAAGATAGTCTGTTCTGCGTATAGAGAATTCCCGATGCGCCATTGCTGGCGCATCGCTACCCTGAGATAGCCGTCCTCCATGTTTGGTTCCAACGACGACAAAAAAGCGCCGGCCGAGTCTGGCGAAAAGAAAGGCCTGTTCAGCTGGTTTCGCAAGAAGCCGCAGCAACCTGTCGCCGAACAGCCGCAAACGCCCGAGCCACAGTCTGCTGAACCGGTAGCGCCGCAGCCTGCCGTCGAGCTGCCTGAAGCGCCGCCGCTCGCGCCTTTGGCCGCGCCGGCCCCGGTTGCTCCCGAGGTGCCCCAGCCTGCGCTGCCGCCTACTGACTTCAAGGCCCCCGAGCCCGAGCCCGAGCAGCCAGCGGCAGGTGCGGGCTTGCCCGCGAATCCGCAAGCCGCCACACCGGTCGAAAGCCCTTCGCCACTGGTGCAAGCCCCTGAGGCCCCGGTAGTTCGCGGCGCAGAACCGCCTGTCAGCAACCTGGTGCTGCCGGTCGCCGAAGAACCCGTGGCCCTGGTGCCGGACCTGGAGCCTATCGCCCCGCCAGCGATCCCTGAACGCCCGGTAGTCGCAGCGCCTGCCGCGCCTCAGCCGGCGCCCGTGGTTGTCGAGGCAGCAGCGGTCGCGGCGCCTGCCCCGGTCGAAGCTGAACCGGTTGCCGTACCGGTCGCCACCGAACAGTCCAAGCCCGGCTTCTTCGCCCGCCTCAAGCAAGGCCTGTCCAAGACCAGTGCCAGCATCGGCGAAGGCATGGCCAGCCTGTTCATGGGCAAGAAGGTTATCGATGATGACCTGCTCGACGAGATCGAAACCCGCCTGCTGACCGCCGACGTCGGCGTCGAAGCGACCTCGGCCATTGTCCAGAACCTGACCCAGAAGGTTGCCCGCAAGCAACTGGCCGATGCCGATGCGTTGTACAAGTCGCTGCAGGAAGAACTGGCCGCGTTGCTGCGCCCGGTCGAGCAGCCGCTGAAGATCCAGGCGCAGAACAAGCCCTACGTGATCCTGGTGGTCGGCGTGAACGGCGCTGGCAAGACCACCACCATCGGCAAGATGGCCAAGAAGCTGCAGTTGGAGGGCAAGAAGGTCATGCTGGCCGCGGGCGACACTTTCCGTGCTGCGGCCGTTGAGCAGTTGCAGGTCTGGGGCGAACGTAACCAGATCCCGGTGATCGCCCAGCACACCGGTGCCGACTCCGCCTCGGTGATCTTCGATGCCGTGCAGGCCGCCAAGGCCCGTGGCGTCGATGTGCTGATCGCCGACACGGCCGGCCGTCTGCACACCAAGGACAACTTGATGGAAGAGCTGAAGAAGGTTCGCCGGGTCATCGGCAAGCTCGACGCCGAGGCGCCTCACGAGGTGCTGCTGGTGCTCGACGCCGGTACCGGCCAGAACGCCATCAGCCAGGCCAAGTACTTCAACCAGAGCGTCGAGCTGACTGGCCTGGCGCTGACCAAGCTGGACGGCACCGCCAAGGGCGGGGTGATCTTCGCCCTGGCCAAGCAATTCAGCATCCCGATCCGTTTCATCGGTGTCGGCGAAGGTATCGACGACCTGCGCACCTTTGAAGCCGAGCCGTTCGTCAAGGCGCTGTTCGCCGAGCGAGAGCATCCATGATCCGATTCGAACAGGTCGCCAAGCGCTATCCCAATGGCCATGTAGGCTTGCATGAGCTGAGTTTCCGGGCGCGCCGGGGCGAATTCCTGTTCGTCACCGGGCACTCGGGTGCCGGTAAGAGCACTTTGCTGCGTTTGTTGCTGGCCATGGAACGCCCGACCAGCGGCAAGCTGCTGCTGGCAGGGCAGGACCTGGGCCAGATCAGCAATGCGCAGATCCCCTTCCTGCGTCGGCAGATCGGTGTGGTGTTCCAGAACCACCAGTTGCTGTTCGATCGCACGGTGTTCAACAACATCGCCTTGCCGCTGCAGATCCTCGGTTTGTCCAAGGCCGAGATCACCAAACGCGTGGATTCGGCGCTGGAGCGTGTGTCGCTGGCCGACAAGGGCGAGCTGTTCCCGGCGGACCTGTCCACGGGGCAGCAGCAGCGGGTGGGTATTGCGCGGGCCATCGTCCATCAGCCAGCCCTGTTGCTGGCCGACGAACCCACCGGCAACCTTGACCCGCGCCTGGCCGCGGAGATCATGGGCGTGTTCGAGGACATCAACCGCCTGGGCACCACGGTATTGATCGCCAGCCACGACCTGGCACTGATCGCGCGCATGCGCCACCGCATGCTGACGCTGCAGCGCGGCCGTCTGATCGGCGATGGGGAGGCCGGGCAATGAGCACTACACGTACGCCGAAGGTTTCCGAGCGGGTTGCGCCGAAACCCGCTGTCCCGCAGCCTGGAAAGAAAAAACGCGACGACGATGACGGCCCGGACTTTCGCACCTTGCTGCATGCCTGGCTGGAGAGCCACCGGGCAAGCATGGCCGACAGCTTGCGTCGCCTCGGCAAGCAGCCGATCGGCAGCTTCTTTACCTGCCTGGTCATGGCCGTGGCCTTGAGCATGCCCATGGGCCTGTCGTTGCTGCTGAAGAACGTCGAGAAGCTCGGCGGGTCCTGGCAGCGCGCCGCGCAGATTTCGCTATACCTGAAGCTTGACGCTGGCAGCAAGGAAGGCGAGGCCCTGCGTGACGAGATCAAGCGCATGCCCGGGGTGGCCGATGCGTTGTATGTCAGCCGCGACCAGGCGCTGGAAGAGTTCCAGCAGCAGTCCGGGCTGGGCGAGGCCTTGCGCGAACTCCCCGAAAACCCGCTGCCTGGCGTGGTGGTGGTGACCCCGAGCGAGGTCGACAAGCCCGCGCTGGAGGCGTTGCGTCAGCGTCTATCGGAGCTGCCCAAGGTCGAAGTGGCACAGCTGGACTTGGTATGGGTCGAACGCCTGGCGGCGATCCTCAAGTTGGGTGACCGCTTTGTCTTCGGGTTGGCGGTCATGCTGATTTCTGCGTTGCTGTTAGTAATCGGTAACACAATTCGTCTACATATTGAAAACCGCCGCACCGAGATCGAAGTCATCAAGCTGGTAGGCGGCACCGACAGCTACGTGCGCCGGCCTTTCCTGTACATGGGGGCCTTGTACGGCCTGGGTGCGGGTTTCTTGGCTTGGGGTATCCTGGCGTTCGGCCTCAACTGGCTGAACCAGGCGGTTGTCGGGCTGTCCGGCTTGTACGGCAGTGACTTCGCCCTGGGCGGCGTGCCGGCGTCCGATGGTCTGTCGCTCTTGATCGGAGCGGTGCTGTTAGGGTATATCGGTGCATGGATCGCGGTCGCTCGCCACTTGAACGAGCTAGCGCCTCGATAGTTTTTCCCGTGCCAGCATTGACTTTATTACCGTTTTGGGAACTTGTTCATCGGTTTCCGGTCAATGTTGGCAGTGCCCACAAGGCGCGAGTCTAGTAAGTCGGAGGTTCTTGAATGACCACATCGTTGCAACCTGCCTATGCCTTGGTACCCGGTGCAAACCTGGAAGCCTATGTGCACACGGTCAACAGCATCCCGCTGCTGACGGTCGAGCAGGAGCGTGATCTGGCCGAGCGTCTCTATTATGAGCAGGATCTTGAGGCCGCTCGGCAAATGGTGATGGCCCACCTGCGTTTCGTCGTACATATCGCCCGTAGCTATGCAGGCTATGGCCTGGCCCAGGCCGACCTGATTCAGGAAGGCAACGTCGGCTTGATGAAGGCCGTCAAGCGCTTCAACCCTGAGATGGGGGTGCGCCTGGTGTCCTTTGCCGTGCACTGGATCAAGGCAGAAATCCACGAATTCATCCTGCGTAACTGGCGCATCGTCAAGGTGGCTACCACCAAGGCCCAGCGCAAACTGTTCTTCAACCTGCGCAGCCAGAAGAAGCGTCTGGCCTGGCTGAACAACGATGAAGTTCATCGCGTGGCTGAAAGCCTTGGCGTTGAACCCCGTGAAGTGCGTGAGATGGAAAGCCGGCTGAGTGGTCAGGACATGGCCTTTGACCCGGCGGCGGAAGCCGACGACGACAGCGCTTTCCAGTCGCCAGCGCATTATCTGGAAGACCACCGCTACGATCCGGCGGTACAGCTGGAGGATGCCGACTGGAGTGACAACTCCACCAGCAACCTGCACGAAGCGTTGCAAGGCCTGGACGAGCGTAGCCGTGACATCCTCTACCAGCGCTGGTTGGCTGAAGAGAAGGCGACCTTGCACGAGCTGGCGGACAAATACAGCGTTTCGGCCGAGCGTATTCGGCAGTTGGAAAAGAACGCAATGAACAAGGTCAAGGCGTTGATCGCGGCCTGATTCGCGCCTTGCTGGATGAAAAGCCGTGCCCTGTGAGGGGCGCGGCTTTTTTATGGGCTTCCGGGGCTGCACTGCAGCCCCGGATAATCAGCGTTTGCGCGAGGCATCCAGCTGCATCAGGTAGCTAGGCCCGCCCAGCTGGCTCATCTGCCGCCGGATCCAACCCGCCCGATTGGCCACATAGGCGCTGGGCCGGCTGGCGCTCCACTTGATCGGGCTGGGCAGCACGGCAGCCAACTGCGCGGCCTGCTGGCGGCTCAGGCGGCTGGCATCGACACCAAAGTGGTAGCGCGCGGCAGCCTGGGCGCCAAACACCCCATTGCCCCATTCGGCGCTGTTGAGGTAAACCTCGAGGATCCGCTCTTTCGACCAGAACAGCTCGATCAGCGCGGTAAACCACGCCTCCAGGCCCTTACGGAACCAGCTGCGGCCCGACCACAGGAACAGGTTCTTGGCCACCTGCTGGGTCAAGGTACTGGCCCCACGAATGTTGCCACCCCGTTCGTTATAAGCCAGCGCTGCCTGAATGGCCGGGATGTCAAAGCCCCAATGGCTGGCGAACTTCTGGTCTTCACCGGCAATGACCGCCACCTTCAGGTCATCGGCGATGTTCTCCCACGGTTGCCAGTCGCGCTGCAGGTCGATTGGCTCGCCACTCACCCAGGACTGCACCTTGCGCTCGGCCATCAACGCCGTGCCGGGTGGCGGTACCCAGCGAAACACCAGCACCAGCACGATACTGCCGGCAGCGAACCAGAGCAGGGCGCGGGTGAGGCGGCGGATAAGGGATGGCAGCATGTCGATGGCTTGGCCGGGCAGGTGGAAGGGGCCATTATACAGACCCGATAGTAGGAGTCCTCCCATGCTTCGCAGCTTCCTGATGCTTGCCGCCTTTTTCGGCTTTACCGGTGTGGCCTTGGGCGCATTTGCCGCGCACGGGCTGAAAAACCGCCTTACGGCAGATTACCTGGCGATCTTTCATACCGGGGTTACCTACCAACTGGTGCATGCCCTGGCGATTTTCGGTGTTGCCGTGCTGGCGGCGCACTTGCCTGGGCGCCTGGTCGGCTGGGCCGGCGGTCTGTTCGCGCTGGGTATCGTACTGTTCTCCGGTAGCCTGTACCTGCTAACCCTGACGGGTGTGAGCAAGCTCGGCATCATCACGCCCATTGGCGGGCTGTGCTTCCTGGCCGGTTGGTTGTGCCTGGGCCTGGCAGCCTGGCGGCTGGGCTGACCGAGCGGTCCACAATCGCGACTAATGGCGTGCACCGCCCTTGGGTTCAAGGGTTGTTCAGCGCTAGAATGCGGGCCCCAAAGAACAACGGTGGCCGTGCGCATGCGCATTCAACTGAACGGTGAACCTTACGAACTGCCCGCTGGCGAAAGCGTCGCGGCCCTGCTGACCCGCCTGGAACTCACCGGGCGCCGGGTAGCCGTGGAACTGAACCTGGACATCGTGCCGCGTAGCCTACATGACAGCACGCAGCTGAACGACGGCGACCAGGTCGAAGTGGTCCACGCCATCGGCGGCGGCTGATTACAGCTCGGCGGTTCACATGCAAGCCCAGTAACCTTTTCCCGAGGAACAACGATGAGCAACGTTCGTAGCGACAAGCCCTTTACCCTGGCCGGGCGCACTTTCCAGTCGCGCCTGCTGGTCGGCACCGGCAAATACCGTGACATGGAAGAAACCCGCCTGGCCATCGAGGCCTCGGGTGCCGAGATCGTCACCGTCGCTGTGCGTCGTACCAACATCGGCCAGAACCCGGGCGAGCCGAACCTGCTCGACGTACTGCCGCCAGACCGTTACACCATCCTGCCGAACACCGCTGGCTGCTACGACGCGGTCGAAGCCGTGCGCACCTGCCGCCTGGCCCGTGAACTGCTCGATGGCCACAACCTGGTCAAGCTGGAAGTCCTGGCCGACCAGAAGACGTTGTTCCCCAACGTGATCGAGACCCTCAAGGCCGCTGAAGTACTGGTCAAGGACGGTTTCGACGTGATGGTCTACACCAGCGACGACCCGATCATCGCCCGTCAGCTGGCCGAAGTCGGCTGCATTGCGGTCATGCCGCTGGCAGGCCTGATCGGTACCGGCCTGGGCATCTGCAACCCCTACAACCTGCAGATCATCCTGGAAGAATCCAAGGTGCCGGTGCTGGTCGATGCCGGCGTGGGTACCGCCTCCGATGCCACCATCGCCATGGAAATGGGTTGCGAGGCGGTGCTGATGAACTCGGCCATCGCCCACGCCCAGCAACCGGTGCTGATGGCCGAAGCCATGAAGCACGCTATCGTGGCAGGTCGCATGGCCTACCTGGCCGGCCGCATGCCGAAGAAACTCTATGCCAGCGCCTCTTCGCCGCTGGATGGTCTGATCAAGTAAGAGCTCCTGATGACTGAATCGCAAGAAACGCCGATCACCGCCGAAGGCGAAGAGCGCCCACACCGCCGTATCAAGAGTTTCGTGATGCGCGCCGGTCGCATGACCGAAGGCCAGCAACGCGGCCTGGACCAGGGTGGCCCACAGTTCATCCTGCCCCTGGCCGACAGCCCGGTGGACTATGACCAGGTGTTCGGCCGCGCTGCGCCGCGCACCCTGGAGATCGGTTTCGGCATGGGCCACTCCCTGCTGGAGATGGCGGCTGCCGCCCCTGAACTGGACTTCATCGGTGTCGAAGTACACCGTCCGGGTGTTGGCGCGCTGCTCAATGGCGTGTTGACCCAGGGCCTGAAGAACCTGCGGGTGTACGATTGCGATGCCATCGAAGTGCTGAACCGCTGCGTGGCCGACAACAGCCTCGACCGGTTGATGCTGTTCTTCCCGGACCCTTGGCACAAGGCACGCCATCACAAACGTCGCATCGTCCAGCTGGAGTTCGCCGAGCTGGTACGGCGCAAGCTCAAGCCCGGTGGCGTGTTCCACATGGCGACCGACTGGGAGCCGTATGCCGAGTACATGCTGGAGGTGATGAGCGCTGCGCCGGGTTACCGTAACCAGGCGGCGGATGGCGCCTATGTGCCGCGCCCGCAAGAGCGGCCGATCACCAAGTTCGAGCGCCGTGGTGAGCGCTTGGGGCATGGCGTTTGGGATTTGAAGTTCGAAAAGGTGGATTGATCACCTGATTCAGCCGATTGAACCGCAGCGCCTGCAGAAATGCAGGCAAAAAAACCGCCTTGAGAGAGGCGGTTTTTTTATGCGAGCGTAGGACGGAGTCCCTGCTTACACGCAGCTCTGCAGACGCAGATCAACCCCGCCGATCAGCCACCACGCCGATCAACACCAGCACCACCAGCAGCACCGGTGCCAGCGCATAGTTATTGAACTGGCTCAGCCCCTTCACCACCCATGGCGTGGCATAGATCAGCGCCGCACCGCTGCCGATCATCACCAGCAAAGCCATCACTGGCACGCGCAGCGCGCCCGCCAAGCTGCCGATGCGTTGCTCGGCCCAGGCTTTGATATCGGTGCCGAACAGCACCAGCAGGCAGCCTACCAAGGCCAGCGAAATCTCCGACAGGTTGCTGCGGCTCCAGCGGGAAACCGTCGCGAGCAGATCAAGTACCAGATCCATGGGTCATCCTTAGGTCAAGAAATACTGCAGCAGGTCATTGAGGAACAACTGGCCGCGTGGCGTGGCTACCAGTCGATCCGGTTCGACCTGCAAAAGGCCCTTTTGTTCGGCAGCACGCCGTGCCTCGACCAGCTGTGCCAGCGGCAGGCCGGTGCGCTGGGTAAACAGTTCGGCTTCCACGCCATCGGTCAGGCGCAAGGCATTCATCAGGAATTCGAAGGGCAGCTCGTCGGCCGGCAGCAGCTTTTCACCGGCCTTGAACGGCTTGGCCAGGTTCAGGTAGTCCTTGGGCAGGCGGGTTTTCCAGGTGCGCAAGATGCGCCCGTCGGCGAAGGTCAGCTTGCCGTGGGCGCCGGCACCGATACCGATGAAATCACCAAAGCGCCAGTAGTTGAGGTTGTGCTTGGCTGCACGGCCTGGCTGGGCATAGGCGGAAACCTCGTACTGGCGGTAGCCGTGCTCGGCCATCAGCGCCTGCCCCGCTTCCTGGATGTCCCACAGGATGTCGTCTTCGGGCAGCTCGGGGGGCTGGTTCCAGAACACCGTGTTGGGCTCTACGGTCAGCTGGTACCAGGACAAGTGGGTTGGCCCCAGCTCGATGGCTTGGCGCAGGTCACCCAGGGCATCGTCCAGCGACTGCTCGGGCAGGCCGTGCATCAAGTCCATGTTGAAGTTGTCGAACCCTGCGGCGCGGGCCATGCCCGCAGCGCGGATCGCTTCGTCGCCATTGTGGATGCGCCCGAGCGCCTCGAGCTTGGCGGGCTGGAAGCTTTGCACGCCGATGGACAGGCGGTTGATGCCGGTTTGCCGGTACGCCTTGAATTTCTCCTGCTCGAACGTGCCTGGGTTGGCTTCCAGGGTGATTTCGATGTCTGGTGCGAACGGGATGCGTTGTTCAACACCGCGCAGCAGGCGGCCGAGGGCATTGGCGCTGAACAGGCTCGGCGTGCCGCCACCGAAGAAGATCGAGCTGATCGGGCGCCCCTGCACGGCCTCAAGCTCTTGATCGAGGTCGGTCAGCAGGGCGTCGACGTACGCCTCTTCAGGCAGCTCGGGGCCAGCCGCGTGGGAGTTGAAGTCGCAATAAGGGCACTTGCGCACGCACCACGGGATGTGGATGTACAACGCCAAGGGCGGCAGCACGGCGAAACCCGCCGCCCCCGTCGGGAACGGCTGGGTGGACAACGTTTCGATCATGCCAGGCCCAGGCGTTGACGCAGCAGGGCCATGGCGCGGGCGCGGTGGCTGAGCTGGTTCTTGTCGACCGGGGCGAGGTCCGCGCTCGAGCAATTGCGCTCCGGTACCCAGAACAGCGGGTCGTAGCCAAAGCCGTGCTCGCCGCTGGCTTCGAACATGATGCGCCCGTGCCACAGGCCTTCGCACAGGATCGGCAGTGGGTCGTCGGCGTGACGCACCAGCGCCAGCACGCAGACGAACTGCGCGCCACGCTCAGCCTCAGGCACCTCTTTCAAGGCCTCCAGCAGCTTGGCATTGTTCGCCGCATCACCCTTGCCATCGGCATAGCGTGCGGAGTAGATGCCCGGCGCACCACCCAGGTAGTCGACTGCCAGGCCCGAGTCGTCGGCCAGTGCCGGCAGGCCAGAGATGCGCGCGGCATTGCGTGCCTTGAGAATGGCGTTCTCGACGAACGACAGGCCGGTTTCCTCTGGCTCGACCTGGCTGAATTCGCCGATCGAGCGCAGCTGTACGGAGGCTCCGAGCATGGCCTGGAGTTCCTTGAGTTTGCCGGCATTGTGGCTGGCCAATACGAGTTGCTGGAAATTCATCATTCGCCTGGGAACACTTCCTGGTTGAAGCTGAGAGAGTTACTGATGCCGCCGGTTTCGACATTGAGGTCGAAGGTCACGGTTTCGGGCTGTTCGATCTTGAACTGGGCGATGTAGTACACCGCACCCTGTTCGTTGATCTGCTTGAAGGACAGCGGGCTACTGCGCCCGGTCAGGTCCTTCACCGTGCCGCTGACGACCGCCATGGCCGGCTTGTTGGCCTTGAGCACGGCAATGTTGAGCACGCCCTGGTTCTTGCTGCGCACCAGGCCCGTGGCCGCAGCCACCTCTGGTGTCAGCATGCTCGAGGTGAACGCGCTGTAGTGTACCGTCACGTCGCCAAACACTTCCTTGCGCTCGGGACGGGCGGCATCGGCAGCCAGTACGGGCAGGGCCAGGCACAGGCTGATCAGGAACAGGGTCAGGCGACGCATGGTGCGATTCCTCCAGTGGGCGTCAGACCGCGAGCTGGTGCTCCTGCAGGCCAGGGCTGCTGACGCGATAGATGCCGATCTCACCTAGAAGATTAGGCCATAGCCGGCCGCCCCACCCATTACGGTGCAAGTGGTCGACGGCCAGGCGGTCAAGGACCTTGGCATGGCGCTCGTGGCACAGCTCTTCGAAGTCGGCGAAGGTGCAGAAGTGGATGTTCGGCGTGTTGTACCAGGTATACGGCATGAAGTCCGAAACCGGCATGCGGCCTTTGGTCGCCAGGTACCAACGGCAGCGCCAGTGGCCGAAGTTGGGGAAGGTGATGATGCATTGACGGCCCACGCGCAGCATCTCGTCGAGGATGCGGTCGGGGTACTCCACGGCCTGCAGGGCCTGGGTCATGATCACCACGTCGAAGCTGTTGCTGGCGAAGTTGCCCAGGCCCTGGTCCAGGTCCTGCTCGATGACGTTGACGCCCTTGGCCACGCACGCGGCGATGTTGTCGGGGTCGATCTCCAGGCCGTAACCGGTGACCTGCTTGCGGTCACGCAGCGAGGCCAGCAGTTCGCCACTGCCGCAGCCCAGGTCGAGTACCCGGCTGCCGGCGGGAATCCAGTCGTGGATGATTTCCAGATCGGCTCTCATGCTGTCCTCAGATGGCGATGCGGTTCATGTAGTTCGAGAAACCCTGCATGTAGCGAGGTGTGGGGATCAGGAAGGCATCGTGCCCGTAGGGCGAGTCGATCTCCAGGTAACAGACGTTCTTGCGTGCGGCCATCAGTGCGTCGACGATCTCGCGGGAACGGGCCGGCGAGAAGCGCCAGTCGGTGGTGAACGACATGATGCAGTAGTCTGCCGTGACGCCGGCGAGGGTGGCGGCAAGGTCGCCACCGTGGGCCGCCGCGGGGTCGAAGTAATCCAGCGCCTTGGTCATCAGCAGGTAGGTATTGGCGTCGAAACGGCCGGAAAACTCCTCGCCCTGATAGCGCAGGTAGCTTTCGACCTGGAACTCGACGCTGTGGAAGTCGTAGTTGAGCTTGTCGCTCTTGAGCTCACGGCCGAATTTTTCACCCATCGAATCATCGGACAGGTAGGTGATATGGCCCACCATGCGCGCCAGCATCAACCCGCGCTTGGGGATCACGCCCTGGTCCTGGAACGAACCACCGTGGAATTCCGGGTCGGTGAGGATGGCCTGGCGGGCCACTTCGTTGAAGGCGATGTTCTGCGCCGACAGCTTGGGCGCCGAGGCGATATCGACGCAGTGCCGCACCCGGTCGGGGTAGGTGATGGTCCATTGCAGCGCCTGCATGCCACCGAGGCTTCCGCCCACGATCGCGGCCCACTGGCCAATGCCCAGGCGGTCGGCCAGGCGCACCTGGCTGTGCACCCAGTCTTCCACGGTCAGTACCGGGAAGTCGGCACCATAGGGCTTGCCGGTGGCCGGGTTGAGGCTGCTGGGGCCGGTGCTGCCATTGCAGCCGCCGAGGTTGTTCAGGCTGACCACGAAGAAACGGTTGGTGTCGATCGGCTTGCCGGGGCCGATGCAGCTGTCCCACCACCCTGGCTTGCGGTCGGTTTCGGCATGGTAGCCCGCGGCATGGTGGTGGCCGGACAAGGCATGGCAGATCAGCACGGCATTGCTCGCGCTGGCGTTCAGGGTGCCATAGGTCTCATAGACCAGCTCGTAGCTGGCCAGGGAGCGGCCACAGGCCAGTGCCAGCGGCTCTTCGAACCGGGCTGTTTGCGGTGTAACCAGACCGACGGAATCTTCGGGAAGGACAGTGGACATCGACCCTGCTCACGCTTGACGGAGGCGTAAGTCTAAAGAGCGCTACCCCCTGCGGCAAGCAATGGCTTGCCGCAGAAGGCGCCGATGGCCAAGGAGGGTGTCAGATCATCCGCCACAGCTCTTGCGGCATGCCCGCATAGGCGGCAAGCGGAGGCATGACGAACGACTGAATGACCTGAATGGCCAGGAAGGCGAAGATCGGCGAGATGTCCATGCCGCCCAGGTTTGGCACCAGGCGACGGAACGGAGCCAGTACCGGTTCGCTGATCTGGTACGCAAGCTCAGCAGCCGGGTTGTGGCTGTTGGGTGCGACCCACGAGACGATCACCATGACGATCATCGCGACCCAGAAGATCTTCAGGAACAGCGAGGTGATGCCGATGATGGCCCACATCAACAAGTGCAGCACATCACCGAAGGTGCCATAGGTGACCATCAGCACGAAGGCCATCAGCAGCGCCTGAATGATCACCGCCAGCAGCAGGGACGAGGTGTCCAGGCCGCCGATGCTGGGGATGACGCGGCGGATCGGCTTGAGCAGCGGCTGGGTGGCGCGCACCGTGAACTGGCACAGCGGGTTGTAGAAGTTGGCCTTGACCAGTTGCAGTACGAAGCGCAACAGGACGATCACCAGGTACAGGCTGACCAGGGTTTGCACCACGAAAATCGCGGCGCCTGACAGTGCATTCATCTAGAGCTCCTTATTTGCCCAGTTGTTCGGCCAGCTCGGCGGACCGCGTCGCTGCGGCCTGCAGCGCCTGCTCGACGATGGCTTCGAAGCCGCTGGCCTGGAACGACTTGATCGCAGCTTCGGTGGTGCCGGCTGGCGAGGTGACGCGGCGGCGCAGTTCGGCAGCGTCTACATCGCTGGCAACGGCCATGCGCGCAGCGCCCAAAGCGGTCTGCAGGGTCAGCTGGGAGGCGGTTTCGCGGGGCAGGCCGAGTTTTTCGCCGGCGGCGGTCATGGCCTCGATCAACAGGAAGAAGTACGCCGGGCCGCTGCCGGAAACGGCGGTCACAGCGTCCAGTTGCTGCTCTTGATCAAGCCACAGGGCGGTGCCCACGGCAGACAGCAGTTGCTCGGCCTGCTGGCGTTGTGCCGTGCTGACTTGCTCGGTGGCATACAGGCCGCTGACGCCTTGGCGCAGCAACGCTGGCGTGTTGGGCATGCAGCGCACCACCGGGCGTGGGCCAACCCAGCTTTGCAGGCTGGCGCAGGTGATGCCGGCGGCGATGGAAACGATCAGTTGGCCTTCCTGCAGGTGGGCTTGCAGGGCCTGGCAGACGTCCTTCATGACCTGCGGCTTGACCGCCAGCACGATCACGTCGGCACCGGCGATTGCCTGGGCGTTGTCTTCGAAGGTTTCGATGCCGTGCTCGGCCTGGATGCGGGTGCGGGTCTCGGCGCCCGGGTCGCTGGCGCGGATCTGCGAAGCCTCCAGGCCCTGGGCACGCAGGCCGCCGATCAGGCTGGCGGCCATGTTGCCGGCGCCGATAAAGGCAATACGTGTCTTGCTCATGTCAGGTCCTTGTGGGAAAGAGTGAGTAAAGCATGGAATCAGACGGGCCCGTAATCGCGGGCGCCGAACAGGGCGGTGCCGATACGTACCCAGGTCGCTCCCTGGGCGATCGCCGCCTCCAGGTCGTGGCTCATGCCCATGGACAAGGTGTCCAGGCCAAGGTCCAGACCTTGCTGAAGCTCGCGCAGGGTGGCGAACGCCGCCTCCTGCACGGCACGCTCATCGCTAGGTTCAGGGATCGCCATCAGCCCACGCAGGCGCAGATTGGGCAGGTTGGCGACCGCCTTGGCCAATGCCGGAAGGTCGGCAGGGGCGCAGCCGGACTTGCTGTCTTCGCCACTGACATTCACCTGCAGGCAGATGTTCAGCGGCCCCAGTGCGGCAGGGCGCTGCTCCGAGAGGCGTTGGGCGATCTTCAGGCGGTCCACGGAATGCACCCAGTCGAAATGCTCGGCAATGGCTTTGGTCTTGTTCGACTGAATGGGGCCGATGAAGTGCCAGATCAAGGGCAGGTCGCCCAATGCCTGCTGCTTGGTCAGCGCTTCCTGCAGGTAGTTCTCGCCGACATCGCGCACGCCTGCGGCGTGGATTTCACGGATAGCGCTGGCGGGCTTGGTCTTGCTCACCGCCAGCAACTGGATGCTGGCCGGGTCCCGACCGGCGGCCTGTGCGGCGCTGGTGATGCGGGCGGCGAGGGCGGATAGGTTGTCTGCTATGGTGGACATGGATCGATGCCGGCGGCGATAGGGTCTGCGGCATTCTACCTGCTTGATCGCCTTTGGGGAGTCTCATGGATGTGACCGACCTGTTGGCCCGTGCCGTGGAAGCGGGGGCTTCGGACCTGCACCTGGCTGCAGGCCAGGTACCGATGCTGCGCCTTGATGGCGAGCTGCAACGCATGGACGCGCCGCCACTGCTGTCGGCGGCCCTGAGCGATGCGATGACACCCTTGCTGGCGGATGAGCAGTGCCAGCAATGGGCACAGGGTGATGAGCTGGACGTCGCGTTGCAACTGCCAGCGCTGGGCCGCTTTCGCCTGAACCTGTTTCGCCAGTTGAACGGCCTGGCGGCAACCTTTCGCGTGATCCCGAAACGCATAGCGACGCTCGATGAACTCGACCTGGGCGAAGTGTTTCTAGCTGTTGCGCAGTGTACCGATGGCCTGGTTCTGGTGGGCGGGCCAACCGGCAGCGGCAAGTCCAGTACCTTGGCGGCGCTGCTCGATCAACTCAACCGCGAACGGCCTGTGCATATCATCACGTTGGAAGACCCTATCGAAGTTATCCACAGCAGCCAGCGCAGCCTGGTCAATCAGCGCGAAATTGGCCGCCATTGTGGCGGCTTCGCTCAGGGGCTGCGCAGTGCGCTGCGTCAGGACCCGGATGTGATCGTGATTGGTGAGTTGCGTGATCTGCAGACCATACGCCTGGCGTTGCGGGCGGCGGAGACGGGGCACCTGGTGCTGGCGACGGTGCACACCCGTTCGGCCATCAATAGCATCGACCGATTGGTCGAGGTCTTTGCTGCCGAGGAAAAGCCACTGGTGCGGGCGATGCTGGCCGAGTCGTTGCGGGTGGTGGTGGCGCAGGTGCTGGTCAAGCGCGTGGGCGGCGGCCGTGTGGCGGCGCGGGAAGTGCTGGTGGCCAACACGGCGGTGCGTAACTTGATCCGTGAGGGGCGGCTGGCGCAGTTGCAGTCGGTGATGCAGTCGGGAGCCGCGGCGGGCATGCGGACGATGGAGGCGGCGTTACGTGAGCTGCACGCTAAAGGATTGACCGAAATCTTGTAGGAGCGGCCTTGCGTCGCGAAAGGGCCGCAGCGCGGCCCCAGGTTTTCAGCTTCGCATCAAAGATCGCCGGGGCCGCGCTGCGGCCCTATCGCGACGCAAGGCCGCTCCTGCACATACACACAAAGCTTGATCAGCGCTTGGCCAACGCCAGTTGCTGCTCTTTCGGCAATACGCGCTTGGCCACGACATAGTGCTTCTGCCAGTAAGGCTTGCTCAGGTTGTCGATGCTCACCCGCTTGCCGCGGCGCGGGGCATGGATGAAGCGATCGTTGCCCAGGTAGATGGCAACGTGGTTCACCCGGCGGCTCTTGATGTTGAAGAAGATCAGATCACCCGGCTTGAGGTCGCCCTTGGCGACCTTAACGCCGTGGCCCTGGGCCATGGCATTAGACGTGCGCGGCAGGTCGACGTCGGCCACATCGTTGAAGGCGTATTTGACCAGCCCGCTGCAGTCGAAGCCCTTCTTCGGGCTGCTGCCGCCCCACACATAGGGCGTACCGAGCACATTGACCGCGCGGCTGAGCACATCGCTGCTCTGCTTCGGCGACATGGCAGCCACTGGCGCGCTGCGGCTGCTGGCGGCATTGTTCGGGCGCGCGCGCAGCGTGGTGTGCTTGGTCGGCGCGTGTTTCACCGAGGCATTGGTGGTATAGCCGGTGAAACCATTGGGAAGACGTTGCTCACGATTGGTGGCGTGGGCGGCCAGGGGTAATAATAGACAGAGGGTCAGCCATGTCTTGAGTAAAGGCGGCATAGATGAAGCTCTTTATGAATAGTTATGTGTTGGGCGCGCAACTTTATAACAGCTTTTTGATCAATTTTTGATCCGTTGGTCGATTGGCAGGGTGCCATACGTCGGCCAGCAACGAGAAAGTCACATTTTTTCTTAGAAAATTTTCGGATAACCCACGAGGGCTATGAATGAACAGTTATCAACAGAGTGAACCGCTTCACGACACCCACAGCAAGGTCATCGGTTACCTGTTGTGGATTTTTGGCTTCACCGGCTCGCACCGCTTCTACTATGGCAAGCCGATCACCGGCACCCTTTGGTTCTTCACCTTGGGCCTGCTGGGCATCGGTTGGCTGATCGACCTGTTCCTGATTCCCGCGATGGACCGCGAGGCTGACTTGCGCTTCCGGGCCGGCCGAATCGACTACAACATCGCCTGGATTCTGCTGACGTTCCTGGGCATCTTCGGCGTGCATCGCCTGTACCAAGGTAAATGGGTCACCGCGATCATCTACTTCTTTACCGGTGGCCTGTTCCTGGTCGGCGTGCTGTACGACTTCTGGACCCTGAACAGCCAGATCTCCGAAGCCAACAGCGACCGGCGCTGAGGGTACGAAAAAAGGGTAAGAAAAAGGCCTTGGCGCATCACTGCGGCAAGGCCTTCTGGTTACTGGCGGGTCTGGCGCTGTTGCAACAGCAGGTTGCTGAAGCCAGCGCCGGCAAGCTGCTTCTGCGCCCCGGTCAGCTGTTCACGATTGCTGAACGGCCCGACCAGCACGCGGTACCAGGTCTCGTCCTTGACCGTGCCCGACTCCACCTTCACCGACTGGCCCAGCAGAATGATCTGCGCGCGGACCTTGTCGGCGTCAGCCTGCTTGCGGAACGAGCCGGCCTGCAGGAAGAACTGGGTGGTCGCCGCTGGCTTGATCACCGGCGGTGCCGGGGGTGGCGTCTGGCCCAGCAGTGCAGCCTGGGCCCGCGCCGTGTCGATCTTCGCCGCTTCCGCCGGGGTAACCGGGGTCACCGGCTGGGCCGGTACCGGTGGGGTTTTCTCGGGTACCGCTTCCGGCGGCACGATGACTTCGGACTCCGGCAGCAGGGTGTAGAAGTCGTACTTCGGCTTCACCGGCTGCTGCGGGGCGGTCGCTGGGGTCTTGCTGGCTTCGGCGGCCTTTTCCGGTTTTTGCTGCTCCGGCTTGGTGCGCGTAATGTCACCGCCACCCGGTTCCAGCTTCATCAGAAAGACGATGAACGCGCCTACGGTCAGCCCGACCGCCAGCCATACCCAGCCGGGAATCGGCTGTTTGGCCGGCGCCTGTTGGCGGCTGGCGCCGCGCTTTGGAGCAGGTTTTTTCTTGGCAGCCAACTTACATGCGCTCCAGGGTTTCCAGGCCGAGCAGTTCCAGACCTTGCTTGAGGGTGCGACCGGTCAGTGCGGCCAGGCGCAGGCGGCTTTGTTGCTGCTCTGGGGTGTCGGCAGCGAGGATCGGGCAGTTCTCGTAGAAGCTCGAGAACAGGCCCGCCAGGTCGTACAGGTAGCTGCACAGCACGTGCGGAGTGCCCTTGTCGGCCACGCTGTTGAGCACTTCGCCGAACTGCGCCAGGCGCGCGGCAAGGTCCTGTTCCTTCTCGGCCTGCAGCACGATCTGGCCATCGACCTCGTCGAAGCCCTTGCCCAGCTTGCGGAACACGCCCGCCACGCGGGTGTAGGCATACAGCAGGTAAGGCGCGGTATTGCCTTCGAAGTTGAGCATCAGCTCGAAGTTGAAGCTGTAGTCGCTGGTCCGGTGCTTGGACAGGTCGGCGTACTTGACCGCGCCGATGCCGACCACTTCACCGATGTGGCGCAGTTCGTCTTCGGACAGGCTCGGGTTCTTCTCCTTGACCAGGGCGTAGGCACGCTCCTTGGCCTCGGTGAGCAGGTCGATCAGCTTCACGGTGCCGCCGTCGCGGGTCTTGAACGGGCGGCCATCGGCGCCGTTCATGGTGCCGAAGCCCATGTGCTCCATCTGCATCGGGTGGCCGACGAAGCCGGCGCGGCGCGCCACTTCGAACACCTGGTTGAAGTGCAGGGCCTGGCGCTGGTCGACAAAGTACAGGGCGCGGTCGGCCTTGAGCACATTGCTGCGGTAACGCACCGCCGCCAGGTCAGTGGTGGCGTACAGGTAGCCACCGTCGGCCTTCTGCACGATCACCGGCAGGGGCTCGCCTTCGCTGTTCTTGAATTCTTCGAGGAACACGCACTGCGCGCCCTGGTCCTCGACCAGCAGGCCCTTGGCCTTGAGGTCGGCGACCACGTTGGCCAGGTCGTCGTTGTAGGCGCTTTCGCCCATGACGTCGGCCATGGTCAATTTGACGTTGAGCAGCTCGTAGGTTTTCTGGCAGTGGGACAGCGAAATGTCCTTGAAGCGGGTCCACAGCGCCAGGCACTCAGGGTCACCGGCCTGCAGCTTGACCACCAGGCCACGGGCACGGGTGGCGAATTCTTCGGATTCATCGAAGCGCTTCTTCGCCGCACGATAGAAGTTCTCCAGGTCCGACAGCTCGTCGCTGGTGATCGGGTTTTCCTGCAGGTAGGCCATCAGCATGCCGAACTGGGTACCCCAGTCGCCCACGTGGTTCTGGCGCACGACCTGGTCGCCAAGGAACTCCAGTACCCGTGCGACGCTGTCGCCGATGATGGTCGAGCGCAGGTGGCCGACGTGCATCTCCTTGGCCAGGTTGGGTGCCGACATGTCGATCACCACCTTCTCGCTGGCACCGGCCTTGCGCACACCCAGGTGGTCGTCGGCCAGGGCGGCGTCCAGGCGGTTGGCCAGGGCACTGGTGTTCTGGAAGAAGTTCAGGAAGCCCGGGCCGGCGATCTCGACCTTGCTGATGTCGTCACTGGCCGGCAGCGCGGTGATCAGCTTTTCTGCCAGGTCGCGTGGCTTCATGCCGGCCGGTTTGGCCAGCATCATCGCGATGTTGCTGGCGAAATCGCCGTGGGTCTTGTCCCGGGCGTTTTCCACCTGGATCGCCGGCGACAGCCCTTCAGGCAGCACACCGTCGGTGACGAGTTGGGTGAGGGCTTGCTGGATCAGCTGGCGAATGGTGTCTTTCATGGGGTTCTCTTTTCGACCGCAAGCGCGGTGGAGCGCTTCGATGCGCAGGTGGAAAAACTGGGCATTATCCGTTGCCGAGAGCGGGTTGCCAACCTTTGCCAAGGTTCGGGCTGTCAGTAAAGGTCTACCGGGTCCACATCCAGGGACCAGCGAACCTGCCGGCCGCTCGGCATCTGCTCCAACACTAGCAACCAGGCACTGATCAGTCGATGCAGAGGTGCCCGGGTATTGGCCTGTATCAACAGTTGGGCGCGGAAGCGGCCTGCTCGGCGCTCCATCGGAGCCGGTACGGGGCCCAACAGTTCAATGCCTGGGAGCTGCTGTTCGGCCACCAGGCGCTCTGCCGCGCTGCAGGCTTCGTCGAGAAAACCCTCGGCCTGGCCCGGTTTGTGCGCCTCGGCGCGCAGCAGGGCGAGGTGCGAAAAGGGCGGCAGGCCGGCCGCGCGGCGCTCGTCCAGGGCCTGTTCGGCGAAGGCGAAATAGCCTTGTTCGGTCAGCTGTACTAGCAACGGGTGGTCGGCCAGATGGGTCTGGATGATGACCTTGCCGGGCTCTTCTGCACGCCCGGCGCGCCCGGCCACCTGCACGATCAATTGCGCCATGCGCTCGCTGGCGCGGAAATCGCCCGAGAACAGCCCGCCGTCGGCGTCAAGGATGGCCACCAGGGTCACCCGTGGGAAGTGGTGCCCCTTGGCGAGCATCTGGGTGCCCACCAGGATGCTCGGCTGGCCGCGCTGGATGGTGCCGAACAGGTTGTGCATGGCGTCTTTGCGCGCCGTGCTGTCACGGTCTACGCGCAGGATCGGGTAGTCCGGGAACAGCACCTTGAGGCGCTCTTCGGCCCGTTCGGTGCCCGCGCCCACCGGGCGCAGGTCGACGTGGTTGCACTGTGGGCACTGGTGCGGCAGGCGTTCGTCATAGCCGCAGTGGTGGCAGCGCAGCACGCCGGAACGTTGGTGCACGGTCATGCGTGCATCGCAGCGAGGGCATTCGGACAACCAGCCGCAATCGTGGCACAGCAACGTCGGGGCAAAGCCGCGGCGGTTGAGGAACACCAGCACTTGCTGGCCCGCTTCCAGGGTTTGGCGGATGGCCTGCTGTAACGGGCCGCTGATGCCGCTGTCCAGTGGCAGGCTTTTCACATCCAGGCGCAGCATGCGCGGCGGGCGGGCGCCGCCGGCGCGGTGGTTCATGCGTAGCAAGGTGTAACGGCCGGTCTGGGCGTTGTGCAGGGTCTCCAGCGAAGGCGTGGCCGAGCCGAGCAGGATCGGAATGTTCTCCTGGTGGGCGCGCACCAAGGCCAGGTCGCGGGCGTGGTAGCGCAGGCCTTCCTGCTGCTTATAAGAGCCGTCGTGTTCTTCGTCGATGATGATCAGGCCGGGGTTTTTCATCGGCGTGAACAGCGCCGAGCGGGTACCGATGATGATGTCTGCCTCGCCATCGCGGGCGGCCAGCCAGGCATCCAAGCGTTCGCGGTCGCCGACGGCCGAGTGCAACAAGGCAATGCGGGCGTTGAAGCGCTGCTCGAAGCGCGCGAGGGTCTGCGGGCCCAGGTTGATTTCCGGGATCAGTACCAGTGCCTGCTTGCCGGCCTCGAGTGTTTCGCGGATCAGCTGCAGGTAGACCTCGGTCTTGCCGCTGCCGGTCACCCCGGCCAGAAGGAAGGCATTGAAACTGCCGAACCCCGTGCATACCGCGTCGAAGGCGTTGCGCTGTTCTTCATTGAGCGGCAGTTCGGGCTGCGCCAGCCAGTGCTCGTGGCGCGGGGTCGGCAAGTGGCGGCGAACTTCGACCGTGACCAGTTCCTTGGCCAGCAGCAGGTCGAGGCTGTCCTTGTTCAGGTTGAGCTTGCCCAGAAGGCTGTGCGCCACGCCGTGTGGATGCTGCGCCAGGGTCTTCAGCGCATCGCGCTGGCGTGGGGCGCGGGCGATACGCGGGTCATCGTGGCGGGCATCAGCGGCCACATGCCAGAACCGCTCCTGGCGCATCTCTGCCGGTTCACCCTGGCGCAGCAAGGTCGGCAACGCCCAGTTCAGGGTGTCGCCCAGGCTGTGCTGGTAGTACTGGGCGGTCCATAAGCACAGCTTGAACAAGGCGGGTGGCAGCGGCGACACCGGGTCCAGCAGTGCGGTGGCCGGTTTGAGCTTGTCGGCGGGCACTTCGCTCTGGTCGCACACTTCCACCAGCACCCCGATCATCTCGCGGCGCCCGAAGGGCACGCGAATGCGCATGCCGGGCGTGAGGGGCTGGCGCGCCATGCTCGCCGGTGCCCTGTAGTCGAAAAGGCGACGCAGCGGGGAGGGTAGGGCAAGGCGCAGGATGACATCGGACACGCGGAAGGTCTCGCAAGGGCGTTTCAAAGACTGGCGAGCCTAGCAGACGACAGTCGGTGCAAGCGACAACTTGCGCTGAGGCTGGGCTCTGGTATTATTCGCCGCCTAATTACGTGCGGTATTCAACAATTGGTGTTGGGTGGCGGCACGCAGCTCGAGGAAGTGACCATGAAAGCAAATATTCATCCGAACTACGAAGTAGTTGCAGTCACCTGCAGCTGCGGCAACAAGTTTGAAAGCCGTTCGACCCTGGGTAGCACCCTGGCGATCGACGTTTGCAACCTGTGCCACCCGTTCTACACCGGTAAGCAGAAAGTCCTGGACACCGGTGGTCGCGTACAGAAGTTTGCCGATCGCTTCGGCATGTTCGGTGCCAAGAAGTAATAATGCGCATGGCGAATCCCTCGGGTTTCGCGCTGTTGCAAAAAAAAGCGCCCCTTGTGGGCGCTTTTTTTGTGGCCGCGATCTGGCATTTGCCGGCCCTGGCGTTCTGCCCGCTGCCGGCCAACCCGCAGCCCGTGGTGGTGCGGCAGGTGGTGGATGGCGATACCTTGCGCCTGACCGATGGCCGCAGTGTACGCATGATCGGCATCAATGCCCCGGAGATCGGGCGCAAGGGGCGCACCAGCGAGCCCTACGCCGAGGCCGCCAAGCGGCGCCTGCAGGCCTTGGTCAAGGCCAGCGACGGGCGTGTCGGGCTGGTGCCGGGTGCCGAGGCCAAAGACAAATACGGCCGCACGCTGGCACATATCTACGGCCGCAATGGCAACAATCTTGAAGCACAGCTGCTCAGCGAGGGGCTTGGCTACCGCGTCGCCGTTGCCCCCAATGTGCGCTTGGTGGGTTGCCAGCAACTGGCCGAGCAAGTCGCGCGCAAGGCGGGTATCGGCCTGTGGCGCAGTTCGCCGGTGGCGCGCGCGAGGGATGTCCGGCAGTCCGGCTTCGCTGTCATCGGTGGCCGCATTCAAGGTGTCGAGCGTAATCGCGGCGGCGTCTGGCTGACGCTGGATTCCACCGTGGTGCTGCAGGTTCCCGCTCGTCTGCAACGCAACTTCCCGCCCAGCTTCTTCGATAACCTCAAAGGACGCCAGGTCGAGGCACGTGGCTGGGTGCTGGATCGTTCCCGCAAGGGCGGCCTACAGCCTGGGCAGCGACGCTGGGTGTTGCCATTGACCGATCCGAGCATGTTGGAACGCATTTCAGGCTGAAAAGATGTAGACATTTCGCTATTGGATTGTACACACTGTCAGTCTTATGCCCCGTGGGTTATAGCGTAAAGTCGTAGGCTAAAGGCCTTGACACAAGTGACCGACCAGTCTTGTGACTCCCCGGCTCTTTGCGTATCCTCGGCGGTCCGTCAGAACAGTAAATAGCGGAATGCCCACCATGTCAGACCTGAAAACCGCCGCTCTCGAATACCACGCTCAACCTCGTCCGGGGAAACTGAGCGTCGAGCTCTCCAAGCCCACCGCCACCGCCCGCGACCTCGCCCTGGCTTACAGCCCAGGTGTTGCCGAACCCGTGCGCGAAATCGGCCGTGATCCAGAGCTGGCCTACAAGTACACCGGCAAGGGCAACCTGGTTGCGGTGATCTCTGATGGTACCGCCATCCTCGGTCTGGGTGACCTGGGCCCACTGGCCTCGAAGCCGGTCATGGAAGGCAAGGGTGTTCTGTTCAAGCGTTTCGCCGGTATCGATGTGTTCGACATCGAAGTCGAGTCGGAGAGCCCACAGGCCTTCATCGACACCGTTCGCCGCATTTCGATCACTTTTGGTGGCATCAACCTCGAAGACATCAAGGCACCCGAGTGCTTCGAAATCGAGCGCACCCTGATCGAACAGTGCGACATCCCGGTCTTCCACGATGACCAGCACGGCACCGCGATCGTTACCGCCGCCGGCATGATCAACGCCCTGGAAATCGCCGGCAAGAAGCTGGAAGAAGCCAAGATCGTCTGCCTGGGTGCCGGCGCTGCCGCCATCTCGTGCATGAAGCTGCTGGTCAGCATGGGTGCCAAGGTCGAAAACATCTACATGATCGACCGCAGCGGCGTGATTCACGCTGGCCGCGACGACCTGAACCAGTACAAGGCGCAGTTCGCCCACGCAACCGACAAGCGCACCCTGGCTGACGCCCTGAACGGTGCCGACGTGTTCGTTGGCCTGTCCGGCCCGAACCTGCTGAGCGCAGAAGGCCTGAAGTCGATGGCGGCCAACCCAATCGTGTTCGCCTGCTCGAACCCCGATCCGGAAATCTCGCCAGAGCTGGCTCACGCCACCCGCAACGATGTGATCATGGCCACCGGTCGTTCCGACTACCCGAACCAGGTCAACAACGTACTGGGCTTCCCGTTCATCTTCCGTGGTGCCCTGGACGTTCGCGCCAAGCGCATCAACGAAGAAATGAAGATCGCCGCCGCCATCGCCCTGAAAGACCTGGCCAAGCTGCCGGTGCCGAAGGAAGTCTGCGAAGCCTACGGCGTCGAAGGCCTGGAGTTCGGCCGTGAGTACATCATTCCGAAGCCTCTGGATGCCCGTCTGATCACCGTCGTTTCCGATGCCGTTGCCAAGGCAGCCATCGAATCCGGCGTGGCGACCCTGCCGTATCCGAAGCACTACCCGCTGAACAGCGTGGATGAAGTGTTCAACGGCTGATTCTGGTCGTAGCCACACAAGAAAGCCCCGGCTCGTGAGAGTCGGGGCTTTTTTTGTCTTGGAGGCGTAGGGGCAGTGGGATTCGTCACCACACTTTTGTCGGCTGCGAAATCGGGCGCCGCGCGGGCGGCGCTCGATTTACGCGCCCACTCAAACCTCAAGACAGCACTGCGCTTTTAGAACAGATCCATCGGCGCCGCTTCATCTGCCGGCAGCGGGCTGCCCGGTGCCGCACCGTTGCCCAGCTCATCCACCGACGGCGGCGAGTCTTCAGCCTTGAACAGCTCGAAATAGGCGTTGGGCGTGCTCGGCGAGGCGGCGCGACCGCTGACCGGGTCAACCCGCAGGCTGAGGATGCCTTCCGGCTCCGCAGGGGCGTGGTTGGGCTTGTCCTTGAGCGCGGCGCCCATGAAGCTCATCCAGATCGGCAGTGCCGCTGTACCACCGTATTCGCGACGGCCCAGGGTTTCGGGTTGGTCGAAACCGACCCATACCGTGGTCACGTAATCGGCGTTGTAGCCGGAGAACCAGGCATCCTTGGACTCGTTGGTGGTGCCGGTTTTGCCCGCCAGGTCGGTGCGGCCCAGGGCCAGTGCACGGCGGCCGGTGCCGCGTTTGATCACGTCCTGCAGCATGCTGGTGAGGATGTAGCTGGTGCGCCCGTCGATGATCTGCTCAGCCACTGCCGGCACTTGTGGTGCCGGTGTGACCTGGCCAAAGGCGGCTGGCGCCTCGCCCGGCATCGCTACGGTGCTAATCGGCTGTTCAGGCGCGGCAAGGCCAGCCTGGTCCTCGGCACCTTGAGGTACACGGGCCGGGTTGGCGGTGAACAGTGTCTCGCCGTTGCGGCTCTCGATGCGATCGATCAGGTAGGGGGTGATCTTGTAGCCGCCGTTGGCAAAAGTGCTCCAGCCAGTGGCGATCTCCATCGGGGTCAGGGTAGCCGTACCCAGTGCCAGCGACAGGTTGCGGGGCAGGTCCTGCTTGTTGAAGCCGAACTTGGCGATGTAGTCGATGGTGCGGTCCACGCCCATTGCCTGCAGCAGGCGGATCGATACCAGGTTGCGCGACTTGTACAGCGCCTCGCGCATGCGGATCGGGCCGAGGAAGGTGTTGGTGTCGTTCTTCGGTCGCCAGACCTTGTCCAGGTACTCGTCGACGAACACGATCGGCGCATCGTTGACCAGGCTGGCGGCGGTGTAGCCACTGTCCAGTGCCGCGCTATAGATGAAAGGCTTGAAGCTCGAACCGGGTTGGCGCTTGGCCTGCATGGCGCGGTTGTAGTTGCTCTGCTCGAACGAGAAACCGCCGACCAGGGCGCGGATGGCGCCGTTGTAAGGGTCGAGGGTGACCAGCGCGCTCTGTGCGCCCGGCACCTGGCTGAACTTGAGCGTGCCGTCATCCAGGCGTTGCAGGCGCACCAGGTCGCCGACCTGTGCAACATCTGCCGGGCTCTGCGGTGTGCGGCCCTGGGAGTTGCTATTGAGGAACGGGCGCGCCCACTTCATGGTGTCCCAGGCGACGGTTTCTTCTTGGCCGCTACGGGTCAGCACCGTAAGCCCGGCCTTGTCGACCTGGGTGACGATGGCCGGCTCAAGGCCGCCCAGGGTGCGCTGCTTGCCCAGCTCCAGCAGCCAGGCTGCGTGGGTCTTGCCCGGGAAGCGCGCATCGGGGCCGCGGTAGCCGTGGCGTTCGTCGTAGTCGGAAAGGCCGCCGAGAATGGCTTTGTTGGCCATCTCCTGCATGTCGCTCGGCACGGTCGTGGTGACACGGAAGCCTTCGGTGTAGGCATCGCTGCCATAGCGGCCGACCATCTCGGCGCGGGCCATTTCAGCGATGTACGGGGCGTTCACCTCGGGGGTCGGCACGTGGTAGCTGGCGTTGAGCGGTTCGGCCAGGGCGGTCTGGTAGCTGGCCTGGTCAATCTTGCCGAGCTTGTACATGCGGCCCAGGATCCAGTCGCGGCGCTCTTTGGCGCGCACCGGGTTGGCCAGCGGGTTGAAGCGCGAAGGAGCCTTGGGCAGGCCGGCGATCATTGCCATCTGCGCCAGGCTCACGTCGCGGATCGACTTGCCGTAGTAGACCTGTGCGGCCGCATCGATGCCGTACGCCCGGTTGCCCAGGTAGATCTTGTTCACGTACAGCTCGAGGATTTCGTCCTTGGTCAGCTCACGTTCGATCTGCAGGGCCAGGAGGATTTCGTTGGTCTTGCGCGAGAAGCTGCGTTCGCTGGTCAGGAAGAAGTTCTTCGCCACCTGCATGGTGATGGTGCTGCCACCGGTCTGGATATGACCGGTTTTGACCAACTGAGTGGCCGCGCGCATCAGGCTGCTGGGGTCGACGCCATAGTGATTGAGGAAGTTGTCGTCCTCGGCTGACAGAAGCGCCTGGATAAATTGTGGGGGGATTTCCGCGAAGCGGATCGGCGAGCGGCGCATTTCGCCGAACTCGGCAATCAGCTTGCCGTCGCTGCTGTACACCCTGAGGGGGATCTGCAACTGGATGCTTCTGAGTGACTCGACCGAGGGCAGGCTAGGGCTAAGATACAGAAACGCACCGCTCACACCGAGTACGAGCGCGCTAATGACTGCGACGGAAGACCACCAGAAGAACTTCAGCAGACGTATCAAGGCTTTTGGGCGTCCAGGTTGATAAGTGAATTGCGTACGGGTCCGGCGGACCAAAAACGCTGGGCATTATAAGCATTTTTTCGCCTCGCCGGGTGACCGGCCAGGCGGCCCGTCGATCCGTTCGGCCGTGCAGGCCTAGTGTTGACGCGGGTTTGCGGCATACAGCAAAGGAGCAGTGATGCTTGGACGTTTCGGCATGGATGCCGGTTCATTGATGGGGGTGGAAATTGCCCCCGACTCAGTTCGGGTTGTGCAGCTGCGGCGGCGCAATGGGCGTTGCCAGGTCGCGGCCTGGGCGCACGAACCGTATGAGCCCTACAGTGGCGGTGACTGGGCAAGCGACCCTGTGCGCGTGGTAGGTGCCTTGCAGCGTGCCTGCAGGCGCAGCGGCATTCGGCAGCGGCGGGCTGCGCTAGCGCTGCCGGCAAATCAGGTGATCTGCAAGCCTTGCCAGTTACCGGCAGGCCAGAGTGAGGCGGACATGGAAGCGCAGTTGCTGGCCGATGCCGATCGCCTGTTTCCCTTTGCGCTGGAGGATCTGGCCTTGGACTTTCAGGTGCTTGGCCCTTCCAAGGATCAGGCCGGCTGCCTGGATGTGATGGTGGCTGCCTGTCGCCAGCGCTCATTGGAGCCGATTGAAGCCCTGCTTGATGCCGCCGGGCTGCAGCTGGAGGTGATGGAAGTCGACAGCGTCGCGTTGCAGCGAATGTTGCCGCAGAGCGAGCTTGCGGGCTCGGCCTTGTTACGCCTGGAGGCGCAAGGTGCGACGTTGCATTGCTGGCAACAGGGCGTGCCAGCGCAGCGCCGCGAGTTGCACCTAGGGCAAATGCCTGCCCAATTGCATGCGCATTTGGCGGGCGAAGCCCAGCTGAAGTGCTTGCTGGTCGTCAGCAGCTCGGTGATCGAGCAGGGGTGGCTTGAAGGCCTGAGTGAAGCGGTGAACCTGCCCTGTCGGCAACTGCCGCTGCGTGCGGGGCTGGCGCCGGAAGACGGGGGCATGCTGCTGGCATGCGCCTTGGCCTCAGGGGGCATGCGCCCATGATGCGTCTGAACCTATTACCTTGGCGCGAGCGGCAGCGCCGCTCGATGCTTCGGCGCTTCCAGTGGATGTTGCTTGGCAGTGCAATCCTGGCGCTTTGTTGCGTGATGCTGATTGACCAACTGGCACGCCAGCGCGCCCAGCAGCAAGCGACGAGCAATGCCAGCCACCAGTCTGCGCTGGCGCTGCTGGGCAAGCAGCTGGAGCAGCACACCGACGTGCGTGCCGACCACGATGCCACCCAGGCGCAGGTTGCGGCCCTGGCCCGCCTGAGGGCCGATCAGGGGGTGCTGCCTGCCTTGCTCGCAGATGTGGAGGCCGCGTTGCCCGCAGGCTTGCAGCTCACTGAGCTAACGCTTGCGCACGGCCGTTTGCACGTCACCGGTGTGGCCGCATCCGGCGCCGTGGTGGCCCAGTTCATGCGCGACCTCGAACGCTCCGAAGTGTTGCAAGGCCTGGCACTCAAGCATGTGAAGCACCTGCCTTCGGGTGACGAGTTCGTCCTGACTGCGCGCGTGTCGGCGTTCTGGTCGTGAGTGCAGCGTGGTGGATGCGTTGGCAAGCAAGGGTCGAGCGGTCCCGCCGCTTCCGGTGGGGCGCTTCGTTCCTGCTGGGTGTGCTGGTGTTGGCGCTAGGGTGTGCAGTCCGCCTGCCGGAGCTACGGCAGGCTCAAGCGCAGGTAACTGCGCAGCATAAGCAGTTGAATGAGGCACATGCGGCCAAGGCGGCGCAGGTAGTTGAGCTGGCGCGCGCAGAGGGTTCTCTGGCTGCCGCGCGGCAGGCATTGCAGCTCGCCCGATGGCAACTTTCGGCAGGGCAGCGCATGAGTGACTTGCTCGATGCCCTGGCGGCCTCGGGGCATGAATATGGCCTGTTGTTCGAGCGGCTAGACATACATGACGAAGTGAGCCAGGCCGATTACCGAACCACCCCCCTGGATGTGCACGTGGTGGGGCGCTACACGGCGTTGCGCCTTTGGCTGGACGACTGGCTGGGCCAGGCGCGGCTGCTGCGCGTCGAAGACATGAGCCTGCATCAAGCCGAGGGGCGGCCTACCGTGTTGCGCTTGCGCCTGAGGGTTCATGCCTACCATGCCGATGCGGCGCCTCCGGCGCCCGCGTCACTGGCGGATTTGCCCGCCAGGGCAGCGGCCATGCCGCCTTTGCTCGACCCGTTCGCCTCTGGTGCGGCGCGAATGCCGCCCGGCGAACTGGGCGGCGTGCCCTTGGCACAGTTGGAAATGGTCGGCAGCCTGGCACGTGGCACAGCGCATGAAGCCCTGCTGCTGTCCGCAGGGCGGCTGTATCGCGTGCGCCCAGGTGATCGGCTGGGGCGCGATGAAGGTGTTGTGGTGCGTGTCGACGAGCGGCAGGTCGAAGTGCGCGAACGTTGGTTCATGGCCAGTGCCTGGCAAGAACGCACCGCGATACTCACGCTCCGAAAAGCCCTGGACAAGGAGGTCCCGGACCCGCATGAAGAAGCTCTGGAAATGGATGGTGGCGTGGGTCTTGGCGATCCCGCTAGCGTCGGCAACGCCCTACCGGGGTGAGCCGCTGTCGCTGAACTTTCAGGATGTGCAGGTGCGCGCGGTGTTGCAGGTGCTGGCGGACTACGCCGGTGTGAACCTGGTCGCCAGCGACGCGGTGCAGGGCAATATCACCCTGCGGCTTCAGGATGTGCCCTGGGACCAGGCGCTTGATCTGGTGCTGCGTAGCAAGGGCCTGGCCCGTCGCGAAGAGGGTAATGTGCTGCTGGTGGCGCCTGCGGCCGAGCTTGCCGGGCAGTCGCTCGACGCCCGCATGGGCCAGGTGCTGGATGCCCAGTTGCAACCCCTGCAGCGTGAGCTGATGCCGATCCATCACGCCGAAGCTTCAGCGCTCGCGCAACTGCTGCTGGCGACACTGGCGGACGACGGCATCCTGACCGGGCGAGGCAGTTTGAGCGTCGATGCGCGCACCAACACCCTGGTGGCCTACCAACCCGCCGATCGCCTTGACGAGCTGCGCCAACTGGTGGCGCAGCTGGATGTGCCGGTGCGCCAGGTGGCGATCGAGGCGCGTATTGTCGAGGCCAGCGTCGATTACGAAAAGAGCCTGGGGGTGCGTTGGGGTGGGCCTTTGTACGGTGACCGCGTGCGGCCAGGCAAGGAGCTGTTCGTCGACCTTGGCGTGGAGCGTGCCGGCTCCAGTGTGGGCCTGGGTGTGCTGCGCGGGGGCATCTTGCTCGACCTTGAACTCAGTGCCATGGAGAAGAGCGGCAATGGCGAAATCATCTCGCAGCCGAAGGTGGTCACGGCCGACAAGGAAACCGCCAGGATCCTCAAGGGCACTGAAGTGCCCTACCAGGAAACCAGCAAGAGCGGCGCCACTTCGGTGTCGTTTCGCGAGGCTTCGCTGTCGCTCGAAGTCACCCCGCAAATCACCCCGGACAACAAGGTCATCATGACCGTCAGGGTAACCAAGGACGAGCCTGATTACGTCAATGCCTTGAACAACGTACCGCCGATCCGCAAGAACGAGGTCAATGCCAAAGTTCGCGTGGCCGACGGCGAGACGATCGTGATCGGTGGTGTCTACTCGACCACGCAAAACAATGTGGTCGACAAGGTGCCATTTTTCGGCGATCTGCCGTATGTTGGGCGGCTGTTTCGACGCGATGTATTACAAGAGAAAAAATCCGAGCTGCTGGTCTTCCTGACTCCGCGTATCATGAGTGACCAGGCGATTGCTGTGAGTCGTTGATTCTGTGCGAAATTTGATACTTGTGGGGCCCATGGGCGCTGGTAAAAGCACCATTGGACGCCTCTTGGCCAAAGAGCTGCGCCTGCTGTTCAAGGATTCCGACAAGGAAATCGAACTGCGATGCGGCGCCAACATCCCGTGGATCTTCGACAAGGAAGGCGAGCCGGGCTTCCGTGACCGTGAGCAGGCGATGATCGCCGAGCTCTGCGCGCTCGACGGTGTGGTGCTGGCCACCGGTGGCGGCGCGGTCATGCGTGATGCCAACCGTCAGGCGTTGTACCAGGGTGGCCGGGTCATCTACCTGCATGCCTCGGTGGAGCAGCAGGTCGGTCGTACCGCACGCGATCGCAATCGCCCGCTGTTGCGCACCGCCAACCCGGAAGCGACCCTTCGCGCCCTGCTCGAAGCCCGCGATCCGCTTTACCGCGAAATTGCCGACCTGGTCGTTGAAACCGATGAGCGGCCACCGCGCATGGTGGTGATCGATATTCTCGAGCGCTTGCAGCAGTTGCCGCCCCGATAAGCCGGGACTATTCTCGGCCACCAGCGCCGAGGCGAGGTTCAACTTACCGCGTGCGTCGCCCAAACGGCGCCGCACCCAAGTACATTGTGGGGATACATGCAGACACTAAAGGTCGACCTGGGCGAGCGTAGCTACCCGATCTACATTGGCGAAGGCCTGCTGGACCAGCCTGAGCTGCTGGCGCCGCATATTGCCGGGCGGCAGGTCGCCATCGTTTCCAATGAAACCGTCGCGCCTCTGTACCTCGAACGCCTGGCCAAGACCCTGGGTGCGTATTCAGTGTTGCCCGTGGTGTTGCCGGATGGCGAAGCCTACAAGAACTGGGAAACGCTGCAGCTGATCTTCGATGGCTTGCTCACCGCGCGACACGACCGCCGCACCACGGTGGTAGCCCTCGGTGGCGGCGTGATCGGCGACATGGCCGGCTTTGCCGCAGCCTGTTACCAGCGCGGTGTCGATTTCATCCAGGTGCCGACTACCCTGTTGTCCCAGGTCGATTCCTCGGTCGGTGGCAAGACCGGCATCAACCACCCGTTGGGCAAGAACATGGTCGGTGCCTTCTACCAGCCCAACGCAGTGCTGATCGATACCACCAGCCTCAAGACCCTGCCAGCGCGTGAACTGTCCGCAGGCCTGGCCGAAGTGATCAAGTACGGTCTGATCTGCGACAAGCCTTTCCTCGGTTGGCTCGAGGACAATATGAATGCCCTGCGTGCCCTCGATTCTGCGGCCCTGACCGAAGCCATCAGCCGCTCCTGCGCGGCCAAGGCTGCCGTGGTCGGCGCCGACGAGCGTGAATCGGGCGTGCGGGCGACCCTGAACCTTGGGCATACCTTTGGGCACGCCATCGAAACCCACATGGGCTACGGTGTCTGGCTGCATGGCGAAGCCGTGTCGGCGGGCACGGTGATGGCCCTGGAAATGTCCATGCGCCTTGGCTGGATCGATCAGGCCGAGCGTGATCGCGCAATCCGCCTGTTGCAGGACGCAGGTTTGCCGGTGGTGCCACCACAGGAAATGACCCCGGCGCATTTCATGGAGCATATGGCGGTCGACAAGAAGGTGCTCGACGGTCGTCTGCGTCTGGTGCTGTTGCGCCAGATGGGCGAGGCCGTGATCACCGACGACTATCCGAAAGAGATTCTTCAGGCCACGCTGTCGGCGGATTACCGCGCGATCGTGGCCCAGCTTTGAGGTTGTGACAGCGCAATGACCAGTTTGCATGCCGATGAGGCCTTTCTCGACCATTACCAGTTGAGCCACGATCCGTTCGCGCCCCGCGTGCCCGGTTTCAAGTTCTTCCCTGCCCAGCGCAAGCCGGTGCTGGGCCAGTTGCACCACCTGGCGCGTTACAGCCAGTTGATGCTGGTTGTCACCGGCCCCCTGGGCAGCGGCAAGACCCTGCTGCGCCAGGCCCTGGTGGCCAGCACCAACAAGCAGTCGGTGCAAAGCGTGGTGGTTTCCGCCCGTGGCGCCAGCGATGCGGCCAGTGTGCTTGGCCAGGTCGCGCAGTCGCTGGAAGTCGCCCAGCCTGAGGTCCAGGCTATCTTGTCCAAGGTGGTGCAACTGGCGCTGACCGGGCAGGAAGTGTATTTGCTGGTGGATGATGCGGAACAACTCGACGAGTCGGCACTCCAAGCGTTGCTGGAACTGGCAGCGGGTGTTCCGGAAGGGCGCCCGCACGTGTTCCTGTTCGGCGAATCGTCGCTGATTGCCGGGTTGGATGAGCTCAGCATCGAGGAAGAACGTTTCCACGTCATCGAACTCGCCCCCTACAGCGAAGAAGAGACCCGCGAGTACCTGGAGCAGCGTCTGGATGGCGCCGGCCGGGGCATCGAGGTGTTCACCCGTGAACAGATCGTCGATATCCATGAGCACTCCGACGGTTGGCCTGGCACTATCAACCAGGTTGCCCGTGACACTTTGATCGAAGCCATGATCGCCAGCCGTTCGACGGCCAAGCGACCATCCATGGGGTTGAAAATGCCTAAGAAACACGTGCTCGCGCTGTCCGCTGTGGTCGTGGTCGCCGTTGCTGCTGCGGTTCTCATGCCCAAGAAAGGCGACAAGGCACCTGCCGAGGTGCCGGCCGCCCAGGCTCAGTTGCCCCTCGGTGAAGGCCAGCCAGGTGCTGCCCAGGCCAATAATGGCAACCCGGCCATCGAATTCTCCGGCTCGTCCCAGCCGATGCCACTGCCGTTGGTAGGTCAGTCGCAACCGGTGATGCGCGAGCCACTGGCCCAGGCCGCTGGCATGGGTGATGGCGAAGAAGGCAGCCCGGCGGGCAATACCGCACTGCAGCCTGGCAACCCGCCGACCGTGACCACCATCGCGCCACCGCAAGGTGTGCCGGCTGGCCCGGCCCCGGTACCCGCGCAGCCAATCGCCAGTGCCCCGGTTCAGCCGGTTGCGCCTGCGCCAAAACCCGTCGCAACCCAGCCTGCTAAACCGGTTGCACCCGCCAAGCCTGCCCCGGCGCCGACCCAGGTCGCTAGTGCCAAGCCGGCCGCCAAACCTGCCGAAAAACCAGTCGCCAGTGGCAGCGCCGGTGGGGGTTGGTATGCAGGCCAGAAACCGGGCAATTATGTGGTGCAGATCCTCGGTACCAGCTCTGAAGCCTCGGCCCAGGCGTTCGTCAAGGCCCAGGGTGGCGACTATCGCTACTTCAAGAAAAACCTGCAGGGCAAGCCGCTGTACGTCGTAACTTACGGCAGCTTCGCCAACCGCGACGCAGCGGTTGCGGCAATCAAGAACTTGCCAGCGAAGGTCCAGGCTGGTAAACCTTGGCCACGTACCGTCGCCAGCGTCCAACAAGAGCTGGCCTCGGCCCGCTGATACCTGCCGGGCGGCAACACCCCGCCGCCCAGTTGCTGAGCGAACCCTGACTTTTCGTCTAGCCTGCTGCGCCCGAGCGCGGCAGGCTTTTCTGTCCCAGACTGCCGGCCACAAGCCTCTCTTGCAGTCATGGCTGAAACGCTTCAGACTCCAGCCAGGCCGCTATCACGGCGCATGGCGCAAAAACATTCAAAATCGCGACATAAATTTTCAATGGTGAGACATGAAAATTTGTGGGCATCGCTGTCGCTGTGCAACAATGGTTTTCCATGGCCACCGCAAAAAAGCTGGCATTTGATCGGCGTGGATGGTAAGTGGTTGTTAAAAAAGAGATTTACCTCCGTTGAGAGGTGAACCTGGTGAGAAAGTGTCTATGAAAACAGGTCTGTACCATCCCGAAGAATTCAAGGACAACTGTGGTTTTGGCCTGATCGCCCATATGACGGGCGAACCGAGCCACCACCTTCTGCAAACCGCCATGCAGGCGCTGACGTGCATGACCCACCGCGGCGGTATCAACGCCGACGGCAAGACCGGTGACGGTTGTGGTCTGCTCATGCAGAAGCCCGATCAGTTCCTGCGGGCCGTGGCCCAGGAGCATTTTGCCGTCGAACTGCCCAAGCAGTACGCCGTCGGCATGGTGTTCTTCAACCAGGACCCGGTCAAAGCAGAAGCTGCCCGCGCCAACATGGACCGCGAAATCCTCGCCGCCGGCCTCACGCTGGTTGGCTGGCGCAAGGTCCCGATCGACACCAGCGTGCTCGGTCGCCTGGCCCTGGAGCGCCTGCCGCAGATCGAGCAGGTGTTCATCGGCGGTGAAGGCCTGAGCGATCAGGCATTCGCCATCAAGCTGTTCAGTGCCCGTCGTCGCTCGTCCGTGGCCAACGCCCACGACACCGACCACTACATCTGCAGCTTCTCGCACAAGACCATCATCTACAAAGGCCTGATGATGCCGCGCGATCTCGCGGCGTTCTATCCAGACCTGGATGACCCGCGCCTGCAGACCGCGATCTGCGTGTTCCACCAGCGCTTCTCCACCAACACGCTGCCGAAATGGCCGCTGGCGCAGCCGTTCCGCTTCCTCGCCCACAACGGCGAGATCAACACCATCACCGGCAACCGCAACTGGGCCATGGCCCGTCGCACCAAGTTTGCCAATGACCAGATCCCGGACCTCGAAGAACTCGGCCCGCTGGTCAACCGCGTCGGTTCCGACTCGTCGAGCATGGACAACATGCTCGAACTGATGGTCACCGGTGGCATCGACCTGTTCCGCGGCGTGCGCATGCTGGTACCGCCGGCCTGGCAGAACGTCGAGACCATGGACGCCGACCTGCGCGCCTTCTACGAATACAACTCCATGCACATGGAGCCGTGGGATGGCCCGGCCGGTATCGTCATGACCGAAGGCCGCCACGCGGTGTGCCTGCTCGACCGCAACGGCCTACGCCCGGCGCGCTGGGTAACCACCACCAACGGCTATATCACCATCGCCTCGGAAATCGGCGTATGGGGCTACCAGCCCGAAGAGGTGATCGCCAAGGGCCGTGTCGGCCCGGGCCAGATCTTCGCGGTGGACACCGAAACCGGCCAGATCCTCGATACCGACGCCATCGACAACCGGCTGAAGTCGCGCCACCCATACAAGCGCTGGTTGCGTCAGCATGCCACGCGCATCCAGGCGACCCTTACCGACGACCAGGGCGCGGCCAGCTACGACGCTGACCAGCTCAAGCAGTACATGAAGATGTTCCAGGTCACCTTCGAAGAGCGTGACCAGGTACTGCGCCCGCTGGGTGAGCAGGGCCAGGAAGCGGTCGGCTCGATGGGTGACGACACGCCGATGGCCGTGCTGTCGCAGCGCGTGCGTTCGCCGTACGACTTCTTCCGCCAGCAGTTCGCCCAGGTGACCAACCCGCCGATCGACCCGCTGCGCGAAGCGATCGTCATGTCGCTGGAAATCTGCCTGGGCGCCGAGCGCAATATCTTCCAGGAGTCCCCGGAGCACGCTTCGCGGGTGATCCTCAGCTCGCCGGTGATCTCGCCTGCCAAGTGGCGCTCGTTGATGAACCTGGAGCGCGAAGGCTTCGACCGCCAGATGATCGACCTCAACTACGAGCAAGGTGTCGGCCTGGAAGCGGCTATCCGCAACATCGCCGACCAGGCTGAAGAAGCGGTGCGCGGCGGCAAGACCCAACTGGTACTGAGCGACCGCTACATCGCCCCGGGCAAATTGCCGGTGCACGCTTCGCTCGCCGTGGGTGCGGTGCACCACCGCCTGACCGAGCAAGGCCTGCGTTGCGACAGCAACATCCTGGTCGAAACCGCCACTGCCCGTGACCCGCACCACTTTGCCGTGCTGCTGGGCTTCGGTGCCTCGGCCGTTTACCCGTACCTGGCCTATGAAGTGCTGGCTGACCTGATTCGCACCGGCGAAGTGCTGGGCGACCTGGACGAGGTGTTCAAGTACTACCGCAAAGGCATCTCCAAGGGCTTGCTGAAGATCCTGTCGAAGATGGGCATCTCCACCATCGCTTCGTACCGCGGTGCGCAGCTGTTCGAAGCCATCGGCCTGGCCGAAGACGTGGTCGGCCTGAGCTTCAAAGGTGTATCGAGCCGCATCAAGGGTGCGCGTTTCGAAGACTTGGAAAGCGACCAGAAGCTGCTTGCTGCCGAAGCCTGGAGCGCGCGCAAGCCGATCCAGCAAGGTGGCCTGCTCAAGTTCGTCCACGGTGGCGAATACCACGCCTACAACCCGGACGTGGTCAACACCCTGCAGGCCGCTGTGCAGCAGGGCGACTACGCCAAGTTCAAGGAATACACCTCGCTGGTCGACCAGCGCCCGGTGTCGATGATCCGCGACCTGCTCAAGGTCAAAGTGGCTGACCAGCCGCTGGCGATCGAGCAGATCGAGCCGTTGGAGGCCATCCTCAAGCGCTTCGATTCCGCCGGCATCTCGCTGGGCGCCTTGTCACCAGAAGCCCACGAGGCGCTGGCCGAGGCCATGAACCGCCTGGGCGCGCGCTCGAACTCCGGCGAGGGCGGTGAAGACCCGTCGCGCTACGGCACGGTGCGCAGCTCCAAGATCAAGCAAGTGGCCACCGGCCGCTTCGGCGTCACCCCGGAATACCTGGTCAACGCCGAAGTGCTGCAGATCAAGGTGGCCCAGGGCGCCAAGCCGGGCGAAGGCGGCCAGCTGCCGGGCGGCAAGGTCAACGGCCTGATCGCCAAGCTGCGCTACGCGGTACCGGGTGTGACCCTGATCTCGCCACCGCCGCACCACGACATCTACTCGATCGAAGACTTGGCCCAGCTGATCTACGACCTCAAGCAGGTCAACCCGCAGGCGCTGGTTTCGGTCAAGCTGGTGGCCGAGGCAGGCGTTGGCACCATCGCTGCAGGCGTGGCCAAGGCCTATGCCGACCTGATCACCATCTCCGGCTACGACGGCGGTACCGGCGCTTCGCCGTTGACCTCCATCAAGTACGCCGGCGCGCCGTGGGAACTCGGCCTTGCCGAAACCCACCAGACCCTGCGCGGCAACGACCTGCGCGGCAAGGTGCGGGTACAGACCGACGGTGGCCTGAAAACCGGCCTGGACGTGATCAAGGCCGCCATCCTCGGCGCCGAGAGCTTCGGCTTCGGCACCGCACCGATGATTGCCCTGGGCTGCAAGTACCTGCGTATCTGCCACCTGAACAACTGCGCCACCGGCGTAGCCACCCAGAACGACAAGCTGCGCAAGGACCACTACATCGGCACCGTCGACATGGTGATCAACTTCTTCACCTTCGTCGCCGAAGAAACCCGCGAGTGGCTGGCCAAACTGGGCGTGCGCAGCCTGGGCGAGCTGATCGGCCGCACCGACCTGCTCGACATACTGCCAGGCGACACCGAGCGCCAGCAGTACCTGGACCTGTCGCCACTGCTGGGCAGCTCGCACATTCCGGCGGACAAGCCGCAGTTCTGCGAAGTCGACAAGAACCCGCCGTTCGACAAGGGCGAGCTGGCCGAGAAGATGGTCGAGATGGCCATGTCGGCGATCCGCGACCAGTCCGGTGGCGAGTTCAGCCTCGACATCTGCAACTGCGACCGTTCCATCGGCGCGCGTATCTCTGGTGAGATCGCCCGCCTGCACGGCAACCAGGGCATGGCCGCTGCGCCGATCACCTTCCGCTTCAAGGGCACTGCGGGCCAGAGCTTCGGCGTGTGGAACGCCGGTGGCCTGAACCTGCATCTGGAAGGCGACGCCAACGACTACGTCGGCAAGGGCATGACCGGTGGCAAGGTGACCATCGTGCCACCTGCCGGCAGCCCGTTCGAAACCCAGCACAGCGCCATCGTCGGCAACACCTGCCTGTACGGCGCCACTGGCGGCAAGCTGTTTGCCGCCGGTACCGCGGGCGAGCGCTTCGCTGTGCGTAACTCTGGCGCCCACGCTGTTGTCGAGGGCACTGGCGATCACTGCTGTGAATACATGACCGGCGGCTTTGTCTGCGTCCTGGGCAAGACTGGTTACAACTTCGGTTCTGGCATGACGGGCGGCTTCGCCTACGTGCTCGACATGGACAACAGCTTCGTCGACAAGCTCAACCATGAACTGGTGGAAATCCAGCGCATCAGTGGTGAAGCGATGGAGGCCTACCGCAGCCACCTGGCGCGGGTCCTTGCCGAATACGTGGACGAGACCGGCAGCGAGTGGGGGCGTGAGCTCTCGGAAAACCTGGACGACTACGTGCGTCGCTTCTGGTTGGTCAAGCCCAAGGCGGCCACCCTCAAGCAACTGCTGTCCAGCACCCGCGCCAACCCGCAGTAACAACAACTGCAAGTGGCAAGCCTCAAGCTGCAGGTAATGCAGTGCGAGGCTTGCCGGACCCAAGTGATCGACTTGCAGCTTGCAGCTTCTGGCTTGCGACTGCGGTAAAGAGGTTTTGAAAAATGGCTGAACGTCTGAACAACGACTTCCAGTTCATCGAAGTGGGGCGTAAAGACCCGAAGAAAAAGCTGCTGCGCCAGCGCAAGAAAGAGTTCGTCGAAATCTACGAGCCCTTCAAGCCGCAGCAGTCCGTGGAGCAGGCGCACCGCTGCCTGGGCTGCGGTAACCCGTATTGCGAGTGGAAGTGCCCGGTGCACAACTTCATCCCCAACTGGTTGAAGCTGGTTTCCGAAGGCAACATCCTGGCGGCGGCCGAGCTGTCGCACCAGACCAACACCCTGCCTGAGGTGTGCGGCCGGGTATGCCCGCAGGACCGTCTGTGCGAGGGTGCCTGCACCCTGAACGACGGTTTTGGCGCGGTGACCATCGGCTCGGTGGAGAAGTACATCACCGACACCGCCTTCGCCATGGGCTGGCGCCCGGACATGTCCAAGGTCAAGCCGACCGGCAAGCGTGTTGCCATCATCGGTGCCGGCCCAGCGGGTCTGGGCTGCGCTGACGTGCTGGTACGTGCCGGTGTGACCCCGGTTGTGTTCGATCGCAACCCGGAAATCGGCGGCTTGCTGACCTTCGGCATCCCCGAATTCAAGCTGGAAAAGACCGTGCTGAGCAATCGCCGCGAAGTCTTCACCGGCATGGGCATCGAGTTTCGCCTGAACACCGAGGTGGGCAAGGACATCACCCTGGAGCAACTGCTCGCCGAGTACGATGCCGTGTTCATGGGCATGGGCACCTACACCTACATGAAGGGCGGCTTCCCGGGTGAGGACCTGCCGGGGGTGCATGACGCGCTGGATTTCCTGATCGCCAACGTCAACCGCAACCTGGGCTTCGAAAAGTCGCCTGAAGATTTCGTCGACATGCAGGGTAAGAAGGTCGTGGTACTGGGCGGTGGTGACACCGCGATGGACTGCAACCGCACTTCGATTCGCCAGGGCGCCAAGTCGGTGACCTGTGCCTACCGCCGTGACGAGGCCAACATGCCGGGCTCGCGCAAAGAGGTGAAGAACGCCAAGGAAGAAGGCGTGAAGTTCCTCTATAACCGTCAGCCGATCGCCATTGTCGGCGAGGACAAGGTCGAAGGCGTCAAAGTGGTCGAGACCCGTCTCGGCGAGCCGGATGCCCGTGGCCGTCGCAGCCCTGAGCCGATCCCGGGCTCCGAAGAGATCCTGCCGGCTGACGCCGTGGTGATCGCCTTCGGCTTCCGCCCGAGCCCGGCGCCGTGGTTCGAGCAGTTTGGCATCCAGATGGACAGCCAGGGCCGCGTGGTAGCACCGGAGAAAGGTAAGTTCAAGCACCAGACCAGCAACCCTAAAGTGTTTGCCGGTGGCGACATGGTGCGGGGTTCGGACTTGGTGGTAACGGCCATTTTCGAAGGCCGTACAGCGGCTGAAGGTATTCTGGACTACCTCGAAGTCTGACCGATTGCGGGGGCTGCACAGCAGCCCTTGGCATATTTTGTATACAAAATTGCTTGATCCACGGCACCCAATAGACAAAACGCATGGCCTCGGCCGTGCCTTTTGTGCTGGCGTCTGAGAAAATGCCCGCACTTTTTTGCCGGATGCCGACATGACTGCCCTGAAGAACGATCGTTTCCTGCGTGCACTGCTCAAGCAACCCGTAGACGTCACCCCGGTGTGGATGATGCGCCAGGCCGGCCGCTACCTGCCGGAATACCGCGCCAGCCGCGCCAAGGCCGGTGACTTCATGAGCCTGTGCATGAACCCGCAGTTCGCCTGCGAGGTCACCCTGCAGCCGCTGGACCGCTACCCGCTGGACGCGGCGATCCTCTTCTCGGACATCCTCACCATCCCCGACGCCATGGGCCTGGGCCTGTACTTCGAGACCGGCGAAGGCCCGCGTTTCAAGAAGGTGATCAGCACTCCGGCCGACATCGAAGCGTTGCCGATTCCCGACCCGCAAAAAGACCTGGGCTACGTGATGGACGCGGTCAGCACCATCCGCCGCGAGCTCAACGGCCGCGTGCCGCTGATCGGCTTCTCCGGCAGCCCCTGGACCTTGGCCACCTACATGGTCGAAGGCGGCTCGTCCAAGGACTTCCGCAAGACCAAGGCCATGGCCTACGACAACCCAGAGGCCCTGCACCTGCTGCTGGACAAGCTGGCCCAGTCGGTCACCAGCTACCTCAACGGCCAGATCCTGGCTGGCGCACAGGCGGTGCAGATCTTCGACACTTGGGGTGGCAACCTGTCGGCGGCGGCTTACCAGGAGTTCTCCCTGGCCTACATGCGCAAGATCGTCAGCGGCCTGATCCGTGAGCACGATGGGCGCAAGGTGCCGGTCATCATGTTCACCAAAAACGGTGGCCTGTGGCTGGAGAGCATTGCCGAAGCGGGTGCAGATGCGCTGGGCCTGGACTGGACCTGCGACATCGGTGATGCCCGCCGCCGTGTCGGTGACAAGGTTGCGCTGCAAGGCAACATGGACCCGACCGTGCTGTACGCCAAGCCTGAGGCCATCCGCAAGGAAGTGGCGCGCATTCTGGCCAGCTATGGCAAGGGCACTGGCCACGTGTTCAACCTCGGCCATGGCATTACGCCTGAGGTCGACCCGGAGCACGCCGGTGTGTTCATCAACGCCGTGCATGAGCTGTCGGCGCAGTACCACCAGTGATCTGATGCAGCTGCAACAAAGAACCCGGCCTTGATGCCGGGTTTTTTGTTGCATTAAGTTTGAGTTCAGCGATCGTCGTTAATCTGGTCCCATCGAAACCGAAACAGGACCTGATCCTCATGAAAATCCGTTACCTTGCTCTGATCCTCGCTCCCCTGTTCAGCACTGCTGCCCTGGCGGCCAGCTATACCGGCCCGGGTGCCCAGTCGGTGACCACCGTGGCGGCTGCAAACGATGCCGCAGATGACACACCGGTGGTGCTGCAGGGGTATGTGACCAAGAAGGTCAACAACGACGACAAGTACGAGTTCAAGGACACCACCGGCACCATCACCGTCGAAATTGACGATGAAGACCTGCCTCCGACCCCGTTCAATGACAAGACCAAGGTCAAGCTGACCGGCGAGGTGGAGAAGCACCTGATGAGCCGCGAAGTGGATGTGGATATTGTCGAGATCGTCAACTGATCCACGATTTCGGGGCCGCAAGGCGGCCCCTTGTTCAAGGTGTCTTAGGCGCCAGCTTGCTCAGGTGCCATGCCACCAGCAACGCTATCGTCAGCAAGCCACCGATGAACAACCCGATCCCGTTCCAGCCCCACTGGTGCCAGAACACCCCGCCCGCCGTCCCCGCCACACTCGACCCCGCGTAATAGCTGAACAGGTACAGCGACGATGCCTGCCCCTTGGCCTTCAATGCCCGTCGCCCGATCCAGCTGCTGGCCACCGAGTGCGCGCCGAAGAAGCCGAAGGTGAACACCAGCATGCCGAGGATCACCATCAGCAGCGGGCTGGCCAATGTCATCAACAAGCCGCTGGCCATCACCACGATACTGACCCAGAACACCTTGCGCCGCCCAAGCTTGTCGGCCAGCGCGCCCACCTGCGCAGAACTGTAGATACCCGACAGGTACACCACAGACAGCAGGCCGACCAACGCCTGGTTCATGTGGTAAGGCCCTGCCAGCAAGCGGTAGCCGATGTAGTTGAACAGCGTGACGAAGGCCCCCATCAGCAGAAACGCCTCAAGGAACAGCCAAGGCAGCCCGGCGTCCTTGAAGTGCATGACGAAGCCATCCAGCAGGCTACGCGGGTTCGCGGCCTGCGGGCGGAAGTTGCGCGATTCGGGCAATACCTTCCAGAACACCAGCGCCGCGACCAAGGCCAGGCCACCGATGGTCAGCATCGCCGTGTGCCAGCTGACGAAGTCGATCAGCACCCCGGTGATCAGCCGCCCGCTCATGCCACCGATGGCGTTGCCACCAATGTACAAGCCCATGGCCAGGCCGATGTGCTGCGGGTGGATCTCTTCGCTCAGGTAAGTCATCGCCACTGCCGCCAGGCCGCTCAGCGAAAGGCCGACCAGTGCTCGCGTCGCCAGTACGGCTTCCCAGGTCGGCATCACCGCACTGGCCAGGGTCGACAGGGCCGCACAGACCAGCGCAAAGACCATCACCGGCTTGCGGCCGATGCGGTCAGAGATCGGCCCGGTGATCAACAGGCCGAACGCCAGCATTGCGGTCGAAACCGACAGCACCAGGCTGCTCTGGGCCGCGTTGATGGAAAACTCCTGCGACAACAGCGGCATCATCGGCTGCACGCAGTAAAGCAGGGCGAAGGTGGCGAAGCCGCCGCTGAACAGGGCCAGCACAGTCTTCATGAAGGCGGGGGTGCCTTTTTCGATCCACATGTCGTTCAGGGCAGGTTCTGGGTCGGCGGGTAGGGGGGCTACAGCAGTTTTCACGGGCGGGTACCTCTGGCGCAATGAAAAAAGCATATAGCTGGCTAATGATTACATCCAATATATTGTTCGACCTATTTAAGACGTTCTACGACTTGTTTGGAGCCGATTATGGAACTGCGCCATCTGCGTTACTTCATCGCCGTGGCCGAAGAGCTGCACTTTGGCCGTGCGGCCCAGCAGCTGGGCATTTCGCAGCCGCCCTTGAGCCAGCAGATCCAGGCGCTGGAGCAGGAACTGGGGGCTCGCCTGTTCGAGCGTACCAACCGTCGGGTCGAACTGAGTGAAGCGGGGCGGTTGTTTCTGGAAGAAGCCCGCCAAGTGCTGGCGCAAGTCGAAAAGGCGGCCGACGTGGCCCGGCGTGCGCAATTGGGTGAGCTGGGCGAGATGAAGATCGGCTTTACCTCGTCGGCACCGTTCACGTCGAAGATCCCCAAGGCCATCCATGCTTTTCGCCAGCGTTTTCCGGCGGTGCACCTCAACCTCAAGGAAATGAGCAGCCGCGATGTTGCCGAAGCGGTTTTCGACGAGTCGATCGAAGTGGGGCTGATGCGGCCCATGCCATTGCCGGAAGGGCTGGTGGCGACCGAGCTGTTTCGCGAACCGTTGGTGGCGGTGATCAATGCCTCGCATCCATTGGCCGTGGGTACCGAGCAGGGGGTGCACATGGCCTCCCTGGCACCGGAGCCGTTCGTGTTCTTCCCGCGCAGCTATGGCAGCGGGCTGCATGCGCAATTGCTCAGCCTGGCGCGCCACGCGGGGTTCAGCCCGCATTTTGCCCAGGAGGCGGGCGAAGCGATGACCATCATCGGGTTGGTGTCGGCGGGCTTGGGGGTGTCGGTGCTACCGGCGTCGTTCCAGCGCATGCGCATCGAGGGTGTGGTGTATCGCACGCTGCTGGACGAAGGCGCGACGACGGCAGTGTGGCTGGTGCAGCGTGAGCGCGGGGGCTCGGCGATGGCCAAGGCCTTCGCCGAGCTGTTGACCGGGCAAGTGTGGTGAGGTGAATGGCTGGCCATCTTCGCCCGACAATTGCCACTGGCCTTAGCTGCCGAGGCGCCACATACTCGGGCATTCGTTGATACACGGAGGTCTCTCATGCGTCGCGTGGTGTTCAATCAGAAAGGTGGCGTGGGCAAGTCGAGCATCGCTTGTAACCTGGCGGCGGTCAGCGCCAGCGAAGGTTACCGGACCTTGTTGATCGACCTGGATGCCCAGGCAAACTCGACTCAGTACCTCACCGGCCTGACGGGTGAAGATATCCCCATGGGGATCGCCGACTTCTTCAAGCAAAGCCTGTCCAGCGGGCCCTTCAGCAAGAAGAACAAAGTCGATATCTACGAAACACCGTTCGACAACCTGCATGTGGTCACGGCGACTTCCGAGCTGGCCGACCTGCAGCCCAAGCTCGAAGCCAAGCACAAGATCAACAAGCTGCGTAAGTTGCTCGACGAGCTGGATGAGGATTACGAACGGATCTACATCGATACGCCGCCTGCGCTCAATTTCTATGCGGTATCTGCGTTGATCGCGGCGGATCGTGTGCTGATACCCTTCGACTGTGACAGCTTCTCGCGCCAGGCGCTCTACGGCCTGCTGGCCGAAATCGAAGAGCTCAAGGACGACCACAACGAAGACCTGATGGTCGAAGGCATCGTGGTCAACCAGTTCCAGTCCCGCGCCAGCCTGCCGCAGCAGATGCTCGACGAGCTGCTGGCCGAGGGTTTGCCGGTGCTACCGGTGTACCTGAGCAGCTCGGTGAAGATGCGCGAGTCGCACCACGCCAGCTTGCCGTTGATTCACCTGGAGCCACGGCACAAGCTGACCCAGCAGTTTGTCGAGTTGCACGATTTGCTAGAGCGCAGCGAGTAGGCGTCACTCCCAGTCCATGCACGTTCCCTCGTTGCCGAGCATAATCTCCCAAAACGGGAGATTTGCTTGGATGCGTGTCATTGCCACAAGCACCTTGGTGAAATTTTGGGAATTACCTGGGCATGACGATGCCAAGGCCCCCTTGGAAAGCTGGCACGATATGGCGATCAAAGCCATCTGGCGAACACCACAAGATGTAAAGGATCAGATAGGCAATGCCAGCGTATGTGGCAATAACCGCGTGGTCTTTAGCATCGGAGGAAACAAGTACCGACTAGTGGTCGAGATGCAGTATCGAGCCGGTATTGCCTGGGTGAAGTTCGTCGGTACGCACAAGCGCTATGACGAGATTGACGTGGAGACAATCTGTGAATATTAAGCCGATACGCAATGATGACGATCTTCGAGAAGCATTTCAGCGACTCGAAGCTATTTTTCAGGCAGAGGCGGGCACCCCAGAAGCTGATGAAATGGAAGTACTTGTGGCACTGATCGAAGTGTACGAAAACAAGCACTATCCGATTCACCCCGCCAATCCCATCGAGGCCATCAAATTTTGCATGGACCAACAAGGTCTTACGCCACGGGATCTTGAACCCTTCATAGGCTCAAGCGGGCGGGTTTCAGAAATCTTGAATGGAAAGCGCGGGCTCAGTCTATCCATGATTAAGCGCCTGCATGATGGCCTTCGTATTCCCTACGAGTCCCTTCTAGCAAGCGCTTGAATTAAACCCCCTGGCTGCGTAGCCACTCCAGCAACGACTGCAGCGGAAACGCCCCAGCCTGGCGACTGACTTCTCGACCGTTCTTGAACAGGATCAGGCTAGGGATCGAGCGGATGCCCAATTGCCCTGCCAGGTTGCGGTTGGCTTCGCTGTCCAGCTTGGCCAAGCGGCAGCGCCCGCTCAACTGGCGGGCCGCCTGTTCGAAGGTGGGGGCGAACGATTTGCACGGGCCGCACCAGTCGGCCCAGACGTCCACCAGCAGCGGCAGGTCGCCTTTGACCTGGCTGGCGTAGCTGGCTTCGGTCAGTTCGAAGGGCTGGCTCAGCAGCACCTCCTGTTTGCAGCGGCCGCATTTTGGGGCGTCGCTCAGGCGTGTGGCGGGCAGGCGATTGAGGCCGTTGCAGTGGGGGCAGGGGATCAGCAGTGGGTCGGTCATTTGGGTTTCCTTTGAAATTTTGGGGGCCGTGCGCCGGCCCCTGGATCACGAAGAACAGCTGATCTCCAGGTGCTTGCCCCACTCAGGCGGCCGCTGGGCATAGGCCTGCATCCCGGCCTGCTCGTCGAACGGCCGGCTCAGTACCTGATGCAGCCGCCGCACCTCACTGTAGTCGCCTGCTTCAGCCGCTTCGATGGCCTTCTGCGCCAGGTAGTTGCGCAGCACATACAGCGGGTTCACCGCATGCATGCGCTCACGGCGCCCTTGTTCATTGCCTGCCTCGCGCTGACAACGGGCCAGGTAATCCACGCTCCAGGCATCAAAACCCGCCAGGTCGATGAAATCGTCACGCACCACCTGCAGTGCCTCGGCCACTGGCTGATCGCCCAGCTTGCGGAAGAACAGGGTGTAATCCACGCCCCCCTTTTGCATGCACTGCAGCAGGCGCTCGATCAACGCCAGGTCTTCGTCTTCGGCGCTGGTCAGCCCCAGGCGGCGGCGCATGAGGTCCAGGTAATGCGCCTGGTACAGCGGCAGGAACAGCCCCAGCGCTTCCTTCAGCGGTTCCACCTCGATCACCGTGGTCAGGGCCTGGGCCAGCGCACTGAGGTTCCAGTGGGCAATCGGCACCTGGTTGCTGTAGCTGTAACGGCCGCGATCATCGGAATGGTTACAGATGAAGTTGGCGTCGAAGTCGTCGAGGAAGGCATAGGGGCCGAAATCGAAGGTGATGCCCAGGATCGACATGTTGTCGGTGTTCATCACCCCGTGGCAGAACCCATAGGCTTGCCAGCGAGCGATCAGCTCGGCGTTGCGCTCGACGATGGTGCGGAACATGGCCAGGTAGGGCTGTTCGGCCTCGCGGCATTCGGGGTAGTGCTGTTCCAGCACATGGTCGATCAGCACGCGCTGCTGTTCCGGCTGCTTGGTGTAGTAGAAGTATTCGAAATGGCCGAAGCGCACGTGGCTCTGCGCCAGGCGGGTGAGCATGGCGGCGCTCTCTTGGGTTTCGCGCCAGACCGGGGTGCTGGAGCCGATCACGCACAGCGCCCGGCTGGTCGGGATGCCCAAGGCATACAGGGCTTCGGAGGCAAGAAACTCGCGGATCGACGAGCGAAGCACGGCACGGCCGTCGCCCATCCGCGAATACGGCGTCTGGCCGGCGCCCTTGAGGTGCAGGTCCCAGTGCTCGCCCGCCTCGTTGAGCACCTCGGCCAGCAGCAGGCCGCGGCCATCGCCCAGGCGCGGGTTGTAGGAGCCGAACTGGTGGCCGGAGTAGACCATCGCGCGTGGGTCGGCCTCTTCCCAGAGTTTCTGGCCGCTGAACACTTCGGCGAACAAGGGCGACTCGGCCTGGGCTGGGTCCAGGTCGAGCAGGGCCATGGCCGACGCGCTTGCCACCACCAGGCGTGGGTCTGCGATGGGCTCGGGCAGGACCTGGGTAGAGAACGCATCGCCCAGGCGGGCGAAGCGGTTGTCGAAGGTGAGTTGGTCGAGGGCTTTCACGGGCTGCTCCTGGGGTTCAGCACAGAATAAAGCATTCGAGCCCACTCAGGCCTGCGCAGTGCCATCCGATTTCGGCTGTTCCACGGGCACCAGCTGCTGCTTGCCGCCCTTCGTGTCCATCAGGAACACCTCGACCTGGCGCACCGAGATCTTGATGTTGTGCGCCTTGAACTCGCGGTTGATGTAGCGGTTGATCTCGTCCAGGGTCGGGTTGCGGTCCCCCAGGTCACGCACGTGCATGCGCAGTTCGTGGTCCAGCGAGCTTTCGCCGAAGTTCAGGAAGTACACGATCGGCTCTGGGTCCTTGAGCACCCTTGGGTTCTCGTGGGCGCCCTTGAGCAGCAGGTCGCGCACCAGGTCCAGGTCGGAGCCGTAGTCGATGCCCAGTTTCAGCGTCACCCGGGTAACCGTGTCGGTCAGCGACCAGTTGATCAACTGGCCGGTGATGAAGGTCTTGTTGGGGACGATGATGTCCTTGCGGTCGAAGTCGGTGATGGTGGTGGCGCGGATGCGGATCTTGCTCACCGTGCCGGACAGGTTGCCGATGGTGATGGTGTCGCCGATGCGCACCGGGCGCTCGAACAGGATCATGATGCCGGAGATGAAGTTGGCGAAGATCTCCTGCATGCCGAAGCCCAGGCCGACCGACAGCGCCGCCACCAGCCATTGCAGCTTGTCCCAGCTGACCCCCAGGGTCGACAGGGTGCTGACGATGCCGATACCGACAATGGTGTACGACAGCAGCGTGGTGGTGGCGTAGGCACTGCCCTGGGCAAGGTTCAGGCGCGACAGCACCAGCACCTCCAGCAAGCCTGGCAAGTTACCGGCCAGGGCGAAGGTGATGCCGACGATCACCAGCGCGCCAAGCAGGTCGCCGAGGCTGATCGGCACCATGCTGGCGGCCGCGCCGGTGCCGCTGGTGTATTCGTACAAGGTGAAGTTGTTGAGGTAGGCGAACACCGAGATCAGGTCCGACCATACCCAGTACAGGCCGGCGATGAAGCCGCCGAGCAAGGCCAGGCGGATAAGGCGCAGCGACTGCTGGTTGACCTGTTCGATGTCCAGCGTCGGCTCTTCGGTGATGACTTCGCCATCCAGCCCTTCCTTGGCCGCTGCACGTTTGCTCAGGGCGCGCTGGTAGGCCAGGCGCCGCGCGGCCACAGACAGGCCACGGACAAAGGCGGCCTCGATCACCAGCCAGAACATCAGCAGGTAGAGGGTGTAGATCAGCCGGTCGGTGAGCTTGAGGGCGGTGTAGTAGTAACCGAAGCACACCGCTACGAACAAGGCGATGGGCAGGGCCGTGAACGCCACCCCGACCGCCCGGCGGAACAGCGAGGTGTCGCGATGCGCCGGGCTGCTCAGCAGCAGGCGGCTGAGCAGCCAGGCCATCAGTGCGTAGCAGGTCAGCACTACGCCGATGCCGAGCACGTCATCAGCCAGCGCCGAAGGTTGATGTTCGGCCACCGCCACCACGCCGACCAGTGCCAGCACCACGGTGCCAAGCCTGCGCACCCAGCCGCGCAGGAACTCGACCTGGGGCTTGTGCCAGCGGAAGTGGATTTCCGCCACGCCGCCAGGCGCCAGGATGCGGTAGGCGGTGTAGAACACCAGCCAGGCCTGGGCCAGTTGCCAGAGCGCGGCGCCCAGGTTGGCATTCTGCCCGCGGGCGTCGATCTGCAAGGCATAGCTGCACAGCGCCAGGCCCAGGCTCACCGGCATCGCCAGGAGGATATTGATCAGGATCGCCTGGGGCGTGTGCCACTGGCTGTCCCGGCGGAAGTGGCCGATGTCCTGGTGCACCTTGCCGAGCCGTTGATACAGGTACTTGCGCCGCCACAGCAGGCCGCCGATCACCAGCAGCAGCGGCAGGAACAGCAACGGCCGCTGGCTCAGGCCGTCGGCCAGTTCCTTGATGCCCGAGCCCCAGGGCAGGCTGGCGACCTGGTCGGCGAACCGCTCAGGGACGTAGCGCAGCCAGTCCCAGTCCAGCGGCTTGTTGCTGGGGATCCAGAACATCTGCTCGTCGAGGGTGGTGCGCAGGCCTTGGGCGGTGCCCAGCAGTTGCTTCTGGTTGAGCTGCAGGGTGATCGATTCGTTGAGCAGGGCCGAGAGTTCGCGGTTGAGGCGCTCCAGCAGGTCGCTGCGGGTGATCGCCACTTCCAGCAGCGCTTTGCGCAGTGGCGGGGTGACGTCTTCCGGCGGTTGGTTGGCCAGCAGCTTGTCGACATAGGTGACCGGGCTGCTCATCTGCTCGCGCTGCTGGTTGATCTCGAACTGGTACAGGCGGGTGTCGGCGATCTGGTCGGCCAGGTCGCGGTCGACCTTCAGGTGCGGCAGGGTCTGCTTCTGCTTGTAGAGGATCTTGGACAGCAGCAGGCTGCCCTTGAGCACGTTGATCTGCTCGTCCAGCGCCTGGTCGGCCTGGGTCAGGCTGTCGAGCTGCTGCTTGGTGCGCAGGTTCTGCTGGGTCAGTTCGTTGAGGCGATCGGTGCTTTTGAGCAGGTAGTCGGAAAGCTTGAGGTTGATCGTGCTTTCGCTGGCCAGCAGGCTGCTGCCGCCGGCCTTCTGGGCTTCGATCGACTGCTGGGTGACGGCCTCCTGGGACTGGGCCAGGCGCTTGTCGTTGATCAGCGTTTGCAGGTCCTGGATTTCCTGCTCCAGGCGCGCCGCGCGCTCGATCAGCAGGTCGTGTCGGGCATTGCCAAGGTCTTGCAGCAGGCTGTTGCCGGCCAGCTCCTGACGGCGCAGTAGGGTCAACGCGTTGAGCGAGGCCAGCTCGGCGTTGAGCTGGTTGCGTTGGTCGGCGTTGAGCGCCTTGCCGTTGTCCTTGCCCGACTTGAGGTTGTTGTTGATCTGCTGGGTGCGGGCCTGGCTGTTGCTGATCTCGGCCTGGGCGCGCTCTGGGCGGGTCTGGGAATTGATGATCAGGCTGTTGGCTTCGGACAGCGCCTTTTGCAGCTCACCCTGCAGGGTGCTGCGCTCGCTGAGCAGTTGCTCCAACTGCGGCACCGTGAGGGTGGCGTAGCGCTGGGCGACCGGTTGCGGCTTGCTGTCCTTGAGCCTGGCCAGTTCTTTCTGGCTGTCGTTGGTTTCTTTCGGCGCGCCGGCCAACTGTTGCTTGAGCGCGGCCAGCTTCTTCTCGCTGTCTTCCTTGCTGGCAAGCAGGCTCAGGGTTTGCTCCAGCACCTGCTGCAGGGCCTTTTGATCGGCCTCGGGCAGCTTGCGCTCGGCAATCTTGTCGAGGCTGTGCTGGATGCTGGCAGTGGTCGGCGCTTCGGCCGCGGCGTTCGCGGTGGCCGCGAACGAGAAGGACAGGCACAACCCGAGTAGGGCTGTGCGAAGGTACACGCGCAGGGACATAGGCAGACTACATTGTGGATCGGGGCAGAATCGCAGTTTAGAGGAACAATCCTGGTCCGGGTCGCGTTCCTTCGGGGAATCTGACGCCCACTTTCTGCACATTGTTCCCGTCCATGGTCGCCACGGTCCAGATCGTGCCATGCCATTCGACCTGGTCGCCTACTACTGGAGCGCCTCCGACCTTCTGTCGGATGAACTGCGCCAGCGGCATTTTCGCGTCCAGGCCGTCGAGTTTCAGGCCATAAAGCGCCGCCACGGCGCCGAGTTCGGCATCGCCTTCAAGCACGAAGTCGCCGAAGAAGCGCAGGTCCAGGCCACGTTGCGGCGCCTGGCTGAACAGCTTGCCCAGCGCGGGCAAGTTATGTTCGTGGCCGATCACGCAAAGCATGTCGCCGACTTCCAGCACGGTACTGCCCGATGGGTGCAGCAGTTGCTCGCCACGGAACAGCGCGGCTATACGGGTGCCCTCAGGCATCTTCAGCTCGCGCAGGGCAGCGCCGATGCACCATTTTTCCGCCCCCAGGCGGTAGACGAACAGCTCCCACTCGCTGGTGATGTGCACTTCCAGCGCAGAGCGTGAGATGGGCGCAGGGTCTGGCGGTACGGTGACCTTCAGCAGCTTGGCCATCCACGGCAGGCTGGTGCCCTGCACCAGCAGTGACACCAGCACGATGAAGAACGCCAGGTTGAAGAACAGCTGTGCATCCGGCAGCCCGGCCATCAGCGGGAACACCGCCAGAATGATCGGTACCGCACCGCGCAGGCCGACCCAGGAAATGAAGCCCTTTTCGCGACCGTGGAAGGCCTTGAACGGCAGCAGTGCGGCAACCACCGACAGCGGCCGGGCGATCAGGATCATCCACAGGGCCAGGCCCAAGGCGGGCAAGGCGATGGGTAGCAGGTCGTGGGGTGTGACCAGCAGGCCCAGCACCAGGAACATGCCGATCTGCGCCAGCCAGGCCATGCCGTCGAGCATGTGCAGGATGCCATGGCGGCTGCGGATCGGCTTGTTGCCCAGCACCAGGCCGCACAGGTACACGGCAAGGAAGCCGCTGCCATGCAGGGCGTTGGTCAGCGAGAACACCACCAGGCCGCCGGCCACGACCAGAATCGGGTACAAGCCGCCGGCCAGGTTGATGCGGTTGACCAACTGCAGCATCAGCCAGCCGCCGCCCAGGCCCAGCAGGCCGCCGATACCGAACTCGCGCAGCAGGTGGCCCAGCAGGCTCCAGTGCAGGCCGGTCTGGCCGCTGGCAATCATCTCGATCAGGGTGACGGTGAGGAACACCGCCATCGGGTCGTTGCTGCCCGACTCGATCTCCAGCGTGGCCGTGACCCGTTCGTTCAGCCCTTTGCCACCCAGCAGCGAGAACACTGCCGCGGCGTCGGTGGAGCCGACGATGGCGCCGATCAACAGGCCCTGGATCAGGCTCAGGTCGAACAGCCAGGCCGCGACCAGGCCGGTGAGGGCGGTGGTGATCATCACGCCGACGGTGGCCAGCGACAAGGCCGGCCACAACGCCACGCGGAAACTGGCCACACGCGTGCGCAAGCCGCCGTCGAGCAGGATCACCGCCAGGGCCAGGTTGCCCACCAGGTACGCGGTCGGGTAGTTGTTGAAGATGATGCCGCCACCGTCCACGCCTGCGACCATGCCGACGGCGAGGATGATGACCAGAATAGGGATACCCAGGCGTGACGACAGTGAACTGACCAGGATACTTGCACCCACCAGCAAAGCGCCGATCAGAAACAGGCTGTTGATGGTGCTGGCATCCAAAGGCAGTACTCCGGGAAACGCGGGGAAGAAGACTCGATAGCGTTGATGACTAGCAGGTCGCGTGCCAATCGATTCTAACCTGATGAATTGGCAGCATGTAAAGCGTTTCTGCAGATGTAGAAAAGGCACCGCGGTGGGTGCCTTTTCTTGTACTGCCAGGGTGGGCCTCTTCGCGGGGCAAGCCCGCTCCCACAGGGATAGGTGGTTCCTGTGGGAGCGGGCTTGCCCCGCGAAGAGGCGAGTGCAGGTCAGCCCTGCTTCACTTCACGCATCGGCTTGCCTTTGACCGGCGCACCGTTAGCCACGTAGTACTTGGCAGTGCTGCGCGCCAATGGCTTGCGGTTGCGGATCTTGTCCGAGATTTTCTCGGCGATCATGATCGTGGTGGCGTTGAGGTTGCCGGTGATGATGATCGGCATGATCGACGCATCGACCACACGCAGGCCCTGCATGCCGTGCACGCGGCCTTCGCCATCGACCACCGCCATGTCGTCGGTGCCCATCTTGCACGAGCAGGACGGGTGGAAGGCAGTTTCGGCGTGCTCGCGGATGAACGTGTCCAGCTCTTCGTCCGTCTGCACGTGTGCGCCCGGGCTGATCTCGCGACCACGGTATGGGTCCAGCGCCGGCTGGGCCATGATTTCGCGGGTCAGGCGGATGCCGTCACGGAATTCCTGCCAGTCCTGCTCGGTGGCCATGTAGTTGAACAGGATGCTCGGGTGCTGGCGTGGGTCTTTCGACTTGGCCTGGATGCGGCCACGGCTTGGCGAGCGCATCGAACCCATGTGCGCCTGGAAGCCATGTTCCTTGACGCCGTTGGAGCCGTTGTAATTGATCGCTACCGGCAGGAAGTGGTACTGGATGTTCGGCCATTTGAACTCAGGACGGGTACGGATGAAACCACCGGCCTCGAACTGGTTGCTGGCGCCGATGCCGGTGCCGTTGAACAGCCACTCGGCACCAATGGCCGGCTGGTTCCACCACAGCAGCGACGGGTACAGCGACACCGGTTGGGTGCAGGCGTACTGCAGGTACAACTCAAGGTGGTCCTGCAGGTTTTCGCCGACGCCCGGCAGGTCGTGCACCACCGGGATGTCGAGGCTTTCCAGCAGGGCGCGCGGGCCAACACCAGAGCGCTGCAGCAGTTGCGGCGAGGCGATGGCGCCGGAGCTGACGATGACTTCCTTGCGGGCGCGGGCTTCGACGCGCTCTTCGCTGTCGCCGACCAGGTAGGTCACGCCAACGGCGCGCTTGCCGTCGAACAGGATGCGGTCGCTCAGGGCGTGGGTGACGATGGTCAGGTTCGGGCGCTTCTTGGCCTGGTCCAGGTAGCCGCGGGCGGTGCTGGAACGGCGGCCGTTCTTGGTCACCGAACGGTCCATCGGGCCGAAGCCTTCCTGCTGGTAGCCGTTGAGGTCTTCGGTGCGCGGGTAACCGGCCTGCACGCCGGCCTCGACCATGGCGTGGAACAGCGGGTTGTTGCCCGCCTTGGGCGTGGCGACGCTGACCGGGCCTTCGCCGCCGTGGTAGTCGTTAGGGCCGATATCGCGGGTTTCTGCCTTGCGGAAGTACGGCAGGCAGTCCAGGTACGTCCAGTCCTCAAGGCCTGGCAGTTCAGCCCAGCCGTCGAAGTCCATGGCGTTGCCGCGGATGTAGCACATGCCGTTGATCAGCGAGGAGCCACCCAGGCCCTTGCCGCGGCCACATTCCATGCGGCGGCCGTCCATGTGCGGCTCCGGGTCGGTCTCGTAGGCCCAGTTGTAGCGACGGCCCTGCAGCGGGAACGCCAGGGCGGCCGGCATCTGGGTGCGGAAGTCGAAGCGGTAGTCGGGGCCACCGGCTTCGAGCAGCAGCACGGTGACGCTGGCGTCTTCGGTCAGGCGCGTGGCCAGGGTGTTACCGGCCGAACCTGCGCCGACGATGATGTAATCGAATTCTTGGGACATGAAAGTACCCTCGTTTGGCGGTGATCAGGGAGCGGGGACGCCCGTGCACGGCGGCACGGGCGTGGCTAGACAGGGTTTAGAAAACCGAGTTGTAGCCGCCCAGCTCGACCTGGACCGACTTGATGCGAGTGTATTGAGCCAGCGAGCTGACGCCGTTTTCACGGCCAACGCCCGACTGCTTGTAGCCACCGACCGGCATTTCGGCCGGCGATTCACCCCAGGCGTTGATCCAGCAGATGCCGGCTTCGAGCTTGTGGATGATGCGGTGGGCACGGGTGATGTCGTTGGTGCACACGCCAGCGGCCAGGCCGTATTCGGTGTCGTTGGCGCGGCGGATGACTTCTTCTTCGGTCTCGTAGCTGAGGATGCTCATCACTGGGCCGAAGATTTCTTCCTTGACGATGGTCATGTCATCGGTGCAGTCGGTGAACACGGTCGGGGCGACGAAGGCGCCCTTGGCGAAATCACCCTCGGTCAGACGCTCACCGCCACACAGCACGCGGGCACCTTGCTCTTTACCCTTGGCGATGTAGCCGAGCACGCTTTCCATGTGCTGGAAGCTGACCAGCGGGCCGAAGTTGGTGTTTTCGTCTTCCGGGTTACCCACACGGATGCGGGCAACGCGCTCGGCGATCTTGGCTTCGAAGGCGGCTTTCATCGGGGCAGGGATGAACACGCGGGTGCCGTTGGTGCACACCTGACCGGAGCTGTAGAAGTTGGCCATCATGGCGATGTCGGCGGCCTTGTCCAGGTCGGCGTCGGCGCAGATGATCAGTGGCGACTTGCCGCCCAGTTCCATGGTGACTTCCTTGAGCGACGAGCTCGAGGCGCTGGCCATGACTTTCTTGCCGGTGGTGGTGCCGCCGGTGAAGGAAACTTTTTCGATGCGCGGGTGTTCGGTCAGCCAGGTGCCGACTTCGCGGCCGCTACCGGTCAGGACGTTGAACACGCCGTCAGGCAGGCCCGCTGCGGTGTAGATCTCGGCCAGTTTCAGGGTGGTCAGCGAGGTGACTTCCGAAGGCTTGAAGATCATCGCGTTGCCGGCGGCCAGGGCTGGCGCGGACTTCCACAGGGCGATCTGGATCGGGTAGTTCCAGGCGCCGATACCCACGGTCACACCCAGCGGCTCGCGGCGGGTATAGACGAAGGAGCTTTCACGCAGCGGGATCTGCTCGCCTTCGATGGCCGGAACCAGGCCTGCGTAGTACTCCAGCACGTCGGCGCCGGTAACGATGTCGACGTAACGGGTTTCGGAGTACGACTTGCCGGTGTCCAGGGTTTCCAGCTGGGCCAGCTCATCGTTGCGCTCGCGCAGGATGTCGACGGCGCGGCGCAGGATGCGCGAGCGCTGCATGGCGGTCATCGCTGCCCAGACTTTCTGGCCGCGTTCGGCGCTTTCGACGGCTTTTTCGACGTCGGCCTGAGTGGCGCGCTGCACATGGGCGAGGACTTCGCCGGTAGCCGGGTTGATGGCTTCGAAGGTGGCATCGCTGCCAGCGTCGACATAACCGCCATCAATGTAGAGTTTTTGCGTTCCGAAACGGGCCATAGTGTCCTCGCAAGTGCAGTGTGTGGTTGGCTACTGCGTCACGCGCCTGCCTGTTTGGCAATCGCCGTGCGCGGTTGTTCAGAGGCCTGGTCGATTGTGCCCAGGGTCTGCTGTTTAGCCAGTTGTAGATCCATGTATTCGTAAGCGATTCGTATCGCCTGGTCGGTGTCGAAAGCATCTCCCGACAGGGCGCCTCGCAGCCACAAGCCGTCGATCAGGGCCGCCAGCCCGCGGGCTGCCTTGCGCGCATGGTAAAGCGGCAGGACGCGGCGAAACTGACAGCAGAGGTTGGAATACAAGCGGTGATCGTTGATCCGCTGCAACCTGTGCAAGTCGGGCTGGTGCATGCTGGAAGCCCAGAAGGCCAACCAGGTTTTCATTGCCGGGCCGTTCACCTGGCTGGCATCGAAGTTACCTTCGATGATCACTTTCAGGTGGGCACGCGGGCTGTCGTCCGTCAGTGCCTGGCGCCGCGCTGCAACGCCTTCGTTGAGCATGCTCATGATGTAACCCATCGTCGCTGCGATCAGGCCGTTCTTGTCCCGAAAGTAGTGACTGATGATGCCGTTCGACACCCCGGCCAACCGGGCAATCAGCGCAATGCTGGCGTCCCCCAGTCCGACCTGATCGACCGCCAACAAGGTGGCTTCGATCAACTGCTGGCGGCGGATGGGTTGCATACCGACCTTGGGCATCTTGCTATCTCCTCAGGCCTGCGAGCAGACGACGGGCGGCTGACTCGGCGAAGGCCAGTCTATTTTGTTTTGATTGAACGTTCAATCAATAAAGAATAAGCTCTGCGACAATTTGTGCCATTGACACCCTTTGAGGGCAGCCAGGGAGCACGAATCGACACCCCAGGAAAATCGTGTAACCCCCGGAATACAAGGCGTTGACGGGCATGAGCGATGCGAAATGCAGATTCTGCCGAGCGGTCAAAGGCCGCGCGCAGGGCCCTTGGAGCGGGCCTGAGTCTGTTTTTTTTGCAACGATTCGATTCGGGATCACGGTTTCCAGGGTGCTTTTATAACACCTGATGCAGTGGGGGTATTCCACCAATTGCTCGGGAAAACACTGATTAGCCTCCATAGCCGTACTGCCCGGAGCATTCGTGCAATGAGTTCTGCCTCCCTTACCAAACCCCCCGCCGAGAGGGTCCGGGTCAACAGCGTGGTGTTCTACACCTCGGCGCTGCTGATCCTTGCGTTGACTGCCTTGCTTATCGCTGTACCCGAAACCGCAGGCCAAGTGCTGAGCGTGGCCCAGAAATGGCTGACGCGCACCTTCGGCTGGTACTACATGCTGGTGATCTGCGGTTACCTGCTGTTCGTCGTCTACCTGGCGTTCTCCGACTACGGCAAGCTCAAGCTTGGCGGCAAGGATGACCAGCCCGACTTCAGCTACGGCGCCTGGGCCGGCATGCTGTTTTCGTCCGGTATCGGTATTTCGCTGCTGTACTTCGGCGCCTCCGAGCCCCTGGACCACTACTTCAACCCGCCAGAAGGCACCCCTGCCAGCCTCGAGGCCGCGCGCCAGGGCCTGCAGCTGACCTTCCTGCATTGGGGCCTGCACGGCTGGGCGATCTACGCCCTGGTCGGCCTGGCCGTGGGCTACTTCGCCTACCGCCACAACCAGCCGCTGGCACTGCGCTCGGCGCTGTACCCGCTGGTCGGCGAGCGTTGGGTCAAGGGCGCTGCCGGCAATGCCGTGGACATCTTCGGCATGTTCGTCACCTTGCTGGGCCTGGTGACCAACCTGGGTATCGGTTCGATGCAGGTCTCTTCGGGCCTGGAGTACCTGTTCGGCATGGAGCACAGCCAGACCAACCTGCTGATGGTGATCCTGGTAATGGCCGGCGTTGCCACCGTGGCGGCGGTATCGGGCGTGGAGAACGGCATCCGCCGTCTGTCCAACCTGAACATCATGCTGTTCAGCGGCCTGCTGATCTTCGTGCTGCTGGGTGGCGAGACCCTGCACCTGCTCAACGGCTTCGTGCAGAACGTCGGCGACTACCTCAACGGCATCGTGCTGAAAACCTTCGACCTGTACGTCTACGAAGGCGAGGCTGGTAAATCCGAGCGCTGGCTGGGCCTGTGGACCGTGTTCTACTGGGCCTGGTGGATTTCCTGGGGCCCGTTCGTCGGTATGTTCATTGCCCGTATCTCCAAGGGCCGCACTGTGCGCCAGCTGGTCAGCGGCGTGCTGCTGATCCCGTTGGGCTTCACCTTGGCCTGGCTGTCGATTTTCGGCAACACCGCGCTGGACCTGGTGATCAACCAGGGCGCCGTGGAGCTGGGCAAGACAGCCCTTGAACAGCCGTCGATGTCGATCTACCAACTGCTGGAATACTTCCCGGCGGCCAAGATCGTGATCGGCGTGGCGGTATTCGTCGGCTTCGTGCTGTTCCTCACCCCGGCCGACTCCGGTGCGGTGATGATGGCCAACCTGTCGTGCAAAGGCGGCAAGGTCGATGAAGACGCCCCGCACTGGATGGTGGTGTTCTGGTCGGTGATCATCACCCTGGTCACCATCGGCCTGCTGTTCGCCGGCAACTTCGAAGCCATGCAGACCATGGTGGTGCTGGCCGGCCTGCCGTTCTCGGTGGTGTTGGTGCTGTTCATGTTCGGCTTGTACAAGGCCATGAAGCAGGACGTCGCCGTCGAGCAGGAGCGCGCCCAATTGGCCGCCCGTGGCCGCCGCGGCTTCAGCGAGCGGCTGACCCAGCTGGACCTGCAGCCAACCCAGGCGGTGGTACAGCGCTTCATGGACAAGCAGGTCAGCCCGGCCTTGAAAGAAGCGGCCGAGCAGCTGCGCACCTTGGGCTTCGAAGTGGAGTCCCGGGTTGGCCAGTCTCGCAACACCATGGGCCTGCGGGTGATGATGGAAGAGGGCAACCCCTTCGTCTACGAAGTAAGCCTGGACGGCTACATGGCCGCGCCGAGCGAGGCCCCGGTCGAGGGTGAGCCGGAAGTGCGCCAGCGCTTCTACCGTGCCGAGGTCTACCTGCATGATGGCAGCCAGGAGTACGACCTGATGGGCTTTGTCCCGGAACAGATCGTGCGTGATGTGCTGGACCAGTTCGAAAGCCACCGCCAGTTGTTGGGGCGTGTGTACAGCTGACGCGGTTGCAACAGGCCCTGCGCGATAAGCAGGGCCTGTTGCCTTTGTGCATGTAATAAGTAGCACCGCTACCGCAGGCGTTCGCGCAAGGCTTCTGGTCCATCCACCAGGAGGCCCTGAACATGTCCAGTTCCGACACTTCGACATTCGATTTCAAACGCGCCGCTGCCCTGCAGTTCGGCGACCGTCCGACCCTGCGTCAGGTCGTCAGCGAGCAACTGCTCACGCTGTTGCTGAGTGAGCTGCCGTGGCTGGCAGCCGTCGAGCCTACCTTGCCGTCTGCCGACGCGCTGATGTTGGACAGCCCTGACCCTTCCACACCTTACTGGTCCACTGAGCCGCTGGTCGACAGGGTGCTGCAGGCCATGCTCCAGACCAACTCGGTCGACCTGGAGCCTGTCGATGGGCGCCACCATAATCTCGGCTTGGTCGATCCGTACCGGTTCGCCGGTTCCGACAGCGCGTTCGACACCCGGCAGCTCAGTGGCTTGACGGGCCCTATCAATGACCTGATCGAACAACTGCCGCAGCACTTTTGCCAGGCGCAGCTCGACTATTGGCGCAGCCAGGGCAGCAGCGGTGCAAGCCGTGATGAGTGGCTGCAGTTGCTGTTGAAAACAGCTCTGCTGCGCGGCCTGCCGTTGCAAGGCCTGGATGCGCAAGAGCAAGCCTGCGTCCGTGACCTGATACGGGGCGGTCGTGACCAACCGGCGGTGAGCTTCGTGCAAACCCGGCTGACGACGGGCTCCGGGCATTGGGATGAGACGCTGTGCCATCTGCTGATCACCGGCGAATGGGACGAACGGCAGGTCGTGTTGTGGTGCGCCCCTTCTGGCAATGTGCGAGGTTTTCCATCCTTGGCCGCGTTCGCCCTTGCCCTGCGTGACGAGCTTGCACAGCGCTACAGCTTCGATGGCCTGTCACGGCAACGCTACCCGGTCGAGGGCAATGTATTCGCTCAGCAAGTCGGGCTGCTGCTCGAGACGCTGTTCACTCAGGTCGACAGGGTGCGCTATGGGCAGTTGGCCGATGTCGCGGCACTTGAGCGGCTGTTTGCTCAGATGAGCGACCCCGCACAGTGGTTCGACCGTTACCCCGACGATACCCCGGCGGTCGAGCCTCCGCCTGGCTTGTCGCTGAGCGACGGTGATGACAGCCTGGCTTATCACGCGGGCTTGCTGCAGCTCGCGCTCGACCAGCTCGACGCTGAGAGTATCCCAGCCTTGGATGGCATCCAGGGCCTGGCCGACTACACCCGTCAGCGCCTGAGCGAGCAGATGCGCCTGGCCCACGGCGATCACACATCCCCGGACAATCTGATGTTGCAGTTCTTCGTGGCCCGTGGGGTACCGGGTGGCGCCGGAACGGGCACAGGGGGCGGCGAGCCGTTGGTACTCGAAGGCGAGAAGACCCTCACCGAATTCGCCATCGGTAACCTCGGTGCACTCGGGGGGGCCTCGGTGCTGCGTATCCGGTGCGCCAACGGTGCAGACGTACCTGCCTGGCTGGATGCCGACGCAGCCAATCAGTTGGTGAGCCAAGTCGATATCGGTGGCAATTACCCGGCGTACGTTGCCCGTCAACTGGACGACCCGCTGCAGCGTGCACAGCGCGTCAGGCGATTTGGCCGGGAATGGCGCAGCGCCCTGCGGTTCAGCGCGCTGACCAGCAAGCTTGAAGGCAAGCTCACGGATGCCGGCTTGCAGTGTGTGGTTGATTTCTGCGCTGGCCATGTCGACCCGCAAACCCCGCGCATGGTCCTGATGCCGCTGGCATTCAGGCGCCAGCCTCACTCTGGGCAACATGACAACGTGCGTGGCATGTATTTGCTGTTCTGCGTCGAGCCGTCGCGGGTGCTGTTCTATCGCCCTTTGTACAGGCAGGACACGCTGCGGGAATACGCAAGCCTGGCGGCGTTGCTGGAGCACATCCAACAGTCCCCCTTGTTGCAAGTGAGCATTCTGGATTGGCTGGACCCCCAGGTTCGCTCTATCTATGACCATGGTGGGTTCCGCGAACCCCATGTCACGAGTCTGGGGCCGGACCCTTTCAGCCTGCCTGAGAAGCCTGAGCCACCCGTCATCGATCCGCAGCTGTGGGGCAGCGATATCGACGACAAACTCTACAACGCCAACCGCGACCTGCTCGTCGAGTTGGCTGACATGCAATCCACCTCCAATGCAGAGCGCCGTTGGCAAACCCTGTGCCAGGGCGCTTGGCTGCTGTTTGACCTGGCCACCCTGGCGCTGCGCGGCCCGGTGGCCAGCGTGGCGTGGCTGGTACAACTGCTGACGTCGCTGGAAAACGACCTGTTGGCCCTCGAGCAGGGGGGGGAATTCGACCGCTCCGCCGCCATCGCTGACTTGCTGCTGAACCTGGGGATGGTGTTGCTGCATGCGCGGCAACCCAGTCTGCAGCTTGGTGTGGCCGGGCAGCCCCCCGGCGCAGACCAGTTCGAAGGCCCTGCCGCGCAACGCGGGGCATTTGCCGAAGTGTCGGTGGCGCCTGCCACTGAAGCCGAAGCGGCGATTGGCGCGCTGGCAGCGCTGCCTGGGCGTCAGCTTGACTTGAGCTGGCGCGGCAACCACGGGTTCAACTGGCTGCCGCCTGAGCAGCGGCAGGCGCTGCGGGCCATGCGGGTGGACATAGCACTGGATGAATCGAACTTGCAGGCAAGTGGCGATGCTGAAGGTTTGTATCGAGTCCAAGGGAGACTCTACGCGGCCATGGGGGGCGATGCTTACCCCGTTGAAGTGGGCCCGGACGGTGTGCGAGTGATCGACTCTAAAGGCGGGTATGGGCCATGGCTGGCCTGTACGCTGGGTGTTTGGCGAGTGGATACTGCGTTACGCCTGGTTGGCGGAATGAGGCGGGGCGACACGCGGGCGCAACTGGCCCGGCGCTTTGACAAGCTGAGGGAGTTTGCCGACAACCTCAATGGCAAGGTGAACAGTGCGACGGCGCAGTTTGGAACGGTTGGAACTGAAATCACGGCACTGCAACACAAACTCAGCCAGCTCAAGACCTTGCGCGCAAGGGCACAGGCCAGGGTGGACGCCGCTGTCAGTGACGGTGAGCGGGAAGCGTCCCAAGCTCTCATCGGTCAGTACGCTGTGCGTATCGCCGAGTGGGAGGCACAAATCGTCAGTAAGCGCGAAGAGGCGGTCGGGTACCTCGAAGAGGCTGTTCAAAGTGACACAGCCATACAAAGTGTTCTTGAAACCCTGTTCGAACCCAAGTTCGCCAGCGCTCGGAGCGGGTGGGAAGAGGTCATTTCAGAGCAGCGGCGCACTGTTCTGATCAATCAGATCCGTAACAGCGATTTCATCCTCAATGAGTTGTGGAACCTGGCGGATTACCCAGGGCTGGATCGCATGCAAGCCAGGCTAGATGGGCAGCCGCTGCTGCAGGTGCTCGAACCCTATCGAGCATTGCGTCGTAGACTCGAATATGTAGTGGGCCTTCAAGACCGCATACTCGCCGTCTACGAGCGCCTGGACGAGCTGTTGCCGGGTGCGCCTGGCGATCTGGTAATCAGCAGCCCCATTGAAATGCACAGTCGCACCGTTGACTCACTCATTGCGCTGCGCAAATTCAGCACAGTGCAGTTCCGTTTCCATCAGGCGATGAACCTAGCGAATCTGGCGCTGCACCTGGACGTCACCAGCGGCCAGCGCAAAGTAGCCCGGTTCAGGGAGGAGCTTACCGGGGCTGCCTTGCGCAATGCGGCCGGCGCTCATGGCGAGCTCGATTTCGCCAACCTGCCGGTGGAAGACCGGGTTGTCATCCTTCAGGAAGCGTGGGACGAGTATGCCGAGGCGTTGGTCAACAGCGCACGCATTCGCAGTGATGGTGGGGCGCTGGTCGAAGTCTCGATGACCGACCGGTACCGCACCCAGCTGGAAAAACTGAAGCTCGATGCCGGTCGCCGCCTGGTCGAGGCCATCAAAGAACAGGAAGGCGCAAACGTGCCGCCGAAGCGGGCGGCCTACCTTGTTTCGAGCGAGCCGCAACGGGTAGTGCGAAACGCCGAGGGGCAAACACTCATCGGTACCGAGCGCGATGTCGACGGGCAAAAAGTGCTTGAGGTGCGTGACCCTTTCAGCGGCGTCGTACTGGCCATTTTCGACTGGGAGCATGGCCAGTGGCGAGAGCGTGTGGCTGAGCAGGTTCCGCTCGAATCGCAGGCAGAGCCCGTTGATACAGCCATGCGCGTGCAGACCCTGCTGGACGAAAACGACGAGCTGAGCCTCAAGGCGCAAGCGTACATCGACAACGACCTCAAGGGCCCTCGGCTGGCGCGGTTGTTCGAACACCAGATAGACAAGCTCGGCCGCGCGGCGACATCGCTGGGTGAGGAGGGCGCAAACCCCGCCTTGATAAAAAGCCTGGAAGCGGCCTCGGACCGGCTTCGAGCGGAGAAGAACCTCAAGCTGACCACGCTTTACACCAATACACACTACCCCAGCGCTGAAGCATTGCGGTTCTTGCATGAGCAACGCTTGCTCAAGGTGGAATATGTCAGCCCCAGGCAAGTCATGAGCAATGGCAGCACCTTCGATGAGTACAAGATCATGCGTCTGGCGCAACCTGGAGCAACGTCGGGGCGGCCATTGTGGGTGGCGCATTTTCATATGCGCTCAGCTGATGCGCTTGCCCGGGACTTTACCCAGGGCCACCTGAAAACCTGGAGCCAGCGCCGTATGAGTGGACGCGAAGAAGCTGCCGCGAGCGTTCGTGTACACCGCGGCAAGCTGACCCTGGAGCAGGCGAGCGGCATCATCCCGTTCGACTGAGGGGCTCAGCGGTTGCTGTAACGGCCATGCTTGCCGTGGGCAGGCATGGCCTGGTTGCCACGCTCGGCGATCATCTGCGTAAGGCCGATCAGCACGATGCCTTCTGCCTTCAGCCGGGGCAGTTCGCGTTCCAGCACCTGCAGGGTCTGGGGGTAGGGGTGGCCGATCAACACGGCTGAGCCTTGCCGCCGTGCAAGCTCAACCCCCTGGCGCAACTGGCGGTCGATTGCCTCCACGGAGCGCTCGTCATCGAGGAATACGTCACGCGAAACGTGCGCCAGGCCAACGGCCTGCGCCTGGGCCGCTGCCACGGTGGCTGCACTGGTACGGCTATCGACGAAGAACAGATGCCGCCGTTGCAGTTCACCCATCAGCCAGGTCATCGGGTCCCGCTGGGCCGTCATTCGGCTGCCCATGTGGTTGTTGATGCCGGCGGCGTAGGGCACCTTGGCCAGGGCCGCATCCAGGCGGCTGGCCAGTTCGGGCAGCGGCAGGCCGGGGTGCCAGGCGTATGGGCCGGTGGCAGGGTCCATGGGCATGTGCAGGATCACCGTCTTGCCGGCCTTGTGCGCCTGGCGGGCGAAGTCGGTGGCGTGCGGGGTGTCGGGCATGATCGCCATCGTGACCGGGCCGGGCAGGGCAAGCGTGCGGTGGTCGCGCTCGCTGCTTTGGCCCAGGTCGTCGATGATGATGCTCATGTAGGCCTTGTTGGTCGGCGCCGCTTGGGCGACGCCAGCCAACACACAGAACAGCAGACACAGCAGATAGCGCATCGGCTGGATCATTTGCCCGAGGTGATGTTCAGGCCCTTGAGCAGGCTCAGCGCCTGGCTCAGCTGGAAGTCATCATCCTGCGGGCGTTCCTTGCGCTTGCTGCTGCCGGTCGGGCGGTCGGCGCCGCCGTTGCCGTTGCCCAGGTGGCCCTGCAGGTCGGCTTCCTTGAAGTTGTCGGTGTCGACCTCGGCGGTGAGCTTGGCCGGGCGCACCTCGATGTCGGGCACGATGCCCTGGGCCTGGATCGAACGGCCATTAGGGGTGTAATACAGTGCGGTGGTGAGCTTCAGGGCGCGATCGTTGGCCAGCGGCAGCACGGTTTGCACCGAGCCTTTGCCGAAGCTGTCGGTGCCCATCAGCACCGCACGTTTCTGGTCTTGCAGGGCGCCGGCGACGATTTCCGAAGCCGAAGCGCTGCCGCCGTTGATCAGCACCACCAGCGGTACGCCTTCGCTGGCATCGGCCGGGTCGGCAGAGAAGCGCAGTTCGGAGTTGGCGATACGGCCTTTGGTGTAGACGATCAGGCCCTTGGTCAGGAAGTGGTCGGCCACTTCTACCGCCGACTGCAGCACGCCGCCGGGGTTGTTGCGCAGGTCAAGCACCACGCCGCGCAATTTCTTGCCGTTGTCCTTGCGCAGCTTGGCCAGGGCCTTGCCCACTTCGTCACCGGTCTTGACCTGGAACTGGGTGATACGGATATAGCCGTAGTCGTTTTCCAGCAGTTGGCTCTTCACGCTCTTGACCTGGATCACCGCGCGGGCGAGGGTCACGTCGAACGGGTTACCGCCGTCACGGACCAGGGTCAGGGTGATCTTCTCGCCGATCTTGCCGCGCATCTTGTCGACCGCTTCGGTCATGGTCTGGCCCCGAGTCGGTGCGCCGTTGATCTTGACGATCAGGTCACCGGCCTGCACACCGGCCCGCGACGCTGGGGTGTCATCGATGGGCGAGACCACCTTGATGAAGCCGTCTTCCTGGCCAACTTCTATGCCCAGGCCACCGAATTCGCCGCTGGTGCTTTCTTGCAGCTCCTGGAAGTCTTCGGGGCCAAGGTAGGCCGAGTGCGGGTCCAGGTTGCTGAGCATGCCCTTGATGGCGTTTTCCAGCAGGGTCTTGTCGTCCACAGGCTCCACATAGGCGGCCTTGATGCGGTCCATGACCTCGGCGAAGGTGCGCAGCTCCTCCAGCGGCAGCGGCGCCTTGGCCGTCACCTCGGTGGCCGGCACCGCGGCTGGCTTGGCCGGCTCTGCGGCAGTGGCCAGGGGCGCACCGACCGCCAGGGCGATGGACAGGGCCAGCTGGGTGAGACGAGGCGAGTGCAGCATGTCGAACGAACTCCTGATCCTGTAGGCGCTCCTTGAGGAGCATCGGCGCAGCATTCAGGCTACGCCGTAAAAAGGTGAATTGGGTTGCAACCCTAACCTCTGCACCACTGTGAAGGGTCGGTAGGCCGGCCCTGCTGGCGGATGGCGAAGTACAAGCCTGCGCTGTCCTGGCCACCGCTGTCACCCACGGTGGAAATGGCGTCGCCGGCCTTGACGATGTCGCCGGCGCTCTTGAGCAGGCTCTGGTTGTGACCGTACAGGCTCAGGTAACCATTACCATGGTCGAGAATGACCAGAAGTCCAGCACCGCGCAACCAGTCGGCAAACACCACACGGCCGCCGTGTACGGCGCGTACTTGAGTGCCTGGGTTGGCGCTGATCATCACCCCGTCCCATTTGGCGCGGGCGTCACTGCCGCGTGCATCGCCGAAGCGTGCCAGCAATCGACCATTGACGGGCCACGGAAGTTTTCCCCGCGCAGCAGAAAATGCGCCGCCGTAGTTTGCGCCATCGCTGGACACTATCGGGCCAAGGGTGGTGCGGGCTTTTTTCGGTGGCTCTGCGGCTTCGCGGGCATCGTTGCGTGCGGCGGCGGCAGCCAGGGCTTCCTGTTGGCGGCGTTTTTCCGCCTCCTGCTGGGCCAGCAGGGCTTTCTTGCGCGCTTCCTCGGCTTCGCGGGCCTGGCGTGCCAGGGTTTCCTCGATGGTCTTGAGGACTTTGCCAAGGTCGGCCTGGTCCTGCTCGCGGGCCTGCAGCTTCTGGTCGCGGTCTTTCATGTCGCTGTTGAGCTTGGCCAGTACTTGCTGGCGCTTGCTGCGTTCGGTTTCGAGCGCCTGGCGGCGGCTGTCGAGGTCGCCGCGCTGGGCCAGCAACTGCGCTTGCTGGCGGCCGATGTCCTGTTCGACATTGGCCAGTTGGCGCAGGGTCTCGTTGAAGGTGCGCAGTTGTTCCAGGCGCGCCTTGCTCAGGTAATCGTAATAGGTCAGGGTGCGGGCGAATTTCTCGGGGTTCTGCTGGTTGAGCAGCAGCTTGAGGTATTCCTCGCGGCCGTTCTGGTAGGCGGAACGGGCCTGGATGGCGATCAGTCGCTGTTGTTCAACGCGGGCGCTCTGGAGTTTTTTTTTCTCGGTATCAAGGCGCTCCAGCTCGCCCTCGGTCTTTTTTAGTTCTTGTTGCAGTGCCTCCACCTGCTTTTCGAGATCGCCGATGTCGGTCTCGGTGGACTTGAGGTCTTTCTGCACGCCCGACTTCTCTTCCTGGAGCTTGCCCAGCATCTTTTTGAGCTCGGCGATGTCCTGGCGGGTGGCGTCCAGTTGTTGCTGGGTCTGCGCACGCTCATCGGCGAACGCCGGGCTGAGCAGGCAAGACAGGGCGAGTAGGATCAGGGCGCGAAGCATGGGGTTGGGCGTACCAGGGATGGAGACTGGCCTAGTATGCCCGCGCGGGCCTGCAAAAAAAACGCCTCGCGGCAGATGCGGCGAGGCGTTTGTCTGGAATTCATCGGTAAAGGGGCTGCAAAGCGGCCCCGATACACCGATCAGGCATCGACCAGAATCGACGTGCCGGTCATTTCCACAGGCTTTTCCAGCCCCAGCAGTTGCAGCATGGTCGGCGCCACGTCGGCCAGCACGCCGCCTTCGCGAACCTTGAGCTTGCGCTGGCCAACATAGATGAACGGTACCGGCTCGGTGGTGTGGGCGGTGTGCGCCTGGCCGGTGCATTCGTCTTCCATCTGTTCGACGTTGCCGTGGTCGGCGGTGATCAGTGCCTCACCGTCGACCTTTTCCAGCGCCTCGACGATACGCCCGACACAGGTATCCAGCGCTTCGACCGCCTTGACCGCAGCCTCGAACACGCCGGTGTGGCCGACCATGTCGCCGTTGGCGTAGTTGACCACGATCACGTCGTAACGCTGCTGCTCGATGGCTTCGACGATACGGTCGGTGACTACAGGCGCGTTCATCTCCGGCTGCAGGTCATAGGTGGCGACCTTCGGCGATGGAATGAGGATGCGCTCTTCGCCTTCGAACGGCTCTTCGCGGCCACCGGAGAAGAAGAACGTGACGTGCGCGTACTTCTCGGTCTCGGCGATGCGCAGCTGGGTCTTGCCGTTCTTGGCCAGGTACTCGCCCAGTACGTTGTTCAGGCTGGAGGGGGCGAAGGCGGCCGGGGCCGGGATTTTCGCCGAGTACTGGGTCAGGCCGATATAGGCCGCCATCTTCGGCAGGCGCGCCCGGGGGAACTCGTTGAAGTCCGGCTCGACGAAGGCACGCGACAGTTCGCGGGCGCGGTCAGCACGGAAGTTCATGAAGATCACCGCGTCGCCGTCTTCGACCCTGACTGCCTCGCCAATGCGCGTGGCTTTGACGAATTCGTCGTTCTCTTCACGGGCGTAGGCGGCTTCCAGGCCGGCGAGGGCGGTTTCTGCCGTGTAGTCGGCAACGCTGTCGACGATCAGGTTGTAGGCAGCGGCGACGCGGTCCCAGCGGTTGTCGCGGTCCATCGCGAAGTAGCGGCCGATGAGGCTGGCGATGCGGCCCTTGCCGAGCTTGGCGAAGGTCGTGTCGAGCAGTTCGATGGACGACTGCGCGCTGCGTGGCGGCGTATCGCGGCCGTCGAGGAAGGCGTGCAGGTAGATTTTTTCGGCACCACGCTGTGCGGCCAGTTCGGCCATGGCAATCAGGTGGTCCTGGTGGCTGTGCACGCCACCGTCGGACAACAGGCCGAGGATGTGCACGGCCTTGCCAGCACCGGCCGCCTTGTCCACCGCGCCGGTGAGCACCGGGTTGCTGAAGAACTCGCCATCACGAATGGCCTTGGTGACGCGGGTGAAGTCCTGGTAGACGACACGGCCGGCACCGAGGTTCATGTGGCCGACTTCGGAGTTGCCCATCTGCCCGTCCGGCAGGCCCACATCCATGCCTGAACCGGAAATCAGGCCATGCGGCCGTGTGGCGCGCAGGCGGTCATAGACCGGTGTGTTGGCGGCAAAGATGGCGTTGTATTCGGGGCTTTCGCTGTGGCCGAATCCATCCAGGATGATCAGGACCAGGGGTTTGGGCGTACTCGTCATCAATCAAACTCACGGTTGTTCAAAGATGATAAAGACACGCATTTTAGGGCAAATGCGCCATCAGCGGCGAATATTCGTCCTATCCCCCGACCGGCGCGGCCACGCTGACAGGGCCAAGGTGCTTTTCCGGCCGGCCGGTCGGGCTTTGGTGGCACTGGGGGGCTGTGTATACTGGCCGGCATTTTCAATCGCCTGGAACACCGCTGATGGTTGCTCACCTGATTCAATTCGCGACAGATCACTACATCCTGGTTGCGATCTTCGTTGTTCTGCTGGTCCTGTTGCTCATCAATGAAGTCCGCCGTGGCGGCCAGAGCCTGAGCAATGGCCAGCTGACTGCCCTGGTCAACGCCGACAAGGCCTTGGTCATCGACATCCGCACCTCCAAGGAGTATGCCGCGGGCCACATCGTCGGTGCGGTGAACATCCCGCAAGACAAACTGGTCAGCCGCATGGCCGAGCTGGAAAAACACAAAGAGAAGACCCTGATCATCGTCGATGCGATGGGCCAGCAGTCCGGCACGCTCTGCCGCGAACTGCTCAAGGCTGGTTTCACCGCTGCCAAGCTGAGCGGTGGCGTTTCCAGCTGGAAAGCCGATAACCTGCCCCTGGTGAAGTGATATGAAGCCCGTCATCGTTTATTCCAGCGACTATTGCCCCTACTGCATGCGCGCCAAGTACCTGCTCGAGAGCAAGGGCATTGCGTTCGAGGAAATCAAGGTCGATGGCAAGCCGCAGGTTCGTGCCGAAATGAGTCAGAAGGCCGGCCGTACTTCGGTGCCGCAGATCTGGATCGGCAGTACCCATGTCGGTGGATGCGATGACCTCTATGCCCTGGAGCGCGCGGGCAAGCTCGACGCGCTGCTGGCGGCCTGATTTGCACTGCATTCAAAAACATTAGGATAAGGATCTGCCATGACTGACCAACAGACCAACGGCGCAGCTGCCGAAGACAACAGCCCTCAGTTCTCGCTGCAGCGCATCTACGTGCGTGACCTGTCGTTCGAGGCCCCGAAAAGCCCGCAGATCTTCCGCCAGCAGTGGGAGCCGAGCGTTGCGCTGGACCTGAACACCAAGCAGAAAGCCCTGGAAGGCGACTTCCACGAGGTGGTGCTGACCCTGTCGGTTACCGTCAAGAACGGTGACGAAGTGGCCTTCATCGCCGAAGTACAGCAGGCCGGCATCTTCCTGATCGCCAACCTCGACGCGGCTTCGATGAGCCACACCCTCGGCGCGTTCTGCCCGAACATCCTGTTCCCTTACGCCCGTGAGACCCTGGACAGCCTGGTGACCCGTGGTTCGTTCCCGGCACTGATGCTGTCCCCGGTCAACTTCGACGCCCTGTACGCGCAAGAGCTGCAGCGTATGCAGGAAACTGGCGAAACTCCGACCGTTCAGTAACGCTGCCCGGTTGTAAAAAGGCGACCTTCGAGGTCGCCTTTTTTGTGTGAGCGGTTTTATCCGCCAAGAGGCCGGCACAGGCGATGGATCAGCTCCCGGCAAACCCATTCTGGCGCCACGCCTCATACACCGTAACCGCCACGGTGTTGGACAGGTTCAGGCTGCGGCACCCCGGCCGCATTGGCAGGCGCAGGCGCTGCTCGGCGGGCAGGCTGTCCAGCACCTCGGCCGGCAGCCCACGACTTTCGGGGCCAAACAGGAAGGCATCGCCCGGCTGGTAGGTGACTTCATGGAAGGGGTGCGAGCCCTTGGTGGTGAAGGCGAACAGCCGAGGGTTGCCCAGGCTTTCCAGGCATCCAGCCAGGCTCTCGTGGCGCTTGAGCGTGGCATACTCGTGGTAGTCCAGCCCCGCCCTGCGCAGGCGCTTGTCATCCAGCTCGAAGCTGATGGGCTCGATCAGGTGCAGGTCGCAACCGCTGTTGGCGCACAGGCGAATGATGTTGCCGGTATTCGGCGGAATTTCTGGTTGAAAAAGGATGACGTGAAACATGCACGGCTCCAGGCGTGAAGATGACGAGCATTCTACCCCTGAACCGGACCTGCGTTCGAAGGCCTTCCCGCGGGTAATGCTTTCGCTGGCCATTGTCGGCCTGATGGTGGGCCTGATGATCGGCCGCCTGACCACCCCTGATGAGCGGGTGCTGGAGCAGGTCGTGGTGGTGCAGGACGGGCTCGACCTGTGGTTCAACGAAGAACCCAAGTTGCACGGCGAAAACGTTGAAGGGACGGTTGCGGTGCTGTTCGAGGCCCAGGGCAAGGCCCAGCGAGGGCAATTGTACCTGCAGGGCAAACCGGTCGGCTGGCGCGTGCAGAAAAGCGAGGAAGGCTTGTTGCTGACGGTGGTTGCCGCGCGCCCCCTGCACGGTGAGTGGGCCGGTGCAGAGGACGCTGGGCGTTGGCGTGTGCAGGTGAGGCTGCACGAATAAAAGAGGGGATGTCCCGGCCTGCCTGTACCAGGGTCCCCAAAACTTGCGCTGCTGCAAATAAAAGTGGGGTTTTCCCGGCCTGCCTGTACCGAGGACCCCGAAACTGGGAGATACAGTACTTATTGCAGGGGGCGTGCCAGTTTTGCAAAACCCGGAAACATTGGCTTTCAGGGCTTTTTTGCCGAGTTTTGAGGGGTTTTGTGCCTTCGGGCGGTGCAGGGGGCACAGGATCGGTGCATGGGGCTTAAAATGTTGGGGGCTGCAAAGCAGCCCCCGGATGTCATGGCCTACCTATGACTCAATGCTCTTCGCTGTCGTCATCATCCCCGCCGGCGACATTCATCCCCAGCTCCTTGATCTTGCGCGTCAAGGTATTGCGCCCCCAGCCCAGCAGAAGCGCCGCATCCCTGCGCCGCCCGGCGGTATGCTTGAGCGCGGTCTCGATCATGATCCGTTCAAAGCTGGGCACCGCACTGTCGAGCAGATTGGTCTGGCCCCGGGCCAAGGCCTGGTCGGCCCACTGGCGCAACGCCTGCTCCCAATTGGTCACGGGGGCCGCGTCCTGCGGCAGGTTCAGCAGCTCTGGCGGCAGGTCACCAATCAGCACTTCACGGCTGGAGGCCATCACGGTGATCCAGCGGCAGGTGTTTTCCATCTGCCGCACGTTGCCCGGCCACGGCAGGTTGCGGATGAACTCTTCGGTCTCCGGCTTCAGCAGCTTCGGCTCCACGGCCAGCTCCTGGGCCGCGCGGGCGAGGAAGTGGCGGGCGAGGGCGGGGATGTCTTCGCGGCGGTCGGCCAGGCGCGGTATATGAATGCGGATCACGTTGAGGCGGTGGAACAAGTCCTCGCGGAACTTGCCCGCCTGCACCAGCGATTCCAGGTTCTGGTGGGTGGCGGCAATGATGCGCACATCGACCTTGACCGGCACGTGGCCGCCAACCCGGTAAAACTCGCCATCGGCCAGTACCCGCAACAGGCGGGTCTGGGTATCGGCGGGCATGTCGCCGATCTCGTCGAGAAACAGCGTGCCGCCATCGGCCTGCTCGAAGCGGCCGCGGCGCAGGTTGGCGGCACCGGTGAAGGCACCCTTCTCGTGGCCGAACAGCTCGGACTCCATCAGGTCCTTGGGGATGGCTGCCATGTTCAGGGCAATGAACGGTGACGCCGCACGCGGGCTGTGCCGGTGCAGCGCATGGGCCACCAGCTCCTTGCCGGTGCCGGACTCGCCGTTGATCAGTACCGTGATGTTGGAGTGGCTCAGGCGCCCGATCGCGCGGAACACCTCCTGCATCGCCGGCGCTTCACCGATGATCTCCGGCGTGCGGGCCAAGGCCTGCGGTACATCCAGGCCTTGCTGCTCCTGGGCATGCTGATTGGCGCGCTTGACCAGCGACACCGCCTCGTCGACGTCGAACGGTTTGGGCAGGTATTCGAAGGCACCGCCCTGGTAGGAGGCCACGGCGCTGTCGAGGTCGGAATGGGCGGTCATGATGATGACCGGCAGGCGCGGGTGCTGCTCGCGAATCTGGGCCAGCAAGTCGAGGCCACTGGTACCGGGCATGCGGATATCGGAAATGATCACATCCGGTTGCTGGCGTGCCAGGCGGCCCATGACGCCATCGGCGCTGTCGAAGCTCTGGGTGGTCATGCCTTCTTGTTGCAGGGCTTTTTCCAGGACCCAGCGGATGGAGCGATCATCGTCGACGATCCATACGGTTTCACTTCGGCTCATGAGGCGGTGGCTCCTTGTTCCAGAGGCAGGTAGATCGAAAAGGCGGTGTGGCCTGCATGGCTTTCACATTCGATCAAGCCCTGGTGCTGGCTGATGATGTTCTGGGTGATGGCCAGGCCCAACCCGGTACCGTCCGGGCGGCCACTGACCATGGGATAGAAGAGGGTGTCTTGCAGTTCCGACGGGATGCCCGGGCCGTTGTCGATGATCTCGACCCGTGCCACCAGGCGATGCCGCACGTGGCCGATGGTGAACTGGCGCAGGGCACGGCTGCGCAAGGTGATGCGGCCCAGGCGCAGCTCGTTCTGCGAGCTGATCGCTTGCATGGCGTTGCGCACGATGTTGAGCACCGCCTGGATCATCTGCTCGCGGTCGATCAGCACATCCGGCAGGCTCGGGTCGTAGTCGCGCACCAATGTGATGCACCCCTGGCTTTCGGCCTCCACCAGGCTGCAGACCCGCTCCAGTACTTCGTGGATGTTGGTCATGGCCAGCGAGGGCAGCTTGTTCGAGCCGAGCATGCGGTCGACCAGGTTACGCAGCCGGTCGGCCTCTTCGATGATCACGTTGGTGTAGTCGCGCAGGCCGTCTTCGGGCAGCTCACGGGCCAACAGTTGCGCCGCGCCGCGGATGCCGCCGAGTGGGTTCTTGATTTCGTGTGCCAGGCCACGCACCAGCATTTTGGTGGTTTCCTGCTTGCTCAGCTGGGCCTCTTCCTTGGTGATGCGCAGCAGCCGGTCGCGCGGGTGCACCTCCAGCAGCAGCAGGGTCTGGCCCTGGTGCAGAATGGGGGTGACGGCGTAATCGACGGTGATGGTCTGCCCGGTCAGCGAGGTCAGTTGCGCTTCGCGCTTGGTGAACGGGTGCGCCTGCTCGACCGCTTGGCGCAATGAGCTGAGCGCTTCTGTCGATTCGGTGAACAACTCGCTGATGAACTGCCCGTGGCTGCGCTGGCCGCTGACGGCCAACAGCATTTCCGCGGCCGGGTTCATGTACTCCAGGCGCAGCTCGGCATTGAGCAGGAGCGTGGCAGTGGTCAGGTTATCCAGAAGCAGACGGTGCTGTGCATCGCTGATGGTCATAAGGCGTCGTTGACCTCTTTTTGCGCTTGCCTGGCAGAAGTGGCCAGAGCTGGGCGCGCTGTGGATCCGCTGATGCGAGACTCTGTGCTTTCAAGAAATGCAAGAAACAAACCAAGGCTCCGAAAAGAAGCGGATTTACCTGGGAAAGCCCTGGATTTGCGCTTATTCGGACCAGAAAGCGCTGTTCGAGCGCTCATTACGACCCGTTTTGGGCCGCAGGACAGAGCATTCGTAGCTGTTATGCACCAATATAGAGCATTGCTGTGTTCAGCGTTTAGGGCACAGGTGCCCGGTAGCGCGAACCATGGTGTCCTCCTTATTGATGGAGACTTGATTGTGCGCAGTCGGTCAGGTTCTGCTTGTAGGAGGTGTTTGATTTGGCCAGCGATAAACAAAAACGGCCTCCCGAAGGAGGCCGTCTTGGTGATGTCATCGGCGCCAGGCGCCAATCAGATCAGCAGCTGTAGTACAGCTCATATTCCAGCGGGTGTACGAAGGTACGGACCTTGATCTCTTCTTCGCTCTTCAGCTCGATGAAGGCATCGATGAAGTCGTCGGAGAACACGCCGCCCTTGGTCAGGAACGCACGGCCTTTGTCCAGCTCTTCCAGGGCTTCTTTCAGGCTGCCACAAACCTGCGGGATGTCCTTGGCCTCTTCAGGCGGCAGGTCGTACAGGTTCTTGTCGGCAGCATCGCCTGGGTGGATCTTGTTCTGGATGCCGTCCAGGCCAGCCATCAGCAGGGCCGCGAAGGCCAGGTACGGGTTGGCCGATGGGTCCGGGAAGCGCGCTTCGATACGACGGGCCTTCGGGCTGCCGACATAAGGAATGCGGATCGAGGCGGAACGGTTGCGCGCCGAGTAGGCCAGCATGACCGGGGCTTCGAAACCTGGGACCAGACGCTTGTAGGAGTTGGTCGACGGGTTGGTGAAGCCGTTCAGGGCCTTACCGTGCTTGATGATACCGCCGATGAAGTACAGGGCGGTGTCGGACAGGCCGGCATAGCCTTCACCCGAGAAGGTGTTCTTGCCGTCTTTCCAGATCGACATGTGTACGTGCATGCCCGAGCCGTTGTCGCCGTACAGCGGCTTAGGCATGAAGGTGGCGGTACGGCCGTAAGCGTCGGCAACGTTGTGCACGACGTATTTCAGGGCCTGTACTTCGTCAGCTTTCTTCACCAGGGTGTTGAACTTGACGCCGATTTCGTTCTGGCCGGCAGTCGCCACTTCGTGGTGGTGAACTTCAACGGTCTGGCCCATTTCTTCCAGTGCGTTGCACATGGCAGTACGGATTTCGTGGTCGTGGTCGAACGGCGGGACTGGGAAGTAGCCGCCTTTCACGCCTGGACGGTGGCCTTTGTTGCCGCCTTCCACGTCAGCGCCGGTCATCCACGAGCCTTGCTCGGAGAAGATCTTGAACATCGAGCCGGAGATGTCCGAGTGGAACTTCACTTCGTCGAAGATGAAGAACTCAGGCTCCGGGCCTGCGAATACGGTGTCACCGATGCCGGTGCTCTTGAGGTACTCTTCGGCGCGCTTGGCGATGCCGCGCGGGTCGCGATCGTAGCCCTGCATGCTCGACGGGTCGACGATGTCGCAGGTGATGATCAGGGTCGGCTCTTCGGTGAATGGGTCCAGCACGGCGGTGTCGTCGACCGGCATCAGGATCATGTCGGAAGCTTCGATGCCTTTCCAGCCAGCGATGGAGGAACCGTCGAACATCTTGCCGACTTCGAAGAAGTCTTCGTCCAGAGCGTCACGCGCTGGCATGGTCACGTGGTGCTGAATGCCTTTGGTGTCCGTGAAACGCAGATCAATCCACTTGACGTCATGATCTTTGATGAGTTGAACCGACTTCGACATGTTGTCCTCCGGATGGTCTAGAGCGCGGTGGGCCGCTGCCCTGGAAAAAGGGGTGTTGCCGGGCGCGGATAGTCGGCCAAGCTTACCTGCCTCACAAGGGAGCAAATTGCATGCCAGTGCCCGAAAATGGCGAGGGCGGGATAAAAGGGGGCGTTTGCGGGCATTAACTTAGGGTTGATGACTGAAAAACGCACCCATTAGAGGCAAGAAAACATCTTGTTGCACCATGTTGGTGCGCTGGTGGAGGGTGGTGCTTTGTTTGAGGGCCTGTTGACGGGTAAAGCCGCTGCCACAGGCCAAATCCACCCCTGCGGGGGTAGGTGTACCCGCGAAAGGCCCGGGGCAGGCGGCGCAAATACTGACTCTGGCCACATCGGCAAACCTTCTGTACAAAAGTTGGTCAAATCCTGAGCAATTTCCGCTATAATTCGCGCCCCTCATTTTCGGCAGGCCCTGCGCGCGCTGTTAACCAATGAAACTTATCGTCAAAGTCTTCCCAGAAATCACCATCAAGAGCCGGCCGGTGCGCAAGCGCTTCATCCGTCAGCTCGGCAAGAACATCCGCAACGTGCTCAAGGATCTCGATCCTGAGCTCGCGGTCGATGGTGTCTGGGATAATCTCGAAGTGGTCACCCGCGTCGAGGACGAAAAGCTCCAGCGCGAGATGATCGAGCGCCTCACCTGCACCCCGGGTATCACCCACTTCCTGCAGGTAGAGGAATACCCGCTCGGCGACTTCGACGACATCGTCGAGAAGTGCAAGCAGCACTTCGGTCATCTGCTCGCGGGCAAGCACTTTGCCGTGCGCTGCAAGCGCGGCGGCCACCATGACTTCACTTCGATGGACGTCGACCGCTACGTCGGCAGCCAGCTGCGCCAGCAGTGCGGCGCCGCCGGCATCGAGCTGAAAAACCCGGAAGTCCTGGTGCGCATCGAAATCCGCAACCAGCGCCTGTACGTGATCCACAACCAGCACCAGGGCATCGGCGGCTACCCGCTGGGCGCCCTGGAGCAAACCCTGGTACTGATGTCGGGTGGCTTCGATTCCACCGTGGCGGCCTACCAGATGATGCGCCGTGGCCTGATGACCCACTTCTGCTTCTTCAACCTCGGCGGCCGTGCCCACGAGCTGGGCGTGATGGAAGTGGCCCACTACCTGTGGAAGAAGTACGGCAGCAGCCAGCGCGTGCTGTTCATCAGCGTGCCGTTTGAAGAAGTGGTCGGCGAGATTCTCAACAAGGTCGACAACAGCTACATGGGTGTGACCCTCAAGCGCATGATGTTGCGCGGCGCTGCCCATATGGCCGACCGCCTGCAGATCGAAGCGCTGGTCACCGGCGAGGCGATTTCCCAGGTCTCCAGCCAGACCTTGCCGAACCTGTCGATCATCGACTCGGCGACCGACAAGCTGGTACTGCGCCCGCTGCTGGCCAGCCACAAGCAGGACATCATCGACCAGGCCACCGAAATCGGCACCGCCGATTTCGCCAAGCACATGCCTGAATACTGCGGCGTGATCTCGGTAAACCCGACCACCCACGCCAAGCGCCACCGCATGGAGCATGAAGAAAAGCAATTCGACATGGCCGTGCTGGAGCGCGCCCTCGAACGCGCCAAGTTCATCTCGATCGACCACGTGATCGACGAGCTGGGCAAAGACATCGAGGTAGAAGAAGTTCGCGAAGCGCTGCCTGGCCAGATCGTCATCGACATCCGTCACCCCGATGCTCAGGAAGACGAACCCTTGGTGATCGAGGGCGTCGAAGTCCAGGTGATGCCGTTTTATGCAATCAATAGTCGCTTCAAGCAGCTGGATGAAACTCGCCAGTACCTGCTGTATTGCGACAAGGGTGTGATGAGCCGTCTGCACGCACACCACCTGCTCAGTGAGGGACATGCCAATGTGCGTGTTTATCGTCCGGCATAAGACGCCAGGGCTGTATGGCGGCAGCATCCGCCATCGCCCTCCCGACCGCCGGCCCTGCTGAGCCTTATACCTTACATATTGGTCGCCTAGACTAGGCGGCAACCGAATCCTCTGATCGAGATACACTTGTGATCGAAAATCTGCGTAACATCGCCATCATCGCCCACGTTGACCATGGTAAAACCACGTTGGTCGACAAACTCCTGCGTCAGTCCGGCACTCTGGAGCGTAACGAGCTCAACGACGAGCGCGTCATGGACTCCAACGACCAGGAAAAAGAGCGCGGTATTACCATTCTGGCGAAAAACACCGCCATCAACTGGAACGGCTACCACATCAACATCGTCGACACCCCCGGCCACGCCGACTTCGGTGGCGAGGTTGAGCGTGTAATGTCGATGGTCGACTCCGTGCTGCTGCTGGTCGACGCCCAGGACGGCCCTATGCCGCAAACCCGCTTCGTGACCAAGAAGGCCTTCGAAGCCGGCCTGAAGCCGATCGTCGTGATCAACAAGGTCGACCGTCCGGGCGCGCGTCCTGACTGGGTTCTGGACCAGATCTTCGACCTGTTCGACAACCTCGGCGCTACCGACGAGCAGCTGGACTTCAAAGTGGTCTACGCCTCGGCCCTGAACGGCATTGCCGGTCTGGACCACGCCGAAATGGGCGAAGACATGACTGCCCTGTACCAGGCTGTCGTCGACCACGTTCCAGCGCCAGCTGTTGACCGTGACGGCCCGTTCCAGATGCAGATCTCCGCACTGGACTACAACAGCTTCCTGGGTGTGATCGGTGTTGGCCGTATCGCCCGTGGTCGCGTCAAGCCTAACACCCCGGTTGTCGCCATCGACGCCGACGGCAAGAAGCGTAACGGCCGTATCCTCAAGCTGATGGGCCACCACGGTCTGCACCGCGTCGACGTCGAAGAAGCCCAAGCTGGCGACATCGTCTGCATCAGCGGTTTCGACGAGCTGTTCATCTCCGACACCCTGTGCGACCCGACTGCCGTTGAGGCGATGAAGCCGCTGACCGTTGACGAGCCTACCGTTTCGATGACCTTCCAGGTCAACGACTCGCCGTTCTGCGGCAAGGAAGGCAAGTTCGTCACCAGCCGTAACATCAAGGACCGTCTGGACAAAGAGCTGCTGTACAACGTTGCCCTGCGCGTTGAAGAAACCGACTCCCCAGACAAGTTCAAGGTTTCGGGCCGTGGTGAGCTGCACCTCTCGGTACTGATCGAAACCATGCGTCGCGAAGGCTTCGAACTGGCCCTGGGCCGCCCGGAAGTCATCATTCGCGAAGTAGACGGCGTCAAGCAAGAGCCGTTCGAGAACGTCACCATCGACATCCCTGAAGAATCGCAGGGCAAGGTCATGGAAGAAATGGGTCTGCGTAAAGGCGACCTGACCAACATGGTCCCGGATGGCAAAGGCCGTGTACGCCTTGAATACAACATCCCGGCGCGTGGTCTGATCGGTTTCCGTAACCAGTTCCTGACCCTGACCAACGGTGCAGGCATCCTGACTTCGATCTTTGATCGCTACGACACCGTGAAGTCTGGCCACATGTCCGGCCGTCAGAACGGCGTACTGGTTTCGGTCGAAACCGGCAAGGCGCTGACCTACTCGCTGGAAACCCTGCAGGCGCGTGGCAAGCTGTTCGTCGAGCACGGTCAAGAGATCTACAACGGTCAGATCGTCGGCCAGAACAGCCGCGACAACGACCTGGGCGTCAACCCTACCAAGGGCAAGAAGCTCGACAACATGCGTGCTTCGGGTAAAGACGAAGTCATCGCGCTGGTTCCACCTGTTCGCTTCACCCTGGAACAGGCTCTGGAATACATCCAGGAAGACGAGCTGTGCGAAGTAACGCCGAAGTCCATCCGTCTTCGCAAGAAGATCCTGGATGAAAGCGAGCGTACCCGCGCTGCCAAGAAAGCCAAGAACAGCTGAGTTAGCTCTGGCTGAATGAAAACGCCCCCGGTCGAAAGGCCGGGGGCGTTTTTTTTGTGTCTTTTTCACCATGTTTCACTGGAAGTAATTGCTTACTAAGGAGTTTTTGGCAATAGCACACCCCCCCCCAGTACGCTGCCTTTTGAATTATTTCATGGGGCAAATGATGAAGGGCAAGGGATGGAAAGAGCACTTGGCACGCGGCCGGTTTGATGTGGGTGGGGTCACCTGGAGCCTGTTACACCTACGCTCCAGTTCACATCAAATTGTCATTCCAGGGCTTGCCGTTCAGGGCGTTCAAGCAGTAACGCTTGCTATTGAGTACTCAAGCCACTGTGTCAGCTATGGTCCGAAGCAGGGTGTTGAGCTGGATTTTGACGAGATGGGGCACGATCACCTGTTGATTGATCACAGGGGCGTCTGCCGTGCGTTCTGCCCTAGGCGGTACACGCTATCCATCCAACTGCCGAGCATCATGGCTTCGCTGGCTGACCGGCAATGCCTGTTCACGGGGCATAGCAATTGGCTGACATTGGAGGGGTACCAGCTTGGGTATCCGGAAGGTAGCCATTACGAGGTGTATTTCAATCTACGCCGCGAGTCGGCTCGAAGCCTCAGGGTACACGTTGAAAGCGCCTACATACGCGACCCTGACCACCCTTCCAGTCGTCCAATGCGGCTCAAGCGACATGAAAAAATAAAAGGTTGGCTATTGATTGTGAAGAAGCTGAGAGGTGAGCCGATTCGACGACCAGTAAGGCGATAGCTGCCTGTAGAAATACGAAACCCCCAATAAAGGGGGTCGTATCGCGGATGCCCTTAGAGATTTCTCTCATCAACCGGCACGGCCGGAACCAGGTGGCGGCGTCTAGACACTTCCAAAGGAAGCTCCGTGTACATCGAGACGGGTCAAATTCTATTCAGTCTCTCTGGGATCGTCAACGGCCGACCACCTTCGGTTTGTAAGCACAGTACCCAGGCCGTGGCCCGACCTTGGGGTGGTTGCGGCAGGTATCTGGACGCTTGTCATAAATGGTGCACAGCCGGCTCTTGCGGTCCAGATACATGCAGTCATCGTTGCTCATCCGGGTCAGGGTGAAAATGCCCGACTTCTGGTTGAAGCGCTCGATGATGCCTTCCTTCTGCAGGCGTTTGGCCACGTTTTTCGGTGGTTCGTCTTTTTCGAACTCGTCGACCACGCCGATGCGGATCAGATCCTTGATCTTCACTTCCACGGGCAGCGTGCAGCAGGTCGAGTGGCAGCCACCGCACATGTGGCTGGCATAGCGTTGCCAGGTTTCCAGGCGGTCGACTTCGGCCGCGGCAATCAGGGTCGTTTTCATCGTTATGGGGGTGAATCACGGTCTTGGGGCGCGCGATCATACCGGAGTTGTTCAATTTGTGAACAACCTTTTGCCTGATTCCTTCATCAGGCATGAAAACTGCGAACAGGTACTGTCAGTCCCTGTCGAAGGGTCTAGTCTCATCAATCTCCCTCCGTATTCGTCTACTTGCCCGAGGATGCCGCATGTCCCAGGAACCCAAAGCACGTGACGCCGAGGTGGCCGATTTTCGCGCCGCTGTGCTGGATAAGCTGACCTACGCGGTCGGCAAGGACCCCGAGCATGCCTTCGACCATGACTGGTTCGAAGCCATTGCCCTGGCGGCGCGTGATCACATGGTCGATCACTGGATGGACCATACCCGTCAGGCCTACAGGCGCAGTCAGAAACGGGTCTATTACCTTTCCCTGGAATTTCTCATCGGGCGGCTGCTGTATGACAGCCTGAGCAACCTGGGTTTGCTCGACATCGCCCGCGAAGCCCTCGACGGCCTGGACGTCGACCTGGAGCGCATCCGCCTGCTGGAGCCGGATGCCGCACTGGGCAATGGTGGCCTGGGGCGCCTTGCGGCTTGCTTCATGGAAAGCATGTCGACCCTGGGCATTGCCGCCCATGGCTACGGTATCCGTTACGAGCACGGCCTGTTTCGCCAGGCGGTGGTCGATGGTTGGCAGCAGGAGCAGACCGAGAACTGGCTGGACTTCGGCAACCCCTGGGAGTTCGAGCGCGCCGAGGTGATCTACCCGATCAGTTTCGGCGGCAGCGTCGAGACCGTGCAGGACCCCCAAGGCCAGCAACGGCAGGTGTGGTCGCCCGGCGAGACGGTGCGGGCGGTGGCCTATGACACGCCGGTGGTCGGCTGGCGTGGCGCCAGCGTCAATACCTTGCGCCTGTGGCGGGCGCGGGCGCTTGAGGAGCTGCACCTGGAGCGCTTCAACGCCGGTGACCACCTGGGTGCGGTCGCCGAAGTGGCGCGCGCCGAGAGCATTTCGCGCGTGCTGTACCCGGCCGACAGTACCGAAGCCGGGCAGGAGCTGCGCCTGCGCCAGGAGTACTTCTTCGTTTCGGCTTCGCTGCAGGACTTGCTGCGCCGCCACCTGAACATGCATGACAGCCTGCTCAACCTGCCCGATGCCGCGGCCATTCAGCTCAACGATACCCACCCCTCGATCGCCGTGGCCGAGTTGATGCGGCTGCTGGTCGACCAGCACGAAGTGCCCTGGGATACCGCCTGGGAGCTGACTGTCGGCACGCTGGCCTACACCAACCACACCTTGCTGCCGGAGGCACTGGAAACCTGGCCGGTGGCGCTGATGGAGCGCATGCTGCCGCGGCACATGCAGATCATCTACCTGATCAACGCCTACCATATCGACGCCCTGCGCGCGAAAGGGCTGCACGACTTCGACGTGTTGCGGGCCGTGTCGTTGATCGAAGAAGACAACGGCCGCCGGGTGCGCATGGGCAACCTGGCGTTTCTCGGCTCGCACAGTGTCAACGGTGTGTCGGCACTGCACAGCCAGCTGATGAAGAGCACGGTGTTCGCCGAGCTGCACAAGCTGTACCCGCAGCGGATCAACAACAAGACCAACGGCATCACCTTCAGGCGCTGGCTGTTCCAGTCCAACCCGCCACTGACCGAGATGCTGGTCGAAGCGCTTGGGCCCGAGCTCAAGGATGACCCTGAAGGGCTGCTGGCCAACCTCGTGCCCTTTGCTGACAAAAGCAGCTTCCGCAAGCAGTTCGCCGCCCAGCGCCTGCACAGCAAGCGCGCCCTGGCCAGCATCATCCAGGACCGTATCGGCGTTACGGTGAACCCCGAGGCGATGTTCGATGTGCAGGTCAAGCGCATCCACGAGTACAAGCGCCAGTTGCTCAACCTGCTGCACACCGTGGCGCTGTATCAGGCCATTCGCAACGACCCCGGTACCAATTGGGTACCACGGGTGAAGATCTTCGCCGGCAAGGCTGCGGCCAGCTACCACCAGGCCAAGCTGATCATCAAGCTGGCCAACGACATCGCCCGTGTGGTCAACAACGACCCCACCGTGCGTGGCCTGCTGAAAGTGGTATTCCTGCCCAACTACAACGTCAGCCTGGCCGAAAGCATCATCCCGGCGGCAGACTTGTCCGAGCAGATCTCCACGGCAGGTTACGAGGCCTCAGGCACCAGCAACATGAAGTTCGGCCTCAATGGCGCGCTGACCATCGGCACCCTGGACGGCGCCAACGTCGAGATGTGCGAGCAGGTGGGGGCCGACAACATGTTCATCTTCGGCCTCACGGCGCAGCAGGTCGAGGCGCGCCGGCGCGCCGGAGACTTTGGCGCCAGTGCGGCGATTGCGGCGTCCAATCGCTTGAACGATGTGCTCCAGGCCATTCGCAGCGGGGTGTTCTCGCCCGATGACCCTTCGCGTTATACCGGGCTGATCGACGGGTTGGTGGCCTATGACCGTTTCCTGGTGTGCGCCGATTTCGACGCCTACTGGGATGCCCAGCGGCGGGTCGATGAGCTGTGGCACACGCCGCAGGAATGGTGGCGCATGGCGGTGCTGAACACGGCGCGGATGGGGTGGTTCTCGTCGGACCGAACCATTCGCGAGTATGCCACCGACATCTGGAAAGCACTGGACTGACTTACCAGGGCCGCATAGCGGCCCCACTCGACAGCCGGCCTGGCCAAGGCTGAACTACCGACCTATTGTGCCGTCAGACAGCCCAGGCGAGTCTCATTGCTCGCTAGCATCGCACTCTCCCTGTAAACTGCGGGGGTTTTTCTCCCCCTTTCCATTTCGGAGCCATACATGTCCCGCGTTACCCTGAGTCGCTATCTGATTGAGCAGACCCGCAGCAACAATACCCCTGCCGATCTGCGCTTCCTGATCGAAGTGGTGGCGCGCGCGTGCAAAGAGATCAGCCACCACGTGTCCAAAGGCGCCCTGGGCGGCGTACTGGGCAGCATGGGCACCGAGAACGTTCAAGGTGAAGTGCAGAAGAAGCTCGACGTGATCTCCAACGATATCCTGCTGGAGGCCAACGAGTGGGGCGGCCACCTGGCCGGCATGGCTTCCGAAGAAATGGACAACGCCTACCAGATCCCGGGCAAGTACCCTAAAGGCGCCTACCTGCTGGTCTTCGACCCACTGGACGGTTCGTCGAACATCGACGTCAACGTCTCGGTCGGCACCATCTTCTCGGTACTGCGTTGCCCCAACGAGTACCTGAGCCAGAACGAAACCCTCAACGAAAACGCCTTCCTGCAGCCAGGCACCGAGCAGGTCGCCGCCGGTTATGCCATCTACGGCCCGCAGACCATGCTGATCCTGACCCTGGGCAATGGCGTCAAGGGCTTCACCCTGGACCGTGAGCTGGGCAGCTTCGTGCTGACCCACGAGAACATCCAGGTACCGGCAACCACCGCCGAGTTCGCCATCAACATGTCCAACCAGCGTCACTGGGAAGCCCCGGTGCAGCGCTACGTCGATGAGCTGCTGGCCGGTGAGACTGGCCCGCTGAAAAAGAACTACAACATGCGCTGGATCGCCTCGATGGTAGCCGACGTGCACCGCATCCTGACCCGTGGCGGTCTGTTCATGTACCCGCGCGACGCTCGCGACCCGAGCAAGCCGGGCAAGCTGCGCCTGATGTACGAGGCCAACCCGATGTCGTTCATCATCGAACAGGCTGGCGGCGCATCCACCAATGGTTACGATCGTATCCTCGACATTCAGCCACAAAGCCTGCACGAGCGCGTGTCGGTCATTCTGGGCTCGAAGGAAGAGGTCGAGCGCGTCACCGCGTATCACAAGGAGTAAGTCATGCTCGCACCTTGGCAGCCGTTGTTGGAGTGGTGGTTCGGTTGGGGCACCAGCCCCCAGGCCGTGGCTGACGAGAAGAGCACGCTGTGGTTCGGCAAGCATCACGATGCCGAAGCTCAGGCGCTGTTTGGCGACCTGGTCGAGCATGCCCTGGCGGGTGGGCTCGACGAGTGGCAGCAAAGCCCGCAAGGCTGGCTCGGCCTGCTGATCCTGCTGGACCAGCTGCCGCGCATGATCCACCGCGACACGTCGCGCGCCTTCGAGGGCGACCGGCGTGCCCAGGTGGTGGCCATGCAGGGCCTGCAGAAAGGCTGGGATTACCAGCTGCTGCCGATCCAGCGGGTGTTCGTGCTGCTGGTGCTGGAGCATGCCGAGGTGCTGGACTGGCAGAACCTGTGCGTCGAGCGTTACCAGGTACTGCTGGACGAGCAGCCCGAGGCTCATCGGCGCTTGTTCGAGGGGTTCCTCGACTATGCCGAGCAGCACCAGCGGGTGATTGCTCGGTTCGGGCGCTTCCCGCACCGCAACCTGATGCTGGAACGGCCGAGTACCAGTGAAGAGATGGACTTTTTGCTGGAGCCTGGGTCCAGGTTCTGAGATTTATCGGCCTGCCACGCAGCCCTGACGTAGCAAAAAACCGCCACTGCACCCGCAGCGGCGGTTTTTTTATGCCGCCATTGGCTACCCGACCAATGGTGTAGGTGGAAAGGGGGGAGGGCAGGGAACCAGGGAGGGATTTTCTCGTCGAAGGTCACTGCAGGCCACTCGCCTGTATCCCCTGTCCAGGAGTGTCCTCATGTCGTTGCGTTCCCTCGCCCTGTTGTCCTTGTGCGTCGTTCTGACCGCGTGCAGCAAGATCAACCAGGAAAACTATTCCAAGCTCAAGGCCGGCATGAACAAGGCCGAGGTCGAGCAATTGCTCGGCACGCCTGCCGAGTGCTCCGGCGCGCTGGGCATGAGCAGCTGTACCTGGGGGGACGAGAAGAGCTTCATCAGCGTGCAGTACGCGGCTGACAAGGTACTGATGTACTCAGGGCAGGGCCTTAAATGAGGCGTCTGCACCTGCTGCTGGGGTTATGCCTGGTGATGCTGCTGGGCGGTTGCGCCAGCTCTGCGCATGACCCGCTGGCACCGAAGACCGCCGGCAACGTCGACCTCAAGCGTTACCAGGGCAAATGGTATGAGCTGGCGCGCTTGCCAATGCGCTATCAGCAAGGCTGCGAGCAGTCCGAGGCCCACTACAACCTCAAATCAGACGGCTCCTACGGCGTGCTCAACCGCTGCCGTACCCTGGGTGATGAATGGTTGCGCGCAGAAGGGCATGCCAACATCCAGGAGCCTGGGCATACCGACAAGCTGTGGGTCGAGTTCGACAACTGGTTCACCCGCCTGGTACCGGGCGTGGCCAGGGGTGAGTACTGGATTCTCTACGTGGACGAGCGTTACCACACGGCGATCGTCGGCAGCCCGGACCGCAAGTACCTGTGGATCTTGTCGCGCACGCCAAGCCTGCCGGCCTGGCAGCGCGAGAGTTTGCTGTCCAAGGCGCGGCAGCAGGGTTATGACACCAGCCGGCTGATCTGGCGCACGGCTGACCAGCAGATCGTCAAAAGCCATTGACCCCGCACGCGCTTGCATGTGGTGGTGGTGTGTGTAGGAGCGGCCTTGCGTCGCGAAAAGGGCCGCAAAGCGGCCCCATCGATACCAGCGGCGACGCTAAAGCCTGGGGCCGCTGCGCGCCCCTTTTCGCGACGCAAGGCCGCTCCTACACACACACACACGGTCAACCCAGCAGTTGGCGCAAGACCTCGACAAACGCCTGTGCGCTTTCCTCTTCCTGGGCATGCCGCCCCTGGCGCACGACCCACTGGCCGTTGACCATCACATCGCGCACCTGGCGGTCGCCGCCTGCGAACAACCAGCGATTGAGAATGGCATCGCCATCTGCCGTGGCGATGTACGGGTCTTGACCATCGAGCACCAGCCAGTCGGCCCGCTTGCCCACCGCCAGTTCACCGACCGCCTGGCCAAGCGCCTGGGCACCGCCGTTCAAGGCTGCGTCATACAGCGTGCGCCCGACCATCGGCTGGTCACCGCGGTACAGCCGGTTGCGCCGCTGATCGCGTAAGCGCTGGCCATACTCAAGCCAGCGCAGTTCTTCCACCACGCTGAGCGACACATGGCTGTCCGAGCCAATGCCCATGCGCCCACCTTGCGCCAGGTAGTCAACCGCCGGGAAGATACCGTCGCCCAGGTTGGCCTCGGTGGTCAGGCACAGCCCTGCCACCGCGCCGCTGCGGGCCATGGCGGCGACTTCATCGGCTTCGGCGTGGGTGGCGTGAACCAGGCACCAGCGCGCGTCCACCTCGACATGCTCGTACAGCCACTGCAACGGGCGCAGGCCACTCCAGGCCAGGCAATCGTCGACTTCCTTCTGTTGTTCGGCAATGTGGATATGCACCGGGCTATTTGGGTTGCCGGCTTCCAGCACGCTGGCGATCTGCCCTGGGGTGACTGCGCGCAGCGAGTGGAAGCACAGGCCCAGTTGCTGTGCCGGCTGCGCGCCCAGCAGTGGCGCGAGTTGTTCCTGCAGGCGCAGGTACTGCTCGGTAGAGTTGATGAAACGCCGTTGCCCTTCGGTGGGCGCCTGGCCGCCGAAGCCTGCGTGGCTGTACAGCACGGGCAGCAAGGTCAGGCCGATGCCGCTGCTGGCTGCCGCGGCGCTGATGCGCCGGGACAGCTCGGCGGGGTCGGCGTAGGCCTTGCCTGCCGAGTCGTGGTGCACATAGTGGAATTCGGCCACCGAGGTGTAGCCGGCCTTGAGCATCTCGATGTACAGCTGGCGGGCGATGACCTGCAACTGCTCTGGGGTGATCTGGCCAACCAGGCGATACATCAGGTCGCGCCAGGTCCAGAAGCTGTCGTTGGGGTTGCCCGCCACTTCCGCCAACCCTGCCATCGCCCGTTGGAAGGCATGCGAGTGCAGGTTGGGCATGCCGGGCAGCAGCGGCCCGGCCAGCCGTTCGGCACCGTCGGCCGAAGCGCCGGGCTCGATGCGGGTCATGTTGCCATCGCTGGCGACCTCGATTCGGACATTGCTGGCCCAGCCATTGGGCAGCAGGGCGCGTTCGGCGAAGTAGGCGGACATCGGTGAAATCCTGTTATTGTTAACTTGTATATACATATACAGGCGTTTGCCTGCCGGGTAAACTGCGGCAAGCTACCGCTCATTCAATCGCACAAGGATCCAACGCCGTGCCGACACCTCCTGTCTCCGCGCTGGTTGCCCAGATGGGCGAGGGCCCGGCGCCGCTGTACGCGCGGGTCAAACAGATGATCATCCAGCAGATCGACAACGGCAGCTGGCCGCCCCATCACCGGGTTCCTTCAGAGAGCGAGCTGGTCAGCCAACTGGGCTTCAGCCGCATGACCATCAACCGCGCCCTGCGTGAGCTCACGGCCGAAGGGCTGCTGGTGCGCATGCAAGGGGTCGGTACCTTCGTCGCCGAACCCAAGAGCCGTTCGGCGCTGTTCGAAGTCAACAACATCGCCGACGAGATTGCCGGGCGTGGCCACCAGCATAGCTGCCAGGTGGTCATCCTCGCCGAGGAGGCCGCCGGCTCCGAGCGTGCCCTGGCGCTGGACATGCGCGAAGGCCAGCGGGTGTTCCATTCGCTGATCGTGCATTACGAAAATGGCATACCGGTGCAAATCGAGGACCGCTACGTCAATGCGGCGATCGCGCCCGATTACCTCAAGCAGGACTTCACCCGGCAAACGCCTTACGCCTACCTGTCCCAGGTCGCGCCGCTGACCGAGGGTGAGCACGTGGTCGAGGCGATTCTGGCCGAGCCGCACGAGTGCCAGCTGCTGCAGATCGAACGGGGCGAGCCTTGCCTGCTGATTCGCCGCCGCACCTGGTCCGGCCGCCAGCCGGTCACAGCCGCGCGGTTGATCCACCCCGGTTCCCGTCATCGCCTGGAAGGACGATTCAGCAAATGAGCCAATTGCAGGTGTTGCGTGCGCAGGGCTACCCGCGCATGCCATGGAAGAACGGGGGCGGTTTCACCGAGGAAATCACCCGCGACAGCGGCGAAGGCCTCGAAGGGTTCGGCTGGCGCCTGTCGATTGCCGATATCGAAGAGTCTGGCGGTTTCTCGTCGTTCGCCGGTTACCAGCGGATCATCACGGTGCTGCAGGGCGATGGCATGCGCCTGCTGGTCGACGGGCAGGCCAGCCGGCCGCTGTTGCCATACGACGCGTTTGCCTTCGCAGGCGAGAGCCAGGTCAGTTGCAAGCTGCTGGGTGGGGCGATTCGTGATTTCAACCTGATCTACGCGCCACAGCGCTATCGCGCGCGCTTGCAGTGGTTCGATGGCACCACCCGGCTGTTCAGTTCGGCGTCGACGGTGTTGTTGTTCGCCGCCAGTAACCAGGTCGAGGCGCAGTTGGCTGGGGGTGAGGTGCAGCGGCTGGGGTTGCATGACTGCTTGCGGCTTGAGGGTAACGACGCGCTGGTGGGGTTGGAGGTTCAGGGGCGGTTTTGCCTGATCGAACTGATTTCACGTTGAGATAGCCGGGGCCGCACAGCGGCCCCAGCTTTTTCTGGTTTCCAACGCAGAGGTCCAATTATTTTGGTTGTCCATGCTTGTACATACAAGTAAAGGTGTGTTTGTATATTGACCACGACACACCTGCCCGCGGACGACCGCAGAGGACCCTTCCCGTGACCGACAACAACAAATACCGTGACGTTGAAATCCGTGCCCCACGTGGCAACAAGCTGACCGCCAAAAGCTGGCTGACTGAAGCGCCGCTGCGCATGCTGATGAACAACCTCGATCCGCAGGTCGCGGAAAACCCCAAGGAGCTGGTGGTCTACGGTGGTATCGGCCGGGCCGCCCGCAACTGGGCCTGCTACGACAAGATCGTCGAGACCCTGACCCGCCTGGAAGACGACGAAACCCTGCTGGTGCAGTCGGGCAAGCCGGTCGGCGTGTTCAAGACCCACAGCAACGCCCCGCGCGTGCTGATCGCCAACTCCAACCTGGTGCCGCACTGGGCCAACTGGGAACACTTCAACGAACTGGATGCCAAGGGCCTGGCCATGTACGGCCAGATGACCGCCGGCAGCTGGATCTACATCGGTAGCCAGGGCATCGTCCAGGGCACCTATGAAACCTTCGTCGAGGCCGGCCGCCAGCACTACGGTGGCAGCCTCAAAGGCAAGTGGGTACTGACCGCAGGCCTGGGCGGCATGGGCGGTGCCCAGCCACTGGCCGCGACCCTGGCCGGTGCCTGCTCGCTGAACATCGAATGCCAGCAGAGCCGCATCGATTTCCGTCTCGAAACCCGCTATGTCGACGAGCAGGCCACCGACCTCGACGACGCCCTGGCGCGCATCGCCAAGTACACCGCCGAAGGCAAGGCCATCTCCATCGCCCTGCACGGCAACGCCGCTGAAGTGCTGCCGGAGCTGGTCAAACGTGGCGTGCGCCCAGACATGGTCACCGACCAGACCAGCGCCCACGACCCCCTTAACGGCTACCTGCCGGCCGGCTGGACCTGGGAGCAGTACCGCGACCGTGCGCAGACCGAACCGGCTGCCGTGGTCAAGGCCGCCAAGCAGTCCATGGCCGTGCACGTGCAAGCCATGCTCGACTTCCAGAAGCAAGGCATCCCGACCTTCGACTACGGCAACAACATTCGCCAAATGGCCAAGGAAGAGGGCGTGGCCAACGCCTTCGACTTCCCTGGCTTCGTGCCGGCCTATATCCGCCCGCTGTTCTGCCGCGGCGTGGGTCCGTTCCGCTGGGCCGCGCTGTCTGGTGAAGCCGACGACATCTACAAGACCGATGCCAAGGTCAAGGAACTGATCCCCGACGACGCCCACCTGCACCGCTGGCTGGACATGGCCCGCGAGCGCATCAGCTTCCAGGGCCTGCCAGCGCGTATCTGCTGGGTCGGCCTTGGCCTTCGCGCCAAACTGGGCCTGGCGTTCAACGAAATGGTACGCAGCGGCGAGCTGTCGGCGCCGATCGTCATCGGCCGCGACCACCTGGACTCCGGTTCGGTATCGAGCCCCAACCGTGAAACCGAAGCCATGCGTGACGGCTCCGACGCTGTCTCCGACTGGCCGCTGCTCAACGCCCTGCTCAACACCGCCAGCGGCGCCACCTGGGTTTCGCTGCACCACGGCGGCGGCGTAGGCATGGGCTTCTCGCAGCACTCGGGCATGGTCATCGTCTGTGACGGCACCGATGAAGCCGCCGAGCGCATCGCCCGCGTGCTGACCAACGACCCGGCCACCGGTGTCATGCGCCACGCCGACGCCGGCTACGACATCGCCGTCGACTGCGCCAAAGAGCAAGGCCTTGACCTGCCAATGATCACGGGCTGATCGCTGCACTTTGAGTGATACTGAACAACAAGAAGGGGCCTGCGGGCCCCGACAGAATGGAGTAGCGAAGTGACCGAACTGACCCTCAAGCCTGGCACCCTGACCCTGGCCCAGCTGCGCGCGATCCATGCCGCACCCGTGCGCCTGCGCCTGGATGCCAGCGCCGACCAGCCGATCAACGACAGCGTTGCCTGCGTCGAACAGATTCTTGCCGAAGACCGTACCGCCTACGGCATCAACACCGGTTTCGGCCTGCTGGCTTCGACCCGCATTGCCAGCCATGACCTGGAAAACCTGCAGCGTTCGCTGGTGCTGTCCCACGCCGCCGGCATCGGCGCGCCGCTGGACGACGACCTGGTGCGGCTGATCATGGTGCTCAAGATCAACAGCCTCAGCCGTGGTTTCTCCGGCATTCGCCGCAAGGTGATCGATGCGCTGATCGCCCTGGTCAACGCCGAAGTCTACCCACACATTCCGCTCAAAGGCTCGGTCGGTGCGTCCGGCGACCTGGCACCGCTGGCGCACATGTCGCTGGTGCTGCTCGGCGAAGGCAAGGCGCGTTACCAGGGCCAATGGCTGTCGGCCACTGAAGCGCTGGCCGTTGCCGGCCTGGAGCCACTGACCCTGGCCGCCAAAGAGGGCCTGGCCCTGCTCAACGGCACCCAGGCTTCCTCGGCCTACGCCTTGCGCGGGCTGTTCTACGCCGAAGACCTGTACGCCGCCGCCATTGCCTGCGGTGGCCTGACCGTGGAAGCGGCGCTGGGCTCGCGTTCGCCGTTCGATGCACGGGTGCATGCCGTGCGTGGCCAGCGTGGCCAGATCGACACCGCCGCCTGCTTCCGCGACCTGCTGGGCGAGTCCAGCGAAGTGTCGCAGTCGCACAAGAACTGCGACAAGGTCCAGGACCCGTACTCGCTGCGCTGCCAGCCGCAGGTCATGGGCGCCTGCCTGACCCAGTTGCGCCAGGCTGCCGAAGTGTTGGGCGTCGAGGCCAACGCGGTGTCGGACAACCCGCTGGTGTTCGCTGCCGAAGGCGACGTGATCTCAGGCGGCAACTTCCACGCCGAACCGGTGGCCATGGCCGCTGACAACCTGGCCCTGGCCATCGCCGAAATCGGCTCGCTGAGCGAGCGCCGCATCTCGCTGATGATGGACAAGCACATGTCCCAGCTGCCGCCGTTCCTGGTGGAAAACGGTGGGGTCAACTCTGGCTTCATGATTGCCCAGGTGACCGCTGCCGCATTGGCCAGCGAGAACAAGGCCCTGTCGCACCCTCACAGCGTCGACAGCCTGCCCACTTCGGCCAACCAGGAAGACCACGTGTCGATGGCCCCGGCCGCTGGCAAGCGCTTGTGGGAAATGGCCGAGAACACCCGTGGCGTGCTGGCCATCGAATGGCTGGGCGCCTGCCAGGGCCTGGACCTGCGCAAGGGGCTGAAGACCTCGGCCAAGCTGGAGCAGGCACGCCGAGCGCTGCGCAGCGAAGTGCCGCACTACGACCGCGACCGGTTCTTTGCGCCGGATATCGAGAAGGCCGTCGAGCTGCTGGCTAAAGGCAGCCTGAGCGGGCTGCTGCCAGCTGGGGTTCTGCCTAGCCTGTGATGCCTCTGGGGCCGCCTTGCGGCCCATTCGCGGGGCAAGCCCGCGCCCACACAGATCTGAACCTGTGGGGGCGGGCTTGACCCGTGAAAGGGCTGCAACGCGGCCCCCTCGATCTCACGACCACAAAAACAAAATTAGGACGTGACATGCAACAAGCTCAAGGTCTTAAGCGCGGGCTGTCGGCCCGACACATCCGTTTCATGGCGCTCGGCTCCGCTATCGGTACCGGGCTTTTCTACGGTTCTGCCTCGGCCATCCAGATGGCCGGCCCAGCAGTGCTGCTGGCCTACCTGATCGGCGGCGCCGCCGTGTTCATGGTCATGCGCGCCCTTGGCGAGATGGCCGTGCACAACCCGGTAGCCGGCTCCTTCGGGCACTACGCCACCACCTACCTCGGCCCCATGGCCGGCTTCATCCTCGGTTGGACCTACGCCTTCGAGATGGTCATCGTCGCCATCGCCGACGTGACGGCCTTCGGTATCTACATGGGCTTCTGGTTCCCTGAAGTGGCCCGCTGGGTCTGGGTGCTGGGCATCGTCTTCCTGATCGGCGGCCTGAACCTGTGCAACGTCAAGGTGTTCGGCGAGATGGAGTTCTGGCTGTCGCTGCTCAAGGTCGGTGCCATCGTCGCGATGATCCTTGCCGGCCTCGGCATCATGGCCTTCGGCTTCAGCCAGGTCGGCACCGGGCATGCGGTCGGGTTGAGCAACCTGGTCGAGCACGGCGGTTTCATGCCTAATGGTGTCGGTGGCCTGATCGCCTCCTTCGCAGTGGTCATGTTCGCCTTCGGTGGTATCGAAATCATCGGCGTCACTGCCGGTGAGGCCAAGGACCCACAGCGGGTCATTCCCAAGGCCATCAATGCCGTGCCGCTGCGTATCCTGCTGTTCTACGTGCTGACCCTGTTCGTGCTGATGTGCCTGTACCCGTGGCCGCAAATCGGCAGCGAAGGCAGCCCGTTCGTGCAGATCTTCAGCAACCTGGGGATTGGTTCGGCGGCGGCAGTGCTCAACGTCGTGGTGATTTCCGCTGCCATTTCGGCCATCAACAGCGACATTTTCGGCGCAGGCCGCATGATGTACGGCCTGGCCCAGCAAGGCCACGCGCCACGCGGGTTCAGCAAGCTGTCCCGGCACGGTGTGCCATGGATGACCGTGGTGGTGATGGGCGCGGCGCTGCTGATCGGCGTGGTGCTCAACTACCTGATCCCCGAGAACGTGTTCCTGCTGATTGCCTCGATCGCCACCTTCGCCACCGTGTGGGTGTGGCTGATGATCCTGCTCACCCAGGTGGCCATGCGCCGCAGCATGAGCCGCGAGGAAGCCGCCCAGCTGAAGTTCCCGGTACCGTTCTGGCCCTATGGCCCAGCCATGGCCATCGCGTTCATGGTGTTCATCTTTGGCGTGCTCGGTTACTTCCCGGACACTCAGGCAGCCCTGCTGGTGGGTGTGGTCTGGGTGGTGTTCCTGGTCGCGTCCTACCTGCTGTGGTGCAAGCCGCGGGCAGGGCAGGGCAAAGCGGCCCAGGCGCAGGCCGAGCTGCACCGCTAGTACAGGAGATTGCAAATGAGAACCCTCTGGCAGCACTGCCATGTGGCAACCATGGTCGACGGCCGTTACTCGATCATCGAGGACGCGGCGATCGTTACCTGCGCCGGGCTGATCGAATGGATCGGCCCACGCAGCGCGCTGCGGCCGGTCGAAGCGGAGCGCACGGTGAACCTGGGCAACGCCTGGGTCACCCCCGGGCTGATCGACTGCCACACTCACGCGGTGTTTGGCGGCAACCGCAGCGGCGAGTTCGAGCAGCGCCTGCAGGGCGTGAGCTATGCCGAAATCGCCGCACAAGGCGGCGGCATCGCCAGTACCGTGCGGGCCACCCGTGCGGCCAGCGAGGATGAGCTGTTCGCCAGCGCCCGCCAGCGGGTTCAGGCGTTGATGCGTGATGGCGTGACCACCCTCGAGGTCAAGTCCGGCTATGGCCTGGACCTGGCCAACGAGCGCAAGATGCTGCGCGTGGCACGGCGCCTGGCCGACGAGTTGCCGCTTGCCGTGCGCGCCACCTGCCTGGCCGCCCACGCCCTGCCGCCGGAGTACGCCGGCAGGGCCGACGACTTCATTGCGCACATCTGCGACGAGATGCTGCCTGCCCTGGCCGCAGAAGGGCTGGTGGATGCGGTGGATGCGTTCTGCGAACACCTGGCGTTCTCCCCGGCCCAGGTCGAGCGGGTATTCATCAAGGCGCATGAGCTGGGCCTGCCGGTGAAGCTGCACGCCGAACAGCTGTCGTCGCTGCACGGCTCGAGCCTGGCGGCGCGCTACCAGGCATTGTCGGCCGACCACCTGGAATTCATGACTGAGGAAGACGCCATTGCCATGGCCGCGGCCGGCACGGTCGCCGTGCTGCTGCCGGGCGCCTTCTATTTCCTGCGCGAAACCCAATTGCCGCCGATGGACGCCCTGCGCCGTCACGGTGTGAAGATTGCCCTGGCCAGCGACCTCAACCCGGGCACCTCGCCGGGGTTGTCGCTGCGCCTGATGCTGAACATGGGCTGCACGCTGTTCCGCATGACCCCGGAAGAAGCCCTGGCCGGTGTGACCACCCATGCCGCTACGGCGCTAGGCCTTGGCGACAGCCATGGCACGCTGGAAGCCGGCAAGGTGGCGGACTTTGTCGCCTGGCAGATCGAGCGCCCCGCCGACCTGGCCTACTGGCTGGGTGGCGACCTGCCCAAGCGTGTGGTGCGCAAGGGCCACGAGATATTCAACTGAGCGAGGCGAAATGAACAAGGTACTGAGTTTTCACCAGGGCCGTTTGCCCCTGCTGATCAGCATGCCCCACGCAGGCCTGCAACTGACCCCAGCGGTGCGCGAGGGCCTGGTCGACCAGGCGCGCAGCTTGCCTGACACCGACTGGCACATCCCGCAGCTCTACGATTTTGCCCGTGAACTGGGCGCCAGCGTGGTGGCGGCGGAGTATTCGCGTTTCGTCATCGACCTCAACCGGCCCGACGACGATAAGCCGTTGTACGTCGGGGCAACCACCGGCTTGTATCCGGCCACGCTGTTCGAAGGGCAGCCCTTGTTCAAAGACGGGCAGGTGCCCTCTGCCGAAGAGCGCGCGACCTACCTGGAGCAGATCTGGCGGCCGTATCACGACACGATCAGCCAGGAGCTGGCCCGCCTGCGTGAGCAGTTCGGCTATGCGTTGCTGTGGGACGCCCACTCGATTCGCTCGCTGATCCCGCACCTGTTCGACGGCAAGCTTCCGGATTTCAACCTCGGGACTTTCAACGGCGCCAGCTGCGATCCTGAGCTGGCACAGTTGCTTGCGGGCGTGTGCGCCGAAGCGCCGGCTTACAGCCATGTACTCAACGGGCGTTTCAAGGGCGGCCATATCACCCGCCACTATGGCAACCCTGCCAACCATATCCATGCGGTGCAGTTGGAGCTGGCGCAAAGCACGTACATGGAAGAAAGCGAGCCGTTCGCCTATCGCGAAGACCTGGCGCAACCGACCCAGGCCGTGCTGCGGCGTTTGCTCGAAAGCGTGCTGGCCTGGGGCGTGCAGCGCTACGGGAAATGAGCGCAGGGGGCGGCCTGCACACAGTGGCCGCCCCGGCGAGTGGCTGCCTACTCGGTCGATGAACGGGGCTTGCGATCAGGGTCTGCAAACGATGTGAGTTCGCGAATCAGGCGTAACTCGCGTGTTTGCCTGTTGCGCTCCAATGCCTGGAACTCTTCTGCCAACGAAGAGAGGGGCCTGTCAGGGTATTGGTCCGGTAGTTCGGATACCTGGGTCTGGTATGTGTGCTCGATGTCTGCAAAACGGTCGGCATAGGCTTGGCGCAAGTACTGGACCCAGCGCGGGTTGGCGGCGGCAAAATTCAGGAAATCCTCCGCCAGCTCGCGACGCTGCACTTCCAGCTCGGCATATGCCAACTCATCGATATTGGCATTGATCGCGTAGCGCAAGGTGTCGTTGGGTAGGCCCAGTTCAAGCGGGGCATTCAGTTCACGACGGTAGGTGAGGCGAACCTCCGCTTCATCCCGGTTGGCCGCCTCGCTTTGGGCAACCTCATCCAGGGCCTGCAAGCGATACAGGCGGCGCAGTTCCCGATAAAGGTTACCCTCGGTATCTGCCGCATCGATCTGCAGGCGCTGGTTGGCGATGTACAGTTCGATGTTCTGGAATACCAGCAGCGCGCCGTCGTGGCAGGTCTGGTCGCCATTGTCCTGCACCAGTGCTTCCCTGGCCTGAAGGTTGAACAACGCAAGGTCTTGCGTGTTGACTACTGCACTGCCCAGCACCTTGCGCACACGTTGGCAGAATGACACGCGGGTCTTGCCGTTCTGGTACGGGGCCGCGTTGCGCAGGCGACCGACCAGCGCCAGAAGATGCTCGGCTTCACCTGAACCCTGGAGTGTCTCCCAGCTGTCCCGCAGTGTTTCGTTTTCGAGGTCCGTCGCGAGCAGCCAGTCTTCCACATTGGGTGCATCAGCCATTGGGTCCAGGAAGGGTAAGTGGTGGTGGCCGCCCATCCCGCCCTCTCCCGATGACTCGCTCATGCTGTCGGACAGGTCGATGGCAAAGGTATAGCTGCGCTGGCTGTCGGAAGAGGCACGGGCGCGCATGACGGTTTCGTCCGTCAGTGGGTTACTGAACAACAGAATCGAGCTGATGGGGAAGTCGTTATCCAGGTTGGCCAGGATGTGCTCTGGCAGTTCGGTGAGCCGGTTATCACTCAGGTCCAGCATCTCCAGGGGCAGCAGTCCGTCTACCCAGGCCGGCCACTGGTCCAGGGCCATGCTGTTCAGGTCGAGGCGGCGAATCGTTTGCAACGCCTGCGGCGCGTGTGTGATCGTCCCCATGCGGTTGCCCGTGAGGTCCAGTGAATTGAGGTTGGGCAGACCGCCCAGGGTGTCGAGCACCTGCTGGTCGATCAGCAGGCCTGACTGGCGCAGGGCAATGTCGGTCAACCCAGGCAAGCGCAGAAGGGCAGAAGGCAACGTTTGCTCGGCGTGCTGGTAGTCGTCGATCGTCAGGCGCGTCACCCGCGCCAACCGGCTCAGCAATGCATCGAGCTGTGCGGTTGAGCCGCTGACGCGATCAAGCGCCAGGTTATGTACCTGCGCGGTGAAAAAGGCAGGCAAGCGTCTCGGGAAATGCTCCAGGTCAACATCGTTCAGGCGCAATGCCGCGCGCGTCAGCCCTATCTCCTGGTTATGCCAGAACTCGTTCAGTGCTGCTGCGATGCGGGTCCTGGCCGCCATGACCGCCTGGCTGACAGGGGCGGCCGAACTGGAGGCGTTTACATAGTTGTCGATGGCGTCGCGTAGCTGTTGGCGTTGTGCCAATTGGGCGGCCAGGCGCGCCCTGACGTCTTCAGGCTGGTCCATTTCGAAGCGAGAGGCGCGGCCATCTTCGCTCAGCATCACGCGCCTCACCTCATCCTCGAAGAGCGGATTGCCCTGCATCGAGACCAGCGCGTGCTCGGCAATATTGATGTGGTTATCCCGCAGAAAGTGCGGGAGGATCCTGATGTGGTTGTTGCGCAGGCCAATGTGATGCACCTGGGTCAGGGTATTGAACCCCACCCCCTCTGGCCAATGATCCAGTGCCATGTTGTCCAGGCCCAGGTAGTCCAGTGTCAGCTCGTTGAAGCGCGGGGGGTAATGCTCGGAAAACCGGTTGCCGCTCAGGTCCAGGCGTCGCAGCTGAGTGAGCCCTGCCAGGCTGTCGATGTCAGTCGAGGACAGTGAGATATTCTGGTTGGTCAGGCTGAGCGATTCGAGCGCCGGTAGACGCTGGGCGATCATCGGCAGGCTGAACTGCAGGGCGGAAGGCGTCCCTTCAGGCCGGTAGTTCCGGCTGATCTCCAGCGACCTCAGGTTTGCGAACTGTCGCGTCAGGCTGTGCAGTTGCGGGCCGTGCTGGTTCCAGCCTTCATAGTTTTCGGGTGACGTTTCTATCAGTTGCAGGTCCGTGACGCTGGCGCTGAAAAATTCAGGCAGTTCGAGCGGAAACTGCGCCAAGGACAGGCGTTCAAGGCGAAGCGGCCCGACGGCATCGCTGGCCGTCAGGAATGCGCGGTCATACCAGTGCTGGGTAATGGCGTTCATCAACCGCTCGAAGTCATCCGGGGGCTGATGGGGCATCCGTGCGGCCAGCTGGCGCCAGTCAGCCAGGCGGCTTTGCAGCTGGTTGCGTTGCTCCAGCAGCACGCTGAGCATGTCATCGATCTGGGCGCGGGTCAGGTTTCTGTTTTCCAGCGCTGCCAGGGTCTGTTCGGCGGGGCGAGGAATGGGGGCGTATTGGCCAATCTGGCGTATTGAATTGAGCAATGTTTGCCTCGAGATGCTGGCAACGCGCGGGCGATTGCCACCCAGCGGGTAACCCAAGCGACCATCTGCCAGGCGCATTGGCGAGCGAAAGCCCGGGCGCACGCTCTGCATGCCGAGGACCTTGCGCAATGCCGCGCGGGGTAACAGAGGCGCCTGTTGAACCCTGCGTCTGAGCGCCTGCTCATTCTCAACACCCAGCGCCTCACGTTGCTCGGCAGTCAATACTTCGAACAGCGCTCCGGGTAATGAGCTGTGCACCGAAAGCAGATCGTCGGGCCGGGTACTGTCCATGACCACGTAACCCGCACGTGCGCTGATGATCAACGTGGTCGCGGGTACTTCGCTGGCGCCGATGCTGGCGACCTGGGCGGGCGAGTGCTGACGCTGCTCAACGGTGATGGGGGTCTCGGTTGACCAGCCGGGGAGCTGCTCCAGGGTGTGCAAGACGAGTACATCGCTGTCCCAGTTACGCACGCTCTCCAGGTAGAGCCCTTCGTAGGCGCGGTTCAGCCTGACCTGCTGCGCAAGGCAACGAACCTCTTCGGCGAGCCGGGTGGGGACTTTGCCATGGGCCAGCTCAGCCCGTTCGGAGGGGCTGGCATGGCGCAACAACTCTTCGGTGAGGGGCGCTGGAAGCTGTGGGTAGCGAGATTGGATCACTTCGGCGCCGGGCACCCGGGGCGTGGGCAGCGCTCGATAGTGCCTCTCGAATTCGCTGTGGAGCACGTTCGGCTCAGCCAATTCAGGGCGTTGCTCAAGTGCCTGATAGAGCTTGAAGCGCGACAGGGTGTCTTCCAACTGCGCGGGTAAGCGCTGACTGTCGCACAGCGCCCTGCGCAGCACATCCTCCTGCGTGCCACTTACGCGCAGGATACGCAGTGCAGTCTCATCGTCGAAATGCGCGCCAAGGTGGCCAGCGCGCCTGAACAAGGGCAGTTCTGGCCATTGCTCGGGCCGGTCCGCGGGGAGCAGCCAGGCGCCAGCACCGTTGTGGCGCAGCGGTGGTTCATAGCTGAGTGCCTTGCTGGGGTGCACAAGGCGGTATTCAGTGCTGCCAGGCGCCTGCGTGACTGAGTAGGTGTTGCCTTCGATTGCCAACCAGGCCTTGCCATCATGGTGATACAGGCCGAACTCATCCGCCTGCAGGCCAGCCGGCAGCACGGTGTCATGGGCGAACGGCCGGGCGTCCGGTAACCACAGACGGCTACCGCCATCGGGCATGACCACAGGCTCGAGCTCCTCGATGAACGAGGGCATGTCCACGGGTATCTTCTCGACGGCCGGGGTGCCATCGGCCGCGCCTGTTGCCACGGCCACTGCGGTGAGTGCGACGTTCTCGACGATGTCCATCAGGTAGTCGAGCGCTTGCTCACGATCGCCGTCGGCCCAGTTCTCGATGCCCTCGAAAACCTCGTAGCTGAGTTGAATCAGTGACAGACCAAGCATCAACTGGCCCAGGCCAGGCACGACGAAGGCACCGAGGTTCAAAGCGCCCAATGCCAGTTGGGCAAAGTAGGCCCTGCGCTTTTCGGTGGTTTTTTGATCTTCCTGGGCCGTTGAAACGGCATGGTACGAGGCATCGTCCATGCGCCGTTGGCGTTTCTGGCTGACCAGTTCGTCGAGCAGCGAGCGGTTGAAGGGCTGCAGCGTCACCGCTACCCATGCTTCGGGGTCACGTACGCGGTTGGTCTGGTCACCCTGGTGCGTCGGGGATGGCTGCACACGGCTCCAATCAACCGGTTGCAGGCAGTCGCGTAGTTTTTCCATGAAGGTGGCGCTGTCGCGGGCAGGTACGCCCTGCTGCAGATGGCGGATCTGCATTGCCCACAGTTGCTCGCGCAAGTGCACTTGAACTTCAAGAACAGTGCTGTGCACTTTCAGCGGCACTGGCGCGCCCGGCAGATAGGTTACCAGGACGTTCTTGTACGGAAGGCGAGTTATGTCGTAGCTCAGAAACAACTCGGGAAAAGGCACCACGCCGATCACCAGCGCGCCGGTCACCGACACGTCGAACAGCTTGAGGAACGCCCACCGCATGGGGCTTTCCAGGTAGTGCACCTCGTCGCCCCGGATGAGCTTCAACAAGGCCTCATACAGTAGCAGGTCGAGCATGTTGCTCAGGTAGGCCCTGTGCAGTTCGAGACGAAAGGCGCATTGCTCAGCCTTGCCAAGCGTCTCGTTTACCGCTGCGCCATCACCCCCGGAGTCCGGCTGGTAGACGGCAGCGAGCAACGCCTGATACTGGCCGCCGATGTCCAGCTCGCGGACTAAGGAGGCAAAAGCCTGCGGGGCTATCTGAACCGGCTTGCCGGTGGGCAGCTGCGCCAGGAACTGATGGCTGTCGAGCACCACGGACTTCAACGTCTGGCCATCGAGACCGCCAGGCTCGGCTTCGGCCGCTTCAAAATTTTGCAGGGCGCAATGCAGCAGGCTCTGGGTGGCCAGCTTGAACGCCCGCTGGGCAGCGGTGAACGGGTCTGCACCCATGCTTGCCTGATAGGCTTCGGCCTTGCCGGCGTTGAACAGGTAGGTCCGGGTGACATCCAGCGCCAGGCCGAAGCGCGCGTCGATGGCCGAGGTCAGCTGTTCCCTGGCGAATGTCTCCAGGTCGGGAAGGGCTTTGAACAGTGCGTTTGCGTCGCTGCTGGCGTGCCTATAGGCCTCATATTCCCTGGCCAGCTTGCGGGCATCAGCCGGTTGCTCCTGGCAAGCCTTGGCAAACCAGGGGGCAGGGGTGTTCAGTGCTGTGCGCATGTGCTGATGGGTGGCAGGCGTGGTACTGACCATCCAGGCTGGGATTTTACCCTCGATCAGGGCCTGAGGATGGGAAGTGTCATCGCTGGCGTCGGGAAGGTGAGTCATTGGCTAGCCTCGCTTGGTAAAGCAGCGAGGCTAGCCAGCGTGGCCTGTGGCATGTGCATAACATGATCTGAGCACAGACACATGCTCTAAGCGCAATTCAGGTTTATGATGCCAAACGGCAGACTTAATCCTCACACGGAGTGCGCAATGCAGACCCTCTACCCGCAGATCAAACCCTACGCCCGGCACGATCTGGCCGTGGAAGCGCCGCATGTGCTGTATGTCGATGAAAGCGGCTCGCCTGAAGGTCTGCCGGTGGTGTTCATCCACGGTGGCCCGGGTGCCGGTTGCGATGCCCAGAGCCGCTGCTACTTCGACCCCAACCTGTACCGTATCATCACCTTCGACCAGCGTGGCTGTGGCCGCTCCACGCCGCACGCGAGCCTGGAGAACAACACCACCTGGCACCTGGTCGAGGACCTGGAGCGTATCCGCAAGCACCTGGGCATCGACAAGTGGGTGCTTTTTGGTGGTTCGTGGGGGTCGACCCTGGCCCTGGCCTACGCCCAGACCCACCCTGAGCGCGTGCATGGCCTGATCCTGCGCGGCATCTTCCTGTGCCGCCCGCAGGAGATCGAGTGGTTCTACCAGGAAGGCGCCAGCCGCCTGTTCCCCGACTACTGGCAGGACTACATTGCACCGATCCCGCCTGAAGAGCGCGGTGACCTGGTCAAGGCCTTCCACAAGCGCCTGACCGGCAACGACCAGATCGCCCAGATGCACGCCGCCAAGGCCTGGTCCACCTGGGAGGGCCGCACCGCTACGCTGCGCCCCAACCCGCTGGTGGTCGACCGCTTCTCCGAGCCGCAGCGCGCGCTGTCGATTGCCCGCATCGAATGCCACTATTTCATGAACAATGCCTTCCTCAAGCCGGACCAACTGATCCGCGACATGCCGAAGATCGCCCACCTGCCGGCGGTGATCGTGCATGGCCGCTACGATGTGATCTGCCCGCTGGACAACGCCTGGGCGCTGCACCAGGCCTGGCCCAACAGCGAGCTGAAGGTCATTCGCGATGCTGGCCACGCGGCCTCTGAGCCGGGCATCACCGATGCCTTGGTGCGCGCTGCCGAGCAGATGGCCCGTCGCCTGCTCGACCTGCCCCTGGAAGAAGCGTGAGGGCGCTGCTACAGCGTGTGCGTGGCGCACGGGTAGAGGTTGCCGGGGAGGTCGTCGGTGCCATCGACCATGGCCTGTTGGTGCTGGTGGCGGTCGAGCCTGAAGATTCCCGCGAATCGGCCGATAAGCTGCTGCACAAGCTGCTTAACTATCGGGTGTTCAGCGATGAGCAGGGCAAGATGAACCTGTCGCTCAAGGATGTCGGCGGCGGTTTGTTGCTGGTGTCCCAGTTCACGCTGGCGGCAGATACCCGCAACGGCATGCGGCCGAGCTTCTCGACGGCGGCGCCACCGGCCCTCGGTGCCGAGCTGTTCGACTATCTTTTAGAGCAGGCGAAGGGCAAGCACGCCGATGTGGCGAGTGGGCAATTTGGCGCAGACATGCAGGTGCAACTGGTCAATGATGGCCCCGTAACATTTATGTTACAAATGTGAGGCTAAAAAACCCCTTGTTTGTCGGAAAACAAGGGGTTTTGTACGATAAATAGTTAGTCCAGCCTGATGCGTTGTCACGCGACCTGCTGGATAATCGCGCGCTGCATGGACCTGCGTTCGCAGGTTCGTTTCACTCTGACTCGAGTATTGTCTGGATCCGTTTGGGGAATCATTGCGCCCTTACGGGGTCCGAACAGTGCTCGCCAACCCGGCATTTGTAGCTGGCCGTTGGTTTCATGATCTGTTTTCGGCGAGGGTTGCTCGTGATTGTTAGTCCCCATAAAGCATCAAGAATCCCCGGCATTCGGCTACGCAAGGCCCTGATGGCCAGCGTGGCACTGGTCGGCCTGATGAGCGCGGGCCAGCTGTGGGCATTCAATCTTGACGATGTTGCAGCCAAGGCAAAGGATCTGGCCGGCCAGAAGTACGAAGCACCGAAGAGCAATCTGCCGGCAGTCTTCCGCGACATGAAGTTCGCCGACTACCAGAAGATTCACTTCCTGCAGGAAAAGGCCGAGTGGGCCAAGGACAAGACCCCCTTCAAGCTGTCCTTCTATCACCAGGGCATGCATTTCGACACCCCGGTGAAAATCAACGAAGTCACCGCCTCCAAGGTCGAGGAAATCAAGTACGACCCGAGCCGTTTCGAGTTCGGTGACGTGCCGCACGACCCGGAAACCACCAAGAACCTGGGCTATGCCGGTTTCCGCGTGCTTTACCCGATCAACAAGGCCGACAAGCAGGACGAGATCATGACCCTGCTTGGCGCCAGCTACTTCCGCGTGGTCGGCAAGGGCCATGTATATGGCCTGTCGGCCCGTGGCCTGGCCATCGACACCGCGCTGCCGTCGGGTGAAGAGTTCCCGCGGTTCACCGAGTTCTGGGTCGAGAAGCCAAAGCCTGCCGACAAGCACCTGGTGATCTATGCCCTGCTGGACTCGCCGCGCTCCACCGGTGCCTACAAACTGACCCTGCGTCCGGGCAGCGACACCGTGGTCGACGTCAAGTCGCGGGTCTACCTGCGTGACCACGTCAGCCGCCTGGGCATCGCACCGCTCACCAGCATGTACCTGTTCGGCCCTAACCAGCCGTCCAAGGTCATGAACTACCGCCCGGCCCTGCACGATTCCGAAGGCCTGTCGATCCATGCCGGTAACGGCGAGTGGCTGTGGCGCCCGCTGAACAACCCGAAACACCTGGCTGTCAGCAACTTCAGCGTCGAGAACCCGCGTGGCTTCGGCCTGATGCAGCGTCATCGCGACTTCAAGGACTATGAAGACCTCGACGACAACTACCAGAAGCGTCCAAGCGCCTGGATCGAGCCCAAGGGCGACTGGGGCAAGGGTACCGTCGACCTGGTTGAAATCCCGACCGCCGACGAGACCAACGACAACATCGTGGCGTTCTGGAGCCCCGAGGCCCTGCCAGAGCCTGGCAAGCCGTTCGAGTACGACTACCGCCTGCACTGGACCATCAACGAGGCCCAGTTCCAGGCCCAGGACGTGGCCTCGGTCACCCAGACCCTGCGCTCCACCGGTGACGTCAAACAGTCCAACCTGATTCGTCAGCCTGACGGCAGCGTGGCGTTCATCGTCGACTTCGCTGGAGCCAACCTGGCCGCCCTGCCGGAAGACACCGCAGTACGCAGCCAGATCAGCGTCGGCGACAATGCCGAGGTGGTCGAGAACAACCTGCGCTATAACCCAGAGAGCAAGGGCTGGCGCCTGACCCTGCGGCTGAAGGTCAAGGAAGCCAACAAATCGACGGAAATGCGCGCTGCGCTGGTTCGCGACGTGCCTGTCGAACCCGCCAAGCCTGCTACCAAGGACGCCAAGCAGGACAAGGCCGCTGCCCAGCACGCCAAGGCCGAGAAAAACGCCAAGGCCGAACAACCTGCCGCCGACGCGGCGTCCACCAACGGGACCCCGGCCACCACCGAACAAGTGCTGACCGAGACCTGGAGCTATCAGTTGCCTGCCGATGAGTAACTCAAGCGCAAGGCCGGAATCGCTTGGCGAATACCTGGCCCACCTCCCACTGAGCGATGAGCAGCGTGCGGAACTCGCCAGCTGCTCCTCGTTCGGTGAGCTGCACCAACGCCTGGCGGCCAACCCGGCCGCCAACGCCGCCGAGGCCGTGCAGGCTTCGGTGGGCCCGCGGCTGACCGTGGGCAGCGCCGCCGAGCTTGAAGAAGCCGAAATGCTCGGCGTCGACGGCAGCGGCCGGCTGTGCCTGAAAATCGCACCGCCGATCAAGCGCACCCGTGTGGTGCCCGAGCCATGGCGCACCAACGTGCTGATCCGCATGTGGCGGCGCATGACCGGGCGCACCAACGCGCCGCAGCCAGAGCAGCGCGAGCTGCCCAAGGCCCGTTGGCGCACGGTTGGTTCGATCCGCCGCTATATCCTGCTGACCCTGATGATCGGCCAGACCATCGTCGCCGGCTGGTACATGAAGGGCATCCTGCCGTATCAGGGCTGGTCGTTCGTCGACCTCGACGAGATCGTCAACCAGTCGCTGTGGGAAACCGTCGTGCAGGTGTGGCCGTATGCCCTGCAGACCTCCATCCTGATTCTCTTCGGCATCCTGTTCTGTTGGGTGTCGGCGGGCTTCTGGACGGCGCTGATGGGTTTCCTTGAGCTGCTCACCGGGCGCGACAAGTACCGCATTTCCGGCAGCAGTGCCGGCAGTGAGCCGATCGCGCCCGAGGCCCGTACCGCGCTGGTCATGCCCATCTGCAACGAAGATGTGCCGCGGGTGTTCGCAGGCCTGAGGGCAACGTTCGAATCGGTAGCCGCCAGCGGCAACCTCGACCGTTTCGACTTCTTCGTGCTCAGCGACACCAACGACACCGACATTGCCGTCGCCGAGCAACAGGCCTGGCTGGACGTGTGCCGCGAAACCAAGGGCTTCGGCCACATCTTCTACCGCCGCCGTCGGCGTCGGGTGAAGCGCAAGAGCGGCAACCTCGACGACTTCTGCCGTCGCTGGGGCGGCGAGTACAAGTACATGGTCGTGCTCGACGCTGACAGCGTCATGAGCGGCGAGTGCCTGAGCAGCCTGGTGCGCCTGATGGAGGCCAACCCGGACGCCGGCATCATCCAGACCGCGCCCAAGGCGTCGGGCATGGACACCCTGTATGCGCGCATGCAGCAGTTCGCCACCCGTGTGTACGGCCCGCTGTTCACCGCCGGCCTGCACTTCTGGCAGCTGGGCGAGTCGCACTACTGGGGCCACAACGCGATCATCCGCATGAAGCCGTTCATCGAGCACTGCGCCCTGGCGCCGTTGCCGGGCAAGGGCGCCTTCGCCGGTGCCATCCTCTCCCACGACTTCGTCGAAGCCGCGCTGATGCGCCGTGCCGGCTGGGGCGTGTGGATCGCCTATGACCTGCCGGGTAGTTACGAAGAGTTGCCGCCGAACCTGCTCGACGAGCTCAAGCGTGACCGCCGCTGGTGCCACGGCAACCTGATGAACTTCCGCCTGTTCCTGGTCAAGGGCATGCACCCGGTGCACCGTGCGGTGTTCCTCACCGGCGTGATGTCGTACCTGTCGGCGCCGTTGTGGTTCTTCTTCCTGGTGCTGTCGACCGCGCTGCTGGCGACCAACACGCTGATGGAGCCGCAATACTTCATCGAACCGTACCAGCTTTACCCGCTGTGGCCTCAGTGGCACCCGGAAAAAGCCGTTGCGCTGTTCTCCACCACCATCGTGCTGCTGTTCCTGCCCAAGCTGCTGAGCATCATCCTGATCTGGGCCAAGGGTGCCACCGAGTTTGGCGGGCGTGTCAAAGTCACCCTGTCGATGCTGATGGAGATGCTGTTCTCCATGCTGCTGGCGCCGGTCCGGATGATCTTCCACACCCGCTTCGTGCTGGCCGCGTTCCTCGGCTGGGCCGCGACCTGGAACTCGCCGCAGCGTGACGACGACTCCACGCCGTGGAGCGAGGCCGTTCGCCGCCATGGCCCGCAGACCCTGCTGGGCTTTGCCTGGGCAGCGCTGGTGGCCTGGCTGAACCCGAGCTTCCTGTGGTGGTTGGCGCCGATCGTGGGTTCGCTGGTGCTGTCGATCCCGGTGTCGGTGATCTCCAGCCGTACCCGCCTGGGCCTGGCGGCCAAGGACGAGAAGCTGTTCCTGATCCCTGAGGAATACGCAACGCCGCAGGAGCTGCTGGCAACTGACCAGTACACCCACGAGAACCGTTGGCATGCCCTGCACGACGGTTTTGTGCGGGCAGTGGTCGACCCGCGGCAGAATGCCCTGGCTTGCGCCATGGCGACGGCTCGCCACGGCCAGGCTGCTGCGATCGAAGCGCTGCGTGCCGAGCGTGTGGCCAAGGCGCTGGACGTTGGGCCGCAAGGGCTGGACCTGAATACCCGCCTGGCCTTGCTGAGCGACCCGGTCGCCTTGGCGCGCCTGCATGATCGGGTCTGGGCCGAGCACAACGCTGCCTGGATCGATGTGTGGCGTGCTTCGATCAACAACGACCCGCATTCGCCGTTGTTGCCGTTGCATCCTGAGAATGAAGGCCAGCCGGCACTCGTCGGCGCCTGATCCATAGCATTCGCGGGGCAAGCCCGCTCCCACTGCGACTTCACAGTGCTTCAATGCTGTGCTGTCCCTGTGGGAGCGGGCTTGCCCCGCGAAGCTTCAGACCGGCCATGCAATCGATTTTGGCCAACAAAGTCCCCCCCGGCTCTAGGTCCCTGAGCCGCCATGCGTTAGCATCCGTCTCCGATAGACGCTTCGGCCAGTACGGCCGTGCCAACAATAAGATTTGCTTCTTTTTTTGCTAGGGGACTTGGTGATGATCAAGAAATACCTTTCGCGACTGCTGGTCGGTGTTACCGCCCTGGTCGCCGTCTCGGCAGCCCAGGCTGGCGCCATCGAAGACGCGGTCAAGCGCGGCACCCTGAAAGTGGGCATGGACCCAACCTACATGCCGTTCCAGATGACCAACAAGCGTGGCGAGATCATCGGCTTCGAGGTCGATATCCTCAAGGCCATGGCCAAGTCCATGGGTGTCAAGCTGGAGACCGTCTCCACCGCCTATGACGGCATCATCCCGGCCCTGCTGACCAACAAGTTCGACATGATCGGCAGCGGCATGACCCTGACCCAGGAACGCAACCTGCGCCTGAACTTCAGCGAACCCTTCATCGTGGTCGGCCAGACCCTGCTGATCCGCAAGGAACTGGCGGGCGAGATCAAGACCTACAAAGACCTGAACAACGAGAAGTACCGCATCACCTCCAAGCTCGGTACCACCGGCGAGATGGTTTCCAAGAAGTTGATCGCCAAAGCCAAGTACCACGGCTACGACAACGAGCAGGAAGCGGTGATGGATGTGGTCAACGGCAAGGCCGACGCCTTCGTCTACGATGCACCCTACAACGTGGTGGCGGTGGAGAAGGCCGGCGCTGGCAAGCTGCTGTTCCTCGAAGAACCCTTCACCTACGAGCCGCTGGCATTCGGCCTGAAGAAAGGCGACTACGACAGCATCAACTTCATCAACAACTTCCTGCACCAGATCAAGCATGACGGGACCTACGATCGTATCCACGACAAGTGGTTCAAGAACAAGGACTGGCTGAAGGAAATGGAATAAGAAGTAGCCGCAAGCCGCAAGCTGCAAGCTGCAAGAGGAGGTGGGCCAATACGCGGTCTGGTTTTCCTTGCAGCGTGTAGCTTGCGGCTTTCCGCTTTCTGGAGTAACCCCGTGATCAAACACAAGAAAGCCCAGTGGCCCTGGCACGCGCTGACTGCGCTGGTGCTGGTTGGCCTGGCGGTCAGTCTGTATCTGGCCACCTCGATGATGTCCTATGAGTGGCGCTGGAACCGCGTCCCTCAGTATTTTGCCTACCAGGCCGAAGACGCCCAGCGCGCCGCCAGCAATGGCACCGTGCAGGACATCGTCATCTCCGGTGACACCGCCCGCGTCTCGCTCAAGGGCGAAGACGGCGCTGAGCAGGTGCTCGATGTGGACAGCAACAGCCTGCAACTGAGCCGTGGCGATGACGTCGCCGAAGGCGACCAGGTCGGTGTGACCCGCCACTGGGCGGCTGGCCCGTTGGCGTGGGGCCTGTGGACCACGCTGTGGTTGTCGGTGGTGTCGGGCGCCCTGGGCCTGGTGATCGGCCTGTTCGCGGGCCTGTGCCGGTTATCGAACAACCCGACCCTGCGTGACTTGTCGACGGTGTACGTCGAACTGGTGCGGGGCACACCGCTGCTGGTACAGATCTTCATCTTCTACTTCTTCATTGGCACCGTGCTCAACCTGTCCCGCGAATTCGCCGGGGTTGCGGCGCTGGCGCTGTTCACCGGGGCCTATGTGGCCGAGATCGTCCGCGCCGGTGTGCAGTCGATCGCCCGCGGCCAGAACGAGGCGGCCCGCTCGCTGGGCTTGAACGCCAGCCAGTCGATGCGCCATGTGATCCTGCCTCAGGCCTTCAAACGCGTGCTGCCGCCGTTGGCCGGCCAGTTCATCAGCCTGGTCAAGGACACCTCGCTGGTCTCGGTGATCGCCATTACCGAACTGACCAAGAGCGGCCGCGAGGCCATCACCACCTCGTTCTCGACCTTCGAGATCTGGTTCTGCGTGGCAGGCCTGTACCTGCTGATCAACCTGCCGCTGTCGCACCTGGCCAGCCGGCTCGAGCGGAGGCTTGCGCAAAGTGATTGAAGTCCGTGACCTGGTAAAAGTCTTCGACACCCGCGGCCAAGTGGTTCGCGCGGTAGACAATGTCACCACGCGTGTGGCCAAGGCCGAAGTGGTGGTGGTGCTTGGCCCGTCGGGTTCGGGCAAGTCGACCTTCCTGCGCTGCCTCAACGGCCTGGAGCATTTCGACGAAGGCCATGTGGCCATCGACGGCCTGCAACTGGCCGACCCGAAGACCGACATCAACGCCTACCGCCGCGAAGTCGGCATGGTGTTCCAGCATTTCAACCTGTTCCCGCACATGACCGTGCTGGAGAACCTGTGCCTGGCGCAGAAGGTGGTGCGCAAGCGCGGCAAGGCCGAGCGTGAGGCCAAGGCCCGGGCGCTGCTGGAGAAGGTCGGTATCGCGCAGAAGGCCAACGAGTACCCGTCGCGGTTGTCCGGCGGCCAGCAGCAGCGCGTGGCGATTGCCCGTGCCTTGGCCATGGAGCCGAAGGTGATGCTGTTCGATGAGCCGACCTCGGCGCTCGACCCGGAAATGGTCGGCGAAGTGCTGGATGTGATGAAGACCCTGGCTCAGGAAGGCATGACCATGGTCTGCGTTACCCACGAGATGGGCTTTGCCCGGGAAGTGGCTGACCGGGTGCTGTTCTTCGACCATGGCAAGTTGCTGGAAGATGCCTCGCCGGCGCAGTTCTTCGATACGCCGAAGGACCCGCGGGCGCAGGCGTTCTTGCGCCAGGTGCTGTAACCGCTTGGGGGCGCATTGCGCCCCCGGCAATCTCAAAGGCTGAATCGCCCGACCATCCCCCGCAACTGCCGCCCCAGTTGCTCCAGCTCGCCACTCGAAGCCGCCGTCTGTTCACTGGCCGCACTGGTCTGGTCAGACACATCGCGCACATTCAGCACACTGCGGTTGATCTGCTCGGCCACCACGCTCTGTTCTTCGCTGGCCGTGGCAATCTGCTGGTTCATGCCCTGGATACTCGACACCGTATCGGTGATCTGCCCCAGCGCATGCCCTGCCTTGCGGCTCAGCTCGACACTCTGCTCGGTCAGGCGCTTGCTGTTGTCGAGCAGGTGCGTGACCTCGTCTGTGCCGCTGTGCAGGCTTTCGATCAGTTGTTCGATCTCCTCGGTCGACTGCTGGGTCCGTTGCGCCAGCCCGCGTACCTCATCGGCGACCACCGCAAAACCACGCCCGGCTTCACCGGCCCGGGCTGCTTCGATCGCTGCGTTCAAGGCCAGCAGGTTGGTTTGTTCGGACACCGACTTGATCACATCGAGGATGCTGCCGATGCGCTGGCTTTCGCCCGCCAGATGCTGCATGGCTGCCAGGCAATCGTCCATCTGCCCGGCCAGTTGCTCGATGCGGCTGATGGCTTCGGCCACCACCTGATCGCCCACCTGCGCCTGCTGGTCGGCATTGGTTGCGGCCAGCGATGCTTGTTCGGCGTTCTGCGCCACCTCTTGCACGGTCGCGCTCATCTGGTTCATGGCGGTGGCCACCTGGTCGGTTTCTTCGCGTTGCTGGCTGATGCGCAGCTTGGTGTCCTCACTGCTGGCGGCCAGTTGCGTGGCCGCCTGTGACAGGTGGCCGACACCTTGGTCGATGCCGCCGATCAGCTCGCGCAGGCTCAAGGTCATGTCGCGCATGCTGGACTGCAACTGGCCCATCTCGTCACGGCGCAGCACCGGCTCGACCTGGCTCAGGTCGCCCTTGCTGATACGCGCGGCCACGGCCAGTGTCTGGCGCAGCGGCTGGGTAATCTGCAGGGTGATCAGCCAGCCGGCGATGACCCCCACCACCAGCGCCAGCACGGCCACGCTGGTCAGCAACGAGCGGGCTGCCAGGGCCTCGCTGTCGCGTTGCTCGACCTTGCGCTCGCCCAACTCCACGCTGACGGCGCTTAACTCATCACCCATGTTTTCCATGTTGCCTTGCAACTGCTCGACCCGCACGGCGGCGCTACGGTACTGGTCCAGGCGGGTGCGGTACTTGGCCAACTCGACACCGGGCTGTTCCGTCAGCGTGCGTGGCAGGCCCAGGGGCGCTAGACCCTTGAGCAACTGGCCAAGGCTGCTGTCGGCGGCGTCAAGTGCGCCATCGCCGACCTTGGCGAAACCCTCGACGGGCGAGAAGGTATAGGCGGGTACCAGGCTCTGCTGGTTGGCGCCGTCGACGTGACGGCTGAGGGTATCCATCAGGCCCAGCACGCCGCTTTGCTGGCTGTCGGCAGGCATCTTCAGCAAGGCCTGGGTCTGCAGTTCGTCGATGACGTCGTTGAGTTTCTGCTCCTGCGCCTGCATGGCCTCGCGCAGCGCGTGCCGCTGTGCGACCGTGCGCTGCAGTTCGGCGAAGTCGTCGCGCAGGCGCTGCAACAATTGCAGCTTCTGGGTGAGCATCTGGCGTGAATCATCGACATGGCTGCGTTGCTGCAGGGTGGTCAGCATGCCTTCGAGCTGGTCGAGGATACGCATGATGCGCGACTTGCTGGCGTCGTCGCCGAGCACGCGATAGGTGATGCGCTCTGCGCGCAGGTCCTTGACCAGGTCGTTGATCAGGCCGATTTCACTGAGTTGTTCCGAGCGGGTGATAGCGCCATCCAGCGCGCGCCAGCCGCTGAGGGTGGTGGCCAGGGTAAGCAGCAAGACCACGGCGAAGCCGAGGGCAAGCTTGGCGCCGACACCGACGTTGCCGAGCCTGCGGTTGAGGTAGCCGAGCATGATGAGTCTCCGTCCGTTTGAGAGAGGGCATGCCGGCGCAATGCCGGCATGACACCCCTGCCCATCGGCCGCGGAGGCGTAGGACTTGACCTGATAATCCCGTAGGAAAATTCAGCAAAGACTGTATGAATTTCTGCAGGCCCGCCGCGACGCTTGTGTAGGAGCGGCCTTGCGTCGCGAACGGGGCGCGTAGCGCCCCCAGCACTCTCTGCGGCGAAGCTGAAAAACCAGGGCCGCTACGCGCCCCGATCGCGACGCAAGGCCGCTCCTACACCACGCCCGCAGGCCTTGCACGATCAGAGCCTGAACCGCCCTACCAGCCCTTGCAGGTGCGTGCCCAACCGCGCCAGTTCCACACTGGAGCTGGCCGTCTCTTCACTGGCCGCCGAGGTCTGATCGGAGATATCCCGCACATTCATCACGCTGCGGTTGATCTCCTCGGCCACCGCGCTCTGTTCTTCCGCCGCCGTGGCAATCTGCTGGTTCATCGCCTGGATCGACGACACGGTACGGGTGATGGTCTCCAGAGAGCCCCCGGCGCGGCGGGTCAGTTCGACACTGCTGTCGGTCAGCTGGCGGCTGTTGTCCATCACGCTGGCCACACGTTGCGTGCCGCTTTGCAAGCCGGCAATCAGCTCTTCGATTTCTTCGGTCGACTGCTGCGTACGCTGGGCCAGGCTGCGCACTTCGTCGGCGACTACGGCAAAGCCACGGCCGGCCTCGCCGGCCCGTGCTGCCTCGATCGCCGCGTTGAGGGCCAGCAGGTTGGTCTGCTGGGCCACCGACTTGATCACATCGAGCACGCTGCCGATCTTGTCGCTCTCGGCCTTGAGCAGGTTCATCGCTTCGCTGGAGTTGGCCACCTCAGAGGCCAGGCGCTCGATCTGGGCCACCGCCTCACCCACCACCCGATCACCCTCGCGGGCTTGTTGGTCGGCCATCAACGCGGCTTCCGAGGCCTGTTCGGCATTGCGTGCCACCTCGTGCACGGTGGCGGTCATCTGGTTCATGGCCGTCGCCACCTGGTCGGTTTCTACCTTCTGGTTGTTGACCCCGGCGCTGGTCTGCTCGGTCACCGCCGACAGTTCCTCGGCGGCGCTGGCGATTTGCGTGACACCGTCGCCGATGCCGCCGATCAACTCACGCAGGCCCTGGGTCATGCGCTGCATGCTGGCCTGCAACTGGCCCAGTTCGTCGCGGCGTTGTACCGGCAAGTCCTGGCTCAGGTCGCCACTGGCCACGCGCTCGGCAGCGTTCAGGGTCTGGCGCAGCGGGATGATGATCTGCCGGGTGATGGCCCAGGCCGCCAGCAGCCCCAACGCCAGGGCCAGGGCGGTGGCGGCGGCGAGCAGGGTCTTGGCCTGGCTGGCACCGGCGTTGCGCACTGCCGTCTGTGAAGTGGTTATCGTCTGGCTGGTCTGCAGCAGCACCGAGCCCTGGTCGGCCATGTGTTGCAGCGCCTGCTCGCTGGCAGCCTGCGCACTGCCGAACTGGTTGACCGCGTCACGGTAGCCGGCCAGGGCGGTGGCGGCATCGTCGAGGCTGGCGGCATGTTCGGCGGGCACCTTGGCCGGCAGCGCCTTGAGTTGGGCCAGGGCCTGGTCGATGGCCTTCAGTGCGGTCTGCTGGTACTGCGCATCGCCGCTGTAGGTATAGCCACGGACCTGGAAGCGCGCTTGTTGCAGCAGTGCGCTGACGTCCACCGCATACTGGTATTGGCTGATATCGCCGCCCTGCAGCAGGCCCCGCTGGACCCGGCCGACCAGCTCGACGGCCTTGTCGGCGCTGTCGCCAAGCACGGCACGGCTGGCCTCGCGGCGCTGGCCGGCCTGTTTCAGGTCGTTGAACGCTTGTTGATAGATGCGCACGGCCTCGCGCTGTTGTTCGAGGCGCTGGCGGTCGGCGGGGAGTTCGATCTGGCCCAGCATCAGTTGCACCTGGCGATCAAGATTGGCCAGGGCCTTTTCCAGCTCGGCCACAGCGGCGTCATTGCGGTCGCGCTGGTAATGCTGGCGGGCGATGCGCAGTTCCTGGGTGTATTGCTGGATCACCGAGATATTACCCAGCTTGTCGCCGCGGTCGATGACGCTGTCCAGGCCGTGCCAGCCGGTCAGGGTAATGGCCAGGGTCAGTAGCAGTACCAGGCCGAAGCCCAGCCCCAGCTTGCGATTGACGCTTACATTTCCCAGCACGTGGGCTAACCATCGGTACATGTTCGACTCCCCGGTAACTTGGCAGCACGGTTAATTATTGTGTTGCCAAGGCATCGGCCCGGGAGAGAGAAACTTGATGGGTGAAAAGCCTGACGATTGCGTCAGAAAATACGCGATAACAGCGCGATTACGGCAGTCTCCACGCGCAGGATGCGCTCACCCAGTTGCACAGGCGCAAGGCCAGCCTTGCCCAGCAGCTCGACTTCATAGGGGATCCAGCCACCCTCCGGGCCGATGGCCAGGGTCACCGCTTGCTCGACGGCCCGCGGGCAGGCAGGGTAGGGGCCGGGGTGGCCCACCAGGCCCAAGGTGCCTTCGGCGATGGCCGGCAGGCGGTCTTCGACGAACGGCTTGAAGCGCTTCTCGATGATCACCTCGGGCAACACCGTGTCGCGGGCCTGCTCCAGGCCCAGGATGAGGTTTTCGCGAATATTTTCGGGGTTAAGGAAAGGCGTTTGCCAGAAACTCTTTTCGACCTTGTAGCTGTTCACCAGGATCAGGCGCTCGACACCCAGGGTGGCGACGGTCTGGAACAGCCGGCGCAACATTTTCGGCCGCGGCACCGCCAGCACCAGGGTCAGCGGCAGCTTGGCCGGTGGCGGCTGGTCGAAGCCCACTTGCAGTTCCGCTTCATGGCCTTCCAGGCGCACCACGGTGGCGCGGCCCATCAACCCGTTGACCTGCCCGACGCGCAGGCTATCGCCCACCGCTACCCGGTGAATCTCCTGCATGTGGGTGAAACGCCGGTCGGCCAGGACCACGCGGTCGGCCGCGATGAAATCGGCTTGTTCGAGTAACAGCAGGTTCACGGTTGCGTCGCAGGGGGTTGGTCGTTGTGATCGTTCGCGGCTTCATCGTGCTCGCTGCGCTTGCGGATCAGGCTGCCACACAGCACACCGACCTCGAACAACAGCCACATGGGCACTGCCAGCAAGGTCTGGGAGAAGATGTCCGGTGGGGTCAGGACCATGCCGACCACGAAGCAGCCGATGATCACGTAAGGGCGAACCTTCTTCAGGTACTTCACGTCGACCACGCCGATCCACACCAGCAACACCACGGCCACCGGGATCTCGAAGGCAACGCCAAAGGCGAAGAACAGGGTCATGACGAAGTCGAGGTAGCTGGCGATGTCGGTCATCATCGACACGCCCTCCGGGGTGGCGCTGGCGAAGAAGCCGAAAATCAGCGGGAACACCAGGAAATAGGCGAAGGCCATGCCGGCGTAGAACAGGAAGATGCTCGACACCAGCAGCGGAATGGCAATGCGTTTTTCATGGCGATACAGCCCGGGTGCAATGAAGCCCCAGATCTGTTGAAGAATGAACGGGATCGCCAGGAACAACGACACGATCATGGTCAACTTGAACGGCGTGAGGAACGGCGAGGCCACGTCGGTGGCGATCATCGTCGCATTGGCCGGCAGGTGGTCGCGCAGCGGCGCCGAGACCAGGGTGTAGATCTGCTGGGCGAAGGAGAACAACCCGGCAAAGATCAGGAAGATGACGGCGACACAACGCAGCAGGCGGGTGCGCAGTTCGGTCAGGTGCGAGACCAGCGGCATGGGCTGGTCGTGTTCCGGATTTTCGCTCATGGGGCTCGCGGCGGTTGTGGCGGTTCAGAGGGTGCGGCCGGGGCGGCAGGCGTGGCGTCTGGCGTAGCTTCGAGCCCTGCGGGAGGTTGCACCGTGGCCGTGGTGACCGGTGGCTGCACCGCTGGCGTCTGCGGGTTGAGGATGCGCCGGGCTTCCTCTTCCATGTGCAGGATGTGCTCGTTGTGCAGCTGCCGACGGATATCGTCGGCGCCGATCTCGCGCTCGACTTCCATCTTGATGCTGTTGAAGCTGCGCTTGAGGCGCCCGATCCACAGCCCGGCCGTACGCGCGGCGCCGGGCAGGCGCTCGGGGCCGAGCACCAGCAGGGCGACGAGGCCGACGAGCAGCAGCTCACTGAAACTGATGCCGAACATGGGTCAGTCTTTCCGCTGTGGCTCTTGGACCGGCTGGGCCTGGCCCTCAATGGTGTGGCCCTGGGCTTGCTGGGCAGTGTTCTGCACTGGCGGAACGGGCTGTGCAGGCGGCGGCGTCTGCTCGGCCGGCTTGTTCTCTTCGTCGCTCATGGCCTTGCGAAAGCCCTTGATCGACTCGCCGAGGTCGCTGCCGAAGTTTTTCAGCTTCTTGGTGCCGAACACCAGCACCACCACCACCAGCAGTACAATCCAGTGTTTCCAGTCAAAGATACCCATGTTGCTCTCCTAGAATTCTATTCAGTCAGGCGGAAGGTTGACGCGCAGCCTTCTCGTCATGCCCGGAAAGCCCGAAACGGCGCTCCAGTTCATCGAGCACGGCCTGTGGATGCTGCCCCAACGCGCTGAGCATCACCATGCTATGAAACCACAGGTCGGCGGTTTCATAGATGACATCGCTGTAATCCTTGCTGATCGCAGCATCCTTGGCGGCAATGATCGTCTCGATGGACTCTTCGCCGAGCTTTTCGAGGATCTTGTTCAGGCCCTTGTGATGCAGGCTTGCCACGTAGGAGCTGTCGGGCGCCGCGTGCTTGCGTTGTTCAAGCACTTCGGCCAGGCGGTTGAGGGTGTCGCTCATGTCAGTGTCCTGCGCTATAGATGGCGTCCGGGTCCTTCAGGACCGGGTCGACGGTTTGCCATTGGCCGTCTTCGTAGACGCGGTAGAAGCAGCTTTCGCGGCCGGTATGGCAGGCGATATGGCCCAGTTGCTCGACCATCAGGATGATCACGTCGGCATCACAGTCCAGGCGCATTTCGTGCAATTTCTGTACATGGCCGGACTCCTCGCCCTTGCGCCACAGTTTGCCACGCGAGCGCGACCAGTAGATGGCGCGTTGCTCGGCGGCAGTCAGGGCCAGGGATTCGCGGTTCATCCAGGCCATCATCAGCACGCGTCCGGTCTTGTGGTCCTGGGCAATGGCCGGTACCAGGCCATCGCTGTTCCACTTGATCTCGTCCAGCCAGTCTTTCATCGTCGACTCCAAAACGGACCCGCTCCTGTGCCGGGCCCTTTGCGCTAGTGTGCCAGCCAGAGGCGCGGCTGGCTATTGGCGCACGATCAGGTAAAGGCCAGCGGCCAGCATCAGCCATGCCGGCCAGGCGGCCGGGGCGGCCAGGCTGGCGGCCTCGGCGGCACCTGCGGCCAGTACCGCGCCACCGCCGAGCAGGCCGGCGCCGAGCAGGCGCAGTGCCCAACGGTCGCCCTGGCGGCGCCGCTGGGGCAGTTGCGGGTCGTGCAGGTGCGGTTGCGACAGGCGTTCGAGCAGGTCGCGTGTCATGCCGGCCAAGTGCGGCAGTTGCTCGGCCTGGCTGTACAAGTTGCCGACCATGGCCTTTGGGCTGTAGCGCTCGCGCATCCAGCGTTCCAGAAACGGTTTGGCGGTGCTCCACAGGTCCAGGTCGGGGTACAACTGGCGGCCCAGGCCCTCGATGTTGAGCAGGGTCTTCTGCAGCAACACCAGTTGCGGCTGGACCTCCATGTTGAAGCGCCGGGCGGTCTGGAACAGGCGCATCAGCACCTGGCCGAAGGAAATGTCTTTCAACGGTTTTTCGAAGATCGGCTCGCACACGGTACGGATCGCGGCTTCGAACTCATTGACCTTGGTGTGCGCCGGCACCCAGCCCGAATCGATGTGCAGTTGCGCGACGCGGCGGTAATCACGCTTGAAGAAGGCGATCAGGTTGCGCGCCAGGTAATCCTGGTCCTCTGCGGTGAGGCTGCCGACGATGCCGCAGTCGATGGCGATGTACTGCGGGCTCCACGGCTTTACCGTGCTGACGAAAATGTTGCCGGGGTGCATGTCGGCATGGAAGAAGCTGTCACGGAACACCTGGGTGAAGAACACCTCCACACCGCGCTCGGCCAGCAGCTTCATGTCGGTACGCTGGTCGGCCAGGGTTGCCATGTCGGTGACCGGCACGCCGTAGATGCGCTCCATCACCAGCACCTTGGGCCGGCACAGGTCCCAGTAGACCTGGGGCACGTACATCAGCTCGGAGCCCTCGAAGTTGCGCCGCAACTGGCTGGCGTTGGCCGCCTCGCGGAGCAGGTCGAGTTCGTCGTAGATGGTCTTTTCGTAATCGTTGACCACTTCGACCGGGTGCAGGCGGCGAGCGTCGGCAGACACCCGCTCGGCGCCCTTGGCGATCAGGAACAGCCAGGCCAGGTCCTGGGCAATGATCGGTTTGAGGCCCGGGCGTACCACCTTGACCACGACTTCTTCGCCGCTCTTCAGGCGCGCGGCGTGTACCTGGGCCACCGAGGCCGAGGCCAGCGGCTCGACGTCGAAACGGCTGAACACCTCGCCGACCTTGGCGCCGAGCTGCTCCTCGATCAAGGCCACGGCCTTTTTCGGGTCGAACGGCGGCACGCGGTCTTGCAGCAGCATCAGTTCGTCGGCGATGTCGGTGGGCAGCAGGTCGCGGCGGGTGGACAGCAGCTGGCCGAACTTGATGAAGATCGGCCCCAGGTCCTGCAGCGCCAGGCGCAGGCGCGCGCCACGGCTGAGCGCGGAGGGCGTGCGCGGCAGCCAGCGCCAGGGCATCAGCAGGCGCAGGCTCATCAGCCACCAGGGCAGGGGCAGGTCGAACAGCAGGTCATCGAGGCGGTAGCGGATCACCACACGCTGGATGCGAAAGAGACGGCGGACGGCGAGCAGCTTCATGCGTTATCGCTGGTATCAAGGGATCGGGAGAGGCGCAGCAGGCGCGCCTCTAAGCGTTCTGTATCGACCTTCAAGGCATCGAGCTCGCTGAAGGCGGCTTCGGCTTCGCGTTTGCCGACCAGGGTGCGGGACTCTTCGGCCAGGTACTCGGAGAGGTTCTGGCTGAAGCGCGTCAGGCCTTGGCGGGTCCAGCGCGCACGCAGGCGGATGTGGCCTGCCAGCAGCGCGGTGGCGACCGGGCCGAGCCAACGCTGCAGCTCGTGCTCCCAGTCCAGCTCCAGGTCCTGCAACACGCCGAACAGGTCGAGCAGCACGGCGCTGTCGCCATGCAGTTCGACCTGCGGGCTGTGCAACACGGCGGTCTTGTCCCTGGCCAAGGCCAGTTGCGCCAGGCTGCCAGCGGGGGCGCGCAGGCTGCAGTCGACCTCGCCTTCCCAGTGCGCGGCCAGCATCAGGCCGTCTTCATCGGGCAGGATGAACACCTGCAGGGCCGGCTGACGGCAATCGATCTCGATGACCTTGCCTTCGAGCGCAGCCAGCCGCGGCAATGCCGTGCTGTCCATGCGCAGGACGCGGTTCAGGCCATGTTCGACGCTGGCGAGCAGCCCGGCCAGCAGCATCAGGGCTTGATTCCCCGGTGTACGGCGACGATGCCGCTGGTCATGTTGTGGTAGGTGACGCGGTCGAAGCCGGCGTCGACCATCATGGCCTTGAGGGTTTCCTGGTCGGGGTGCATGCGGATCGATTCGGCCAGGTAGCGGTAGCTTTCCGAGTCGTTGGTGATCAGCTTGCCGGCCAGTGGCATGAAGGCGAACGAGTACGCGTCATAGGCCTTGGACATCAGCTTGCTGGTCGGCTTGGAGAATTCGAGGATCAACAGGCGCCCGCCCGGCTTGAGCACGCGCAGCATCGAGCGGATGGCTTCGTCCTTGTGGGTGACGTTGCGCAGGCCGAAGGCGATGGTCACGCAGTCGAAGTGGTTGTCCGGGAACGGCAGCTTCTCGGCGTCGGCCTGGACGAACTCGATGTTGCCCGCCACGCCACGGTCGAGCAGGCGGTCACGGCCAACCTTGAGCATCGACTCGTTGATGTCGGCCAGCACTACCTGCCCGGTCGGGCCGACCAGCCGCGAGAACTTGGCGGCCAGGTCACCGGTACCGCCGGCAATGTCCAGCACGCGGTTGCCGCTGCGCACGCCCGACAGCTCGATGGTGAAGCGCTTCCACAGGCGGTGCATGCCGCCGGAAAGCACGTCGTTCATCAGGTCGTACTTGGCCGCCACCGAGTGAAACACCTCGGCGACTTTCTTGGCTTTCTGGCTCTCGGGGACGTCCTGGTAGCCAAAATGGGTGGTGGGTTCGGCGTGTTCGCCTTTGCGCTGGTCGTTCATATCGCTTCACCGGAAAAAATTACCGCCATTCTAGGGCGAACGGGCGGATTTGTCTTGGCGGGGTGTGCCGGGGGGCAGGGGCGGGCATAATGCCGATTATGTCTTCATATCCAGGAACACCCGCATGACCCAGATCAGCGTCGAACGCAAACACTCCCTCGGCCGCGAGGCCGCTCGCGCCAAGGCCGAAGCGCTGGTGGACAAGCTGAGCCGCGAATATGACCTCAAGGCCACCTGGAACGGCGACCGCGTCGACGTGGCGCGCAGTGGCGCCAACGGCAGCGTGCACATCGGTGACGACAGCATCCGCGTCGAGCTGAAACTGGGCATGATGCTGTCGATGATGAGCGGCACCATCAAGGGCGAGATCGAGCGGGCGCTGGATAAAGCCCTGGCCTGAGGCCTGCCACCTTAGGGTGAGAATTCTAATTTCGCGCTCTACCTTATGCTCAAGCCCAACCTCCATGGGCGGTTCCTCTCCACTCATGAGCATGAGGTACAGAGCATGGCCAAAGTGAATGTGAAGAAAAAGGACGACGCCCTGGGCACCCTGGGCGAGGTGCGCGGCTACGCGCGCAAGATCTGGCTGGCAGGTATCGGCGCATACGCCCGCGTCGGCCAGGAAGGTTCCGAGTACTTCAGCGAGCTGGTCAAGGCCGGCGAAGGCGTTGAAAAACGTGGCAAGAAACGCATCGACAAAGAGCTCGATGCCGCCAATACCCAGATCGACGAAGCGACCCAGGAAGTCAGCCGCGTACGCGGCAAGGTCGAAGTTCAACTGGACAAGATCGAAAAAGCTTTCGACGCACGGGTTGGTCGCGCCTTGAATCGCCTCGGCATTCCGTCTAAACATGACGTTGAGGCGTTGTCCATCAAGCTTGAACAGCTGCACGAGCTGCTTGAGCGCGTCGCGCACAAACCATAAGGAGAGCAGGATGGCTGGCAAGAAGAATTCCGATAAAGAAAGCAGCTCCTGGGTCGGCGGGATCGAGAAGTACTCCCGCAAGATCTGGCTGGCCGGGCTGGGTATCTATTCGAAGATCGACCAGGACGGCCCGAAGCTGTTCGACACGTTGGTGAAAGACGGCGAGAAGGCCGAGAAGCAGGCCAGGAAGACCGCTGAAGATGTCGCCGAAACCGCCAAGTCTTCGACCACCTCGCGGGTGTCTGGCGTGAAGGACCGTGCGCTGGGCAAGTGGAGTGAGCTCGAAGAAGCCTTCGACAAGCGCCTGAACAGCGCCATCTCGCGCCTGGGCGTACCTAGCCGCAACGAGATCAAGGCCCTGCACCAGCAGGTAGACAGCCTGACCAAGCAGATCGAGAAGCTGACCGGTGCTTCAGTCACGCCGGTTTCCAAGGCTGCTGCGAGCAAAGCTGCTGCGAGCAAGACTGCGGCCAAGCCGTTGGCCAAGGCGCCTGCCAAACCGGCTGCTAAAACCGCTGCTGCCAAGCCTGCGGCCAAGGTTGCTGCGGCCAAACCCGCGGCCAAAACCGCAGCCAAGGTTGCCGCTGCCAAGCCGGCGGCAAAACCGGCTGCCAAGTCTGTTGCGGCCAAGCCTGCTGCAGCGAAGAAACCTGCGGTGAAGAAGGCCCCGGCCAAACCGGCTGCGGCCAAACCGGCAACACCGGCCACCAGCGCCGCACCCGCTGCCACCGCAGCGCCAGCGCCAAGCGTGGCACCGGCCAGCAATACACCGTCGGCGCCGGTGAGCGCAGTTACCGAAGCCTGATACTGCGTGGCTTCTTCGCGGGGCAAGCCCGCGAAGAAGCCACTGCCGATTGAACAGCTCTACCCCTCCAGGTACCTTACCGCCAACTGCTCCGCCGCCGCCCGTGCCGGGGGCTGCAGGTGCGGTGCCACCAGCATCATCACCTGATACACGACAATCCCCACATCCCCCTCGCGCCCCAGCACGCGCTGGTAATCCAGCGAGAACATCAGCGTCAGGGTGATCTGCTCCACCAGTTGCCCCAGTGCCTGGGTCTCGCTTACCACCTGCCCCTGGCCCTTGAGGCTGGCGAGCAACGCGGCAAGGGTGCGCTTGAGCGCGTTGATCAGGCTGCGCATGCCACGGGCCAGCTTGGGCAGGCGCCCGGTCAGGTTCGACAAGTCCTGGAACAGGAAACGGTACTGGGCCATGCGTTCGACGATCAGGTGCAGGAACAGCCAGTAGTCCTCGGCATCCAGGCGCACCTCCAGGGGCGGGTCGAGCAGGGGCATCAGCGCCTCTTCGAAGCGCTCGAACAGGCCCAGCACCACAGGCTCCTTGCCATGGAAGTGGTAGTACAGGTTGCCAGGGCTGATGCCCAGCTCGTTGGCGATCTCCAGGGTCGAGACGTTCGGTTCGCCCTGCTGGTTGAACAACTGCAGGGCGCATTCAAGGATACGGTCGCGGGTTTTCATCCAGGCGGTGTGCTCATCGGGTCAGGACATAGGTGCCTGGCGCAGGGCCCAGCGGCGGATAGGTTGCATTACCAAGCTCGGTACGCTGCGCCTTCAGTGGGCCGGAACGGGGTGTGACCCACTCCAGCCACAAGGGCCACCAACTGCCCTCGCTGCGTTGGGCGTCGTGGAACCACGCACGCGGGTCGCTCGACAGCTTGGGGTTGGCCAGGTAATAGGCCTTGGGGTTGCCGGGTGGGTTGATGATGCTCTGGATATGCCCGCTGTTGGCCAGTACAAAGCGCCGTTCGCCGCCCAGCAACAGGGCCGAGCGATACACGGCGTCCCAGGGGGTGATGTGGTCGTTGCTGCCGGCCACGGTGAAGCTGTCGAGGTCGACCTGTTTAAGGTCGATGGGCGTGCCGCAGACTTCCAGGCCCGCCGGGTGGGTCAGTGGGTTGAGCTTGAAGAAGTCGAGCAGGTCGCCATGCAGTGCGGCGGGCAGGCGCGTGCTGTCGGCGTTCCAGTAGAGAATGTCGAAGGCTGGCGGGGTCTTGCCGAGCAGGTAGTTGTTGACCCAGTAGTTCCAGATCAGATCGTTGGGCCGCATCCAGGCGAAGATGCGCGCCACCTCGGCGCCGTCCAGCACGCCGCGCTGGTAGGAGCGGCGCTTGGCGGCTTCGAGGGTCTGCTCGTCGGCGAACAGGCTGGCAGGGCTTTCGAACTTGCTGTCGAGCAGGCTGACCAGGTACGTGGCGCTGCGTACCCGGCGCAGCTGGTGCTTGGCTTGCAGGTGGCCTTGCAGCGCCGCCATGGTCAGGCCGCCGGCGCAGGCGCCCATCAGGTTGGGGTCGCGGTTGCCGCTGATGCTGCGGCAGGCATTGAGCGCTTCTTCCAGGGCCTGAACGTAGCTGGACAGGCCCCACTCGCGGTGCCGTGGGTCGGGGTTGCGCCAGCTGACCATGAACACCTGCAGGCCATTCTTGAGCATGTACTGGACGAAACTGTTGGTCGCGCTCAGGTCGAAGATGTAGAACTTGTTGATTTGCGGCGGCACCACCAGCAGGGGGCGGGTGTGCTGCTTTTCACTCATCGGCTGGTACTGGATCAGCTCCAGCAACTCGTTGCGAAACACCACGGCGCCTGGGGTTGCCGCCACATTGCCGCCCACCTCGAAGGCGCGCTCGTCGACCTGGCGAGGCAGGCCGTCGTTGTGGCGCAGATCGTCGAGCAGGTGCGCGGCGCCACGCAGCAGGCTCTGGCCGCCGGTATTGAGCAGCTCCTTCACCGCCAGCGGGTTGAGCAGCGAGTTGCTGGGCGCCAGGGCGTCGTTGATCAGGGTGAACAGGAACTGCGCACGGGCCCGGTCATCGGCGTCCAGGTGGCTTTCCTCGATCCACAGGCGGGTCTGTTTCTGCCAGGCCAGGTAGGCTTGCAGGCCACGCCGGTACAGCGGGTTCTGGCTCCATGTCGGGTCGCTGAAGCGCGTGTCGCGCGGGTTTGGCTGGTAGGGCGTGTCGCCGAGCATCACCCGGCCGAGTTGGCCGCTCAGGGCCAGCAGGTGGCGGGCGGTGTGCAGCGGGTTACGCAGCCCGTGGCGGCCGACGCTGCGCAGGGTGGATATCAAATCGCGGCCGCGCAGGCCGAGCATGGCGTTCTGCACGTTCATGCTGGTGGCGGGAAGCGTTGGCGTTCCTTTGGCCGGTTTGTCTTTCATGGCAACACTCCCTGGTCTTGACCCTTGCGCCTGATGCCCATCGCAGGCAAACCCGCGCCTACACGCCCGAAGCCGGGCGAGGGTGCATGACTGCGCGCTGACGCTCTTGCTGAAGGAACTTCATGATGATCGGGGCGACGGCCTCGGCCCGGGTGATCAGAAACAGATGGCCGTCGTCGATAATGTGTAGCTGGGCATTGGGAATCCGCCAGGCCAGCAGGCGCATGTTGATCAGCGGGATCAACGGGTCGTCATCGCCTGCCAGCACCAGCGTGGGCTGTTGGATCTTGTGCAGCCAGTGAATGCTGGTCCAGCCTAGCCCTGCGAACAGTTGCCAGTAGTAGCCCAGCTTGCCGCCGGAACGCACCTTGGATGCGTGGTGCATGGCCAGGTCCGGGTCGCGGCGAAAGCCGCCGCCGTAGATCAGCGGGGCGATGCGGATCACATGGGAGGGCTGGATGTAGCGCCGGGGGCTGGCCATCATCCACAGCACCTTGGGCTTGCCCGGCACCATTACCGCGCCCGCAGCCGTGGCTGCCAGCACCAGCTTCTTGCAGCGCTCGGGGTAGTCGTGGGCGAACTGCTGGGCCAGCGCGCCGCCCCAGGACACGCCAATCACATTGACCTTGCCATAATCGAGGTAGTCGAGCATGCGTGCCGTCAGCTTGGCCAACCCCGGAAAGCGGTAGGGCTGGCGCGGCGTGGACGAGCCGCCCACGCCCGGTACGTCGAAGGCGATGACTTCCAGGTCCGGGTCCAGTGCTTCGATGAACGGGAACACCAGCTCCAGGTTGGCGCCGATGCCGTTGAAGATCAGCAGCGGCGTCAAATGCGGCTTGCCAGGGCGCACGGCAGTGCGGATGGACTGCTGGTCCAGTTCGACGGTCCTGAAGATATAGGGTTGCGGCATGCGCGTGGCTCTGTGGTGAAGTAAACACCGTGGTCACCCGCAGGTGGCCACGGCGCTGCAACTCAACGTTCGTGAACGTAGGTGCCCGGTGATGCCTCGCCTGCGGCATAGGCGCGGTTGCCGAGGCGGGTCGGCGCTTTTTTCAGCTCGCCGGCACGCTCGCCCAGCCAGCTCTGCCAGTGCAGCCACCACGAGTCGGCATGCTTGGTGGCGTTCTCCTGCCAGGCCGCTGCGTCGCCCGGGCAATCGGCGCCGGTCATGAAGCGTGCCTTGGGGTTGCCCGGCGGGTTGAGGATGCTCTGGATATGGCCGCTGTTGGACAACACGAACTCGATCTTGCCGCCAAACAGGTGCGCCGAGCGGTAGCAGGATGGCCACGGGGTGATGTGGTCGTTGGTGCCGGCAAGGCTGTAGATGTCGCACGTGACCTGCTTCAGGTCGATCGGGGTGCCGCACACTTCCAGTGCACCGGGGCGGGTCAGCGGGTTACTTTTGAACATCTCGATCAGGTCGCCATGGAAGGCGGCCGGCAGGCGCGTGGTGTCGTTGTTCCAGAACAGGATGTCGAACACCGGTGGTTCGTTGCCCAGCAGGTAGTTGTTGACCCAGTAGTTCCAAATCAGGTCATTGGGGCGCATCCAGGCGAACACCTTGGCCATCTCGCTGCCTTCCAGCACGCCGGCCTGGTAGGAGTGGCGCTTGGCGGCTTCGAGGGTCTGCTCGTCGACAAACAGCGCGACCTGGGTGTCCATCGTAGTGTCCAGCACGCTCACCAGCAGGGTCAGGGCATTGACCTTCTTCTCGCCAAGGGCGGCGTAATGGCCCACCAGCGCGGTGCAGGTGATGCCGCCGGAGCAGGCGCCGAGCATGTTCAGGTCTTTGCTGCCGGTAATCGCCAGCACCGCGTCGACCGCTTCCTTGAGCGCATCGATGTAGGTCGAAAGGCCCCATTCACGCTGGGCCTTGGTCGGGTTGCGCCAGCTGATGATGAAGGTCTGCTGCTGGGCACGCAGGCAGAAGCGCGCCAGGCTCTTTTCCGGGCTCAGGTCGAATACATAGAACTTGTTGATCTGTGGCGGCACCACCAGCAGCGGCCGCGCATGCACCTGTTCGGTGATGGGGCTGTACTGGATCAGTTCGAGCACGTCGTTGCGGTACACCACGGCGCCGTCGCTGGTGCCCAGGTTCTTGCCCACCTCGAAGGCGTCCATGTTGACCTGACTGGGCATGCCGCCGTTGTTGACCATGTCCTTGGCCATGTTGGACAGGCCATCGAGCAGGCTCTTGCCACCGGTTTCGAAGAAGCGTTTGACCGCCGCCGGGTTTGACAAGGTGTTGGTCGGCGCCATGGCTTCGGTCATCAGGTTGATGACGAACTGGCCACGGCTGATGTCCTGGGGCGACAGGTCGCTGCTGCCGATCCATTCGTGCAGTTCTTTGCGCCAGGCCAGGTAGGTTTGCAGGTAGCGGCGGTAAAGGGGGTTGTTGCTCCAGGCGGGGTCGTTGAAGCGACGGTCGTCGCTTTCGGGCGTCAGGCTGGACTTGCCCAGCAGCACGTTCTTCAGCTCCAGGCCGAAGTGCGCCACGTGCTTGGCGCTGTGCAGCGGTTGGCGCACGGCCTGGCGCAGCACGGTGCGTGCCGAACTCAGCAGGTCCTTGCGGCGGATGCCGATGACCGGGTTCAGCCCCAGGGTGTTCTCCGAGGCCTGCCGCTGCAACTCATCGTTGTTCTTGTTACTCATCTACGACGCTCCGTTGTCCAGAGACGAGTACCGGTTGCCTGTGGCGGGGTGCACAGTCCAGAGCCCGGTACTGCTACTCGGGTGACCAGTGATAAGGAACAGCGGTGCTGCGGGCCGGTTGCATGGGGTGATGAGCTGCGGGGAGTTCTGCGTGTGAAGACAGCCTGCTTTCGCTCGCGACCTCTACATACCGGCCTGGTCCTGGTTGCCTTGAAGACAATGCAGGGACCTTGCCAGCTCCATTGGTTACCCGACTTTCATGTAATGCGCAAGACAGCTCGTCACTGAGCTGTCTGTAGGGCATTCAAGCAGATGAGATTAGAAAATGCGCTCTAAACCGTAGGCGGCTTGAGCTAGAGCATGAGTTTCACAACGGATTCGGCCGGATCGCGGGACTTTCCGGCCTGATGCAACGCGTCGAGGTAGTCGGCCCACAGTTGCGCCTGGCGCAGGCACAGCTGTTCCAGGTACTCCCAGGTGAACAGGCCGCTGTCATGGCCGTCGTCGAAGGTCAGTTTCAGTGCATATTGGCCGGCGGGTTCGAGGCCGGCGAGGCCGACGTTGATCTTGCCGACTTGCAGGATGGGGTTGCCGTGGCCCTGGACCTCGGCGGAAGGCGAGTGCACGCGCAGGAATTCGGCGGGCAGGTGGTAGACCTCGTCTGGGCCGTAGGTCAGGCTCAAGGTCTTGGAGGCTTTGTGCAGGTTGATGGCGGTGGGCAGGCGGGCCATGGGCTGAATCTCTTCTGAGCGACAAGCTACAAGCTTCAAGCTACAAGAAGTGATATTCAAGCCATCGCGGAAAAATCATGTCTCGCGGAGCTGCAAGCGACACTGAACAGCTTGTCGCTTGCAGCTCAAGGCTTGCCGCTTACAGGATGTAGCGCGACAGGTCTTCGTTCTGCGCCAGCTCACCCAGGTGGCTGTTCACATACCCGGCATCGATCTGGATCGGCGCTTCGTCGTGCGTGCTGGCCAGGTCACCGGCACTGAACGACACCTCTTCGAGCAGGCGCTCGAGCAGGGTGTGCAGGCGGCGGGCACCGATGTTCTCGGTCTTCTCGTTGACCTGGTAGGCAATTTCGGCCAAGCGCTTGATACCGTCGGTGAGGAACTCGATGTTCAGCCCTTCGGTCTTGAGCAACGCCTGGTACTGCTCGGTCAGCGAAGCGTGCGGTTCTTGCAGGATGCGCTCGAAATCTTCCGGGGTCAGTGCCTTGAGTTCGACACGGATCGGCAGACGGCCCTGCAGCTCAGGCACCAGGTCGCTCGGTTTGCTCAGGTGGAACGCACCCGAGGCGATGAACAGGATATGGTCGGTCTTGACCATGCCCAGTTTGGTGTTGACGGTGCAGCCTTCGATCAGCGGCAGCAGGTCACGCTGAACGCCCTCGCGGGACACATCGGCGCCGCCGACATTGCCGCGCTTGGCCACTTTGTCGATTTCGTCGATGAACACGATACCGTGCTGTTCAACCGCTTCCAGGGCCTTGGCCTTGAGCTCTTCTTCGTTGACCAGGCGGCCCGCTTCTTCCTCGCGGACCATCTTCAGCGCTTCCTTGACCTTGAGCTTGCGCGCCTTGCGCTTGCCCTTGCCCATGTTGGCGAACAGGTTCTGCAACTGGTTGGTCATCTCTTCCATGCCAGGCGGCGCGGCAATCTCGACGCCCACGGCATCCGCCACTTCGATCTCGATTTCCTTGTCGTCCAGCTGGCCTTCGCGCAGGCGCTTGCGGAACAGTTGGCGAGTGTTTGAATCGCTGCTGGTCTGCGCGGCTTCCTCGCTGAAATTGGTGACCCGCGCCTGCGGCAGCAGGGCGTCGAGGATGCGGTCTTCGGCGGCGTCTTCGGCGCGGTGGCGCACGCGGATGATCTCCTGCTCGCGGAGCATCTTCAGCGCGGCATCGGCCAGGTCGCGGATGATCGATTCGACGTCACGGCCCACATAGCCGACTTCGGTGAACTTGGTCGCTTCGACCTTGATGAACGGCGCGTTGGCCAGCTTGGCCAGGCGGCGGGCGATTTCGGTCTTGCCGACACCGGTCGGGCCGATCATCAGGATGTTCTTCGGGGTCACCTCGGCACGCAGCTCGGCCGGCAGCTGCATGCGCCGCCAGCGGTTGCGCAGGGCGATGGCCACGGCGCGCTTGGCGTCGTCCTGGCCGATGATGTGGCGGTTCAGTTCGTGAACGATTTCGCGGGGGGTCATGGACATGATGAAAATGGTCCTCGAGCAGAGCAATCAGTGTGGAAAAGTCCCGCCGCGGGCGGGACGCCAAAACAACTGATCAGTCGGCCAGGTCCTGCTCCTCGATGGTCAGGTTATGGTTGGTGAACACGCAGATGTCACCGGCGATGTTCAGGGCGGTCTCGGCGATTTCGCGGGCCGAGAGGTCGGTCTTGTTCAGCAGGGCACGAGCTGCGGCCTGGGCGTAGGCGCCACCGGAACCCATGGCGATCAGGCCGTCTTCGGGTTCGACCACATCGCCGTTGCCGGTGATGATCAGCGAGGCGTCCTTGTTGGCCACGGCCAGCATGGCCTCCAGGCGGCTCAGGGAGCGGTCGGTACGCCATTCCTTGGCCAGCTCGACGGCGGCACGGACCAGGTGGCCCTGGTGTTTTTCCAGTTGCCCTTCAAAGCGCTCGAACAGGGTGAACGCATCGGCGGTGGCGCCGGCGAACCCGGCAATGACCTGGCCGTGGTACAGGCGACGGACCTTTTTGGCGTTGCCTTTCATCACGGTGTTGCCGAGGGAAACCTGGCCGTCGCCGCCCATGACGACTTTGCCGTTACGGCGGACAGAAACGATGGTGGTCAAGGGGAGAGTCTCCACGCAGCGGGGCGAAAGTGCCTGATGCAGACTCATATGGGGGTGGGGGGAAGGATTTCAACCATTAGCGACCAGCTGCAAGCTGCAAGCTGCAAGAAAAAGCGCGTCGGCGCCATGCCTGCTTTTTCTTGTGGCTTGCAGCTTGAGGCTTACAGCTGGTGGTCAGGCTTCGTGGCAGACGTGCCCATCGACCAAGGTATAACGCACCGCCCCTGGCAGGCAGTGGCCGATGAACGGGCAGTTCTCGCCACGCGAGAGCCATTGTTCGCCGGCGACCGTCGAGGCTTTCGGGTCGAACAGCACCAAATCCGCTGCGCCGCCTACCTTCAGCTCACCCGCCGGCAGGCGCATGGCGGCAGCCGGGCCGCTGCTCAAGCGCGCGAGCAAGGTCGGCAGGTCGAGCAGGCCGTCCTCGACCAGGGTCATGGCCAGAGGCAGTAGCACTTCGACGCTGCTGATACCAGGCTCCGTGGCGCCGAACGGGGCCAGCTTGGCATCGCGCTCATGGGGCTGGTGATGGCTGGAAATCGCCTGGATCACGCCCGACTTGACCGCCGCGCGCAGGCCGTCACGGTCGGCGGCGGTGCGCAGCGGTGGCTGCACGTGGTACAGGCTGGAGAACTCGCGCAGCGACTGGTCGGTGAGAATCAGCTGATACAGCGCCACATCGGCGGTAACCGGCAGGCCCAGCTCCTGCGCCTGGGCGATCAGCCGCGCGCCGCGGGCACTGGTGATCTGGGTGAAGTGCGCGCGCACGCCGGACTGTTCGACCAGCAGCAGGTTGCGTGCCAGGGCCACGGTCTCGGCAGTCTCGGGGATGCCGGGCAGGCCGAGGAAGCTGGCCATTGCGCCCTCATGGGCCAGGCCGCCTTGGGACAGGTCACGGTCCTGGGAGTGGAACACCACGGTCAGGTCGAACGTGGCGGCGTACTCCAGGGCACGGGCCAAGGTGCGGTTGTTGGGGATTTCCTTGAGGCCATTGCCGAAGGCCACGCAACCGGTGTCGCGCAGGGCCACCAGCTCGGCCAGCTGCTCGCCTTCCAGGCCCTTGGTCAGGGCGCCGATCGGGTAGACCTTGCTGTTGCCGGCTTCGCGGGCGCGGTCGAGGATCAGCTCGGCCACGGCCGAGGTGTCCAGTACCGGTTTGGTCTGCGGTGGGCAGCACAGGCTGGTCACGCCACCGGCCACGGCGGCGCGGGTTTCGCTGGCGATGCTGCCCTTGCGGCTGTAGCCCGGCTCGCGCAGGGCCACGTCGAGGTCGACCAGGCCAGGTGCTGCGATCAGGCCCTCGGCCTGGATCGTGCGGCTGGCGCTGAAACCGGCCGGTGCCGCGCCGATCGCGGCAATGCGGCCGCCATCCAGGTGCAGGTCGGTGACCTGGTCCAGGCCGCTGTTGGGGTCGATGACCCGGGCGCCAAGAATGCTGATGCTCACAGGGCGTTCTCCTGGTCGAGTTGGCGTTGCGTGTTTTGCCCGCTCATGGCCATGGACAGCACGGCCATGCGCACGGCGATGCCGTACGTCACTTGGTTGAGGATCACCGAGTGCTTGCCGTCGGCCACCGCCGATTCGATCTCCACGCCGCGGTTGATCGGGCCAGGGTGCATGACGATGGCATCCGGCTTGGCGCCGGCCAGGCGCGCGGTGGTCAGGCCGAACAGGCGGTAGAACTCGCCCTCGCTGGGCAGCAGGCCGCCGGCCATGCGCTCACGCTGCAGGCGCAGCATGATCACCACATCGACGTCTTTGAGGCCTTCGGCGAGGTCGGTGTACACCTTCACGCCGTATTGCTCGATGCCGATCGGGATCAGGGTTTTCGGGCCGATCACGCGGATGTCCGGGCAGCCTAGCGCCTTGAGCGCGAGCATGTCGGAGCGGGCCACGCGCGAATGCAGGATGTCGCCGACGATGGCCACGGAGAGGTTCTCGAAGCTGCCCTTGTGCCGACGGATGGCCAGCATGTCGAGCATGCCCTGGGTCGGGTGCGCATGGCGGCCGTCGCCGCCGTTGATCACGGCAACGTCGGGGCACACGTGCTCGGCGATGAAGTGCGCGGCGCCCGAGTCGGAATGGCGCACGACGAACATGTCGGCGGCCATCGCTTCCAGGTTGCGCAGGGTGTCGAACAGGGTTTCGCCCTTGCTGGTCGAGGAGGTCGACACGTTGAGGCTGATCACGTCGGCCGACAGGCGCTGCGCGGCCAGTTCGAAGGTGGTACGGGTGCGGGTCGAGTTTTCGAAGAACACGTTGCACACGGTCTTGCCGCGCAGCAACGGGACTTTTTTCACGGCCCGGGCACCGACTTCCAGGAAGGAGTCGGCGGTGTCGAGGATCTCGGTCAGCAGTTCGCGGGGCAAACCGTCGAGCGAGAGAAAGTGGCGCAGCTGGCCCTGATCATTGAGCTGCAGCGGGCGCTTGGCGTCGATTGGCGTCATCGCGGGGGACTCTTAAAGGGCGGAAGCGGAGGCGAGGTCCTGTCGCTCGAGGGCGAGCGGTGCGGGTCCGGTCAATTTTACCCGTTCATGGGCCGCCAGCGACAGGGTGGCACCGAGCACATTGGGACGAATCGGCAGTTCACCGGCGTCAAGGTCGAGCAGGCAGACCAGGGTGACGCTGGCCGGACGGCCGTAATCGAACAGTTCGTTGAGCGCGGCGCGAATGGTGCGGCCGCTCATCAGCACGTCGTCGATCAGCACCAGGTGCTGGCCTTCGATTTCGAATGGCAGGTCGGACGGGCGCACCTGCGGGTGCAGGCCGTTCTGGCTGAAGTCATCACGGTAGAACGACACATCCAGGGTGCCCATGGGGCTGGTATCGCCCATTTCTTCCTGCAGCGCCTGGGCGACCCAGACGCCGCCCGTGCGGATGCCGATGAAGCGCGGCTCGGTGATAGCACGGCGGGCCAGGTGGGCGCGAAGGTCGACAGCCATCTGCCGGATCAGATCGGCGGGATTGGGTAGGCTCATTGCGTGCTCCTCGGGGGCCGCCGGCTTGGCCCGGCGGCAAAGATGATCAGGTGTTGGCCTCCAGCCAGCCTTGCAGCAGCAGGGCGGCGGCAATGGCGTCGACCGGGTTGTCGCGGTAGCTGCCGCGCTGGCCGCCTCGGCTCAGGCGTTCGCCCTTGGCCTCGAAGGTGGTCAGGCGTTCGTCGTGGGTGTGCACGGGCAGGTTGAAGCGGCCGTTCAGGCGCCGGGCGAACTTCTCGGCGCGCGCGCTCATTTCACTCGGCGTGCCGTCCATGTTCAACGGCAGGCCGACGACGATGGCGTCGGGTTTCCATTCGGCGACCAGTTTTTCCACCTGGGCCCAGTCCGGTACACCGTTTTGCGCCTTCAGGGTGCACAGCTCGCGGGCTTGGCCCGTGATGACCTGGCCAACGGCCACGCCGATCTGTTTGGTGCCGTAGTCAAAGCCCAGCAGCAGGCGTAGTTCGGCCATCAGGCGTGGCCCGCCTGGCTGGTCAGCAGGCTGAGGTTGATGCCAAGGCTGGCGGCCGCGGCGTTCAGCCGCTGGTCACTGGCAAGGCCGAAGATGATGTCGGCGTCGAACGGGCAGTTGAGCCAGGCATTGTCGGCCAGCTCCGCTTCCAGTTGGCCTGCTTCCCAGCCAGCGTAACCCAGGGTGATCAGGCTGTTTTGCGGCCCGACGCCTTCGGCGATGGCAAACAGCACATCCTGCGAGGTGGACAACGACAGGCCCTGCAGTTCGACGGTGGCCTGGTAGGTGCACTCGCTGGAGTGCAGCACGAAACCGCGATCGGTCTGCACCGGGCCACCTTGGTAGATCGGCACGTGCAAGGTGCTGGCCGGCGGTTCGTCGTCCGGGCGCAACTGCTCGAGGATGTCGCCCAGGTTGAGCTCCTGCGGTCGGTTGACCACCAGGCCCATGGCGCCATTGGCGTTGTGCTCGACGATGTACGTGAGGGTCTGGGCAAAGTTCGGATCGGCCATGTGTGGCATGGCGATCAGGAACTGATGCTTGAGGTAGCTCGGGGCGAGGGTTTTCATGGGGGATAGTGTGGCGCCAGGTGGCGAGGCTGACAAGGTGGTTTGTGTCGCCTGTGCTTGCTCCGCGCAAGGGCCGGCACAGGCGTAAATCAATTACTGGACAACCGGTCCCCACGGGCAAACCGCCAGGTACGAATGATCTCCAGCCGGTCATATTCGGCCAGGTCGCCGGTAAAGGGCGCAAACGGCGCCGCCAGCCTGACGATGCGTTGCGCGGCCTGGTCCAGCACCGCTTGCCCGGACGACTCCAGCACCAGCACCTCGTAGAGCGAGCCATCGCGGTTGATCGACACCATCATGCGCAGGTTGCCGTAGATCTGCTGGCGCCGCGCTTCGTCGGGGTAATTCAGGTTGCCCACCCGCTCGACCTTCTTGCGCCACTCTTCCTTGTACCAGGCGCCCTTGTCGCGCATGGTCGATGCGGCATTCAGGCGATGGATGCGCGGGCGCTTGGCGTACAGCTGCTGTTCGTTGGACAGCTCCGCTTCAAGGCTGGCGATCTGGCTGGACAGCTGCGAGCTGTCAAAATCGGGCGTCGGCGTTGCCGGCTTGGGCTGCGCCTTGCTTTCCTTGGGCTTGGGCTCGACTTTATGAGGTTTGGCGGCCTGGGTCACCACCGCCGACTTCTCGGGCGTGGGCGGCGGCACCACTTCGGGCCTGGCTGCAGGCGGCGGCGTGACTTTGTTGATCTTGCTGTCCTGGAAGGGGGCGACCTCGGTGGTCTTGGGCACCGCCTTCTTCTCCAGGGTACCGCTGCCTTGCTGGTTGTCCTGGGCCTGGTAGTCAGCCTTCTCGGGCGCTTTCTCGCTTTTGAAGGTGGCCAGGGTGATGTCCATGGTGTGACGGATTTCGGCAGGCTTGACCACGCTGAAGCCGACGCCAAGGATCAGCGCCAGGTGCACCAGGGCAGCCAGAAACAAGGTAAAGCCAAGCCGGTCCACCGGGCGAACGCGGGGTGGCAGCAGGTCGGAGGGGATGTCAGCGGGCAGCGTCATCAGGTATCCAGCAACCGCAGGGCGGGGCAGCGGGTCAGGTAAAAGGGACCCGCATCATACCCCACTCTGGGTTTATGCCGCGCGTTGCCGGTCAGCGCGCCTTCAGCTGGCGATCAATGGCGTCCATCAATTGCCCGCCGATATCGGTGCCGAAGGCGTTGTCGATCTCGCGGATGCAGGTCGGGCTGGTGACGTTGATTTCGGTGAGGTAGTCGCCAATCACGTCCAGGCCGACGAACAGCAGGCCTTTTTCGCGCAAGGTCGGGCCGACCTGGGCTGCGATCCAGCGGTCACGCTCGCTCAGCGGGCGCGCTTCGCCACGGCCACCGGCGGCCAGGTTGCCACGGGTTTCGCCGCTGGCCGGGATGCGCGCCAGGCAGTAGGGCACCGGCTCGCCGTCGATCATCAGGATGCGCTTGTCGCCGTCCTTGATCGCCGGCAGGTAGGCCTGCGCCATGATCTGCTGCGCGCCCAGCGCGGTCAGGGTTTCGAGGATCACCGACAGGTTGGGGTCGCCGACCCGGTGGCGGAAGATCGAGGTACCGCCCATGCCGTCCAGCGGCTTGAGGATTACATCGCCATGCTGGGCGGCGAACTCACGAATGATGTCCGGGCGGCGGCTGACCAAAGTCGGTGGCGTGCACTGCGGGAACAGCGTAGCGAACAGCTTTTCGTTGCAGTCGCGCAGGCTTTGCGGGCGGTTGACCACCAGCACGCCGTCGGCCTCGGCCTGCTCCAGCAGGTAGGTGCTGTAGACGAACTCCATGTCGAACGGTGGGTCCTTGCGCATCAGGATCACGTCCAGCTCGGCCAGGGTGCTGTCCTGCTCCTCGCCCAGTTCGTACCAGCGAGCCGGGTCGGCGAATACCTTCAGTGGGCGCATCCGCGCACGCGCCTTGCCTTCGCCCTGGTACAGGTCGCGCTGTTCCATGTAGAACAGGCTCCAGCCGCGTGCCTGGGCGGCCAGCAGCATGGCCAGCGAACTGTCCTTCTTGTAGGAGATGGACGCGATGGGGTCCATGACAATGCCGAGGCGAACGCTCATGGGGGGGTCCTCTTTGGCGGCGTGCAGCCGCGATGGATCGAAAGAAAAGTGGCTCAGGGTGGCGCCGGGAGCGCCGATGGTCAAGGGGCGCAGCAGATGGAATGGCCACCCGGAGTATGCTAAAAATGCAGCTGCAAGCCTTAAGCTACAAGCCTCAAGAAAACAGCATCCATGCGCCGAGCCGCTGTTCTTGTAGCTTGCCGCTTGCAACTTGCAGCTTCATTCCTATTGGTAGGCGTCTATGGAACAACCCCTGAAGGTGATGGTGATCGACGACTCACGCACGATCCGCCGTACCGCGCAGATGTTGCTCGGCGAAGCGGGTTGCGAGGTGATTACCGCCAGCGATGGCTTCGATGCCCTGTCCAAGATCGTCGACCACCAGCCACAGATCATCTTCGTCGATGTGCTGATGCCGCGCCTGGACGGTTACCAGACCTGCGCCGTGATCAAGCACAACAGTGCCTTCAAGGACATACCGGTGATCCTCCTGTCGTCGCGCGACGGCCTGTTCGACAAGGCCCGCGGGCGGGTGGTGGGGTCCGACCAGTTCCTCACCAAGCCGTTCAGCAAGGAAGAACTGCTCGATGCGATCAGGGCCCATGTGCCCGGTTTTGCCGAACACCAACAACACGCACCCTGACCGCGTCCGCCATGGCGCGGTCTTTCTTTCCTGATGGGGAAACAGCATGGCCCGAGTTCTGATTGTCGACGACTCGCCGACAGAGATGTACAGATTGACCGAATGGCTGGAAAAGCACGGTTACGAGGTGCTCAAGGCCAACAACGGTGCCGACGGCGTGGCCCTGGCGCGTCAGGAAAAGCCCGACGCGGTGCTGATGGACATCGTCATGCCCGGCATGAACGGCTTCCAGGCCACCCGCCAGTTGAGCAAAGACTTGGAAACCAGTGCCATCCCGGTGATCGTGGTCACCACCAAGGACCAGGAAACCGACCGCATCTGGGCCACCCGCCAGGGCGCTCGCGACTTTTTGACCAAACCGGTCGAAGAGGACGCGCTGATCGCCAAGCTCAAAGCAGTGCTGGGGGCTTGACCACCCGCCCGCAGGGCGCGTCGCTGACCGCCTTCGAGTTGTTGCTGGACATCGACCGGCGCTGCCGCCTGCTGGTGGCGGACCAACCCCCGCAGGACACCCGCCTGCAGCAGTGGAGCGGGATCGGCTTTCGCATCGCCGGGCAATGGTTCGTCGCGCCCATGGGCGAAGTCGCCGAAGTGCTGCGCGAGCCGCGCAGCAGCCGTGTGCCGGGGGTGCAACCCTGGGTCTGCGGGGTGGCCAACCTGCGCGGGCGGTTGTTGCCGGTCATGGACCTGAGCAGTTTCTTCGGGCTCGGCCCGGCGGCGCCCGGCAAGCAGCGGCGGGTGCTGGTGCTCGACCACGAAGACTTGTTCGTCGGCCTGCTGGTGGACGAGGTGCTGGGCCTGCAGCACTTTGCCCTGAGCAGCCTGGAACTGTCACCGCCGCAGCCGTTGATCCGCGCGGCTGCCCGCTTCGTGCAGGGGCACTTCCCGCGTGAACGCAACTGGGCGATCTTCAGCCCCTTCGCCCTGGCCCAGGCGCCGGGCTTTCTCGATGTGGCGTTATAGGACCTGCGAACGTGAACAACCCCGCCACCCGTGCTACCGCAACGCCCATGGCTCCGCGCACGCGCAGCATCGCGCAGATCACCGTGCTGTTTCTGATCCTGATCCTGTCGATCATCCTGCTGTTCGCCAATTTTGCCTACCTGAGCACCCAGTCCAACTACGACAAGCAGTACATCGGCCATGCCGGCGAGCTTCGCGTGTTGTCCCAGCGCATTGCCAAGAACGCCACCGAGGCGGCGGCCGGCAAGGCCTTGGCGTTCAAGCTGCTGTCGGATGCACGCAACGATTTCGAACGGCGCTGGAGCTACCTGCGTGAAGGCGACAAGTCCACCGGCCTGCCGGCGGCGCCAATCACGGTGCGCGATGAGATGGAGGCGGTGCGCCAGGACTGGGAGAACCTGCGCAAGAACACCGATACCATTCTGGCCAGTGAGCAGACGGTGTTGTCCCTGCACCAGGTGGCCGCGACCCTTGCCGAGACCGTGCCGCAATTGCAGGTCGAATACGAAAAAGTGGTCGAGATCCTGCTGCAGAGCGGCGCACCGGCCAACCAGGTGGTGGTGGCCCAGCGTCAGTTGCTGCTGGCCGAACGCATCCTCGGCTCGGTCAATACCGTGCTGGCCGGTGATGACACCGCGGCCCAGGCCGCCGACGCCTTCGGCCGCGATGCCGGGCGCTTTGGCCAGGTGCTCGAGGGCATGCTCGGCGGCAACCCGGCCATCCAGGTGACCCGCGTCGAGGACGCCGATGCGCGGGCGCGGCTGGCCGAAATCGCCGAGCTGTTCCAGTTCGTCGCAGGCTCGGTTGACGAAATCCTCGAAACATCGCCTGAGCTGTTCCGCGTGCGCGAAGCGGCGGGCAACATCTTCAGCCTGTCGCAGACCCTGCTCGATGAGGCCTCGCACCTGGCCAACAGCTTCGAGAACCTGGCCGGCGGGCGCACCCTCGATACCGTCGGTGGCTACGCCCTGGGCCTGTTGGCGCTGGCCTCGATCATCCTGATCGGCCTGGTCATGGTGCGCACCACCAACCGGCAGTTGCGCGAGACGGCGGAAAAGAACGAACGCAACCAGCAGGCGATCATGCGCCTGCTCGACGAAATCGAAGAGCTGGCAGATGGCGACCTGACCGTGACCGTGTCGGTTACCGAGGACTTCACTGGCGCCATCGCCGACTCGATCAACTATTCGGTCGACCAGCTACGCGACCTGGTCGCCACCATCAACCACAGCGCCGTACAGGTGGCCGCTGCCGTGCAGGACACGCAGAACACCGCCCGCCAACTGGCCAAGGCGTCCGAACACCAGGCCGAGCAGATCAGCGAGGCGTCCGAGGCGGTGGGCGACATGGTCGAGTCGATCGACCGGGTTTCGGCGCATGCGTACGAGTCGGCCAAGGTGGCCGAGCGCTCGGTGGCGATTGCCAACAAGGGCAACGAGGTGGTGCACAACACCATCAACGGTATGGACAACATTCGCGAGCAGATCCAGGACACCGCCAAACGGATCAAGCGCCTGGGTGAATCGTCCCAGGAGATCGGCGACATCGTCAGCCTGATCGACGACATTGCCGATCAGACCAATATCCTCGCCCTCAACGCGGCGATCCAGGCGTCGCTGGCCGGTGAAGCCGGGCGCGGGTTTGCGGTGGTTGCCGACGAGGTGCAGCGGCTGGCCGAACGGTCGTCGTCGGCCACGCGACAGATCGAAGCGCTGGTACGGACCATTCAGGCCGATACCAACGAGGCGGTGATCTCCATGGAGCAGACCACCGCCGAAGTGGTACGCGGCGCGCGCCTGGCCCAGGATGCCGGGGTGGCGCTGGCGGAAATCGAAGGGGTGTCACAGACCCTGGCCGAACTGATCCACAGTATTTCCGACGCGGCCCAGTTGCAGACGTCTTCTGCCGGGCAGATTTCCCACACCATGGCGGTCATCCAGCAGATCACCGCACAGACATCGGCAGGGTCCGGCGCCACGGCCGACAGCATCCGCCACCTGGCACGCATGGCCAGCGAAATGCGCCGGTCGGTCTCTGGTTTTACCCTGCCGGCACCCGCCGAGCCGCGCTGAGGAATGCCCATGGCTTCTGCTGCTGTAAGCCCCGAGCGCCACGAAACGGTAGCGCTGGCCTGGACCAAGGCCGCCATCCTCGACTGCCTGGGCCAGGCGCGACAGGCCCTGGAGCGCTTTGCCGGCGAGCCGGGCGACTTGTCCATGCTGGCGTTCGTGGTCGACAACCTGCACCAGGTGCACGGTTGCCTGCGCATGCTCGAACTGCGCGGCGCGACGCGCCTGGCCGAAGAGCTGGAGCTGTTCGCCCGGGCCTTGGCCGAGGGCCAAGTCAGCCCTCGGGGTGACTGCCTGGGGGCATTGTTCCGAGGCCTGGAGCAACTGCCGTCGTACCTGGAGCGGCTGCGCGGCGCCCGCCACGACCTGCCGTTGGTGATGCTGCCGTTGCTCAACCAACTGCGCGCCTGCCGTGGCGTGGAGCCCCTGGCCCAGGCCAGCCTGATCAGCGGCACGGCGCAGCGCTTTGCCGGTTCCGACGATTTGGCCAACCTCGACCTGTCGCTGGGCAACTGGCGGGAGCAGATGCAGGCCGGGCCCGGTCGCGATGCCTTGCGCTCGGTGGTGAGCGCGCTGTGCGACGACCTGATGCGTATCAAGGAGCGCCTGGACCAGTTCGTGCGTGGCGGCCTGCCGCACAGTGAACAATCGCAAGCCTTGCTCGCCCCCTTGCGCCATGTCGCCGACACCCTGGCGGTACTGGGCTTCCAGCAGCCGCGGCGGGTGATCATCGACCAGGTGCTGGCGCTGCAGGCCCTGGCACCGGGCGAGGGCTCGGTGGATGACGCGGTATTGATGGATGTGGCGGGTGCCCTGTTGTATGTGGAGGCGACGCTCAATGGCATGGTCGGCCCGCTGGAAGAAAGCGGCCAGGGCGGCATGCCGGGCTCGGACCTGGCCGAGATCCGCCAGTTGGTGCTGAGCGAGTCGCTGGCGGTCTTGCAGCAGGCCAAGGACTTGATCGGTGATTGCCTGGAGTCCGATTGGCCGCGGCAACGCCTGCAGCCGCTGCCGGGGTTGCTGCAGCAAGTGCGCGGGGCGTTGGCGATGCTGATGCTGCCCGGGCCAGCCGAGGTCTTTGCCGGGTGCGCGAGCTACGTGCAGCGCTGGTTGCAGCACCTGGACGTCGAGCCACCGGCCGATGAGCTGGCACACCTGGCCGACGCCCTGAGCGCTGCCGAGTGCTATCTGCAATGGCGGGTGGCCGACCCGCTGGCCGATGGCCAGCCCTTCATCGACATGGCGCGTGTCAGCCTGGCGGCGCTGGGCGTGACGTGCCTGGTCAGCGAAACGGGCCTCGGCCTGGACGACAACGGCGACGGCATCGATGACGAGCTGCGCGAAGTGTTCCTGGAAGAAGCGGGTGAGCTGCTGCCGGAAATCGAACGCCAGTGGTTGCGCTGGCGGGCCGACAACCAGCAGCGCGATGCCTTGCTGGAGGTGCGCCGCGCGCTGCATACGCTCAAGGGCAGCGGCCGAATGGTGCATGCCGAGGCGGTGGCGGAACTGGCCTGGGGCGCGGAGCACTTGCTCAACCGCATGCTCGAAGGCCGTATCGTGCTTACCCCGGAAGGGGTGGTGGCCTTGCAGCAGGCGTTCGTGCACCTGCCGGACCTGTTGTCCGACTTTGCTGCCGGGCAGTTGCCGCAACTGACCGAAATCGAGCAACTGGCCGGGCATCTGCACGCGCTGGCCGAAAACGATGCGCCACCCGCCGCCGACATCGATGGCCTCGACCCACAATTGCTGGATATCTTCCGCAACGAGGCGCACGGCCACCTGGACAGCCTTGAGGCATTTTTGCAGGGCGCCGAGGGCCAGGACACGCCGGTCAGCGACAGCCTGCAGCGTGCCCTGCATACGCTAAAGGGCAGCGCTGCGATGGCCGGGGTGATGCCGGTCGCCGAGCTGGCCACCGCGTTCGACCGCCTGGCGCGCGAGTACAAGGGCCACCAGTTGCCCCTGCAAGTGGCCGAGCTCGAATGGCTGGAAGCGGGGCGTTCACTGTTCCACTTGGGGCTGGCACAACTGGACAGCACGCCGTTGGCGGCCATCCCCGGCGCTGGCGATTTGATCGAGCAGGTCGGCCAGGCGGTGGATGTGCGCCTGGCCAGCCTGCATGAAGATGCCCAGCCTGGGCGACGCAGCAAGCGCGACCCGCAGCAGACCGCCAGCTTCCTGGCCCAGGCCATGGACATTCTGCTCGACGCCGAGTCGTTGCTGTCGCGTTGGCAGGAGCAGCCGGGCCAACGCGGGCCCCTGGATACCCTGCTTGATGAGCTGACCAGCCTTGGCCATGCGGCGCACCTGGCCGACCTGTGGCAGATGGACGACGTCTGCGAGGCCCTGCTCGATGTCTATGGCGCCGTGGAGGAGGGCAGCCTGGCCGCCGACCCGCGCTTTTTCGCCCACGCGCAATCGGGCCACGAAGCCCTGCTCGACATGCTCGACGAAGTGGCCGCAGGGCAAGAAATTTCGTCCCGGCCAGCACTGGTCGACAGCTTGCGCAGCCTGTTGGCGCAGGCCCTGGCCCCGGACGCCACCGGCCTGGTAGGTATCGATTCGGTCACGCCGCTGCACCCCGACATGGAGCTTGGCTTGGGGCTGTCGCGCCCTGCGTTGCTGCCGGCTGCAGGCGACGTGTCGGCCGAGGAGCCCGACAGCCCAGGCGACAAGGAGCTGCTGGACGTCTTCCTCGAAGAAAGCTCGGACATCGTCGAGAGCGCTGCGGCGGCCTTGGCGCGCTGGCAGGCTGACCCGCGCAACAGCGTCGAGGTGGAAAACCTGCTGCGCGACCTGCACACCCTCAAAGGGGGCGCGCGCATGGTCGAGATCGCCGCCATTGGCGACCTGGCCCACGAACTGGAATTTCTGTACGAACTGCTTGCCGCCGGCCGCCTGCCGCCGAGCCCGCCCCTGTTTGCCCTGTTGCAGAATTGCCATGACCGCCTGGCGCACATGCTCGATGCCGTGCGCCTGGGGCAGCCGCTGCACGCGGCCACGGCGCTGATCGACTACATCCGCAACTTCAGCAGCGCGGCCCTGACCGACAGCGCCGCAGGCCAGGGGCCGCAGGAAGCTACGGCCCTCGAGGCGCCCGTGGCGGCACCGGAGCGGGTGGCGGGTGACATGGTCAAGGTCGATGCCGAACTGCTCGACGACCTGGGCAACCTGGCCGGTGAGCATTCGGTCATCCGTGGCCGCATCGAGCAGCAGGTCAACGATGCCCAATTCACCCTCAACGAAATGGAAACCACCCTGGAGCGCATGCGCGACCAGCTGCTGCGCCTGGACGTCGAGACCCAGGGGCGAATCTCCAGCCGGCAGGCGTTCGAGGGCGACGCCTACGACGACTTCGACCCGCTGGAAATGGACCGCCACTCGCAGTTGCAGCAGCTGTCACGGGCCTTGTTCGAGTCGGCGTCCGACCTGCTCGACCTGAAGGAAACCCTGGCCCAGCGGGCACAGGAGGCCTATAGCCTGTTGCAGCAGCAGGCGCGGGTGAACAGCCAGTTGCAAGAAGGCCTGACCGCCACCCTGATGGTGCCGTTCGAACGCTTGGTGCCGCGCTTGCAGCGCGTAGTGCGCCAGGTTGCCAGTGAGCTGGGCAAGCAGGTCGAGCTGGTGGTCGGCAATGCCGAGGGCGAGCTGGACCGCAGCGTGCTCGAACGCATGGTGGCGCCCCTGGAGCACATGCTGCGCAACGCTGTAGACCATGGCCTGGAAAGCCGCGAAGCGCGCCTGGCGGCGGGTAAGCCCGAGCACGGCACGATTCACCTGAACCTGTTGCACGAAGGCGCCGACATTGTCATCGAGATGACCGACGACGGCGCCGGCGTGCCGTTGGAGGCGGTGCGGCGCAAGGCGATCAAGCGTGGCCTGCTGGACCCGCAGGCGCACTTGAGCGACCACGAGGTGTTGCAGTTCATTCTGCGCCCCGGTTTCTCCACCGCCGAGAAGATCACCCAGATATCCGGGCGTGGCCTGGGCATGGACGTGGTGCACGAAGAGGTCAAACAGTTGGGCGGCTCGATGACCATCGAGTCGGCCCAGGGCAAGGGCGCGCGCTTTTTGATCCGGCTGCCGTTCACCGTGTCGATCAACCGTGCGCTGATGGTGCACCTGGGCGAGGACCAGTACGCGATCCCGCTCAATACCATCGAGGGCATCGTCCGCGTGCCGCCGGCGGAGCTGGCGGCCTGTTACCAGCTGGATACCCCGCAGTACGTCTACGCGGGCCACACCTACGCGTTGCGCTACCTGGGTGAGCTGCTGCAAGGGTTGCCACGGCCCAGCCTGCTTGGCCAGAGCGTGCCGCTGCCAGTGCTGCTGGTGCATTCCCAGGAACAGTCGTTCGCGATCCAGGCCGACAGCCTGTCGCCTAGCCGCGAGATCGTGGTGAAGAGCCTCGGCCCACAATTCGCCGCGGTTGCCGGGTTGTCTGGGGCGACCTTGCTGGGTGACGGCCGGGTGGTGCTGATTCTCGACCTGCTTGGCCAGTTGCGTGGTCAGCAAAGGCGCCTGGCGCGCCTGCCGGGTGGAGGCGATGCGCAGCGCCAGCTGTTCGGCCCGGCGCCGCGACGGGCACTGCTGGTGATGGTGGTGGACGATTCGGTGACGGTACGCAAGGTCACCAGCCGGCTGCTGGAGCGTCATGGCATGAACGTACTGACGGCCAAGGACGGGGTCGATGCCATGGCGCAGCTGGAAGAGCATCGCCCCGATGTGTTGCTGCTGGATATCGAGATGCCGCGCATGGACGGTTTCGAGGTGGCCACGCGCATCCGCCGTGACGAGCGCCTGAAGGGCTTGCCGATCATCATGATTACCTCACGCACAGGGCAGAAGCACCGCGACCGTGCCATGGCCATCGGTGTCAACGAGTACCTGGGCAAGCCTTATCAAGAGTCTGTGTTGTTGCAGAGCATCGCCCATTGGAGCCAGGCCCATGCTTGAACTTATCTCCAGCCAGCGCAGCAGCCTGACCGGCCTGTTGCTGCCCTTGGGCGACCGGACTTTGGTCTTGCCCAATGTTGCCGTGGCCGAACTGATCGCCCAGCGCAACCTGCTGTGTCAGCGTGGCGAGCCTGCCTGGCACCTGGGCTGGATCGACTGGCGCCAGCAACGGTTGCCGCTGATCGGTTTCGAGGCGGCGTGCGGGGGGGATACCCCGTGTGGTGAGCGGGCACGTATCGTGGTGCTCAATGCGCTGGGCGATACCGGGCTGCGTTACCTGGCGGTATTGCTGCAGGACATCCCGCGTTCGTGCAAGCTCGACAGCCAGCTCAACTACGTGGACGTGGCGCTGGGCAGCCTGGAGTTGGCAGCGGTGCAGGTGGGCGAGCAGGTGGCGCGGGTGCCGGATCTGGTGGCGCTGGAGCGCTTGGTGCGTGACGCGCAATTGCAACCTGAGCCTGGATAATAGGGCGTTTGATCGGGCCTCTTCGCGGGGCAAGCCCGCGCCCACAGGCACAGCGTTTTGTCCAACCTGAGGGAGCGGGCTTGCCCCGCGAAGAGGGACGAACGGAACACCTCAGGAACCCAGCCCGCCAAAGGAGGTCTGTGTTTGCATGTATTACGGTGAACGCTTCAACGCCTGGACCCACCTGGTCGGTGCCGTCCTGGCCTGCATAGGTGCCATCTGGCTGATCGTCGTCGCGGGCCTGCAGGGCGACCCCTGGAAGATCGTCAGTTTCTCCATCTACGGCGGCACGCTGCTGCTGCTGTACAGCATCTCCACCCTCTACCACAGCACGCGCGGGCGGGCGAAGGTGATCATGCGCAAGCTCGATCACCTGTCGATCTACCTGCTGATCGCCGGCAGCTATACGCCATTCTGCCTGGTCAGCTTGCGTGGGCCTTGGGGCTGGAGCCTGTTCGGGGTGGTGTGGGGGCTGGCGGTAATCGGCATGCTGCAGGAGATCAAGCCCCGCTCCGAGGCGCGGGTGCTGTCCATCATCATCTATGCGGTGATGGGCTGGATCGTCCTGGTGGCGGTCGACCCGCTACTGCGCAGCCTCGGCACCGCCGGCTTCGCCTGGCTGGCGGCCGGCGGCGTGTTCTACACGGTGGGCATCATCTTCTTTGCCTTCGACAGCCGTTTTCGACACTGGCACGGCATCTGGCACCTGTTCGTGATCGCCGGCAGTGTGATGCACTTCATTGCCGTGTCGTTCTACGTGCGCTAGGCGCTGGGTTAAAAGTCGCCCCACAACTGCTGTGCCACCGACAACGCCACCACTGGCGCGGTTTCGGTGCGCAGCACGCGTGGGCCGAGGCGGGCGGCGTGGAAGCCGGCGGCCTTGGCCTGGTCGACTTCGGCGTCGTTCAGGCCACCTTCGGGGCCAATCAAGAAGGCCAGGCGTGACGGCGTGGCGTGGCTGGTCAGCGGTTCGGCCACCGGGTGCAGCACCAGTTTCAGGTCGGCCTCGGTGTGCTTGACCCATTCGGCCAGTGTCACCGGCGAGTGAATCAACGGCACGCTCGACCGGCCGCACTGTTCGCACGCACTGATGGCCACCTGGCGCCAGTGGGCCAGGCGTTTGTCGGCGCGTTCGTCTTTCAGGCGGACTTCACAGCGTTCGCTGACGATCGGGGTAATTTCATTGGCGCCCAGTTCGGTGGCTTTCTGGATCGCCCAATCCATCCGTTCGCCACGGGACAAGCCCTGGCCGAGGTGGATGTGCAGCGGCGATTCGGCCTGGCCGGCAAGGGTCTGGTCCAGTGCTACGCGCACGGTTTTCTTGCCGACTTCGAGCAATTGGCCGCGAAACTCCTGGCCGCTGCCGTCGAACAGTTGCACGGCATCGCCCGGGGCCATGCGCAGCACGCGGCCGATGTAATGGGCCTGGGCCTCGGGCAAGTCATGCTCGCCAAGGCTCAGGGGGGCGTCGATGAAGAAGCGGGACAGTCTCATGGTTAAGCTCAGAAAGTGAAGAAGTCATCGACCCTTGTAGGAGCGGCCTTGCGTCGCGAAAGGGGCGCGCAGCGGCCCCAGGTTCTGTGGCGCAACACATATCGCCGGGGCCGCTGCGCGCCCCTTTCGCGACGCAAGGCCGCTCCTACCAGGGAATGCGTGGTGTTGGGTTAGCCCGGGTCGCGGAAATCGGGGTGGAAGTTGGCCGGCACCGCCACGCTGACGCTGTCTCGCGTGGCGATGTCGATGCCTTCACTGGCCACCTCGGCAAGGAAGTCGATCTGCTCGGGCGTGATCACGTACGGCGGCAGGAAGTACACCACGCTGCCCAGCGGGCGCAGCAAGGCGCCACGGGTCAGGGCGTGCTCGAAGACCTTCAAGCCACGGCGTTCCTGCCAGGGGTAGGCGACCTTGCCAGCCTTGTCCTGGACCATCTCGATGGCCAGGGCCATGCCGGTCTGGCGGATCTCGGCCACATGCGGGTGATCGGCCAGGTGCGCGGTGGCCGTGGCCATGCGTGCGGCCAGGGGCTTGTTGGCCTCGATCACGTTGTCCTGCGCGAAAATATCCAGCGTCGCCAGCGCGGCGGCGCACGCCAGCGGGTTGCCGGTGTAGCTGTGCGAGTGGAGGAACGCGCGCAGCGTCGGGTAGTCGTCGTAGAAGGCCTGGTACACGGTGTCGGTGGTCAGGCACGCCGCCAGCGGCAGGTAACCCCCGGTCAGTGCCTTGGACAGGCACAGGAAATCTGGACGGATACCCGCCTGTTCGCAGGCGAACATCGTCCCTGTGCGGCCAAAGCCCACGGCGATTTCGTCGTGGATCAAGTGCACGCCGTAGCGGTCACAGGCTTCGCGCAGCAGCTTGAGGTAGATCGGGTGGTACATGCGCATGCCGCCCGCGCCTTGGATCAGCGGCTCGATGATGACCGCGCTGATGCTGGCGTGGTGTTCGGCCAGGGTCTGCTCCATGGCCTGGAACAGGTTGCGCGAGTGTTCTTCCCAGCTCATGCCGTCGGGGCGCAGGTAGCAATCCGGGCTGGGCACCTTGATGGTATCGAGCAGCAGCGCCTTGTAGGTTTCGGTAAACAGCGGCACGTCGCCCACCGACATCGCGGCAATGGTTTCGCCGTGGTAGCTGTTGGTGAGGGTGACAAAGCGCTTCTTCTCGGGTTTGCCGATGTTCTGCCAGTAATGGAAGCTCATCTTCAGCGCGACTTCGATGCAGGACGAGCCGTTGTCGGCGTAGAACACCCGGTCCAGCCCCGCCGGGGTCATGGCGACCAGGCGTTCGGACAGCTCGATTACCGGCTGGTGGCTGAAGCCGGCCAGGATCACGTGTTCCAGCTGGTCGACCTGGTCCTTGATGCGCTGGTTGATGCGCGGGTTGGCATGGCCAAACACGTTGACCCACCAACTGCTCACGGCGTCCAGGTAGCGTTTGCCTTCGAAGTCTTCAAGCCACACGCCTTCACCGCGCTTGATCGGGATCAGCGGCAACTGCTCGTGGTCTTTCATCTGGGTGCAGGGGTGCCACAGGACCTTAAGGTCACGTTGCATCCACTGATCGTTGAGGCCCATGGGTACTTCTCCTGGCTGCACTGCTGGCTTGGACCGCGTAAGCCTAAGCAAAGCTGCCGGGTAGGACAACCGCTGCTCATCAATGACGCTGGGTGCCGGTCCATTCGAGCTTGCGAATATGTACGGTGCCGGCCTGCGAGGTGGAAATGGTCAGGCGCCGGAAAGGCCCGTCGATGACCTGGTGATAGGGTTGTGTGGAGATGGGGCCGGGCATCAGGTCCGTAAAACCGCTGCCTTCGATCGTGATCCAGTAGAAGTTGCGTGGCGCGGGAGCAGCCAGGTCGTAATCGTGGCCTTCGGCATCGAACAGCATGTGCAGGTCGTCACAAAGGAAGTCGCTGACCACGTAGTACTCCAGTCGCAAGCATTCGACCTCTTGGGCGAAGGTGATATCCACATCGCTGTTTTCGCCAATTACCAGTTCCGTGCCATCGTCGCCCCTGAACGCTTCGTGAAAGCCCGTCCAGGATGTGCTGTTGGCGCGAATACTCAGGCCAGATGCCGTGCACAAGGTTTGTTTGTGCCAGAGAAATTGCCGTGCGACGTGAGTGAAACACTCCTCGAAGATCATCTGCAGGCCCTCCTGGCGGGCGCTTGGCCATTCGCGTCAGCATCGCCTGCCGTGGTGCGAGCTGGCTACTGACAAAAATGTCAGTTGCCAAAAGGACTTGATGTCGCTGTGGTGGCAGGGTTGGCAGACCTGACGTATTCTTAACGCATCTGTCTCGGGGCATTTCTGCCTCCCTTTTTTTCTGAAACGTCTGACTCGGAGTTCGCCAACATGGCTGCTGCTTGGGTGCGCCTGTGCGCGTTGGTATTGATCGGTGTGTCCAGCGGCGCCGCGCTGGCGAAGGACAAAACGCCCACGGCCATCGTCGTGGGTGGTGGCCTGGCGGGCCTTACCGCAGCCTACGAGCTGCAGAACAAGGGCTGGCAGGTGACGCTGCTGGAAGCCAAGTCAGGCATGGGCGGCCGCTCGGGGCTGGCGACCAGCGAGTGGATCGGCAATGCCAAGGCGCAGCCGGTGCTCAACCAGTACCTCGACCGTTTCAAGCTTGAAACACTGCCTGCGCCGGAGTTCGTGCGCACGCCGGGTTACCTGATCGACGGTGAGTATTTCAGTGCCACCGACCTGGCCACCAAGCAGCCCGCCACCGCCGAGGCGCTCAAGCGCTATGAGAAAACCCTCGATGACCTGGCCCGGTCGATCGACGACCCGCTGAACCCCCAGGCGACCAGCACATTGTTCGCCCTCGACCAGATCAACGTTTCCACCTGGCTCGACAAGTTGCAACTGCCGGCCACCGCGCGTCAGCTGGTCAACCAGCAGATCCGTAGCCGCTACGATGAGCCGTCACGCCTGTCGCTGCTGTACTTCGCCCAGCAGAATCGCGTGTATCGGGGTGTCAGTGACCGTGACCTGCGCGCCGCGCGCCTGCCCGGTGGCAGCCCGGTACTGGCTCAGGCTTTCGTCAAACAGCTGAAAACTATCAAGACCAGCTCGCCGGTCACCGCCATCGTCCAGGACAAGGACGGCGTCACGGTCAAGGTGGGCAGCGTGGGCTACCAGGCCGATTACCTGGTCATGGCTGTGCCCCTGCGCGCCCTGGCCAAGATCCAGATGACCCCGGGCCTGGACAACCAGCACCTGGCGGCGATCAAGGGCACCAACTATGGCTGGCGCGACCAGCTGATGCTCAAGTTCAAGAAGCCGGTGTGGGAAAGCCGGGCGCGCATGTCTGGCGAAATCTTCAGCAACGCCGGCCTGGGCATGCTGTGGATCGAACCGGCACTCAAAGGCGGCGCCAACGTGGTGATCAACCTGTCCGGCGACAACGCCCGCCTGCTGCAGGCGTTCGGTGACAAGCAGATGGTCGACCAGGTGTTGATCCGCCTGCACGCGTTTTATCCACAGGCCCGTGGCTCGTTCACCGGCTACGAGGTCAAGCGCTACAGCACCGACGCCGGTATGGGCGGCGCCTACCTGGCCTATGGCCCGGGGCAGATCAGCAAGTACTGGCGCCTGTGGGAGCGCCCGGTGCAGCGCATCACCTTTGCCGGCGAGCATACCGACGCCCTCTACCCTGGCACCCTGGAAGGCGCTCTGCGCAGCGGCCAACGTGCGGCCAGCCAGGCACAGGACCTGTTGGCCGGCAAGTCATTCGACCCCGCCAAGGCTGTGCCGGTTGCGGCCGCAGCCGCAGCAGGTGCTGCTGCGGCCAAGGACAAGGGCGGGTTCTTCTCGAACATGTTCGGTGGCGGGTCCGGCAAGACCGACAAGTCTGAAAAAGCCCCCGCCAAGGCCGAGCCGCTGAAAGATGAGGCCAAGCAGGACAAGCCAGGGTTCTTCTCGCGCCTGTTTGGCGGGGCTGACAAGCCCGAGGTGAAAGCCGAGCCGCTTGCCAAGGCCGACGAAGTGGCACCGGCGCCTGCTGCGCCAACCCCCGTTGCACCGGCAGTTGAGGCCAAGCAAGAGGCGGCCAAGCCTGCTGCCGCCAAGCCCGCCGCAACCAAGGTAACCCCTGCCAAGCATGCGCCAGCACACAAGCCGGCGGCAAAACAGGCGCACAAGCCTGTCGAGGCTAAAAAGGCCACGGCAAAATCGGCGCCGGCCAAGAAGCCCGTGGCCGATACCCAGGCCAAGGCAGGCTGACCTCCGCCCAGTGCCGGCTCAAGGGCCGGCACTGGCGGCCCGCGTTAATCCAACTATCGTTAATGTTTCCTTAATGGGAAGCTTACACAATACATATCGGATTTCTCGATAATCCGAAGCAATTTTTTCCGCTTTTATTCGATACGTTACGCGTTAGTCTGTGCACAGCTTTCACGGGGAAACACGCCAACATGCAACTGCGCAATTCACCTTCTCGCTACGGCGTGGTCAGCATCATCCTGCACTGGGGTGTAGCGCTGGCAGTCTTCGGCCTATTCGGCCTGGGGCTGTGGATGGTCGGTCTGGACTACTACGACCCTTGGCGCAAAGCCGGCCCGGACTTGCACAAAAGCATCGGCCTGATGCTGCTGGGGGTGATGCTGCTGCGTCTGATCTGGCGTTTCATCAGCCCGCCACCGCCGGCGCCGGCCAACCACGGGGCACTTACCCGCGTGGCCGCCAAACTGGGCCATCTGGCACTGTACGTGGGGCTGTTCGCGGTGATGATCGCCGGTTACCTGATCTCCACTGCCGACGGCGTCGGTATTCCGGTATTCGGCCTGTTCGCAGTACCGGCACTGGTCAGCGACCTGCCCGATCAGGCGGACCTGGCTGGTGTGATTCATCTTTGGCTGGCCTGGGGCCTGGTGATTTTTGCCGTGCTTCATGGCCTGGCAGCATTGAAACACCATTTCATCGACCGTGACGCGACCCTGACCCGTATGCTGGGCCGCAAAGCTTGACTCTCAACCTCAATTGCAAGGAATAGAAAGGATGTTGAAAAAGACTTTTGCCGCTCTGGCGCTCGGTACTGCACTGTTCTCCGCTGGCGCCATGGCCGCCGAGTACAAGATCGACAAGGAAGGCCAGCACGCGTTCGTCGACTGGAAGATCAGCCACCTGGGCTACAGCTTCATCCACGGTACTTTCAAGGACTTCGACGGCAACTTCACTTGGGATAGCGCCAAGCCTGAAGCGAGCAAGATCAGCGTCGATGTGAAGACTGCCAGCCTGTGGTCCAACCACGCCGAGCGTGACAAGCACATCGCCAGCAAAGACTTCCTCGATGTGGGCAAGTTTGCAGACGCCAAGTTTGTTTCCACTGCCGTCAAATCGACCGGTGACAAGACCGCTGACGTGACCGGTGACCTGACCCTGCACGGCGTGACCAAGCCGGTCACCTTCAAAGCCACCTTCAACGGTGAAGGCAAGGACCCATGGGGTGGCGAGCGTGCTGGCTTCAACGCCACCACCACGCTGAACCTGAATGACTTTGGCATCAAGGGGCCAGGCGCGACTTCGCAGACCGTGGACCTGGATATCAGCCTTGAAGGCGTGAAGCAGAAGTAATGTGTTGTAGCTGAAAAAGCTGGGGCCGCTGTGCTGCCCTTTCGCGACACGAGGCCGCTCCTACACAGAGCGGCCTTTTGCCGTGAAAGGGCCGCGCAGCGGCCCCAGCTTTTTACGATCAGCGGTTGCGAGTCAGCAGCGCCGGGCGCTCGCCACGTGGGCGGCTTGGCAGATCGTCCAGTTGCTCAGGCGTCGGGTAACGGTCGAGCTTGGATTCCTTGCGGATGATCACCGGCTGGTTCTGCGGCTCACGCGAGCTGCGCACTGCAGGTTCCTGACGGGCAGCATCATCGCGAGCCGGGCGACCACGGCCACCGCCACCGCCACCGCCATCACGGCGTGCACCGCCACCGTTGTTGTTGCGCGGTGGGCGCTTCTCGCCGCTGGTGCTGCGTGGCTGGGCGCCATTGCGAGCTTGGCCACCGCCACCACCGTTGCTGCGCTGGGCAGCACCTTGGCTTTGGCCTGCGCCAGTACCAGCGCCACCACCACCAGGACGACGGTTACGCCCCTGGTTCTTGCCCTGGTACGGGCTGACGTAGTCGGCGCGGTTGCCGAAGTTGTCGACTTCGTCATCCAGGAACTCATCCGGCGCACGGTCAGATGGCGCTTTGGGGGTGCTGTTCTGGCTGGCTTGCTGCTGGCGTGGCTTGTTGTCACGCGGCTTGCGCTGCTGCGGCTTGTCGCCGGACCTTTCCTTCTCGGCAGGCTTGTCGGCAGCGGGCTGCTTGGCCTTGCCTTTATCCTTGCCTTTGTCCTTGCGGCCACCGTTGGCGTCTTTGCCGCCTTCGCCGCGTGGCTGGTTGCGACCGCCACGGCCGGTGTTCTGCGGGCGTTCGCGTACTTCAGGCTTCTCGGCTTCCACCTGGCTTGCATCAAAGCCCATCAGGTCGCCATCGGCAATCTTCTGCTTGGTGACCCGCTCGATGCTCTTGAGCAGCTTCTCTTCGTCTGGCGAGACCAGGGAAATAGCCTCACCCGAACGGCCTGCACGGCCAGTACGGCCGATACGGTGCACGTAATCTTCTTCGACATTGGGCAGCTCGAAGTTGACCACGTGGGGCAACTGATCAATGTCCAGGCCGCGGGCGGCGATGTCGGTGGCAACCAGCACCCGTACGGCATTGGCCTTGAAGTCGGCCAGGGCTTTGGTGCGGGCGTTCTGGCTCTTGTTGCCGTGGATGGCGGCGGCGGTCAGGCCGTGCTTTTCCAGGTACTCGGCCAGGCGGTTGGCGCCGTGCTTGGTACGGGTGAACACCAATACCTGTTCCCAGGCACCCAGGGTGATCAGGTGTGCCAGCAGTGCACGCTTGTGGCTGGCGGGCAGGCGGTAGATGCGCTGCTCGATGCGTTCGACCGTGGTGTTGGGCGGCGTGACTTCGATGCGCTCCGGGTTGTGCAGGAGCTTGTCGGCCAGGTCGGTGATGTCTTTGGAGAAGGTGGCCGAGAACAGCAGGTTCTGGCGCTTGGTCGGCAGTCGGGCGAGGACCTTCTTGACGTCGTGGATGAAGCCCATGTCGAGCATGCGGTCGGCTTCATCGAGGACCAGAATTTCTACATGGGACAGGTCAACCTTGCCTTGACCGGCCAGGTCGAGCAGGCGACCAGGGCACGCCACCAGGACGTCGACACCTTTGGCGATGGCCTGGATCTGCGGGTTCATGCCGACACCGCCGAAGATGCAGGCGCTGACCAGTGGCAGGTCACGGGCATAGACCTTGAAGCTGTCATGCACCTGGGCCGCCAGTTCGCGGGTCGGGGTCAGGACCAGTACGCGGGGCTGGCGTGGGCCATGGCGCTGCGACTTGTCGGGGTGGCCACCGGGGAACAGGCGCTCGAGGATCGGCAAGGCAAAACCGCCGGTTTTACCAGTACCTGTCTGTGCGGCGACCATCAGATCGCGGCCTTGCAACACGGCGGGAACAGCCCGCTGTTGCACCGGAGTCGGCTGGGTATAGCCCGCAGCCTCGATAGCGCGGACAAGAGCCTCGGAGAGACCGAGGGAAGCAAAGGACATGGGCGATCCTGTTCTCGTGTGGGCTGGGCCCGTTGGGATGTTCTGCCTGGCGCGACGGGCATCGGTGAGATGCGATCGCGTCCGGTCCAGCTTGGCTTTCACTGCATATCCAGGAAGCGGAGGGCTGACGCGGTAGGGCGTCGATGCCGATCGGGATGCCTGTTGCTAGGCCGAGCGTCCGGGCGTAAGCCTGGCGGGAAGGCCCGAGTATAACAGAGCTATCGCGGCGTGCTGCTTTCCTGCTGCTCAACGGCGTTGAGAATGTTTCCGATGTCGCCTGTGTAGCGGTTGTTGATGGCGGCATAGGCGGGTTCTTGCTTGAAGCGCTGCAATTCTTCAGCGAACGCCTGGGCCAACGCTTCGCGCCCAGGTTTGCGGGTCAGCCCCAGGTACTGCGTCTGTCGGCTGATCACCAGCGGCAGTTCTTCGACCTGCTGTTCCAGGCCCAGTTGACGCATCAGGTAGCGGCCAACCCTGCGGTCGGTAATCAGCAGATCGATACGGCCAAGCATCAACTTGCCGAAGTTGGCTTCATGGGTGGGGGCTGCTTCGCGTCGGAAACGGGGCGAGTCGTTGAAGGCCGCGCCGTAGGTATAGCCGGGCGATGTGCCTACGCTGAGGCCAGCGAGGTCATTCAGGCCGGTCACTGCGTGCCGACGGCTGCGGGCCTGAAACAGCACGAACTCGACATCCGACATGGGCTCCGACGGGTAGATCAGAAAAGGCCTGCGCGCGTCGATCTGAAAGATATCGACAATACCGTCCGCCAGCCCTTGCTCGATCATCGCCAGGCAGCGCTTCCAGGGTAGAAACTGCCATTCCACCTCTACACCCAAGCGCTTGAAGACCTGGGTGGTGACCTCGTAATCGATACCTCGGGGCTGGCCTTTCTGCTGGTAGATATACGGCGCCCAGTCGTCGGACACCAGGCGCAAGCGTTCGGCCAGGGCCAACGGGCTCAGGCAGGCGAGCAGCAGGATCCAGAACAGGCGGATGATGGCGGACATGGCCCGCAGATTACGCGCTCGGCCTGCTCAAGGCCAGTAAGAGGAGGCTGTTCAGGCCTGCGCCGAGCTTAACAGGTGCGCTTCGATATCCTTGCGCCGCGCCCCCAGCGACAGGCGCAAGCCCGGGTGGCGCAGACACTGGCGCAACTGCTCGGGCTCGATGCGACCGTGGCGCGCATTGAAGTTTTCCAAGGCTTTGTCCCACCAGGCCGATGCACAGGCGCGGTCGAATTCATTGGGGTAGGGGTAGCTGCCGTAAAGCAATTCGCGGGCAAACTGCCGCTCGTTTCGGGGCAGGGTCAGGCTCAGTGCCTTGTAGCCCAAACGGTGCAGGGTTGGCGGCCGTGGCAGTTGATCGTTGACCCGTGCGACATCGGCCAGCGCCGCCTCGCCAAGCGGCGCATCGCCGTGCTTGCGTAGCCAGGCCTGGATCTTGGCGCGAAACTGGGCTTTGCGGCTCCAGTAGTGGTGAATGACGTCGGTGCATTCGGCCACCTTCAGCCTGCGGTAGGCCGCCACCGCCAGGCAGAACTCCTCCAGGGTGTAAGCCTCGCGGGCCAGTGGGTAGAACTCGTCCATCATGGCGATGGAGTGGTCCAGGGTCGGCGCGTCTTCGGCGCTGAGCCCGATCACGCCAGAGTTGATCAGCGGCATCTGGCAATCGGCCAGGCCTCGGCTCTGGAGAACGGCCATCAGGTTCTTGTACAACGGGCACTTCTGGTTGGCGCCGTAGCGGCCACCGATGGCGTTGCACAGCAGTTGGCCGGGCTTGACGCGCTCGAACAGGCGCATCGGCGATTGCCGGAAGAAGGTGTCGGTATCGATCAGTATGGCCAGTGGGTGCTGCTCGAGTACCTGGCGGAGCAGCACGTGCTTGCTGCGAAAGTGATAACCGTGGGGCGCATTCCACGCTGTGCGCGTGGCTTCGTCGAGCAGATGCACCGTGACCGGCAGCTTGGCATACGGCGCTGGGTTGTCGGTGTAGACCTGGATGTCCAGGGCCTCGTCTGCCGACCGGCCCAAGTGGGCAAGGGCACTGACGATGCTGAAGCAGGCTTCCTGATGGTAGGTGGCCGGGCCGAAAGCCAGGTAGACGAGCTGAGGGCGCGATGGCTGGGGATGCTGCATGTCAGGCAAGACCTGTTTAACCCGAAATAAATAAGGCCTTAGTCTATGACCAAAGCCTTAATCATTTCTTAAGCAGATATTGCCAAGAAGTTTCAGCGAGGCAGCTTCAGGTTGTTCCAGATCGCAAGGCTCGCTTCGGCCTGGTTCAACGTATAGAAGTGCAGGCCCGGTGCGCCGCCTTGCAGCAGCTGTTCGCACATGCGGGTGATCACTTCTTCGCCGAATGCCTGGATACTGGCGGTGTCGTCGGCATAGGCTTCCAGTTGCTTGCGGATCCAGCGCGGGATCTCGGCGCCACAGGCGTCGGAGAAGCGTGCCAGCTTGCTGTAGTTGGTGATCGGCATGATGCCGGGCACCACCGGGATCTCGACGCCCAGTTTCTGCGCACGCTCGACAAAGTAGAAATAGCTGTCGGCATTGAAGAAGTACTGGGTGATGGCGCTGTCGGCACCGGCTTTGACCTTGTGCACGAAGTTGGCAAGGTCGATCTCGAAGTTGCGCGCCTGCGGGTGCATCTCGGGGTAGGCGGCCACTTCCAGGTGGAAGTGATCACCGGTTTCCTGGCGGATGAACTCGACCAGGTCGCTGGCATAGCGCAGCTCGCCGCTGGCCATGCCCATGCCCGAGGGCAGGTCGCCGCGCAGGGCGACGATACGCTTGATGCCCGCTGCCTGATATTCGGCCAGCAGGCTGCGCAGCTCTTCTTTGCTATCGCCAACGCACGACAGGTGCGGCGCGGCAGGTACCTTCACTTCACTTTCCAGCTGCAGCACGGTGTTCAGCGTGCGGTCGCGAGTAGAGCCGCCGGCACCGTAGGTGCAGGAGAAGAAGTCCGGGTTGTAGGTGGCCAGCTGGCGGGCAACGCCCATCAGCTTTTCGTGACCGGCATCGGTCTTGGTCGGGAAGAATTCGAAGCTGTAGCGGCGTTCTTGTGACATCACTCTTTCCTCAAGCAGCAAGCTGCTAGCGGCAAGCTGCAAGTAAAAGCCAGATCGGTGATGGCCGATCTGGCTTGGCATCGTTCAAGATCGTTAGTGCATGAACCACAAGCGACAGCGGCACGGGGCGCCTTTTCTTGCCGCTTGCAGCTTCAAGCTTGCCGCTTATCAGTAGCGGTAGGCGTGCGGCTTGAACGGGCCTTCGACAGTCACACCGATGTACTCGGCTTGCTGCGCGGTCAGTTTGGTGACGACGCCGCCGAAGCCGCGGACCATTTCCAGGGCCACTTCTTCGTCGAGTTTCTTGGGCAGCACTTCAACGGTCAGGCGCTCGGCTTTCTTCTCGGCCGACAGGTCGGCGTACTTCTGCTCGAACAGGAAGATCTGGGCCAGCACCTGGTTGGCGAACGAACCGTCCATGATGCGGCTTGGGTGACCGGTGGCGTTACCCAGGTTCACCAGGCGGCCTTCGGCCAGCAGGATCAGGTAGTCGTCGTTTTGCGGGTCGAAATCGCCAGCGCCGGTACGGTGGATCTTGTGTACCTGCGGCTTGACCTCTTCCCAAGCCCAGTGCTTGCGCATGAAGGCGGTGTCGATCTCGTTGTCGAAGTGGCCGATGTTGCACACCACGGCGCGCTTTTTCAGGGCCTTGAGCATGTTGGCGTCGCAGACGTTGACGTTACCGGTGGTGGTGACGATCAGGTCGATCTTGCCCAGCAGGGCCTTGTCGATGCTGGCTTCGCTGCCATCGTTGATGCCGTCGATGAACGGCGAGACCAGCTCGAAGCCGTCCATGCACGCCTGCATGGCGCAGATCGGGTCGACTTCGGTGACCTTGACGATCATGCCTTCCTGACGCAGGGACTGGGCCGAGCCCTTGCCCACGTCACCGTAGCCGATCACCAGGGCTTGCTTGCCCGACAGCAGGTGGTCGGTGCCGCGCTTGATGGCGTCGTTCAAGCTGTGACGGCAGCCGTACTTGTTGTCGTTCTTGCTCTTGGTGACCGAGTCGTTGACGTTGATCGCCGGGACTTTCAGCTCGCCCTTGGCCAGCATGTCCAGCAGGCGGTGCACGCCGGTGGTGGTTTCTTCTGTCACACCGTGGACGCGGTCCAGCACGGCCGGGTATTTCTTGTGCAGCAGCTCGGTCAGGTCGCCGCCGTCGTCGAGGATCATGTTGGCGTCCCATGGCTGGCCATCCTTGAGGATGGTCTGCTCCAGGCACCACTCGTACTCTTCCTCGGTTTCACCTTTCCAGGCGAACACAGGGATACCGGCGGCGGCGATGGAGGCAGCGGCCTGGTCCTGGGTGGAGAAGATGTTGCAGGACGACCAGCGCACCTCGGCACCCAGGGCAACCAGGGTTTCGATCAGCACGGCGGTCTGAATGGTCATGTGGATGCAGCCCAGGATCTTCGCGCCTTTGAGCGGTTGCTCGGCGAGATACTTACGGCGCAGGCCCATCAGTGCAGGCATTTCCGATTCGGCGATGATGGTTTCGCGACGGCCCCAGGCGGCCAGGGAGATGTCAGCGACTTTGAAATCGGTAAAACCAGCAGGCGTGTTTACAGCGCTCATGAGAGCCTCCATTCGTAGTGTGCGAATGGGCGCCGTTGTGCGTTGAGCGTCCGCAGGAGCGGACAACGCCCCATCCGAGCCTGACAGGTCTAGCCTGCTGCAGCGCCCCTCGGACAGGTGGCGGGCATGGCCCCGCGGCGGGTGGCCATGTAAAACGGCACAGATTATAGCCGTGACCGGGACCTTCGCCCAAGGTTTTCTGTCGATTAATCGAGACGATAGTCGATGTTCAATGGAGCGGTGACGGCGGCTCTGCCATCATGAGTACACGTTAGCCAAGCAGGTCAGGAGTACAGATGAACTTTCACACCCGCAAATGGGTAAAACCCGAAGACCTCAACCCCAATGGCACCCTGTTCGGTGGCAGCCTGTTGCGCTGGATCGACGAGGAGGCGGCCATCTACGCCATCGTCCAGCTGGGCAACCAGCGTGTGGTGACCAAGTACATGTCGGAGATCAACTTCGTCAGTGCATCGCGCCAGGGCGACATCATCGAGCTGGGTATTACCGCAACCGAGTTTGGCCGTACCTCGATCACCCTCAAGTGCGAGGTGCGTAACAAGATCACCCGCAAGAGCATCCTGACGGTCGACAAGATGGTCTTCGTCAACTTGGGTGAAGATGGCCAGCCAGCGGCGCATGGGCGGACCGAGATCAAGTACGTGCAGGACCAGTTCCCGGATTCTGCGGTGGAGTGAAAACCCGGGGGCCGCAAAGCGGCCCCGTGGTTTTTCAGGGTTGGGCGCTGACCTTGCGCACCACGCGGCCAATGCTCAGCCCCTGCACCAGGATCGACGACAGCACCACGATATAGGTGATCGACAGCAGCAGGTCACGCTCTTCGCCCAGCGGCAGCGACAGCGCCAGGGCCACCGAAACCCCACCGCGCAAACCACCCCAGGTCAGCACCCGCACAGTGCCCTTGGGGACCGGGCGCCAGCGCCGCAGCAGCACGATTGCCGGGGCCACGGTCAACAGCCGCGACAGCAGTACCGCCAACGCCAGCACGCTACCGGCCGCCAGGTGCATCCAGTTGAACGGCAGCAGCAGAAGCTCCAGGCCGATCAGCGCGAACAGCAAGGCGTTGAGCATGTCATCGATCAACTCCCAGAAACCGTCCATGTAGCGACGGGTCATATCGTTCATCGCCAGGTTGCGCCCCATGTTGCCGATGATCAGGCCGGCCACCACCATGGCGATCGGCGCCGAGACGTGCAGCTCGTAGCACATCGCCGAGCCACCGATGACCAGTGCCAGGGTCAGCATGACCTCGACTTGGTACTGCTCGATGCTCTTGATCATGCGGTAGGTGGCGTAGCCGATCAGGCCGCCGAATACCACGCCGCCAATGGCCTCGCGGGCGAACAGCACCGCCGTGTCGTAGGCACTGGGGGTTTCGCCCAGCTGGATGATGCCCAGCAGCACGGTGAACACCACGACTGCGGTGCCATCGTTGAACAGCGATTCGCCGACGATGGTGGTTTTCAGGGGCTTGGATGCATTGGCGGTACGCAATGCGCCGAGCACGGCAATCGGGTCGGTGGGCGAAATCAGCGCGCCGAACAGCAGGCAATAGATCAGCGGCACCTGCCAGCCGAACATCGCGAACACCCAATGCGACAGGTAGCCGATGACCACGGTTGCGATCAGCACGCCGATAGTGGCCAGCAGGCCGATCGGCCAGCGATAGCTGCGCAGGTCCGAGAGGTTGACGTGCAAGGCGCCGGCGAACAGCAGGAACGCCAGCATCCAGTGCATCAGCAAATCGTTGAAGTCGATCTGGTTCATCAGGCCTTCGACGCGTTCTTCCAGGCCAGGGAAGCCGATCAGGCTCAGGCCCTGCAGCATCAGGGAGAACATTAACGCGGTGACCATCACGCCAATGGCGGGTGGCAGGCCGATGAAGCGGTAGTTGACGTAGGTGAGGAGGGTGGTGAGGCAGATAAACGCGGCAACTAATTCAAGCATCCCGAATCCTGTAACAGTGGCTTCCAAGTCGTACCCGAATGGCTCGGGCAGTTCTTTGATGACCTGGCGAGGGGTTCGGGACACACGATTTGACCGGAATTGTTGGAATCGTTCCGGATGTGTTGGGTTTAGGGCGTGTTGGGGCTGTCAGGTGCATGCCTTTAGGGCTTTTGCGCCTATGAGATCGAGCGCCGCGCAGGCGGTGCTCGATCTCATAGGCGCTGAAGAACTTTCGTCTTGCACATGCCAGACTGCGCCCATCTGAAGGCGATATATTCAGGCCTCAATTACGTCACAAGGACCTCACGGCGTGTTGGCAACTTCCCTGGTACTGGTCGCCGCCTTGCTGCATGCGACCTGGAACACCCTGATCAAATTCAGCGGCGAGCGCCTGTTGGTGATCGCCAGCATGGACACCGTCGCACTGGCCTTCGCCGTGCTCGCCGTCGCCTTCGTCGAGGTGCCCCCCGCTGAAATCTGGCCCTGGCTGATCGCCTCGGCGCTGGCTGAGCAGCTGTACCGTTTCCTGCTGATCCAGGCCTATCGGGTCGGTGACCTGGGGCTGGTCTATCCTCTGATGCGTGGCTTGTCGCCGTTGGTGGTGCTGGGGCTGACCCTGGCGTTTGCCGGGGAGTCACTGAGCCAGCAGCAGATCATCGGCATCCTGCTCATCCCTTGCGGCATGGCGTGCCTGCTCTGGCAGGGGGGAGGGGGTGATCGCCTGCCGTGGTCGATGTTGCCGGTAGTGGCGCTGATTGGCCTATGCATCGGTTGCTACACCTGGTTCGATGGGCAGGCGGTGCGGCTGTGGGGCAAGCCGTGGGACTACCTGGTATGGCTGACCTTGCTCAGCGCCTGGCCCTTCCCGCTGCTGGCCAGTGTGGCGCGGCGGGCACCCTTCGTGCTGTTCTGGCGAACCCAATGGCGGCTGGGGTTGGCCGTTGGGTTTTGCGTGTTGTTCAGTTATGCCCTGGTGCTGTGGGCCATGCACCTGGGGTCGGTGGCCGAAGCGGCAGCGTTGCGAGAGTTGAGCGTAATTCTGGTGGTGCTGTTTGGCATGCGCTACCTCAAAGAACCTTTTGGCGGGCCAAGACTCCTAGCTTGCGGGCTGGTACTGGCAGGCATGCTGGTAATGAAGCTCTAACCCGATTATTGAACAAGGAGTCCTGTCCATGACCGTTGCCCTGTGGTGCATCCTGATCGCGCTGGCACTGCCGCCGCTTTGTGCGTTGATCGCCAAGGTGAGCAGTGGCCGTTTCGGCCTCAAGGACAATCACGACCCGCGCGCCTTCCTCGATACGCTATCGGGCCTGCCGCGCCGTGCCCACGCCGCGCAGCAGAACAGCTACGAGGCGTTTCCGGCATTTGCGGCGGCCGTGCTGGTGGCCGATATCGTCGGCAATGCCGAACAAGTGACGCAGGACGTGCTGGGCGTGATGTACATCACCAGTCGGCTGCTCTACATCATCTGCTACCTGGCGGACTGGGCGGCGTTGCGCTCGCTGGTGTGGTTTGCCGGGTTGGCGCTGATCGTGTCGTTCTTCGTCGTTTCGGCCTGAATCGTCGCCCTTTTCGCGGGTAAACCCGCTCCCACAGGGGCCATTGCGATCCCTGTGGGGGCGGGTTTACCCGCGAAGCATTCAGCACCGTATCAAAGGACTTTCGGCACTTCAGGCAGCGGTTTGCCTTTCGGCCACAACATCCAGATCTGCCCCTGCTGCTTCATGTTACCGGCCAGCTCGCCTGCCTCAGGCCCGGTGCCCCAGAACAGGTCCGCACGCACTTCGCCAGCAATGGCTCCGCCCGTATCCTGAGCGCCTACCGGCCGCACCACCGGCGTACCGTCCGGGCGCGTGGTCGACAACCAGAGCAGGCTGCCCAGCGGAATCACCTTGCGGTCGATTGCCACACTGTACCCTGCCGTCAATGGCACATTGAGCGAGCCGCGCGGGCCTTCGTTGCTGTCGGGGCGGGTGCTGAAAAACACGTAGCTGGGGTTGCTGGCGAGCAATTCCGGTACTCGCTGTGGGTTGGCCTGGGCCCAGGCGTGAATGGCGCCCATGCTCACCTCTTCCTTCTTCAATTGGCCCTGCTCCACCAGCCAGCGGCCTATCGGCCGATAGGGGTGGCCGTTCTGGTCGGCGTAGCCCAGGCGCAGTTGGCGGCCATCTTCCAGTTGTACCCGGCCCGAACCCTGGATCTGCAGGAACTGCAGGTCCATCGGGTCGGTCAGCCAGGCCAGCACCGGTGCCTTGACGCCCTCACGGTTGATCACCTCGGCGGTGTCGTAAGGCTTGAGCACGCGACCGTCCAGGCGCCCACGCAAGCGCTTGCCCTTGAGCTCTGGGTACACGCTGGCCAAGTCGACCACGATCATGTCGTCGGGCACGCCGTAAACTGCGACGTGGTTGGCCTCGGTAGGCTTCAGGCTGCCGGGGTAGACCGGCTCGTAGTAACCGGTGATCAGGCCGTTGGCATTGTTTTCGGCCGAGCGCAGGCCATAGACCTGCAGGTTCTGCTGCAGGAAGGCGCGTATCTGCAGGGCATCGTCGGGCACGCTGGCAGCGGCCTCGCAGGTGGCGGCCCAGACTGTGTCGCGCTTGAGCTTCTCGCAACCATTACGCCACGCGTGGAAGCCGGCAACCAGGTCGGCGTCGCTGACGCTGGGCAGGTCCTGCCAGGTGGCGTTGGCATAGGTGGCAATGGCATGGGGCTCTGGCTTGGCGCTTTCGCCGCCGTTGCAGCCGGCCAGCAGGGCCAGCGCCGGGAGTGTCCAGGCCAGGTGGCGCAGGGCAGATTTCATGTGGGGCTTCCTGTCACGGGCGAAGATGAATATTCGCCCCTGTTTTTTATGTGGCTATTGGTGTTTGGCCCCTGGGCAGCGATACTGGCTGCCCATTTTCGTAGGCCGTAGTGACCGTGATGTTCAAGCGATTGACCGTTGTTCTGCTCGCAGCCCTGGCCCTGAATGCCTGTGACCGTGTTGACCCGAATTCGCCGTTGGGCAAGCGTAAGGTGATCTTCAAGGACATGCTCAAGGCCAGCGAAGACCTGGGCGGCATGTTGCGCGGTCGTTTGCCCTTCGACGGGGTGAAGTTTGCCGAGGGGGCCGTGAAGCTCGACACCCTGTCGCAGCAGCCGTGGCAGCACTTCCCGCAGGCGCGCGATGGCGGCGACAGCAGTGCACGAGCAGCGGTGTGGGAGCGTCAGGCGCGTTTCCATGACCTTGCCCGGCAACTGGAGGGCGTGACTGGCGAGCTGGTCGATGCGACTCGGGGCCAGCCGCTGGACGCTGCGCAATTGAAAGGGCCGATGGACAAGGTCGAGGCAGCATGCAAGGCCTGTCATACCGAGTTTCGCAATCATTGAGGGTAAATGCCCTGGCTCCATCACCGGGAAACCGCTGATGGAGCCAGGGCAGGCAGCATAAGCAGGGCCTGTCAGCGGTCCAGTTCGTCCACTGCTTCCTGCAGTTCCTTCCGGGACTCTGCGAGCTTGTCTTTACGCTTGTTTATCTTTTCGGCGTCGCCTTTTTTCTCGGCTTTCTTCAGGTCTTTTTCGCGCTGTGCGACTTCATGACGTGCATCGAGCACTTTTTGTTCGCGCTCTTTGCGCAGGCTGTTATCGGTGCAGTTTTTTACGCCTTCCAATGCCTGCTCGAGCCCAGCGACCTGGTCGCTGTTGCCATGCTCACGGGCAATCTTCAGCTGGTTCTCGATCGCGCTGCGTTTGGCGTCGCAACCGGTCAGGCCGGCATCTGGCTGGGCAGCCTGCACCGCGCCAGCAGCCAGACCAAGGGTTGCGAGCAGGAAAAGAGTCGAAATACGTTTCATGAAAAGCCTCCTGAACGGGGCGGGCAGAAAAGTTGGGGGAAATCCTGCCTTGGTTTTGCCTATTTAGAAACCCTTGTTGGTTTTTTCTGGTCGATACTCAGACTTTCCTTACAAGAATTTTGGTAATAATTCATTGCGCGGGGGCTTTGTCGCTGAATTGGAATGCGTTGACGCCGGCCTCGTTCAACCGCGCTGCGATGGCTCGTACCTCGTTGGCCATGAAAAACGCTTCAAGCTGATGCGCGCGTACGGCGCCGATACCCGGCAATGCCTGCCAGTCACCGGCAGTACGCAAGGATAGCTGAGCCCAGTCACCTTCCAGTTGCATGCCGCCGGGGGCGGGTACGCCAAGCGCCCGCAGCCATCGGGCAAAGGGTTGTGACCGCGCGCCCTCGAAGCTGTTCACCAGCTGTGCGGCCGTCGCTTCGCTGATACCTGGCACCTCACTCAGGCGCTGGGCATCGAGGTGCAGCCAGTCAGTCATCGAGGTAACCACCCTCGCATCGACCAGGCGCCGCCACGTACCTGGCCCGGTGCGTGGCATGGCCAGCCCCTGCTTGCCACTGAGCCATGTGAGCCGTGCGATGAACTGCTCGTTGCAGCCATCGCCTGCGTGCCAGCAACTGTGCGGGTGATAGCGCCCTGGCGGCGGCACCTCCACCGGTTGGCGCACGGCCGCGCGATGCACCACGCGCTCGAAACGCGGGATGGTCAGCCCTGCCAGGCTGATTGCCACCTGGTCACCCGGGGCAATGTCGAGGTGCTGCCAGCGGGCCAGTGACCCCAGGCTTACCTGGGTGATCAGCCGGTCGTCCAGTTTGACCGGTTGAAGCTGCAGCACCGGTGTGATCCTCCCGGTGCGGCCGACCCGCAAGCTAACTTCGCGCACGTCTGCCAGGGCTTGGGCGTAAGGGTGTTTCCAGGCTGCGAGCCAGTAAGGGGCCTTGGCCTGCCAGCGCTCGGCGGGCGGCCGCGTACCCTGGCGCAGAATCACGCCATCGGTGGCGAAGGGCAGGGGTGAGCGGTACCAGTGCTGGCGCCAGTGCGCGGCTTGGGTGGCGGAGTCGATCGCGATGCTGTAGCGCTGGCTGTCGGGGAAGCCCAGTTGCGCCAGTTGCGAGACCCGTTCGGCCTGGCTAACGGGGCCTTGTGGCCAGTCCCAGACGAACAAGCCGATGCCGGCCCCTTGTTCCACGCTGAACTGCTTGCGGGCGAGCAGCCCGGCCACGGTCCCGCGCGCATTGGCACTGCCGGCCTGGGCTTGGATATGTGCGTCCAGGCGCAGGTACAGCTCACCTTGCAGCACCAGGTCGCGCGCTTGGGGCAGCTGCCGCGTGATGGCGCCGAGCCGAGGGATATGGCGACTCCAGTCGTGCCCTTGCACCCCATCACCGCGGCTCAGCAACTGCACCAGCTGCCCCTGCCGATAGCGAACGGAGACCGCCACGCCATCGACCTTGGGCTGTATCCACAGGCCCGTCTTGCCAGCCATCCAGCGGCCAACGGCCTGCTCGTCGGCGAGCTTGTCGACGCCGGTATGCGGGATGGGGTGGGGAACCGGGCCACGTGCCGTCGCCAGGGGGGCAAGTCCTGCCAGCAGGCCGAAACATTGCTGCAAGTGGTGCAGGCGTTGTCGGCTTTGGTCATACAGCTCATCTGCCACCAGCGCGATGCCCTGGCGGTGGTAGTGGTCATCCCATTGGGCAAGTGTGTCGCGCAGGTGGGCAACTTCGGTTTCGGCTTGTTGCATGGGCCAGTCGGGGCATGAGGCGGCCTTTGCCAGCGAGGCCTGCAGTGAGAGCAGCAGTGCAAATAGCAGTATGAACGGCATGGCCAGCATCCTTGCATGGCGGGAGGAGCCTTCAGCCTAGGCAGGTAGCGCGCTGGTCGCTGTGAGCAGTTGTCAGTCGATATGTCACAACGCTCACGGCGAAAACCTGAAAAGCAAAAGCCCCTGCCGATCGCTCGGCAGGGGCTTTCGTTTACCGCTGTAGGAAAATTACAGCCCGGCAGCGTCACGCAGCGACTGGGCGCGGTCGGTGCGCTCCCAGGTGAAGGTGGTGAAGGTGTCGTCGCCGACAGTCTTCTGCTGTGGCGTGCGGCCGAAGTGGCCGTAGGCAGCGGTTTCCTGGTACATCGGGTGCAGCAGGTCGAGCATCTTGGTGATGGCGTACGGGCGCAGGTCGAAGCACTCGCGCACCAGCTGTACGATCTTCTCGTCCGAGACCTTGCCGGTACCGAAGGTGTTGATCGAGATGGACGTCGGCTGGGCCACGCCGATGGCGTAGGACACCTGGATCTCGCAGCGCTCGGCCAGGCCGGCAGCAACGATGTTCTTGGCCACGTAGCGGCCGGCATAGGCGGCCGAACGGTCGACCTTGGACGGGTCCTTGCCGGAGAACGCGCCACCACCGTGACGGGCCATGCCGCCGTAGGAGTCGACGATGATCTTGCGCCCAGTCAGGCCGCAGTCACCCACCGGGCCACCGATGATGAAGTTGCCGGTCGGGTTGATGTGGTACTGGGTGCCCTTGTGCAGCAACTCGGCCGGCAGGGTGTGCTTGACGATCAGCTCCATCACCGCTTCCTGCAGGTCTTTTTGCGACACCTCAGGGTTGTGCTGGGTGGACAGGACGACGGCATCGATACCGACCACCTTGCCGTTTTCGTAGCGGCAGGTGACCTGCGACTTGGCGTCCGGGCGCAGCCACGGCAGCAGCTTGGACTTGCGCGCTTCGGCCTGGCGCTCGACCAGGCGGTGCGAGAAGCAGATCGGCGCCGGCATCAGCACGTCGGTTTCGTTGCTGGCGTAGCCGAACATCAGGCCCTGGTCGCCAGCGCCCTGGTCTTCCGGCTTGGAGCGGTCGACGCCTTGGGCGATGTCTACCGACTGCTTGCCGATGATGTTCATCACGGCGCAGGTGGCGCCGTCGAAGCCGACGTCGGAGCTGTTGTAGCCGATGTCGATGATGACCTTGCGTACCAGCTCTTCGAGGTCGACCCAGGCGGAAGTGGACACTTCGCCGGCGATGATGGCGACACCGGTCTTGACCAGGGTTTCGCAGGCTACGCGGGCGTATTTGTCCTGAGCGATGATGGCATCAAGGACAGCGTCCGAAATCTGGTCGGCGATCTTGTCCGGATGCCCTTCGGACACGGACTCGGAGGTGAAAAGGGAGTATTCGCTCATCTCGAAGGGTTCCTAAAATTTACCGATGGTGTATGTCGCCAGTCGCCCGCTGAAAGTGGCGGACCTGTATCTGGAAACCGTTACGCAAGCCCACGTAGAGGCTGTCCCCGGGGACCAGCCCGGCAACGTTGGCCCAACGGGCCAGGTCGTCCTGTTCGAAGCCCAGCCAGAGGTCGCCGCAGGCATCCCGCGCCCACCCCTGGTCATGGCTGCACAGTTCGGTGACCAGCAGGCTGCCGCCCGCTTTCACCCGTTTGGCCAGCAGGCGCAGGGCCAGGGCCGGGTCGCTGAAATGGTGCAGGACCATGTTCAGCACAACGCAGTCGGCTGCCACATCCGTTGCATCCAGTGCATCGGCCAACTGCAGGTTCACATTGTCCAGGCCTTCACGCTGGCAGACCTGGCGGGCCAGCTCGAGCATGGTCGGGCTGTTGTCCAGCGCGGTCACCGTGCCGAAGCGCCGCGCCAGGTCCGGCAGGAAGCCGCCGTCGCCGGGGCCTACCTCCAGTGCACTGGCAGCCGGGCCGAAATTCAGTTTGTCGAGCATGGCCAGCAGGCTTTCGCGGTACTGCGGCAGGCCGGCGATCAGGTCTTGCTGGGCGCGGAATTTTTCTTCCACGCGCTGGAAGAAGTCCTGGCTGGTGGCCGCACGGCGCTGCTGCACCTGGGCGATACGTGCCTGTACCGCCGGTGGCAAGGTCAGGTCGTCGACCTCCTCGAGCAGCGCCGTGTGCAGGCGCCCGCCAAGGCGCAGGCTGTCGGGCAGGGCGCGGCGGTAGAAGATGGCGTTGCCTTCGCGGCGGGTAGCCACCAGCTCGGCCTGGGCCAGTACCTTGAGGTGATGGCTCATGCCGGACTGGCCGATGTCGAAGATTTGCGCCAGTTCCAGTACGCCAAACGAATCGCTGGCCAGTGCACGCAAGACATTCAGGCGCAGCGCATCGCCACTGGCTTTGCACAGGGCAGCCAGTGTGTCGCTTCGCTCGGGGATCGATTGCGCACGGAGGTTCATGGGGCGGCAGTCTAGACAGGCATCGTTGCCCCCGCAAGACCAATATCAAAAAGTTTTGATATTGGCGATGAGCTGCGAGTCGCAAGGCTCAAGCTGCAAGAATAGAGCGTTCCGCGCGCGGGTCTGCTTTCGCTTGCAGCTTAAAGCTTGCCGCTCGCAGCTTTAATGTTTGCCCCCAGCCCCCCCAGTGGGCGAAAATGACCGCCTTTTTTCGTTTCACTACTTATTCAAGCCCCAGGAGATCAGCGATGCCCAGCCGTCGTGAACGTGCCAACGCCATTCGTGCACTCAGCATGGATGCCGTGCAAAAGGCCAACAGCGGCCACCCAGGTGCCCCTATGGGCATGGCGGATATCGCCGAAGTGCTTTGGCGCGACTATCTGAAGCACAACCCGAGCAACCCGAGCTTCGCCGACCGTGACCGCTTCGTGCTGTCCAACGGCCACGGCTCGATGCTGATCTACTCGCTGCTGCACCTGACCGGCTACGACCTGTCGATCGACGACCTCAAGGCCTTCCGCCAGTTGCACAGCCGTACCCCGGGCCACCCGGAATACGGCTACACCCCGGGTGTCGAGACCACCACCGGCCCGTTGGGCCAAGGCCTGGCCAACGCCGTGGGCTTTGCCCTGGCCGAGAAAGTGTTGGGCGCGCAGTTCAACCGTGACGGCCACAACATCGTCGACCACAACACTTACGTGTTCCTCGGCGACGGCTGCATGATGGAAGGCATCTCCCACGAAGTCGCCGCTTTGGCTGGCACCCTGGGCCTGGGCAAGCTGATCGCGTTCTACGACGACAACGGCATCTCCATCGACGGTGAAGTCGAAGGCTGGTTCACCGATGACACGCCCAAGCGTTTCGAAGCCTACAACTGGCAGGTGATCCGCAACGTCGACGGCCACGATGCCGAAGAAATCAAGATGGCGATCGAGACCGCGCGCAAGAGCGAGCAGCCGACCCTGATCTGCTGCAAGACCATCATCGGCTTCGGCTCGCCGAACAAGCAGGGCAAGGAAGACTGCCACGGTGCCCCGCTGGGCAACGACGAAATCGCCCTGGCCCGCAAAGCACTGAACTGGAACCACGGCCCGTTCGAAATCCCGGCCGACATCTATGCCGAGTGGGACGCCAAGGCCGCCGGTGCCAAGGCTGAGGCCGAGTGGAACCAGCGCTTCGACGCCTACGCCAAGGCACACCCGGAGCTGGCTGCCGAGTTCAAGCGCCGTGACAGCGGCGAGCTGCCGGCCGACTTCTCGGAAAAGGCCCAGGCCTACATCAATGAAGTCGCTGCCAAAGGCGAGACTATCGCCAGCCGCAAGGCTAGCCAGAATGCCCTGAACGCTTTCGGCCCGCTGCTGCCTGAGTTCCTCGGCGGCTCGGCTGACCTGGCCGGTTCCAACTTGACCCTGTGGAAAGGCTGCAAGGGCGTCGAAGCCCATGACGCCAGCGGCAACTACGTGTACTACGGCGTGCGCGAGTTCGGCATGACCGCGATCATGAACGGCGTTGCCCTGCACGGCGGCCTGGTGCCTTACGGCGCGACCTTCCTGATGTTCATGGAATACGCCCGCAATGCAGTGCGCATGTCGGCCCTGATGAAGCAGCGCGTGATCCACGTCTACACCCACGACTCCATCGGCCTGGGCGAAGACGGCCCGACTCACCAGCCGATCGAGCAGCTGACCAGCCTGCGCAGCACGCCGAACCTGGACACCTGGCGCCCAGCCGACGCGGTCGAAGCGGCCGTGTCCTGGAAAAACGCCCTGGAGCGCAACGACGGCCCATCGGCGCTGATCTTCTCGCGCCAGAACCTGCAGCACCAGGACCGCGACGCCCAGCAGATCGCCGACATCAGCCGCGGTGGCTACATCCTCAAGGACTGCGCTGGCGAGCCTGAGCTGATCCTGATTGCCACCGGTTCCGAAGTGGGCCTGGCGGTTCAGGCCTTCGACAAGCTGACCGAGCAGGGCCGCAAGGTCCGCGTGGTCTCCATGCCGTGCACCAGCGTGTTCGATGCCCAGGACGCTGCCTACAAGCAGTCGGTACTGCCTCTGGAAGTGGGCGCGCGCATCGCCATCGAAGCTGCCCATGCCGACTTCTGGTACAAGTACGTCGGCCTGGAAGGTCGTATCATCGGCATGACCACCTACGGTGAGTCGGCCCCGGCCTCTGCCCTGTTCGAAGAGTTCGGCTTCACCCTGGAGAACATCCTGGGTACCGCCGAAGAGCTGCTGGAAGACTGATACAGGCAAAGTGAGGGCCGCAGGCCCTCATTCGCGGCACAAGGCCGCTCCCAGAGGATCTGCATAAACCGCAGTACCCTGTGGGAGCGGCCTTGTGCCGCGAATGGGCCGCATGGCGGCTCCGTTCAACCGCCGGAGTTCAAGAGCTACCTATGTCCCACCCGCGTCCCTACAAAGTTGCACTCAACGGTTATGGCCGCATCGGCCGCTGTGTCCTGCGCGCGTTGTTCGAGCGGGGGGCGAAGGCCGGTTTCGAGATTGTCGCGCTGAACGACCTGGCCGATCAGGCCAGCCTTGAATACCTGACACGCTTCGACTCCACCCACGGGCGTTTCCCCGGTGAGGTGAAGGTCGACGGCGATTGTCTGCATATCAATGGTGACTGCGTGAAGGTAATGCGCAGTGCCACCCCGGAAGGCATCGACTGGGCCGCCCTGGGCATCGACCTGGTGCTGGAGTGCTCCGGCGCCTACAACACCCGCGCCGATGGCCAGCGTTTTCTGGATGCCGGCGCGCCACGCGTGCTGTTCTCGCAGCCCATGGCCAGCGAGGCGGACGTGGACGCCACGGTGGTCTACGGCATCAACCAGGCGTGCCTGACCGGCAGCGAGCGCCTGGTGTCCAACGCGTCGTGCACCACCAACTGCGGCGTGCCGCTGTTGCGTGTGCTGGACCAGGCGTTCGGCATCGAATACGTGCAGATCACCACCATCCACTCGGCGATGAACGACCAGCCGGTGATCGACGCCTACCACCACGAAGACCTGCGCCGCACGCGTTCGGCGTTTCAGTCGGTGATCCCGGTGTCCACCGGGCTGGCACGCGGCATCGAGCGGTTGCTGCCGGAACTTGCCGGGCGAATCCAGGCCAAAGCGGTACGCGTGCCGACCGTCAACGTGTCGTGCCTGGACATCACCCTGCAGACCGCCCGCGACACCAGTGCCGCCGAGGTCAACCGGGTGCTGCGCGAGGCAGCGCTGGAAGGCCCGCTCAAAGGATTGCTGGCCTACACCGAGCTGCCCCACGCCAGCTGTGATTTCAACCACGACCCGCATTCGGCGATCGTCGATGCCAGCCAGACCCGTGTTTCCGGCCCCCGCCTGGTGAACCTGCTGGCCTGGTTCGACAACGAATGGGGGTTCGCCAACCGTATGCTCGACGTCGCCGAACACTTTCTGCACGTCGTTCACCCAACCCGCAACAAACAGCCCTGAAGGACTGCATTCATGACCGTGTTGAAGATGACCGACCTCGACCTGCAAGGTAAACGCGTACTGATCCGCGAAGACCTCAACGTACCTGTGAAGGACGGTGTGGTAACCAGCGACGCGCGTATCCTGGCAGCGCTGCCGACCATCAAGCTGGCCCTGGAGAAGGGTGCGGCGGTAATGGTCTGCTCGCACCTGGGCCGCCCTACCGAAGGTGAATTCTCGGCCGAAAACAGCCTTAAGCCGGTCGCCGAGTACCTGAGCAAGGCCCTGGGCCGCGACGTGCCGCTGGTCGCTGACTACCTGGCCGGTGTCGAGGTCAAGGCCGGTGACCTGGTGCTGTTCGAGAACGTGCGCTTCAACAAGGGCGAGAAAAAGAACGCCGACGAACTGGCGCAGCAATACGCTGCCCTGTGCGACGTGTTCGTGATGGACGCCTTTGGTACTGCCCACCGCGCCGAGGGTTCGACCCATGGCGTGGCCAAGTTCGCCAAGGTTGCCGCCGCTGGCCCACTGCTGGCTGCCGAGCTGGACGCCCTGGGCAAGGCCCTGAAGGCCCCGGCCAAGCCAATGGCGGCCATCGTTGCCGGCTCCAAGGTTTCCACCAAGCTGGACGTGCTGAACAGCCTGAGCAGCGTCTGCGACCAACTGATCGTTGGTGGCGGTATTGCCAACACTTTCCTGGCCGCTGCTGGTCACCCTGTGGGCAAGTCGCTGTACGAGCCTGACCTGGTCGACACCGCAAAAGCCATCGCCGCCAAGGTCAGCGTGCCGCTGCCAGTCGACGTGGTGGTCGCCAAGGAATTCGCCGAAAACGCTGAAGCCACCGTCAAGGCTATCGCCGACGTTGCCGCTGACGACATGATCCTGGACATCGGCCCACAGACTGCAGCCAACTTCGCCGAGCTGCTGAAGTCGTCGAAGACCATCCTGTGGAACGGCCCCGTCGGCGTGTTCGAGTTCGACCAGTTCGGCAATGGCACCAAGGTGCTGGCCAAGGCCATCGCCGAAAGCCCTGCGTTCTCCATCGCCGGTGGCGGTGACACCCTGGCGGCGATCGACAAATATGGCGTCAGCAAGGAAATCTCCTACATTTCTACCGGTGGTGGTGCCTTCCTCGAGTTCGTCGAGGGCAAGGTACTGCCGGCTGTGGCGATCCTGGAAGAGCGGGCTAAAGCCTGACAATGGCGGCGCCTGGCAAAGGGAGCGACCTGATGGTCAAGCAATTGCCTGTGATGATCCTGGCCGGCCTGCTGAGCGCCTGCTCCGGCAGCCCCTCTTCGGACGATGACCCGGCGCAGCCGCCCAAGGGCGGTTGCTACCAGTCCGAGTGGCAGGCCGAAACGGTACCGGTCATCAACAAGCGCGTGGGCCCTGAAGGCCTGGAGAAGTATGACGAAGACCACCAGCGCAAGGCTCCAGGCTGCCCTTGAACCGATGCGCTTCGTCGGAGCAGGCAACCAAGCGACCGTTGTGTGGTCATCTAGAGGATACGTAATGAAAGCGCTGATGGCCTTGATGGCCCTGGCGACACTGGCAGGATGCTCACTGCTGCAGCCGGCGCAACCCGCCCCGGCAGACGACTGGACCCGTTGGGTCTGTGACAGCCAGGCCGAGGTGCTGTGGCGCTTCGCTGACCCGCAGCAGGACTCGGTCGACGTCCGCCTCGGTGGCGGCGACCAGGTCTACCGGCTCAAATCCGAGCCGAGCGCGTCGGGCGCGATGTACAGCGATGGCGTGCTGGCCTTCCACACCAAGGGCGAAGAAGGCCTGGTGTACTGGGTGGCAACCAACGATCTGATTGGGCGGGGCTGCAAGGCACCGTGACTGGCCGGGCTGCCATGGTGGCCCACACTACTTGAACAGCAACCGCCCCTGCGGCAGGCTTGCACGAAACAAACGACGCTTGTCGGGAGAGAGATACACAATGGCACTCATTAGCATGCGCCAGATGCTGGACCACGCCGCCGAGTTCGGTTACGGCGTTCCAGCTTTCAACGTCAACAACCTCGAGCAGATGCGCGCCATCATGGAAGCGGCCGACAAGACCGATTCCCCCGTGATCGTCCAGGCTTCGGCCGGTGCCCGCAAGTACGCCGGCGCGCCCTTCCTGCGTCACCTGATCCTGGCCGCCATCGAAGAGTTCCCGCACATCCCGGTGTGCATGCACCAGGACCACGGCACCAGCCCTGACGTGTGCCAGCGTTCGATCCAGCTGGGCTTCAGCTCGGTGATGATGGACGGCTCGCTGGGCGAAGACGGCAAGACCCCGACCGACTATGAGTACAACGTCCGCGTTACCCAGCAGACCGTTGCCATGGCACACGCCTGTGGCGTTTCGGTAGAAGGCGAGCTGGGCTGCCTGGGTTCGCTGGAAACCGGCATGGCGGGTGAAGAAGACGGTATCGGCGCCGAAGGCGTGCTGGACCACAGCCAGATGCTGACCGACCCGGAAGAAGCGGCCGACTTCGTCAAGAAGACCCAGGTCGATGCCCTGGCCATCGCCATCGGTACCAGCCACGGTGCGTACAAATTCACCAAGCCACCTACCGGTGACGTGTTGGCGATCGACCGCATCAAGGAAATCCACAAGCGCATCCCCAACACCCACCTGGTCATGCACGGTTCGTCCTCGGTGCCACAAGAGTGGCTGGCGATCATCAACCAGTACGGCGGCGACATCAAAGAGACCTACGGTGTACCGGTCGAAGAGATCGTCGAAGGCATCAAGCACGGCGTGCGCAAGGTCAACATCGACACCGACCTGCGCCTGGCGTCCACCGGTGCCATGCGTCGCCTGATGGCGCAGAACCCAAGTGAGTTCGACCCGCGCAAGTTCTTCGGTGAAACCGTCAAGGCCATGCGTGACGTGTGCATCGCCCGTTACGAAGCCTTCGGTACTGCCGGCAATGCCTCCAGGATCAAACCGATCTCCCTGGAAGGCATGTACCAGCGCTACCTGAAAGGTGAGTTGGCCGCCAAGGTCAACTGATTCGCAGGCCGCACTGAAAAAACCCGCAGCGATGCGGGTTTTTTTATGCCCGCGCTCAAGCGCGCAGATATTCACGGCAGAGCAACCGTTAGTCGGCTACCGTACAGTTTAGGCACTGATAGCGTTCTGATTGCATTGCTTGTTACAAACTCGGGTCTAGAGTAATTATCGGATCCAACCGCGATGTGAAGTCGGTCACAAATAGAGAAGCAGCATGGATGGCGCTCACCCTCAACCTCAGCCAGTGGATGGCAGCTCGGTTCTGCTGGTAGTAGACGATTACCCCGAAAACCTCATCAGTATGCGGGCCTTGCTGGCCCGGCAGGATTGGCAAGTGTTGACTGCCAGTTCAGGGACAGAAGCCCTGACCGCGTTGCTCGAGCACGACGTCGACCTGGTTTTGCTGGATGTACAAATGCCGGAAATGGACGGCTTCGAAGTCGCCCGGCTAATGCGCGGCAGCCAGCGTACACGGCTGACCCCGATCATTTTCCTCACCGCCAACGAGCAGTCCGATGCCGCTGTGCTCAAGGGTTACGCCAGTGGCGCCGTGGACTACATGTTCAAGCCGTTCGACCCGCAAATTCTCAAGCCCAAGGTCCAGGCCCTGCTCGACCAGCAGCGTAACCGGCGCATGCTGCAACGCCTGAGCCGCGAGCTGGAAGCGGCGAGGGCATTCAACGCCTCGATCCTGGAGAACGCTGCCGAAGGCATTCTGGTGGTGAATGCCGCAGGTACCATCAGTTTCGCCAACCCGGCCATTTCACGCTTGCTGGCCGCTGCGGTGGAGCAATTGCAGGGCGCCCAGTTGCTTGACCTGGTGCAGATGGCCAATGCCAATCTGTGGAACGAGTCGGACTTCTACCAGGCCTACCTGGGGCGGCAGATCTTTCGCGTGCACGATGCCCAGTTGCGCACCCTGGGTGGCCAACTGGTGCCGGTCGCGCTGTCCTGTGCGCCGTTGCCGGCCGATCAGCAGGCGATGGTGGTGACGGTGCTGGACATGTCGGTGGTGCGCAACCTGCACCAACAGCTTGAGTACCAGGCGGTGACCGACCCACTCACCGGCCTGCTCAACCGCCGCGGCTTCTATCAGTCTGCCGAGGGCGTGCTGCTGCGCAACGAGCGTTCGGACAAGGCCCAGGCGCTGATGTACATGGACCTGGATGGCTTCAAGCGGATCAACGACTCGTTGGGTCATGAGGCGGGCGATCGCGTGCTCCGCTGGGTGGCAGAACAGCTCAAGGACTGCCTGGGCAGCGAGGCGTTATTGGCGCGGATGGGCGGTGACGAGTTCACGGCGTTGTTCGACAGCCTGCCGTACCCCGAGCAGGCCGGGCGTTACGCCGAGCGACTGCTCGAGCGCGTTTCGATCAGCCAGCAGATAGAAGGGCTGGATGTATGCCTTGGCGTCAGCATTGGCATCGCCACCTTTCCTGACTGTGGCGCAACTGTCGAAGGCCTGTTGCGGGCTGCGGATGCGGCGATGTATGCGGCCAAGCAGGCCGGGCGTCAGCAGTATCGCTTCTATGACCAGGAACTCAACGGCCGGGCGCGCTCACGGCTGATGCTCGAAGACAGCGTGCGCGCCGCTATCGAGCAGCACGATTTCAGCCTGGTGTATCAGCCCCAGGTGGCTTTCGCCGACGGCCACTTGCGCGGTTTCGAGGCGTTGCTGCGCTGGCAGCACCCCAGTGTTGGCGATGTGCCCCCGGGGCTGTTCATCCCCTTGCTGGAAGAGGCGCGGCTGATCAACCGCCTGGCCAGCTGGATCTACCGCCAGGGCGCGGCCCAGCGCCAGGCCTGGTGCGAACGTTTTGCCCAGGGGCTGGTGCTGGGCATCAGCCTGAGCCGCGCCCAGTTCGTCATGCCGGGCCTGGTCGAGGAGCTGCAGCGGGTGATCCAGGACTACCAGCTGGACCCGGCGCAGCTAGAGGTCGAGGTGGCAGAGACGTCGTTGATGTACAACATCGACGCGGCCGTGAAGCAGATACACCGGCTGCGCGAACTGGGCGTGCGGGTGGCGCTGGATGATTTTGGCGCCGGTGACTGCTCGTTGCGCATGCTGCGTGACTTGCCGATCGACACCCTCAAGCTCGACCGCCACCTGGTTGCGCGCTTGCCGGGCTCTGCGGTAGACGCCGCGCTGGTGCGCAGTGTGATCGGCTTGTGCGCCGACTACCGCATCACGGTGATTGCCGAAGGCGTGGAAACCCCGGCCCAGGCCGACTGGCTCAAGGCCAATGGCTGTGCCTACGTGCAGGGGTTTCTGGTTGCACACCCGATGACGGCGGCGGATGCCAGCGGCTTCCCGGCGATTTTCTCCTGGCCCCGGCCATGATTGGCTAGAATCGCCATTCGCCCCGCCGAATGCAGTGCCATGACCGTATTACGTTACTTGCAAGCCTACCCGCCACACCTGCAGGAGCAGGTACGGCAGATGATCGACAGCGACCGCCTGGGGGGCTACCTGCAGCGTCGCTACTCCGACCGCCATGACGTGCAGAGCGACAAGGCGTTGTACAGTTATGCCCAGGACTTGCGCCAGCAGTACCTGCGCAGCACGCCCAGCCTGGACAAGGTGCTGTTCGACAACCGCCTCGACCTGACCCACCGTGCCCTGGGGCTCAACACGGCGGTATCGCGGGTTCAGGGTGGCAAGCTCAAGGCGAAGAAGGAAATCCGCATCGCCTCCTTGTTCAAGGAGGCCGCGCCGCAGTTTCTGCGCATGATCGTGGTGCACGAGTTGGCGCACCTGCGTGAGCGCGACCATAGCAAGGCGTTTTACCAGCTCTGTCAGCACATGGAGCCGGACTACCACCAACTGGAATTCGACCTGCGCGTCTACCTGACCTATCGGGAGCTGCCGGGCAACTGTTAAGGACCACGCAGCATGGAAGTGAGCAAGACCAAGAGCAGCTTCTACCGGCGCCTGTACGTGGCCTGGCTGATCGACAGCCAGACTGCGACCAGCGTGCCGGCCCTGATGGAGGCCACCGGCATGCCACGGCGCACCGCCCAGGACACCATCGCCGCCCTGGCCGACCTGGATATCATCTGCGAGTTCGAGCAGCAGGAGGGCGCGCGCAATCATGCCGGGCACTACCGCATTCATGACTGGGGCGCGATCGACAAGCAGTGGATCATCCAGCATTTGCGGCAGATCCGAGAAGTGCTGGGGTATCGGTGATGGTGGGGGCGCAAAACGCCCCCGGCTTTCTCAGCCCTTACGCATGCCGATGTGCGGTATGTCATCCTCCAGGTATTGCTCGCCAACCGCTTCGAACCCATGCCCTGCGTAAAACCCTTGCAGATGCGCCTGCGCCGACAGATACACCGGCGTCCCCGGCCAGCAATGCTCGGCAGCCTCCAGCCCTTTCAGCAGCAACGCATGCCCAAGCTTCAGCCCACGCGCCGCCGGTGAGGTCACCACGCGCCCGATCACCACATCACCCCCCTGGGATTGCGGGTCGAGCAGGCGCAGGTAGGCCACCAGCTTGTCATCCTGCCACGCCATCAAGTGCAGGGTATCGCCGGCCAGGTCCTGGCCATCGACTTCCTGGTAACTGCAGCGCTGCTCGACCACGAACACTTCGGTGCGCAATTGCAGGATGGCGTAGAGCTGGTCCTTGCTCAGGTCGGTGTGGTGCTTGCAGAGCCAGTCGATAGACATTGGCGAACTCCTTGAATGGGCCGTCGATCATCGCAAATCCTGTGGCTGTGGACGAGTGGATGATTGCTGCAGGGCATTGCCTGCGCGTCTCGGCCAAAATAGAGGCAAAATGACACTATTGCCCGCTGCCGTGAGCCACGGCTTTGTGTACTCTCATCCGCAGTCGCGGCAAAGGCCGCCTACACAGTGTGCGCCCTCCATTGCAAAAGGACTTGAGCATGCGGCCACTGCTTGGTGTTCTGGGATTGCTGGCAGCCCTGCTGGCTGCGCCAGCCCTGGGTGAAGACAAGCTGCGGCTGGTGGCAGACAAATGGCCACCGTTCACCGATGCAAGCATGCCGGGCGGCGGTTTGGCGACCAGCATCGTTACCACGGCACTGACCCGGGCCGGCTACGCCAGCGGGTTTGAGGAGGCGCCATGGGCACGGGCCTTGATGGGCGTCAGCGAAGGGCGCTACGACGTGTTGATCAATGCCTGGTACAACGACTCACGTACACGCATCGGGCATTTTTCCAACGCTTATCTGAACAACAAGATTCACCTGCTCAAACGCAAGGGTGAGGCCTTCGCCTACCAGCAGCCGTCCGACTTGTACCCCTACAGCATCGCCGTGGTGCGCGATTATGCCTATTCACCCGAGTTCGACAGCGACACCCGCTTGCACAAGGTGGCGGTGCGCAACTTCTCGTCGGCCGTGCGCATGCTGGCGGCCGGCCGGGTGAACCTGGCGGTGGAGGATGAATACGTGGCCCGTTACAACCTGCAACGTGAACCGCAGGCGGTTCGCGATGGCGTAGAGATGGTCGAGCCGCCTCTGGGGGAGAACAGCCTGCATATTCTGGTCAGCCTTAAGCACCCCCAGCACCAGCAGATCGTCGAACGTTTCGAGCGGGCGATAGCGGCGATGAAGGCGGATGGCAGCTATGCGCGCCTGCTGCGCCAGCATGGTTTTTGACCCAGGCCACAAAGCACTCAGGCCGTAGGGCTTTCCTTGACCAGGTGCGCCGCCAGCGTGCGCAACGGTGCCAGTTGCCGGCAGATCAGCGCCAGCTGGGTCTGCACCAGCCGCTGATGTTCATCCAGCTCTTCCGGCATCTGCTCCAGGTCGTTGGCCAGCGCCTCTTCGGCATCACTGTGGATGGCGACCGGTAGCCGCGCTGCCAGGCCGTTGGCGATTTCGTCCAGGCTGTTGGCCAGGCTTTGCCCGGCGCCCTCGATCAATTGCTCCTGAACCTCCGCCGGCAGGGCGGTATCACGGTGCGCGCCCAGCCCCGAGAGGTAGCTGAGCAGGGTGTGCGACAACACCAGGAAGCGGAAGCCGACGTCCGCCTCCTTACGGAAGTGCCCTGGCTCCATGAGCATGTTCGCCAGCGTGGTGGACAGCGCTGCATCGGCGTTGTGGGCGTTGCGCCGAGCCAGGCGGTAGGCGAGGTCGTCGCGCTTGCCATGGGCATACTGCTGCATGATCTGGCGCAGGTACACGCTGGCGCAGGCCAAGGTGTTGGCCAACGCCTTGTTCAGGCGCCGGCCTTGCCAGTCGGGCAGGAACAGGAACACCGCCAGAATGGCGATCAGGCTGCCCACCAGGGTATCGAACAGGCGCGGCAGGAACAGGCCGTAGCCGTCGCCGATCTGGTTGAAGCAGAACAGCACCATCAAGGTGATCGCCGCCGTGGCCAGGGTGTAACGGGTCGTCCGGTTGACGAAGAACACCACCCCGGCGACCACGGCGAACATCGACTGGATGATCGGGTTGGGGAACAGGTCGAACAGCGCCCAGCCAACCGTCAGGCCGATGGCCGTGCCGAAAATCCGCTGCACCAGCTTGCGCCGGGTGGCACCGTAGTTGGGTTGGCAGACGAACAGTGTGGTGAGGATGATCCAGTAGCCCTGGGTGGGGTGGATCAGGTGCACCATGCCGTAGCCGATCGACAGTGCCAAGGGCAGGCGCAAGGCATGGCGGAACAGTAGCGAGGTGGGTGTGAGCTGGGTGCGCAGGCGGCTCCAGACGTCCTTCAGGGAGCGTGGCGAACGGTCGAGCAGGCTGCTGTCACTGGCATCGGCCAGGCTGTCCGGGTTGCTGGCGGCACCCAGCAGGCGGTCCAGGGTGGCCAGGTTGGCCGCCAGGGCCCGCAGCGAACGCAGCAGGCTGCGCCAGGCTGGGTTGTTCTGGTTGCGCAGGTGCTCCAAGGAGGCGTTGAGGTCTTCCAGGGTGTCGGCAAATCGGCTGTCGAGGACAAACGGCTGACGCATGCGGATCGAGCGCGCCAGGTCCTGGCAGGCCGAGCCTTGATGGCGCAGCAGGCGCTGGCAGCGGAACATCACATCGCTGTGGAAGAACGCTTCGGCCAGTGCGTTGTAGGGGTAGTGCGAGGCGCTCACCCGCTCGTGGATGTCCTGGGCCAGGAAGTACAGCTTCAGGTAGCGGCTGACCTTGGAATTTGGCTGGCTGTTGCCGACCCGGTGCAGGATGATTTCCTTGGCGGCGTTGAGCGCCGCGACCACCTTGCCGTTTTGCTGGGCCAGTTCCAGGCGCCGGGCCTCCAGGTCGTGGTGGCGGATCGGCTCGAACAGGTTGGCCTTGAGCTTGAGGTAGCGCCCCAGCTCGAAAAACAGCTTGGCCAGGCTTTGCTGTACCGGCTGGTTGGAGAACAGCGCCTGCCACAGCACCGACAGCAGGCCGTACCAGGCTGCGCCCGCCACCAGCAGCATCGGCTCGTGCCAGAAGTCGGTGACCAGGCCGCCGCGTTGGTCCACGCCGATCATGGTGTACACCGCCGTGATCAGCGTTGCCGAGGCGATTGCGCCATAGCGCTCGCCCAAGGCGCCCAGCATGGTCAGGCCGAACGCCGCCAGGGCCAGGGCAATGGCGAACACCCACGGGTAGGGGAACAGCAGCTCCACGGCCAGGGCAGCGATGGCAAAGCACACCAGGGTCACGGCCAGGGCACTGAGACGGCCCTGCCAACTGTCGTCGGTCTCGGCCAGTGCGCTGGCGATGATGCCCAGGAACAACGGGATCAGCAGGGCCATTTCATCCTGGTACCAGCACAAGGCCATGCTGCCGGTGAGGGCGACCGTTACCCGGATGCTATAGCTGAACTTGTCTTGGCCCCACAGGCGACGCAGTGACTGACGGAACGAGCTCGATGACATGATGGCCTTGGGCTGTGATCGAATGAATACATTGCCGCACGGACCAGCAAGAAGCGTTCCGTGCTGCTGAATGGATTCTACTCTACACGAACTGTGCCGCTGCGTTAGCCGATGCCCACGCCCACTGGAAATTGAACCCGCCCAGGTGGCCGGTCACATCCAGCACCTCGCCAATGAAGTACAACCCTGGACTCTTGAGCGACTCCATGGTCTTGGACGACACCTCGCGGGTATCCACGCCGCCCAAGGTCACCTCGGCGGTGCGATAGCCCTCGGTGCCGGCAGGTACGACCTGCCAGGCCGCCAGTTTGTCGGCGATCTGCGTCAGTTCGGCCGGGGTGTACTGCTTCATCGGCTTCGATTCGAACCACTGCTCGGCCAAGAGGTTGGCCAGCTTGCGGGTGAACACCTCGCCGAGCACGGTCTTGAGCTCTGCATTGGCGCGCTCGGCCTGCTGCTGTTGCAGCCAGGTCAGGGCGTCACGGTCGGGCAGCAGGTTGATCTCCACCGTGTCGCCCGCCTCCCAGAACGAAGAAATCTGCAGGATCGCCGGGCCACTCAGGCCGCGGTGGGTAAACAGCAGGTTTTCGCGGAAATGGGTGCCGTTGCAGCTGGCGGTGCAGTCCAGCGAGGTGCCCGACAGTTCTGTGCACAGTGCCTTGAGTTGGGGCTCGGTGATGGTGAAGGGCACCAGCCCGGCGCGGGTCGGCAGCAGGGTGTGGCCGAACTGGCGAGCCACCTGGTAGCCGAAACCGCTGGCGCCCAGGGTCGGGATCGACAGGCCGCCGGTGGCGATCACCAGCGACTGGCAGGCGAACTGCCCGGCACTGGTCTGCAGCAGGTAGCCGGTTTCGGTCTTTTCGATGTGCGAGATGCTGGTGTCCATGCGCAACTCGGCACCGGCTTCGTCGCACTCGGCCAGCAGCATGTTGAGGATGTCGCTGGCCTTGTTGTCGCAGAACAGCTGGCCGAGCTTTTTCTCGTGGTAGGGCACACCGTGCTTGGCCACCAGCTCGATGAAGTCCCACTGGGTGTAGCGGGCCAGGGCCGACTTGCAGAAATGCGCGTTGTGCGAGAGGAAGTTGGCCGGCTCGGTGTACATGTTGGTGAAGTTGCAGCGCCCGCCGCCGGACATGAGGATCTTCTTGCCTGGCTTGTTAGCGTGGTCGAGCAGCAGCACCCGGCGGCCACGGCGGGCGCTGAGCTGGGCGCACATCAGGCCGGCGGCGCCGGCGCCGAGGATGATCACGTCGGTGGAATGCACGGGGTACCTCTTGGAGATTGCTGGGCTGCGGCAGGGATATGCATGCCCCTGTAGGAGCGGCCTTGTGTCGCGAACGGGCCGCAAAGCGGCCCCAAAGGATTTCAGAGAATACGAACTTTCAGAACGCGGCCCTTGATCTTGCCGCTGTTCAGCCGCTGCATGGCCTGCTTGGCCAGTGCTCGCTCCACCGCCACAAAGGCCTGGAAGTCGAAGATGGCGATCTTGCCCACCTGCTTGCCCGGGATGCCGGCATCACCGGTCAGTGCACCCAGGATGTCACCCGGGCGCAGCTTGTCCTTGCGCCCGGCAGCGATGCACAAGGTGCTCATCACCGGCAGCAGCGGCTCACCGCCCTTGTTTTTCAGGCTGTCGAGCTGGTCCCAGCGCAACGGGCTCTTCTGCAGTGCCTCGATGGCCTGGGCGCGATGCCCTTCGGCCGGGGCCACCAGGCTGACCGCAACGCCTTTCTCACCCGCACGGCCGGTGCGGCCGACACGGTGCACATGGATTTCGGCATCCCGCGCCAGTTCGACGTTGAGCACCATGTCCAGGCCGTCGATGTCCAGGCCGCGTGCGGCCACGTCGGTCGCTACCAGCACCGAGCTGCTGCGGTTGGCGAACATCGCCAGCACCTGGTCGCGGTCGCGCTGTTCGAGGTCACCGTGCAGGGCCTGGGCGACGATACCTTTGGCGGTGAGGTGGGCGACCACGTCTTCGCACTGCTGCTTGGTGAAGCAGAACGCCACGCACGATTGTGGGCGGTAGTGGCCGAGCACGCGGGTCACCGCATCCAGCCGCTGCTGCGCGTCGATTTCGATGAAGCGTTGTTCGATCTGGTTGTCGGTGTGCAGGCTCTCGACCTTGACCTGCTGCGGCTTGCGCATGAAGTCTGCGGCCAGTTGCTCGATGCCGGCCGGGTAGGTGGCCGAGAACAGCAGGGTCTGGCGACGCGCCGGGGTCTTGCCGATGATGCTGGCGATGGCGTCGAAGAAGCCCATGTCGAGCATGCGGTCGGCTTCGTCCAGCACCAGGGTGTTGAGCCCGTCGAGTACCAGCGTGCCCTTTTCCAGGTGCTGCTGGATGCGCCCCGGGGTGCCGACGATGATGTGCGCACCGTGCTCCAGCGAGGCAATCTGCGGGCCGAGCGAGACGCCGCCGCACAGGGTCAGGATCTTGATGTTGTCCTCTGCACGGGCCAGGCGGCGCAGCTCTTTGGCGACCTGGTCAGCGAGCTCGCGGGTCGGGCACAGCACCAGTGCCTGGCAACCGAAGTAACGCGGGTTGATCGGGTTCAGCAGGCCGATGCCGAACGCAGCGGTCTTGCCGCTGCCGGTCTTGGCCTGGGCGATCAGGTCCTGGCCTCTGAGGATGACCGGCAGGCTCTGGGCCTGGATCGGCGTCATCGAGGCGTAGCCGAGGGCGTCCAGGTTGGCCAGCATGGCGGCGGACAGCGGCAGAGTGGCAAAGGCGGTGGTTTCGGTGGTCACGAGGCGGGCCTGTGTAGCGAAGCGAAAAATGCCGCACAGTCTACCAGCCTCGTGGCCATTCGCCCTACGACTCCATGTGTTGTTCCGGACGACGGGCACGCCTTCCGTCTGTCGGCGCCAGTTGCAGGAAGATCGCCGCTGCCAGCATCGACATGATGCCGATGGTGACGAAGGTCAGCTGAAACGCCCCCAAGGTGCTTTCCACGCCTTCGGCACTGCCCGCGGCGGTGAAGCCGCCGAGCAATGCCCCGGCGCAGGCCACGCCCAGGCTAAGGGCCAGCTGGGCGACCACCGACAGCAGGCTGTTGCCGCTGCTGGCGCTGGCATCGTCGAGGTCGATCAGGGTCACCGTGTTCATGGCCGTGAACTGCATGGAGTTGATCGCGCCGAGCAGGCCAAGGTGTATCAGCAGTACGGCGTAGGGCGTTTGTTCATCAATCAGCCCCAGGCTGGCCAGCATCAGCCCCAGCAACAGGGTGTTGCCGGTGAGGATGATGCGGTAGCCAAGGCGCTCGATCAGCGGCCGGGCGATGGACTTGGCGAGCATCGCCGCCGCTGCCAGCGGGATCATGCTCATGCCGGCCTGGGCCGGCGAATAGCCCAGCGCCACCTGCAACAGCAAGGGCACCAGGAAGGGCAGGGCACCGCTGCCCAGGCGGGCGAACAGGTTGCCGAGGATGCCGATGGCAAAGGTGCGTACACGGAACAGGCTGGGCGAGAACAGCGGCTCTGGGTCGCGCCCGGCACGCAGCCAGTACGCGGCCAGGCAGGCCATGCCGGCGAACAGCAGCAACATTACCCGCAGGTGTGGCAAGTGCAGCTCGCCCAAGCCTTCCATGGCGATGGTGATCAGCACCATCGCCGCGCCGAACAGCAGAAAACCCGGGCCATCGAAGCTGGTGCGCTCGGCTCCGCGCAGGTCGGGGATGAACTTCCACACGGCATAGCAACCGATGGCGCCCACCGGCAGGTTGAGCAGGAAGATCCAGTGCCAGCTGAGTATCTCCACCAGCCAGCCGCCGACCGTAGGGCCGAGCAGAGGGCCGAGCAGGCCGGGGATGGTGATGAAACTCATGATGCGCACCAGTTCGGTGCGTGGATAGGCGCGCAGCACCACCAGCCGCCCGACCGGCAGCATCAGCGCGCCGCCCAGGCCCTGGACGACCCGCGCCAGGATCAGAAAGCCCAGGCTGTTGGCGGCCGCGCACAGCAACGAGCCAAAGCTGAACAACAGGATGGCGCTGAAGAAGATGCGCTTGGTGCCGAAGCGGTCGGCGATCCAGCCGGAGGCGGGGATCAGCAAGGCCACGGTGAGCATATAGGCGATGATCACGCCTTGCATGCGCAGCGGGTCCTCTTCCAGCGAGCGGGCCATGGCCGGCAGCGCGGTGTTGAGGATGGTGCCGTCCAGGGACTGCATGAAGAAAGCGATGGCCACTACCCACGGGATCCAGCGGGCGGTGACGGGGTCGAGCGGGGTGCGTTCGGGCATGACGTCCTCGTTTGTCAGTACCGGCCTCTTCGCGGGCTTGCCCCGCGAAGAGGCCAGCAACGCCAATCACAATGTCAGGGTAAGGCCTTTGACCAGAGCCCCCGGCAAATGACTCGACCCGGTACTGCGCTGTCCATAGGTACTGGTGGAAAGGATCATCTCGCGCTCGCGGGTCAGGTCTTCCAGTTGGTTGCCCAGCAGGCTGTACAGGCTGTCATCGAAGCGCATGGTGCTCACCGGCCCCTGAATCTCGCCATTCTCTACCCAGAAGGTGGCAAAGCGGGTCAGGCCGGTCATGCGCGCCGCTGGCAGGTCCGAGTAGTTCAGGTACCAAAGGTTACTGATATACAGCCCGGTGCCAAGCCGTTCGAGGATCGCCTCACTGGCCAGGTTGCCCGCCGCCAGGCTCAAGGCGCAGGGCGACTCGTAGCTGTCGGCGCCATTGGCCTGCAGTGCGAACTCGGCCGCGCTACGCGCGCTGATCAAACGCTGCACGGCCTGGCCTTGGGTGATCAGCGGCACATCGAGGCGCGGTGAACCCTCATCCGAGAACGCCGGGCTCAGCGAGCCGCTGACCTGCTCGTCGAAGCTGACCAGCGGGCTCAAGCGGGCATCGCCGTTGTACAGGCGTTGCAGGGCGCTGTTGCCGGTGGCCAGCGCCTGCGCGGAAAAACCGCCCCAGCACAGCATGCCGGCAATCTCGTCCATGGCCGCAGGCGCCAGGTAGGCGCGGTAGCTGCCCGGCTTCAAGGTAATCGCCGGGCGACCGAGGAAGGCCAGCTGTTCGCGGGCCTGGCGCAGGCGAGCGGTGAAGTCGTCGGCGTGCCACACCTGCCCGGCATAGTTGGCTTTCACTGCTTGGCCGTTGCTGTGGAACAGGCTCCAGTCCATGTTGAAACTGTTGGCCTGGTGCCAGCCGAAGGCGCCGAACGAGCTGGCGAAACCGCGACAGATCGGCCCGGCGGCATAGATGCCGACCAAGTCCAGGTCGCCGGCTTCACGTTCGATCAGGGCAAGGACCTCATCCAGCTCCGGCAGCGGGTGATCCTGCTGGCTATGGCTGTGCCATGGGGTATCGTCCAGGCGCAGGTAGGGGTCGACCGGCAACAGCGGCAGGGTCTGGCGCAGTTGGCTGAGGGCATCGGCCAGGCGCGTGCGGTCCAGCACGGCATCATCGCCGAGGGTGATCTGCTGCTCGGCCTGGCGGCCGTCACGCATCAGGCGCACTTGCACGCTGGCCTGGCTGACCTCGCCGGCCTGGCGCACCTGGGCGTGGTTGAAGCGGATGAACTGCGACTTTTCGGCGCTGTAACCAAGGGTGAACTGCTCGCCCACCTGAAGGGTATCGCGCAGGGCGCCAAGCAGGGTTTCGAAGCGTTGCTGGGGTGTGGCGCTCATCAGGCATCGCCTCCGAATACGTCGATCTGGCGGAACACGCAGGCCGGCGAGGCGTGGCCGACCCGTACCACCTGGTTGGGTTCGCCTTTGCCGCAGTTGGGCGTGCCCAGCACCTGGAAGGTGCTGCGGTCGCCGACTGCCGACAGGTTGCGCCAGAACTGCGCCGAGATGCCGCGGTAGTTGGGGTTTTTGACGACGCCCTTGAGTTCGCCGTTCTCGATCAGTTGGCCCCACTCGCAGCCGAACTGGAACTTGTTGCGTGCATCGTCGATGGACCACGAGCGGTTGGTGCGCATCAGGATGCCGTGCTCCACGCCCTTGACCAATTGTGCCAGCGAGCGGTCGCCTGGCTCGATGTTGAGGTTGGCCATGCGGTCGATCGGTGCGCGGTTCCAGCCACAGGCACGGCTGTTGGCCACGCCGTCCAGGCCCGAGCGGAACTGCGACAGGGCGCCGCCCAGTGGGCGCAGCAGCAAGCCGTCGCGGATCAGGAATTGCTTGCTGGCCTGGGTGCCGTCATCGTCGTAGCTGTAGCTGGCCAGCTCTTCACCGATGGTCGGGTCGAAGGTCACGTTGAGCAGCGCCGAGCCGTATTGCAGGTGGCCGAAGTCGCTGGCTTTGACGAAGCTGGTGCCGGCGTAGTTGCGCTCGTCGCCGAGAATGCGGTCCATCTCCAGTGGGTGGCCGATGGACTCGTGAATCTGCAGCATCATCTGGTCGGGCATCAGCAGCAGGTCGCGCGGGCCGCTGGGTGTATTGGGTGCCAGCAACAGTTGCAGCGCTTCGTCGGCGACGCGACTGGCGGCGCCGACCAGGCCACAGCGCTCGACGATCTCGAAACCGCCCTGCTGGCCGAAGTTGTCCCGGCCCAGGCTGCGGCTCTGGCTGTCCTGGCCGTCGCTGGCGGTCACGCTCAGGCCTGGGAACAGGAAACGCTGGGCGTGGCGCAGTTCGGCGCCGGCAGAGTTGAGGTAGGTTTGCTCGACCACGCTCATGCCCAGGCCGGCCTGCCAGTCCACCAGGCGGCTGTCCTTGGGCACGCTGGCCGATTCGGCGGCGAGCAGGCCGAGGCAGTCGGCAAGGCTGGGCAAGGGTTGATCGAAGTGGGGCGAAACGTGGTCGTGGCGCGCGCTGGTCACCGGTTGCTCGCGCAGGTCCAGCAGGCTATGCCTGGCGATCTGCCGGGCCAGGGCTTCGGCGCGTTCGAGTGCCTGTTGCAGGCCGTGCTGGGACAAGTCTGCGGTGGCTGCATAAGCCTCCACACCATTGACCCGCACGGTGAGCATGGCGCCCTCGTCCTGGCTGAAGAACGGTGGCTCGGTCACATTGCGGCGCACCGACAGCGCCTGGTGCGACTGTTTCACATGGCGCAGGGAAAACAACTCCGCCGTGCTGCGCAGCGCGGCGAAGCGCTGGCGCAGCAGGGCGCTGGAATCGAACATGCGGGAACCTCCGAGTCAGTGGTGGCTCCCCCTAGAACCACTCCTCTTGCATGCTCAGGCACGTATCGTCGCGGGCCTCGAGCAATGCCAGCTCATTATGGCAGCCAGGCACTTCCCAGGTGAGGAAATAACGGGCGGCCTGCAGTTTGCCCTGGTAGAAGTCGCGGTCTGCGGCATTGCCCTTGAGCAGGCCAAGTTCAGCGTGGAGGGCTTGCTCCAGCCAGCGCCAACCAATCACGCAATGGCCGAACGCCTTCAGGTACAGGGCCGAGTTGGCCAGGGCGGCATTGACCTTGCCTTGGGCGAGATCGCCCAGCAGGGCGAGGGTGACGGCTTGCAGGCGATTGACCAGTTGCTCCAGTGGCTGGCGCAGGGTGTCGAGGCCGGGGTGGTGGCTGGCGCGCTCGGCCGTGCTGGCGATCAGGCGGATCAGTTGCTTGAGCCCGGCGCCGTTGTGTTGTGCCAGTTTGCGGCCGAGCAGGTCGAGTGACTGGATGCCCTCAGTGCCCTCGTGGATCGGGTTCAGGCGGTTGTCGCGGTAGTACTGCTCGACCGGGTATTCGCGGGTGTAGCCGTGCCCGCCGAGGATCTGGATGGCCAGTTCGTTAGCTTTGAGGCAGTACGCCGACGGCCAGGATTTGACGATAGGGGTCAGCAGGTCGAGCAGTGTCTGGGCCTGTTGCCGGGTGCTCTGGTCGGCGGCGGTCTGGGTGTCGTCGAACAGGCGCGCGGCGTACAGGCCCAGGTCGAAGGCGCCTTCCACGTAGGCTTTTTGGGTCAGCAGCATGCGCTTCACGTCGCTGTGCCCAATGATAGGGACGGCGGGGCTCTGCGGGTCCTTGCTGTCTGGCAGGCGCCCCTGCGGCCGTTGGCGCGCGTATTCCAGCGAATACAGGTAGCCGGCGTAACCGAGCATCACCGCGCCCATGCCGACGCCGATACGTGCCTCGTTCATCATCTGGAACATGCAGGCCAGGCCCTGGTGCGGCTGGCCGACCAGGTAGCCGACGCACTGGCCGTTGTCACCGAAGTTGAGCGCGGTAGAGGTGGTGCCGCGCCAGCCCATCTTGTGGAACAGGCCAGCCAGCAGCACGTCGTTGCGTTCGCCACGGCTGCCATCTGGATTGACCAGGTACTTGGGCACGATGAACAGGGAGATGCCCTTCACCCCAGGTGGAGCGTCCGGCAGCTTGGCCAGGACCATGTGCACGATGTTTTCCGACAGTTCGTGGTCGCCGCCGGAGATGAAGATCTTGTTGCCCTTGAGCCGGTAGCTGCCATCGCCCGCGGGTTCGGCGCGGGTGCGGATATCGGCCAGTGAAGACCCAGCATGCGGTTCGGTCAGGGCCATGGTGCCGAAGTAGCGGCCTTCGATCATCGGCTGCAGGAACAGGCGCTTTTGCTCCTCGCTGCCGAAGCTTTCGATCAGGTTGGCCGCGCCCATGGTCAGGAACGGGTAGGCCGTAGTGCCGGCGTTGGCAGCCTGGAAGTGGGCGAAGCAGGCTTGCGAGACCAGGCTGGGCAGTTGCATGCCGCCGGCTTCGAAGTCGCGGTTGGCGTTGAGAAACCCCGCATCGAGGAAGGCATCGACTGCCGGTTTGACCTCCGGGATCAGCTCGGCGCGGCCGTCCACATAGCGCGGCTCGTTTTCGTCGGCCTTGCGGTTGTGGGGCGCGAAGTACTTTTCGGCGATGGTGCGGGCGGTGGTCAGGGCCGCGTCGAAGGTTTCGCGGCTGTGCTCGGCGAAGCGCGGGCGCTGGGTCAGGGCTTCGGCGTCGAGCACTTCGTAGAGTTCGAAGGCGAGGTTGCGGGGGCTGAGCAGGGTCTCGGGCATCGGGGCGGTCCTTGGGCGGGGTTGGACCGAGTCTAGGATTTAAATAGGGGTGGGAGACAGGTTAATAGGTGGGGGTGATATGGGTTTAGAAGGTGTGGGGGCGGGCAGGCGCTAGCCATGACGTATTGGCTGGTCCTCAGATCGAGCGCCGCCCGCGCGGCGCATCGCGAGCCAGCTCGCTCCTTGTATGTTGTGCCTGGCCTGGCGAGAGAGGTTATTCTCGTCAGGATCACGAAGCAATATCGAGGCGAACACCAAGGAGCCGCGCGCCAATACCTCAGGAATAATTGGCCCGAAACAAATGTAGGAGCGGCCTTGCGTCGCGATGCGCCGCGCGGGCGGCGCTCGATCTCGAGCGCGCCCGAGAAGCCAGTGGCATGCACCTGGTGGCCGTAACACCAAACCCATAAAAAAAGGAGAGCCTAAGCTCTCCTTCTTCACCACCGTCAGCTATCAACCAATGGTCATCAAGCTGGCATTACCCCCAGCAGCAGCGGTATTCACACTCACCGCCCGCTCAATCACCAACCGCTCCAGCGCAATCTGATGATCCCCGCTGGACAACCCGTGCACCCCGACGATCGCCCCGGCGCGCTTGGCCACCTGCTGGCAAACGCCACGCAGCTGGTCCGAGTCACCATGGTGGATCACGGCATCGAACGCCACGTCATCCTTGTTCCAGTCCGCCACCAGCTTGACCTTGCCCTGCAGCTCCTTCGGCAGGCGGCCGCGCAGGCCTTTGCCTGGCTCGCCATCCACCCACACTGCCGAGCTGCCAACGGCCAGCACCGCGGCAAACTGCGCCAGCAGGTCAGCCTCGTTGTCCGCCAGGCACAGCACGTGCTCGCGCGGCAGGATGGTGTAGCTGTTGCGCTCGCCGGTAGGCCCTGGCAGCAGGCGGGCGATGCCGCTCTGCGACTGGCCGGCGAACTGTGTGCACAGCGCGGCCAGGTCGGCCTGCTGGTTGCTCTCGGCCCAGGCCTTGAGACTGTGCAGCGGCTTGATCAACTGCTCGTGCAGGGTACGGTCCGGCTTGCCTTCGCCATCCTGAAGCTGGAAGTGACGGCCAATCGCGTCAGCCGGGCGGGTCGACAGCAGGCGGTACAGGTACAGCGGGCCACCAGCTTTCGGGCCGGTACCAGACAGGCCTTCACCACCGAACGGCTGCACGCCCACCACCGCACCAACGATGTTGCGGTTGACGTACATGTTGCCGGCGTTGGCGTTCTCCACCACCTTGGCGATGGTCTCGTCGATGCGGGTGTGCACGCCGAGGGTCAGGCCGTAGCCGGAGTTGTTGATCTGCTCGATCAACTGGTCGAGGTTGCGGCGGTTGTAGCGCACCACGTGCAGCACCGGGCCGAAGATCTCGCGCTTGAGCTCATCGAAGCTGTCCAGCTCGATCAGGGTCGGCATGACGAAGGTGCCGCGCTTGACCTCGCCAGCATCGGCGATGGCGACCTGGTACACCGAGCGGCCCTTTTCACGCATGCCCTGGATGTGTTTTTCGATACCCGCCTTGGCTTCGGCGTCAATCACCGGGCCAATGTCCACGGCCAGGCGGTCCGGGTTGCCCAGGCGGTTTTCGGCCATGGCACCCTTGAGCATTTCGATCACGCGGTCGGCAGAATCTTCCTGCAGGCACAGTACGCGCAGGGCCGAGCAACGCTGGCCGGCGCTGTCGAAGGCCGAGGACACCACGTCGATCACCACCTGCTCGGTCAGCGCCGAGGAGTCGACGATCATCGCGTTCTGGCCGCCGGTTTCGGCGATCAGCGGGATCGGCCGGCCCTGGTTGTCCAGGCGCCCGGCGACGTTGCGCTGCAGCAGACGGGCGACTTCGGTGGAGCCGGTGAACATCACGCCTTTGACGCGCTCGTCACCGACCAGGCCAGCACCCACGGTCTCGCCACGGCCTGGCAGCAGTTGCAGGACGCCTTCGGGAATGCCGGCCTCAAGCAGCAGGCGCACGGCCTGGGCCGCGATCAGCGGGGTCTGTTCGGCAGGCTTGGCCAAGACCGGGTTACCGGCCGCCAGGGCAGCGGCCACCTGGCCGGTGAAGATCGCCAGTGGGAAGTTCCACGGGCTGATGCAGACCACCGGGCCCAGCGGGCGGTGGGCGTCGTTGCTGAAGTCGTTGCGTGCCTGCACTGCGTAGTAGCGCAGGAAGTCCACGGCCTCGCGCACTTCGGCGATGGCGTTGGCGAAGGTCTTGCCGGCTTCGCGGATGAGCAGGCCCATCAGCGGCTGGATCTCGGCTTCCATCAGGTCGGCAGTGCGCTCAAGGATCGCAGCGCGCTCGGCGGGCGGGGTGGCCTGCCAGATCGGCGCGGCGTTGAGTGCGCACTGGATGGCGTTGTCGACGTCGGCAACGGTGGCTTCCTGAACATGGCCGACCACGTCGCGGTGGTCTGCCGGGTTCAGTACCGGTGCTACGGCAGCTTCACTGGCGGCGCAGGCCAGCAGCGGGGTGGCTTTCCAGTCGTTATGGGCGGTGGCCAGCATGGCGCAGGACAGCGACGCCAGGCGGTGTTCGTTGGCCATGTCGATACCGGCCGAGTTGGCCCGCTCGCTGCCATACAGCTCACGCGGCAGCGGAATGCGCGGGTGCGGCAGGCCGAGGCTGCCTTCCTGGGTGCCCATGCGCTCGATGCTGGCGACCGGGTCGGCGACCAGTTCCTGGATGGAAATGGAATGGTCGGCAATGCGGTTGACGAACGAGGTGTTGGCGCCGTTCTCCAGCAAGCGGCGGACCAGGTAGGCCAGCAGGGTTTCGTGGGTGCCGACCGGCGCGTACACGCGGCACGGGCGGTTCAGCTTGCCTTCGGAGATCTTGCCGACCACTTGTTCGTACAGTGGCTCGCCCATGCCGTGCAGGCACTGGAACTCGTACTGGCCTGGGTAATAGTTCTGGCCGGCGATGTGGTAGATGGCCGACAGGGTGTGGGCGTTGTGCGTGGCGAACTGCGGGTAGATGGCTTCGGGCACTGCCAGCAGCTTGCGTGCACAGGCAACGTAGGAAACGTCGGTGTACACCTTGCGGGTATAGACCGGGTAGCCTTCCAGGCCTTCAACCTGGGCGCGCTTGATCTCGCTGTCCCAGTAGGCGCCTTTCACCAGGCGGATCATCAGGCGGTGGCGGCTGCGCTTGGCCAGGTCGATGACATAGTCGATGACGTACGGGCAGCGCTTCTGGTAGGCCTGGATAACGAAACCAATGCCGTTCCAGCCAGCCAGCGAAGGTTCGAAGCACAGGCGCTCGAGCAGGTCGAGCGACAGCTCCAGGCGGTCGGCCTCTTCGGCGTCGATGTTCAGGCCGATGTCGTATTGCTTGGCCAGCAGGGTCAGCGACAGCAGGCGCGGGTACAGCTCTTCCATCACGCGCTCGTACTGGGCGCGGCTGTAGCGTGGGTGCAGCGCCGACAGCTTGATCGAGATGCCCGGGCCTTCATAGATGCCGCGGCCATGGGAGGCTTTGCCGATCGAGTGGATGGCCTGCTCGTAGGACGCCAAGTACTTCTGGGCGTCGTGCTCGGTCAGTGCGGCTTCGCCGAGCATGTCGTAGGAATAACGGAAACCCTTGGCCTCGAAACGGCTGGCGTTGGCCAGGGCTTCGGCGATGGTTTCGCCGGTGACAAACTGCTCGCCCATCAGGCGCATCGCCATGTCGACGCCCTTGCGGATCATCGGCTCGCCGCTTTTGCCGATGATGCGGGTAAGCGACGAGGTCAGGCCGGACTCATTATGGGTAGACACCAGCTTGCCGGTCAGCAACAGCCCCCAGGTGGCGGCGTTGACGAACAGCGACGGGCTGTTGCCCAGGTGCGGCTGCCAGTTGCCGTTGCTGATCTTGTCGCGGATCAGCGCGTCACGGGTGCCTTTGTCGGGGATGCGCAGCAAGGCTTCGGCCAGGCACATCAGCGCCACGCCTTCCTGGGACGACAGCGAGAACTCTTGCAGCAGCCCTTGGACGATGCCTGCACGCCCGCCTGCGCTCTTCTGGTTGCGCAGTTTCTCGGCGATGCCGGCGGCCAGTTTGTTGGTGGCCTCTGCCAGCGGCGCGCTCAGGCGAGCCTGCTCCAGCAGCATCGGGATGACTTCCTGCTCGGGGCGGCGATAGGCGGCAGTGATGGCCGAACGCAGGACCGATTGCGGCAGGATGCTCTCGGCGAACTCAAGGAAGCACTGGTGAGCATGGTCGGGCTGGATTTCGCCCGCGTCGTCGGCCAGGTTGCTGGCCTGACCGTTCAGTTCGGTCAGGGTGGCGCCACCCTCGAGCTTCTCCAGGTAGTTGAAGATCGCTTGCTTGATCAACCAGTGCGGCGTGCGGTCGATGGACTGCGCAGCTGCTTTGAGTCGCTCACGGGTAGGGTCATCAAGTTTGACCCCAAGGGTGGTCGTCGCCATTTCTTATCCTCGTTATTGCCACGGTTGTGGCCTAAGCTGATGCCAAGAGTATCTGTAGGGCAATTCGGGTGCAACCAGGTGCAACCCGTTTTTTTGGCAGAAAAGGTGCAACTCGTCCGGCGAACATTCCTACGCTGAACAAAGGGTTGTTTATGGTGCGTTTTAATCTGAAAAACGAGGTTTTTGCTCCCAAAAGGAGCAAAAAGTAGGCAATAACTGAAAATGCACAAGTAGGTGCAACTACAGGAAGAAAAATGGTTGCACCTCGTTTGTGTTGTTGCATAGGATTCGTCGCCTGGGTGCAACCACCTCGTTGTGGTTGTGCATGAAATAAAAACAAACGCCAGGGCACACGCATGGGCAATCCACTAACGATCACCTTCGTGATCTACATCGCGGTAATGGTGCTGATCGGCTTCGCCGCCTATCGCGCCACCAATAACCTTTCCGACTACATCCTTGGCGGGCGCAGCTTGGGCAGTGTGGTTACCGCGCTTTCCGCCGGTGCCTCCGACATGAGCGGCTGGCTGTTGATGGGCCTGCCGGGCGCCATCTACTTCTCGGGCCTTTCCGAAGCCTGGATCGCCATCGGCCTGACCGTTGGTGCCTACCTGAACTGGCTGTTCGTTGCCGGCCGCCTGCGGGTGCAGACCGAACACAACGGCGATGCACTGACGCTGCCGGACTACTTCGCCAGCCGTTTCGAAGACCAAAGCGGCCTGCTGCGGATCATCTCGGCCATCGTCATCCTGGTGTTCTTCACCATCTATTGCGCCTCTGGCATCGTGGCCGGTGCTCGTCTGTTCGAAAGCACGTTCGGCATGCCGTATGAAACCGCGCTGTGGGCCGGTGCTGCGGCGACCATCGCCTACACCTTCGTCGGTGGCTTCCTGGCGGTGAGCTGGACCGATACCGTGCAAGCTACGTTGATGATCTTCGCGCTGATCCTTACCCCGATCATCGTGCTGATCTCCACCGGTGGCGTCGACACCACCTTCCTGGCCATCGAGGCGCAGAACCCGGCCAACTTCGACATGCTCAAAGGTGCAACCTTCGTCGGCATCATCTCGCTGATGGGCTGGGGCCTGGGTTACTTCGGGCAGCCGCACATTCTGGCGCGCTTCATGGCCGCCGACTCGGTCAAGTCGATCGCCAAGGCACGCCGCATCTCCATGACCTGGATGATCCTGTGCCTGGCTGGCACCTGCGCCGTGGGCTTCTTCGGCATCGCCTACTTTTCGGCGCACCCTGAGCTGGCAGGCCCGGTCACCGAGAACCGCGAGCGCGTGTTCATCGAGCTGGCGAAAATCCTGTTCAACCCATGGATCGCCGGTGTGCTGCTGTCGGCCATCCTGGCGGCGGTGATGAGCACCCTGAGCTGCCAGTTGCTGGTTTGCTCCAGTGCCTTGACCGAAGACTTCTATAAAGCCTTCCTGCGCAAGAATGCCTCGCAGCGCGAGCTGGTCTGGATCGGCCGCCTGATGGTGCTGGCCGTGGCGCTGATCGCCATCGCCATGGCAGCCGACCCGGACAACCGTGTACTGGGCCTGGTGGCTTATGCCTGGGCAGGCTTCGGTGCTGCCTTTGGTCCGGTGGTGCTGATCTCGGTACTGTGGAAGGGCATGACCCGTAACGGTGCCCTGGCCGGTATCGTGGTGGGTGCGCTGACCGTGATCGTGTGGAAGCAGATCGATGTCTGGGGCCTGTACGAAATCATCCCGGGCTTCCTGTTGGGCAGCATCGCCATCATTCTGGTGAGCAAGCTGGGCAGCCCATCGCAGGCGATGGTGCAGCGCTTCGAGACGGCCGACGCGGCGTATCACGCTGACAAGTAATACCTGTTGAATGAGCGGTGCCTGCTTCGCGGGCACCGCTGATCGACAGCCAGGCCTGACTCCGCCTGCAAGGCAAGGTAAACTTGCCACCCCCGCAGGAGTTGCCATGAATTATCGTCACGCCTTCCACGCCGGCAACCACGCCGACGTCCTCAAGCACATCGTGCTGACCCGCCTCATCGCCCTGATGTCGCGCAAGGAGCAGCCGTTCGCCTATATCGACACCCACGCAGGCCTTGGTCTGTATGACTTGCAGGGCGACCAGGCGACCCGCACCGGTGAATACCTCGAGGGCGTTGCCCGGCTGTGGAATCGCGACGACCTGCCGGCCATGGCTGGCGATTACCTGCGCATCATCAAGCGGCTCAATGCCGATGGCGAACTGCGTTACTACCCAGGCTCGCCAGAGCTCGCCCGCCGGCTGATGCGTCAGCAGGACCGCGCCCTGCTCAACGAGAAGCACCCCGAAGACGGGCCGCTGCTCAAAGAGAACATGAAGAAGGACCCGCGCGTATTCGTGCACCTGGGCGAGGGCTGGCATGTGCCGCGTGCCCTGCTGCCGGTGCAGGAAAAACGCGCGATCATGCTGATCGACCCGCCGTTCGAGCAGGCCGATGAGCTCAAGCGCTGCACCAACTCGATGAAAGAGGCAATCGGGCGCATGCGCCAGACGGTCGCGGCCATCTGGTACCCGATCAAGGATCAGCGCTCGCTGACCCGCTTCTATCAGGACCTGACCAGCACCGGCGCGCCCAAGCTGTTGCGTGTCGAGTTGTACGTGCACCACCAGGACAGCCCGCAGGGGCTCAATGGCTCTGGCCTGGCCATTGCCAACCCGCCGTGGGGGCTGGAAGAAGAGCTCCGCGAGCTGCTGCCGTGGTTGGCCAAAGAGCTGGCGCAAACCGCTGGCAGCTACCGGATGGACTGGCTGATCGCCGAATAACCAGGCGCCTACAAGGGGCGGTGTGTCCTTGTTGTTTGCGTTATAATCCCGCCCTTTAGCCGCCATCCGCCCACAAGGCCGCTGGCGCATCTCTACCGAATGAAGAGGCTAATCCCTTGGCATTGACGATTCTTGGCCTGTCCGGCGCCCTTAGCCATGACCCTTCCGCGGCCCTGTACATTGACGGCAAGCTGATTGCCGCCGCCGAAGAAGAGCGCTTCGTGCGTGACAAGCATGCGAAGAACCGCATGCCCTACGAGTCGGCGAAGTTCTGCCTGGAGCAGGCGGGCATCAAACCGTCCGACGTCGACGTGGTAGCCATTCCGTTTGCCCCGATCAGCCTGTTCGGCAAGGCCCGCTGGCACTATGCCAAGCGTTACTGGTACGCCCCGGACCGCGCCCTCGACGCGATCCTGATGGGCAACCGCCGCTACAAGCGCTACCGCAAGAAGATCGTCTGGTGCCTGGAGCAATTGGGTTTCGACCCGAAAAAGGTCAAGATCGAGCCGGTCGAGCACCACCTGGCCCACGCCTCCAGCGCCTACCACTGCTCGGGCTTCAAGGAAAAGACCGCGATCCTCGGCATCGACGGTAAGGGCGAGTACGCCACCACCTTCTTCGGCTACGGCGAAAACGGCAAGATCCACAAGATCAAGGAGTTCTTCGACCCGGACTCCCTGGGCGGTCTGTATGGCGCGATCACCGAGTTCCTCGGTTTCGAGATGCTCGACGGCGAGTTCAAGGTCATGGGCATGGCGCCGTACGGCGATGCCAGCAAGTATGACTTCTCGCGCCTGGCCAGCTTCGAGAACGGCGAACTGGTGATCAACACCGAATACGCCAACGTCATCGGCCTGCGCCGCTATAAAGAGAAGGGCAAGGGCTTCTACTTCTCGCCGAAGCTGATCGAATGGCTGGGCCCCAAGCGCGAAGGCGACATTGCCGACGAGCCGTACATCCACTACGCAGCCAGCATGCAGGCGCTGTTCGAAAAGCTGGCCCTGCAGATGATCGACCATTACCTGGGCGACACCTTGAAGCAGACTGGCAAGCTGGCTTTCGCCGGCGGCTGCGCGCTGAACGTCAAGCTCAACCAGAGGATCATCGCCCGCCCGGATGTGAAGGAGCTGTTCGTCCAGCCCGCATCCGGTGACGCCGGTACTGCGGTGGGTGCTGCTGCTTATGTTTCCCACGCCCGTGGCGTGCCGGTCGAGAAGATGGAACACGTCTACCTCGGCCCGTCGTACTCCAACGAGGACGTGATCGCCGCCTGCGCCCGTCACCCGGACCAGCCGAAGTGGCGCAAGCTCGACAACATGCCAGAGCAGATCGCCAAGATCATGGTCGACGGCAACCCGGTGGCCTGGTTCCAGGGCCGCATGGAGTTCGGCCCGCGCGCCCTGGGCGGTCGTTCGATCATCGGTTGCCCGAGCGTCGAAGGCGTGGCTGACCGCATCAACCACCAGATCAAGTTCCGCGAGCGCTGGAGGCCTTTCTGCCCGTCGATGCTCGACACCGTCGCGCCGCAGATGATCAAGGTCGACCACCCGGCGCCCTTCATGACCTTCACCTTCGAAGTGGCTGAAGAGTGGAAAACCCGTGTGCCGGAAGTGGTCCACGAGGACGGCACTTCGCGTGCCCAGGTGCTGAAGCGCGAGTACAACCCGCGCTACTACGACATGATGAAGGCGCTGGAAAACCTGACCGGCAACGGCGTCTCGCTGAACACCTCGCTGAACCGCCGTGGTGAACCGATGATCTGCTCGCCGACCGATGCCTTGAACATGTTCTTTGGCTCGGACCTGCAGTACCTGATCATGGAAGACATCCTGGTAGTGAAGGACGGCGCGGCCGCGTATGACCAGCCGCTCTGAACCGCGCATCCTGCAGTTCTGCCATGGCTATGACGGGCCGTTCCTGGACTGTGCCCGTCAGTACGCCAGCCTGTTTCAGGGGCGTGGCTACCAGGTCACCACGGTATTTCTCACCGGCGCCGCCGACCCGCAGGTTGCGGCGGGCTGCGCGTCGGACGAGGTGCTGTTCCTGGAGTTCAGCTCCAAGGCTGTGCGTGGCCTGAAGCTCGGCGCCATCCGCGCCTTGCGGCGGGTTGCCGCCGAGCGCAATTTCAGTTTCTGCATCGCCCACCGGTTCAAGCCGATCTATGTGGCATTGCTGGGTACCGGCCTACCGGTAATCGGTGTGCACCATGCCTTTGGCGACTATCAGCGCAAGGGTCGGCGGCTGTTTGCCAACCTGTTCAGCAAGCGCCTGAGCCTGCTGGGTGTTTCGGATGCGGTGCGTGACGACATGCGCCGTTGCTTGCCGCAGTGGCCGGCCGAACGCATCCAGACCCTGTACAACCGTATCGACATCCAGGCACTGCAAGCAGCATTGGTGCCGCGTGAAGCGGCGCGCCAGGCCCTTGGCCTGGACCCTCAGGCGTGGATCGTCGGCAATGTCGGGCGCCTGCACCCAGACAAGGACCAGGCCACGCTGTTGCGTGGTTTTGCCGAAGCGCTGCCCGGGCTTCCCGCAGGCGCGCGCCTGGCGATTCTGGGTAAAGGCCGCCTCGAAGCCCAGCTCAAGGCATTCGCGGCCGAGCTCGGCATTGCCGGCCAGGTGGATTTCCTCGGCCAGGTGCCGGACGCGCGGCGCTATTTCAAGGCGTTCGATGTGTTTGCCCTGAGTTCCGACCATGAGCCGTTCGGCATGGTCCTGCTCGAAGCCATGGTCGCGGGCGTACCACTGCTGGCCACGGCCTGTGGTGGGGCACGCGAAGTGGTCGAGGGTGTGGGTGTGCTGTTCCCGCTGGGCGATGCTGCGCAGCTGGCTCAAGGCCTGAAACACATGGCCGCGCTAGACGACCAGCAGCGCGAGGCGTGCGCCGAGCACATGCTGCAACGCCTGCACCAGCGCTTCTCCGACTCGGCGGTACGCGAGGCCTTCTGGCAACTGCCGCAGGTGCGTGCCTTGGTGGCGAAGGCGTGATGCTCAATCGTATTCAAGCCTTCCGCGAGCGCGGCTGGCAAGTTATCGACGCCAAGGCGTATGCCGAGGCCTGGGCGCGGTTTGGTGGCAGCGTTGCCACCCATCCGCGGGTGGTCGAGCAGTTGGCTGAGCTGGCGCAGATCCCCGTGCGCTACCTGGGTTGGCTGCAAGACGGCGAGTTGAAAGCGGCGATTCCGACTTGGGGGCGCCACCTGGCGCTGTCCAAGGACGTGCTCAAGCGCGCGGGCAAGAAGGGCCTGTTCGACCTGGGCAATGCCGAGATCATCCTGCCGGCCGCCGCCGATGCCAGCGCGCCGCTGCGCCATGCCGCGCGTTACCTGTCCGAGCTGAACCAGGGCCGTTTTACCGGCCTCAAGGCACAGACCGAGCAGTTGGCCATGGCCCGCGCCCATGAAGACCTGTCGAAGAAGTTCCGCTACAACCAGCGCCGCGAGTTGCGCCTGCTGGAAGAGGCGGGCGGGGTGGTGCGGCCGATCAGTGACTTCGACGCCGGCCAGATCGCCGCCATGTACCGTGACCTGTTCCAGCGCCGCTGGGGCTTCCCGGCTACCGGCGCCGAGCGCCTGGCCGAGGTGCTTGAGCGTTTACGCGAGCTGCTGATCGGTTCGGTGCTGCTGCTGGACGACAAACCGATCGCGATTCAGCTGGTGTACCGGGTCGAAGCGCCCGAGTGGGTCAGCGTCGAGTACGTCAACGGCGGCGTCGACCCCGAGACCAAGGCATTCAGCCCCGGTAGCGTGCTGAGCTTCCTCAATACCCAGGCAGCCTGGGAAGACGCTCGCGCACGTAACAAGCCACTGCGGTTCTCGTTCGGCCGTGCCGACCGCGAGTACAAGGATCGCTGGTGCAACCCTGTGCCGGTGTTCCAGGCGTGAGCCGCAAGCAGCAATTGCTCAAGCGCCATCGGCGCAACAAGCGCCTGGGCCTGCTTGCCGGCCTGGTCGCACTGATCGCGCTGGGGGTACTGGCCTGGTGGTGGCTGCCGCTCTTGCTGCTGCCGTTGGTCTGGGCCGCCCATGAGGCCTGGTTCGCCGATCACTTGTTCTACGCACCCGGCGAGGATTATGCCTACAACTTCGGTGAGCTAACCCGCGCGGCGGCGGCCAGCCTGCAGGGTGGGCTGCTGCAGGCCGATGCGACACTGCAAGGTGACGAGACCCTCGTCCTGGAACTGCGGATAAAGAGCACCTGGCTGGGACGCTTTCTCGACCCACGGGTGGAGCTTTCTGCGGATGCGCTGAGTGATCGGCAAACCTTCGAGCGCGGCGTCGACGGGGTTCGCTTCCTGAACCTGACCGGCATGGCCTTGCCGCTCAAGGCCGGCACGCTGCGTGTGCGTGGTCGCCATTGCCGGCTGCAGGGTGAACCGCGCCTGTGGATAACCCCCAGCGTCGAGTTGCAGCGCCGCCGCGTCATGGTGATTGCGCCGCATGCCGATGATGCCGAGCTGGCGGCTTATGGGCTGTACAGCCAGGCTGACGAAACCTGGGTGGTCACCCTGACTGCCGGCGAGATCGAAGCCGAGCACTATCAGAAAATGGGCCTGGGCAAGGCCCAGGCGGCACGCCTGAAAGGGCGCTTGCGCGCCTGGGACAGCATTGCCGTGCCGCGCTGGGCTGGCGTGCCGCAATCGCGCTGCGTGCAGTTGGGCTACTTCTGCCTGCAACTGCCCGCCATGCAGGCCGCGCCAGATGTACCGGCGGCTTCACGCGAAGCCGACATGGCTGATATCCGCCCGTTCCGCCAGTTCAATCCGTTCCCGCTGCCGGCCGACAATGACGGTGCGCCGACCTGGCACAACCTGCTGGCCGACCTGCGTGCGCTGTTGGCAATGGCCAAGCCCGAGGTGCTGGTCATGCCGCACCCGCAACTCGACCCGCACCCCGATCATGTCTGTGCCCAGGCGGCCGTGCTGGAAGCCCTGCAAGGCCTGGCGTGGCAGCCGCAAACGCTGCTGTGCTACGCCAACCACCTGCATGACAACGACCGCTGGCCGATGGGTGACAGCGGCGACGGTGTGGCCTTGCCACCACAACTGAGTGCCGAGCAGCCGTGGGCACCGTGCTCGCTGGTGCTGGACGTGCCGACCCAGCACGACAAAGCCATGGCCCTGGGCATGATGCACGACCTGCAGCCTCCCGCGCCGTTCAAACGCCGCCTGCGGCGGTTGTTGCAACGCTGGCTGGCCGGGCGCAGGCCGTCGCCCTATGGCGAAAACGAATTCTTCCGCAAGGCTGTGCGCCGGCATGAACTGTTCTGGCGCCGTGAGCTGTAAACAATGCCCATGGTTGACCGCGATGGCGCAGCGCGCCCAAGGAAAGCAATGAAAGTCTTATTTCTGGTGCAGAAGGAACAGCGGGCGATCCTCGACCGCCTGTACGATGGCGTCGCGGCCAACTGCGAATGTGACCTGCGCTGGCTGACCAGTGAAGACCAGCGTAACCTGCGCCGCTACTTCAAGCGTGAAGTGCAGTCGGAGCGTTACGACCGCATCGTGTTCTTCCTGCGCTTCAAGCAGGAAATCCGCCAAGTGGCGTTCATCCAGACGGTGCCAAACCTGGTCATCCTCGAACATGATGCCTACCAGAACTACATCCCCTGCAAGTACACCGGCAAGTTCAGCGCGCATTACCGCAAACTGCCGTGGGCGCGGGTGATCAGTTCGGGCTACATGGTCAGCGAGCGCCTGCGCCAGGAAGGCTTTGACGCGGTATTCGTGCCCAAGGGCTACGATGAGCAGCTGCTGACCGACCAGGGACGTGAGCGCGATATCGACCTGGCGTTCGTCGGCAGCACCAACAGCGTTGCCTACAGCGGGCGCAAGGCGCTGCTGGACGAGTTGGGGCGGGTCGAGAACCTGGTGGTGACCCGCACCAAGTCGGGCGAGGACTATTGCAACACGCTCAACCGTATTCGTTTCTTCGTCAGTGCCGATGTCGGCATGGGCGAGTACATGATCAAGAACTTCGAGGCCATGGCCTGTGGCTGTGTGTTGCTGGCGTTCGACCAGGGTGAGGAAGAAAACCGCGCCCTGGGCCTGCAGGACATGCACAACGTGGTGTTCTATGACAGCATCCCGACCCTCCAGGAAAAGCTGCGCAGTTTGCGCGCCGACCCTGCGCTGGCCCAGCGGATTGCTGAAAATGGCCGCCATCTGGCGGTTTCTCGTTTCAGTTTCGGTGAAGTTGGACGTAGCATCGTCGACCACATGCGCCCTGCGCTCAGGCCTCATCCGCCGTTGTCTGCCTGGCAGCGGCTACGTCTGAAACTGGGCATTTAATAAAGCACTTTCGTGCCTACGGAGCGGGTGCTGGAAGTCGATTGTCGCAATGCGGAGGGAGTCCGGTGCGCTTTTCAAATGAGAGTGATGTCACGCTGGTCGTGACCAGCTGTGGGCGGTTCGATCTGCTCAAAGACACCCTTGAGAGTTTCGATCGCTACAACACCGCGCCCATTCGCGAAGTCTTCATCACCGAAGATTCCGGTGACGATGCCGTGCATGGGGCAGTGCCAGAACACTGGAAACCGCATTGCAAGGTGTTCGTCAATCGGCCGAAGCTGGGCCAGCTGCCGTCGATCGACCTGGCTTACAGCCACGTCAAGACGCCTTACATCTTCCATTGCGAGGATGACTGGCATTTCTACCGGCAGGGCTTTGTCGAAGATTCCCGGGCGATCCTGGAGGTCAGCCCCAACCTGCTGCAGGTCTGGCTGCGCAGCCATGCCCATGACCTGTCCGTGCACAGCCCTTACATCCACCTGGGCGACCGTCAGGTGATCGCGGGCGTGCCTTGCTACCCACTGCTTTCCGAAAAAGCGGAGTGGCAAGCGTTTTCGCTCAACCCCGGCCTGCGTCGTTTGAGCGATTATCAGCGCTGTGCACCATTTGCCGCCTATGCTGGAGAAAAGGCGCTTTCCCGTCGTTATGCTGAGTTAAATCTGACAGCGGTCACCTTGGAGGGTGATGCAGTATTGCACACAGGATTTGGTAATCACGTGACCTTGCCCATAGAAGTGGAGCGCAAGGCCAAACGTCGTCAACGTGATCGGATAAAGCTGGCATTGACGCTGGTGGCAGGTGCCGTGATCGGCATGGGTATCACCATTTTTGTTCAATGAAGTCGCAGTCCCACCTGACTTTGAGCGGGAGAGGGGCGCTAACCCCATGAACATCGTCAATATGATGTGGGCAGGCGGTTCGCCGTACATGTCCATCCACAAGGTTCACCGACAGGTGCTGTCCCACGCCGGGCCCGATGCCAGGATCAGCAACTGGCTGCTGTTGGGCAGCGGGCTGTGCTGTGGGCTCGGCTCGACCCGGGAGTGGCACATGCCGCCGCGTGCGCTCAAGGGCCGGCACCTGTGGCGCCTGCTGCGGCCGTGGCTGCGCATGCGCCTGCGCAAGGCGCTGGCCGAGGCCCAGGCCGAGATCGTGCTGCTCGACGGTGTCGGCGTTGCAAGGCTGGTGCTGCCGCTGCTGCAGCAGATTCCCGAGGTGCGTGCCAAGGTACTGTTCCACGGCAAGACGCGCCTGACGGCGAGTGATATCCGCCTGTTGCGGGCATTGCCCGCCGAGCGCTTGAGCATCGCAGCGGTTTCGCACACGCTTGCCGAAGCCCTGGAGCATGACCTTGGGCGGCCGGTACAGACCCTGCGCATGGCGCTCGACCCTCGGGCCTTCGTCGAAACGCTGTTGAGCCGCGAGCAGGCCAGGCAGGCACTGGCGTTGCGGCCAGGCAACGGCCAGGTGCTCGGTGCGGTGGGGCGGCTGGTCGAAAGCAAGGGCTTTGAAATGCTGATCGAGGCGTTTGCCAAGGCCGTTGTCGACAAGCCCGATCTGCAGATGGCAATCATTGGTGAAGGCCCTCTGCATGCCGTGCTGCAAGCGCGCATCGACGAACTGGGCCTGGCCGGGCAGGTCCATCTGTGCGGCCATCGTGAAGACCTGCAGCGGCTGTACCGGGCATTTGACTGGCTACTGGTGCCTTCGCGTTCGGAGGGCCTGGGGCTGGTGGTGCAAGAGGCGGTGATGGCCGACGTGCCGGTGGTGTGCAGTGACCTGCTGGTGTTCCGTGAGCAGTTGCTGGACACCGGTGGCTACCTGCCCATTGCCGATGAGCATGCCTGGGCCGAGGCGATAGCGCGCTGCAGCCTGCCAGACGCCGCAGCCGTGGCCGCCCGACAACGCCAGGCACTGGCGCCGGAGCAGGCCTGGCAAGCCTTCCAGAATGGCTCGCAAAACCTGCTGCGAGGTTGACCCTCAGCGGGCCAGCAGGGCTGCCTCGAAGTCGGCGAGGGGGAACTGGTCACCCAGGTTCTCCCGCTCGATGTAGCGCACCATGTGCTGCACGTTGCGACGAATCATGCGGGCAGACAATGGCGGGCGCAGGAACCGCATGTCGGCCACATCAATCAACCCCAGGCGCTGATCGGGGGTGACCACGACATTGCCCAAGTGCAGTGAGCGGAAGTAGACACCCGCGCGGTGCAACTGGCGTATGAGTTCGATCAATCGCGGCAGATAGGTGTCCCAGCTGAAGTCGGCGTCGCGCGACATCTGCAGCAGGGTCCGCCCGGGCAGCGGGCGATACAGCACCGCGGTTCTGCCGGGCAAGTCGAGTTTGTGCTGGCTGATCACCTCGAGGGTGGGAATGCCCAATTGTGCCAGGCGCGCGGCGTTGTCGACGAAGCGCTGCGAGTAGGGGCGCAACAGGGCAGATGAAATCAATCGCTTACGGCGAAAAACCTTAAGGAAATTACCATCCTTGAGCAGGTAGACTTTGGCGCCATGGCTGTCTGCCTCTAGCACCTGTGCGCCTAGTGTCAGCTGATCGAAGTCGATCTGGGTGAGCCGGGAGCATTGCATGAATAGAGCCTTGTCGTCTGGCGAGCAAAATGACCGGCAATAATGCCGAAAATAATGCGGTAGCACCATGGATGGTGTCTTTGATTCATCGGGGGAAAAGGATGTTGTATGAAAAACGCTGGGCTCGGGCCTGGTTAGGTTTGGGTCTGGTCTGGTTCCTGGCGGCGATTGCATTGGCGCCCAGCAACAAGATCTACCAGCAAGGGCTGGTGTTGTTTTTGTGGTTACCGACGCTCGTGCTGGCGTGGTCTGCCCGGCAGGTGTTTGCCCAGGCCTGGCGGCGTCAGCCGGCATTGTGGGGCAGTATCTTGTTGCTGCTGGCCTGGAGCGGGTTGAGCCTGGCCTGGTCGCCGGCCGAAGAGCCGGGGCGTGAAATCAAGCGCCTGATCTACATTCTGGTCTTCCTGATGGCGTTCCCGTTGCTGGCCCAGCTGGGGCTGGCCCGGATCCGCCAGTTGTTGCTGCTGGGGAGTGGCCTTTTGGCCTTCGCCGCGCTGGTGTCGATCATCAACTTCTACGGGTTGCAGGGCAAATCGCTGCTGGCCCGGCTGGCAGGTATCGGTGAAATTTCACACCCCATCCTGGGTGCCTATGTGGTCGGGGCCGCCGCGCTGTTCCTGTTGTACGAGCCGCCGCAAAAGCGCGGCATGCAGTTGCTGTGGCTGGCGGCGCTGGCCTGCCTGGGCGCGTTTGCAGTGCTCAGCCAGAGCCGCGGGGCGATCCTGGCCCTGGTGATCACGGTGGTGATGGCGCCGCTGTGGTTCCGTGATCGTCACAGCCGGGTGTTCTCGATCCTGGCGGTCATCGCCACGGGCGCTGCGTTCTATGTGATGTACGACCTGATCGCCAAGCGCGGCTCGTCCTACCGGCCGGAGATTTTCCATGCGGTGGTGGACATGATTGCCGCCCATCCTTGGACAGGCCTGGGCCTGGGCGCTGGGTACGATGTGAGCGCAGTCGGCAAGCACTTCGACCATACCCACAACATGTTCACCCACGTTGCGGTGGAGATGGGCCTGCCCGGCATGCTGCTGTGGGTGACCGTGTGGCTGTACACCCTCGGTGAAATCGTCCGGGCCCGGGCCACACTGTTCGGCAAGGTACTCTTGTGCTTCTGGGTCTACTCGACCCTGGCCATGCAGTTCGATGCCGCCAGCCTGACCGGTACGCCGCGTGCGGAGTGGTTCATCAGCTGGTTGCCGGTCGGCCTGGCCATGTTGTTGCCCTGGGGGCGTGCCGAAAATGAAGCCTGTGGTAAAATTTCCGGTTCAACCTGAACAGCGAGCTCGATGATGGCCGAAACACCGCGAACCGCGGAGCACACCTCCAGCCTGAAGATCTACTTCCGGCTGTTGAGCTACGTGAAACCCTATGCCGGCATTTTCCTGTTGAGCATCGTCGGTTTCGTGATCTTCGCCTCGACCCAGCCAATGCTGGCCGGCATTCTCAAGTATTTCGTCGATGGCCTGAGCAATCCGCAAGCGGTGTTGTTCCCTACCGTGCCCTACCTGCGCGACCTGCAGTTGCTGCAGGCGGTGCCACTGCTGATCATCCTGATCGCGGCCTGGCAGGGGTTGGGCTCGTTCCTGGGCAACTACTTCCTGGCCAAGGTTTCGTTGTGCCTGGTGCATGACCTGCGGGTCGAGTTGTTCAACAAATTGCTGGTGCTGCCCAACCGCTACTTCGACAACCACAACTCGGGCCATCTGATCTCGCGCATCACCTTCAACGTGACCATGGTCACCGGTGCCGCGACCGATGCGATCAAGGTGGTGATCCGCGAGGGCCTGACGGTTGTCTTCCTGTTTGCCTACCTGCTGTGGATGAACTGGCACCTGACCCTGGTCATGGTTGCCATCCTGCCGGTGATCGCGGTGATGGTCAGCGTCGCCAGCAAGAAATTCCGCAAGCAGAGCAAGAAAATCCAGGTGGCCATGGGGGATGTGACCCACGTCGCCTCCGAGACCATCCAGGGTTATCGCGTGGTGCGCAGCTTTGGTGGCGAGGCCTACGAACAGCAGCGCTTTGGCCGCGCCAGCCAGAGCAACACCGACAAGCAGCTGCGCATGACCAAGACCGGCTCGCTGTACACGCCGATGCTGCAGCTGGTGATCTACAGCGCCATGGCCGCCTTGATGTTCCTGGTGCTGTACCTCCGTGGTGACTCCACCGCCGGTGACCTGGTGGCCTACATCACCGCAGCGGGCTTGTTGCCGAAACCGATTCGCCAGCTTTCCGAAGTCAGTTCGACCATCCAGAAAGGCCTGGCAGGCGCAGAAAGCATCTTCGAGCAGCTCGACGAAGAGCCTGAAGTGGACAGCGGCACCATCGAGAAGGCAAAGGTCGAAGGCCGTCTGGAAGTGCGTGATCTCAGCTTCACCTACCCAGGCACCGACCGTGAGGTGTTGAGCGACATCAGCTTCGTCGCCGAGCCGGGGCAGATGATCGCCCTGGTGGGCCGCTCTGGCAGTGGCAAGTCGACCCTGGCGGCATTGATTCCACGCTTCTATCACCACGACAAGGGGCAGATTCTGCTCGATGGCGTGGAGATCGAAAACTATCGCCTGCGCAACTTGCGTCGCCATGTTTCCCAGGTTACCCAGCACGTCACCTTGTTCAACGACACCGTCGCCAACAACATTGCCTACGGTGACCTGGCCGGTGCGCCGCGTGAACACATCGAGGCTGCTGCTGCAGATGCCTACGCCAAGGAGTTCGTCGACAAGCTGCCGAAGGGCTTCGACACCGAGGTCGGCGAGAACGGCGTGCTGCTCTCCGGCGGCCAGCGCCAACGCCTGGCCATTGCTCGGGCGCTGCTCAAGGACGCGCCGTTGTTGATTCTCGACGAGGCGACTTCGGCGCTGGATACCGAGTCCGAGCGGCACATCCAGGCGGCACTGGACCATGTGATGGAGGGCCGTACCACGTTGGTGATCGCCCACCGCCTGTCGACCATCGAAAAGGCCGACATGATCCTGGTCATGGACCAGGGCCGCCTGGTCGAGCGTGGCACCCATGCCGAGCTGCTTCAGGCTAATGGCCATTATGCCCGCCTGTATGCCATGGGCCTGGATGAGCCGGCCAAGGCCGATATCACCTGAACCTCTTTGATCGGGGCCGTGCCGGCCCCGATTGTCACCGGAATTTTCAAGGGCCCGATCTGGCCGTAAAGCCGTCGCTTGCCCTGTGCTAATATCCTGCCCCTGTTCATTATTTTCATATGGGTTGCCCATGAAGTTGTCCATGCCGCGTTTCGATCAAGCCCCGGTACTGGTGGTCGGCGATGTCATGCTCGACCGCTACTGGCATGGCGGTACTTCGCGTATCTCGCCTGAAGCGCCAGTCCCGGTGGTCAAGGTCGATCAGATCGAGGATCGCCCCGGCGGCGCGGCCAACGTTGCCTTGAACATCGCCGCCCTGGGTGCGCCGGCGTCGCTGATCGGTGTTACCGGCCAGGACGAGGCGGCCGACAGCCTGGCCAACAGCCTGCAAGCTGCGGGCGTGCGTTCGGTGTTCCAGCGCATCGCGCACCAGCCGACCATCGTCAAGCTGCGGGTCATGAGCCGCCACCAGCAGCTGTTGCGTATCGATTTCGAAGAACCGTTCGCCACCGACCCACTCTCTCTGGGTTCGGAGGTCGACAGCCTGCTCGATGGCGTCAAGGTGCTGGTGTTGTCCGACTATGGCAAAGGCGCGCTGAAGAACCACCAGAGCCTGATCCAGGCTGCACGCGCCAAGGGTATTCCGGTATTGGCCGACCCCAAGGGCAAGGATTTCTCCATTTACCGCGGCGCCAGCCTGATCACCCCGAACCTCAGCGAGTTCGAAACCATCGTTGGCCGTTGCGCCGATGAGGCAGAGCTGGTCGCCAAAGGCCTGCAGTTGCTGTTGGACCTGGACCTTGGCGCCTTGCTGGTGACCCGTGGCGAGCACGGCATGACCCTGTTGCGTACGGGCCACCCCGCACTGCACCTGCCGGCCCGCGCCCGCGAAGTGTTCGATGTCACCGGTGCCGGCGACACGGTGATCTCCACCCTCGCGGCAGCCATCGCGGCCGGTGAAGACCTGCCGCACGCGGTGGCCCTGGCCAATCTGGCGGCGGGTATCGTGGTCGGCAAGCTGGGTACCGCCGCCATCAGCGCCCCTGAGCTGCGCCGGGCGATCCAGCGCGAAGAGGGCTCCGAGCGCGGGGTGCTGGGCCTCGAGCAGTTGCTGCTGGCGATCGATGATGCGCGTGCGCACAACGAGAAGATCGTCTTCACCAACGGCTGCTTCGACATTCTGCATGCCGGCCATGTCACCTACCTGGAGCAGGCGCGTGCCCAGGGCGACCGGCTGATCGTCGCGGTCAACGACGATGCGTCGGTCAGCCGCCTCAAAGGCCCGGGCCGCCCGATCAACAGCGTCGACCGCCGCATGGCGGTGCTGGCAGGGCTGGGGGCGGTGGATTGGGTGATCAGCTTCCCCGAGGGTACGCCGGAAAACCTGCTGAGCCAGGTCAAGCCGGATGTGCTGGTCAAGGGCGGCGACTATGGCATCGACCAGGTGGTGGGTGCCGACATCGTCAAGGCCTATGGCGGCACCGTGAAGGTGCTGGGGCTCGTCGAGAACAGCTCGACCACGGCCATTGTCGAGAAGATCCGCAAAAACTGATGTAACTGGGGCCGCGTTGCGGCCCCAGTGTTACTTGTGCAACGAAGTCCGCGCCTTGGCCAGCAATGCCCGCGCCTTGTCGCCAAACCGCTGCAGATGTGAAGCCCGCCCAGGCTTGGCCTCCACCAACCCTTGCTGCTTCACCCAATCCCGCCAGCGAATCCGCTCATCCCTGACCACCCAACCTTCTTGCCGGGCAAAGCTCTCGGCCAGGTACAGCCCGCGTGTGCTCGCCGGCACCAGCTCGTCCTTTTTCAGCGTGTAGAGTTCGGCCAACGGTTGCCCGTCCTTCAAGGGCATCAGGTACAGGTCCGGCCGTTTGCGATTGAGCCGGGCCACCAACTGGTCGCCTTCCAGGCGCTCATCGACATGGAACAGGCTGAGCTTCTTGGCGTCCCTGGGCACCTGCAGGCGCATGTCATAGATGAGCTGCAACGAGGCGGTCGGCAAGTGCACATAGGCCCGTGGCCGTTCGAGCAGCATCAGGTTGGCGCAGTGCACCGGCCGTGCGGCACCAGACTCCGGCGTCAGCACAAACGGCAGCGCTTCGCGGTAGTGCAGAGCGGCGGCGTAGGGGGCCGGCAGCCAGGTGTCATTGAAACGCCCACCCAGCCAGCCTTCCGGGGTTTCCAGCAGGCATTCTTCGGCCACTTCCTGCACGGCGGTGTGCAGTGGCAAGTTGAGTTCTTGGGCGGGGACATAGCCAGAAATCAGCTTCAGCACCACGTCGCCGCGGTCCTGGCGCCGCTGACGCACCAATACCCAGTAGTCACGGTTTTGCCAGTGCAGGGTCAGGCGTACCGAGACACCCAGGTTGGCAAGCTCGGCCACGAAGCGCTGCGTGTCGGGCAGCTGGATGGCACGGCGCCGCTGTTGGGTCTGGGCGAAGTTCAGCGGCATGCCGATGCTTTGGTAAACCAGGCCTTCGGCGGTGGCCTCGACATGCAGCGGCAGTGTCTTGAAGTTGCTCGGGTTCTTGCGGATCAGCGTTCGCGGCACGAGGTTCCTCCTCCTGTCGGACGCCCGCGAGGGCGGCTCAATGCTGGCCCAGAATTCGGGCGACGGTGGCCACGTTATGGGCCAGGTGCAACGGATTGATGGTGCCGACGATAGCACTGCTGACGCCCGGGTGGGAAAACAGCAGCTCGAAGCTGGCCTGCACCGGGTCGACCCCAGGTGCCAGGCAGATGTGCCCGCTGGCCAGGGCCTTCTTCACCAGGATCGCCTTGCCGTGTTCGGCAGCGTAGTCCAGCACCGGGCGTTCTGCCTGCTCGTTCAGGTTATAGGTGACCATGGCGCAGTCGCCCTGTTCCAAGGCCTTGAGGCCACCTGCGACGGTCTTGCCCGACAGCCCGAAGCCAAGGATCTTGCCTTCTTGCTTAAGGGCCGCAAGTGTCTGGTAGACCTCCTGCTGCTCGAGGATCGCCAGGTCATTGCCGTCGGAATGCACCAGCACCAGCTCGATGTGGTCGGTTTCCAGGCGGCGCAGGCTGCGCTCCACAGAGCGGCGGGTGTGGGCGGCGCTGAAGTCGAAGTGCGAGCTGCCGTTGTCGAACTCTTCACCCACCTTGCTGACGATCACCCACGCATCACGCTGGCCGCGCAGCAGCGGGCCAAGGCGCTCTTCACTGCGGCCATAGGCCGGCGCGGTGTCGATCAGGTTGATGCCTAGTTCGCGGGCCTGGGCCAGCAGCATGCGGGCTTCGTCATCATCGGGGATGGTGAAGCCGGTGGGGTATTTCACGCCTTGGTCGCGGCCAAGCTTGACCGTGCCCAGGCCCAGGGGCGAGACCTTGAGGCCGGTACTGCCCAGGGGGCGATGGAAGTCGTGCAGGGTCGGCAGGCTCATGGCAGCAGTCGCTCCCAGGCAGGCACGCCCAGCGCAGGGCGCGGCAGGCCACTGAGGTCGGGCTGGGCGCCTGGGCGGATGCCGTCGCGTTCAAACATGGCGATTACCCGGTCGCTGAAGTCCGGTGCCAGCGCCAGCTTGGTCGGCCAGCCCACCAGCAGGCGTTGCTGGTCGGCGATAAAGGCGTTGTCCGGGCGCACCAGGCCCGACTGCGCGGGCTCGGCGCGATCCACGCGAAGGGTTGCCCAGCGGACCTGACCTTGGTCGACCCAGGGCAGCAGGTTGGCGATTTCCTTTTGCGCCGCGGCAATCTGCGCGGCCGGCTCGCGGGCCACGCCATCGGCCTCGGCCAGGTCGCCGCCGAGGTACCAGACCCACTGGCCATCGGCCGCCGGGTGGGTGGTAATGGTGACCCGTGGCTTGGGCCCGCCGCCCAGGCAGTGCGCATACAGCGGCTTGAGGTTCGGCCCCTTGGCCATGACCATGTGCAAGGGGCGGCGCTGCATGGCCGGCTGGCTCAGGCCTAGCGCATGCAACAGGTCTTCGGTGCCGGCGCCGGCGCTGAGCACGATACGCTGCGCGCGGATTTCACGGTCGTCCACGCGCAAACCCACCAGCTCATCGCCGTCACGCAGGGGTTCGATGCGCTCGCCGGCGAGCAGGCTGTCGCCGGCCAGTTCGGCCAGGTTGGCCAGCAGGCTGGGCACGTCGATGACCAGTTCCGCCAGGCGATAGACCTTGCCCTTGAAGGCGCGGTCCTGCAGGGCCGGCGGCAGTTGCTCGCCCTTGACCTGATCGACCCGGCCGCGCACGGCCTTGCTGGCGAAGAAACTGGTGAGGTTGCCGGCCAGGGTGCCGGGGGACCACAGGTAGTGTGCCTCGGACAGCAGGCGGGTGTTGCCCAGCGGCAGTTCGCCATTGCCCGCCAAAGCCTCGCGCCAGCGCCGCGGCATGTCGGCGATGGCTTCCGAGGCGCCGGTCAGGGCGCCGTGCAGGGCGTACTTGGTGCCGCCGTGGATGATGCCCTGAGACTTGATGGTCTGCTCGCCACCGAGGCTGGCGCGCTCCACCAGCACGGTCGAAAAGCCCTGACGGCGCAACCGGGCATTGAGCCAGAGGCCTGCGACCCCGGCGCCGACGATCAGTACGTCAGTGGAAATGGCGGTTGGCATGGCGGTACCTCGAAGACTGGGACAGCTGGCAAGTATACAGCCCGTATCAATGCCCGGCAGTCTTCGAGAACAGCTGAATCACCACCACCCCACCGACGATCATCGCCATGCCCAGCATTGCCGGTACATCCAGCTTCTGCCCATAGATCACCAGTGCTGCCACGCTGATCAGCACAATGCCCAGCCCCGACCAGATGGCATAGGCGATCCCCACCGGAATGCTGCGTACCACCAGGGTCAGCATCCAGAACGCGATGCCGTAGCCGACCACCATCAGCAGCAACGGCAGAGGCGTGCTGAACCCCTTCACCGCTTTCATGGAGGCAGTGGCGATGACTTCGGCGCAGATGGCGATGGCGAGGTAGGTGTAGGCGTTCATGGCGATTCTCCGGTGACTGGTCGGGCATTCTAGGCGTTGCCGGGATGGGGTAAAGTCATTACCTATCACCCATGGAGATAGGTTGATGGCCGAACAGTGGAACCTCGAGCAACTACGCACCTTCGTGCGCGTTGTTGAACTGCGCTCGTTCTCCGCCGTTGCCCGTGAACAGCGCAAGGCCCAGTCGGCGGTGAGCAACGCCATCGCCCTGCTGGAGGCGGACCTGGGCGTAACCCTGTTCGAACGCAGCAGCGGCCGCCAGCCCAAGCTGACCGAAAACGGCACCGCGCTGCTGGAGGACGCCCGTGAACTGCTGCGCCAATGTGAACGCCTGGACGGGCGCGCCTTGGCCCTGATGCGCGGGCAGGAAGCCCTGTTGCGGGTCGCCCAGGACGAGGCGATGCCTTATCAGCCCGTCATCGACAGCCTGGACGAGCTGGCCAGCCGCTACCCGTACCTGGAAGTGCAACTGGCCAGCGCCGCCCAGGGTGATGTGGCGCGTAAACTGGTGGAGCGGCGCGCCGACCTTGGCCTGTTTTTTCATCATGAAAGCATGCCGGCGTCGCTGGAGCGCCGTGCCCTGGGCAGTGTGGAAATGGTCACGGTGTGCGCGGTCGGCCATCCGCTCGCGCAGCAGGCGAGGGTGAGCCGCCAGCAGTTGGCACGCCACCGGCAGTTATTGATCACCCCGCAGCAGAGTGGCTACCCCGGCGGCGAAGCGATCAGCCCGCAGGTCTGGCGCGCCGACAGCTTCTACGCCATGGCTGAACTGCTGATGCGCGGCCTGGGGTGGGCCTGGCTGCCCCGGCATGTGGTGCAGTACCCCACCTACCAGGCGCAAATGGTCGAGCTTGCCAGCGAGTGGCGGCCGCCGGCGCTGGTCGTCGAGCTGGCCTGGCGCCGTGACGAGCCGTTGGGGCCGGCCGCGCAATGGCTGGCCGAGCGCTTTGCGGTGCACCTGCGCGCGATCGGGTAAACTTCGCCGCCATGAACAGAACTCTCTATACCTTGCTGTTTCACCTGGGCCTGCCACTGGTTGCGCTGCGCCTGTTCCTGCGGGCGCGCAAGGCACCGGCCTACGGCCAGCGCATCGGCGAGCGCTTCGCCTTCAACCTGCCGGCCATGCAGCGGGGCGGCATCTGGGTGCATGCCGTGTCGGTGGGTGAAAGCATCGCCGCTGCACCCATGGTGCGGGCGCTGCTCAAGGCCTACCCAGGCCTGCCGATCACGCTTACCTGCATGACGCCGACCGGTTCCGAACGCATTCGCGCCATGTTTGCCGATGAACCGCGCGTGCAGCATTGCTACCTGCCCTACGACCTGCCATGGGCCGCCGGGCGTTTTCTCGACCATGTGCAGCCGAAGCTGGGCATCATCATGGAAACCGAGTTGTGGCCTAACCACATCCACCAGTGTGCCAAGCGAGGCATCCCGGTGGCGCTGGCCAATGCCCGGTTGTCCGAGCGCTCCGCCCGTGGTTATGCGCGTTTCGCCAAGCTGACCCGGCCGATGCTCGCCGAGATGAGCCTGATCGCGGTGCAAACCGACACCGAAGCGCAGCGCTTTCGCAACTTGGGCGCGCTGCCTGCGTGTGTGCAGGTGACCGGTTCGATCAAGTTCGACCTGAAGGTCGATGACCAACTGCTGCCGCGCGCCAGGGCGCTGCGCGAGCAATGGGGCGCAAGCCAGCGCCCGGTGTGGATCGCCGCCAGCACCCATGAGGGTGAGGATGCCTTGATCCTGCAGGCCCATCGGGCGTTGCTGCAGGTGCACGGCGATGCCCTGCTGATCCTGGTGCCGCGCCACCCTGAGCGGTTCAACTCGGTGCATGCCCTGTGTGCCGAGCAGTTCGCCACCGTGCGCCGTTCAACCGATGCTGCAGTCGATGGCCAGACCCGCGTATTGCTCGGCGATACCATGGGCGAGTTGCTGTTCCTCTATGCGCTGGCCGACATCGCCTTCGTCGGCGGCAGCCTGGTTGCCACTGGCGGGCACAACCCGCTGGAACCGGCAGCGCTGGCATTGCCGGTGATCATGGGGCCACATGTGTTCAACTTCCTTGAAATCAGCGCGATGCTGAAGGCAGCTGGGGCGTTGCAGCAGGTCGAGGATGTCGAAGGGCTGGCCGAGGCGGTACGGCGGCTGATCGAATTGCCGCAGGATCGTCAGCGCATGGGCGAGGCGGGCAGGGCGGTGATGCAGGCCAATCAGGGGGCCTTGCAGCGGTTGCTGGATGGGCTGGGTGCACTTATTCGCTGATTCTGGTTCTGGCTTCCTCGCGGTTTTACCCGCGAAGAAGCCCTACGCATCTCAAGGCCTGCGTTCGAAGTTCTTCGCTGCAGCTGCCGCCAGGTCTGGTGGCAGGAAGTCCTTGTCCGGGTTGTAGTCCGGTTTCAGATACCGCCCCAGGTCCTGCAGGTCTTGCGGGCTCAGGGTGCCGGCCGCTTGCTTGAGGCTCAGGTTGTCGAGAATGTAGTCATAGCGGCTGTTGTTGTAGTCACGCACCGAGGTGTACAGCTGGCGTTGGGCGTCGAGCACGTCGACGATGTTGCGGGTACCGACCTGGTAGCCGATTTCGGTGGCTTCCAGCGCGCTCTGGTTGGAAATGATCGACTGCTTGCGCGCCTGCACCTGTTCCACATCGGTATTCACCGCACGGTGCAGGTTGCGCGTGTTCTCTACCACCTGGCGGCGCAGGCTTTCGCGCTGTTGCTCGCTCTGGCTCAGGCGCTGGTAGGCCTCGCGCACTTGCGAACTGGTCAGGCCGCCGCTGTAGATCGGAATATTCAGCTGCAGGCCGACGCTGGTCTGCTCGACGTCGCCGCTGTAACGCACGCCCAGCTGCGAAGGGTTGGTGAAGCCGAGGCTGTCGTTGTCACCCTTTTGGTACTTGGCCACCGCATCCAGGGTCGGGGCATGGCCGGCCTTGCGCTGGCGCAGGGTTTCTTCAGCGGCGCTGACGGCGTAGTTGGTCGCCAGCAGGTTGAGGTTCTGCCGCCCGGCGGTCTCGACCCAGGCTTTGGCATCGTTGGGCGTGGGCACCTGAATCGGCAGGGTGTGGACAACGCCCTGGATCGACGCGTATTCGCGGTTGGTCAGGGTCACCAGGGCTTCGAAGGCATCCTGTACCTGGCGCTCGGCGATGATCCGGTTGGCGCGGGCGGTGTCGTAGCTGGCCTGGGACTGCAAGACGTCGGTCTTGTCGGAAAGGCCCACGTCGAAACGCTCGTTGGACTGGTCGAGCTGGCGCTTGAAGGCTGATTCTTCAGCCTTGGTCGCGGCCAGGTTGTCCTGGGCGCGCAGCACCGCAAAATAGTTTTGCGCCGTCTGTAGAATGAGGTTCTGCTCGGTGGCCGACAGCTCAAGCGCTGCCTGCTCGTTGACCGCCTCGGCGGCCTGCAACTGGAACCAGCGGTCGGCACGGAACACCGGCTGCGCCAGGGTCGCACTCCAGGCGTTGCCGCTGCGGTTGGAAGTCATCGACGGTTCGTCGAGCTTGGTACGGGTGTTCAACATTTCGGCACCGGCCGACAAGTTCGGCAGCAGGCCGGCGCGGGCCTGCGGTACCACCTCGCGGCGGGCGCCATAATCGGCGCGGGCCGCTGCAAGGTCGGCGTTGTTGTCGACCGCCTCCTGGTAGACGCTGACCAGGTCGGTCTTCACCGTCATGGGCACATCCGCTGCCCAGACCACTCCGTTGGACGCACAAGACACGGCTATCGCCAGTGAGAGTTTGCGCAGCATAGAGGCAATCCTTGTACGAAATTTAATTACTGAACTGTTGAGTATCGAGCGATGGGCCAGTGTAGTGCCATGCGCCCCTGGCAACAATCGCTCAGTGCGCCTTTCATCATCCCCGCATTTACCCGCTTGGCTTTGCCGGCCACTCCAGTCTAGACTGCGCATGTTCTTGTCGGGGTGCCTTGTTGCAAAGGCTGAGATCGGAAGTTCCGGATCCCGTTGAACCTGATCAGGTTAGCGCCTGCGTAGGGAACAAGATTGCTCGCTTTCCCGGTGAGCCTCTTGTGCCAGGTCCGGGATTGTCGCCGCTGTAAAAAGCGCTAGGCACCCCCATGTCCGGCACTGCATCCATCTCTGGGTGCGTCCGCGTCTTTCAGGTTCTCCCCGACATTCCATCCGCTAGGAAGCTGTCTGGAGAGCCCGTGATGAGCAAACAAGAAAAAACGATCAACCTCAGCGAATCGGCACAAGTCGATCAGCAGTCCGTGCAACCGTTCCCCCGTTCGCGCAAGGTCTATGTCGAGGGCTCTCGCCCGGACATCCGCGTGCCCATGCGCGAAATCAGCCTGCACGACACCCCGACCGACTTCGGCGGCGAAACCAATGCCCCGGTGCTGGTCTACGACACTTCCGGCCCGTACACCGACCCTGACGTCATCATCGACGTGCGCAAGGGCCTGGCCGACGTCCGTTCGGCCTGGATCGACGCCCGCGGCGACACTGAGCGCCTGGGCGGCCTGACCTCGAACTTCGGCCAACAGCGCCTGAACGATGCAGAGCTGGCCAAGCTGCGCTTCAACCACGTGCGCAACCCGCGCCGCGCCAAGGCTGGCGTCAACGTCTCGCAGATGCACTACGCCCGCCAGGGCATCATCACCGCCGAGATGGAATACGTGGCCATCCGCGAGAACATGAAGCTGCAGGAAGCCCGCGCTGCCGGCCTGCTCGACCAGCAGCACGCCGGCCACAGCTTCGGCGCCAACATCCCGAAAGAAATCACCCCCGAATTCGTCCGCGAAGAAATCGCCCGCGGCCGCGCGATCATCCCGGCCAACATCAACCACACCGAGCTGGAACCGATGATCATCGGCCGCAACTTCCTGGTGAAGATCAACGGCAACATCGGCAACAGTGCGCTGGGGTCCTCGATCGAGGAAGAAGTGGCCAAGTTGACCTGGGGCATTCGCTGGGGCTCGGACACGGTCATGGACCTGTCCACCGGCAAGCACATTCACGAAACCCGCGAGTGGATCATCCGTAACTCGCCGGTGCCGATCGGTACCGTGCCGATCTACCAAGCCCTGGAAAAAGTCGGCGGCGTCGCCGAAGACCTGACCTGGGAGCTGGTCCGCGACACCCTGATCGAGCAGGCCGAGCAGGGCGTGGACTACTTCACCATCCATGCTGGCGTGCTGCTGCGGTATGTACCGCTGACCGCCAAGCGTGTCACCGGCATCGTCAGCCGGGGTGGCTCGATCATGGCCAAGTGGTGCCTGGCGCATCATCAGGAAAACTTCCTGTACACCCACTTCGACGAAATCTGCGAAATCATGAAGGCCTACGACGTCAGCTTCTCGCTGGGCGACGGCCTGCGCCCGGGCTCGATTGCCGACGCCAACGACGCTGCACAGTTCGGTGAGCTGGAAACCCTAGGCGAACTGACCAAGATCGCCTGGAAGCACGACGTGCAGTGCATGATCGAAGGCCCAGGCCACGTGCCGATGCAGTTGATCAAGGAGAACATGGACAAGCAGCTGGAATGCTGCGACGAGGCGCCGTTCTACACCCTCGGCCCGCTGACCACCGACATTGCGCCGGGTTACGACCACATCACCTCGGGTATCGGTGCGGCGATGATCGGCTGGTTCGGTTGCGCCATGCTCTGCTACGTGACGCCCAAGGAGCACCTGGGCCTGCCGAACAAGGACGACGTCAAGACCGGCATCATCACCTACAAGATCGCCGCCCATGCCGCCGACCTTGCCAAGGGCCACCCGGGCGCGCAGATTCGTGACAACGCCTTGTCCAAGGCGCGTTTCGAATTCCGTTGGGAAGACCAGTTCAACCTTGGCCTGGACCCAGACACCGCTCGTGCGTACCACGACGAAACCCTGCCCAAGGAGTCGGCCAAGGTCGCGCACTTCTGTTCGATGTGCGGGCCGAAGTTCTGCTCGATGAAGATCACCCAGGAAGTGCGTGAATACGCCGCCAAGATCGAAACCGTGGACGTGACGGTTGCAGATGGCATGCGTGAGCAGGCCGAGCGGTTCCGCCAGGAAGGCAGCCAGCTGTACAAAAAAGTCTGACTGCAAAACTGCCCTCTGTAGGAGCGGCCTTGCGTCGCGAAAAGGGGCGCGAAGCGGCCCCGGCACGATCAGCGGCGAAGCTGAAGCCGGGGGGGCGCTTCGCGCCCCTTTCGCGACGCAAGGCCGCTCCTACAGCGACCGTGTTCAACCTCCTTTAATGCCGAGTGTCTGCCAGCATGACCACCCCCAGCCAATTCTCCCCCGACCACCCGGTCCCCATCCCGCAACGCATCTTTGGCGCACGTGACCTGTTCGCGCTGTGGTTCTCCCTCGGCATCGGCCTGATGGTGCTGCAGGTCGGCGCCATGCTGGCCCCAGGCCTGGGCCTTGCCGGCGCGGTACTGGCCATCGCGCTGGGCACCGGTGTGGGTGTGCTGTTGCTGGGGGCTGCCGGGGTTATCGGCAGCGACACCGGCCTTTCTGCCATGGGCACCCTGCGCCTGAGCCTGGGCAGCCATGGCGCGCGTTTGCCGGCACTGCTCAACCTGTTGCAACTGGTCGGTTGGGGCGCCTTCGAAATCATCGTCATGCGCGATGCCGCCAGCCTGCTGGGCGCGAGGGCCTTCGGTGAAGACAGTGCCTGGAACAGCCCGGTGCTGTGGACCCTGTGCTTCGGTGCGCTGGCCACTGTGTTGGCCGTCAGCGGGCCACTGGCTTTCGTGCGCAAGGTGCTGCGCGCCTGGGGTATCTGGTTGTTGATGGGCGCTTGCCTGTGGCTGACCTGGAACCTGTTTGCCAAGGCCGACCTGGCTGAGCTGTGGGGCCGCGCCGGGGATGGCTCTATGTCGCTCGCGGTGGGTTTTGACATCGTCATCGCCATGCCGCTGTCCTGGTTGCCGTTGATCGCCGACTACTCGCGCTTCGCCCGCAATGGCAAGCATGTGTTCGGCGGCACGGTAGTTGGGTACTTTATCGGCAACACCTGGCTGATGAGCCTGGGCGTGGCCTACACCCTGGCCTTTGCCGCCAGTGGCGAAGTCAATGCCTTGCTGCTGGCTCTGGCTGGCGCCGGCATGGGTATTCCGCTGCTGCTCATTCTGCTGGACGAGTCGGAAAAGGCCTTCGCCGACATCCATTCGGCAGCGGTTTCAACCGGTGTGCTTTTGCCACTGAAGGTCGAGCACCTGGCGCTGGCCATCGGCGTGCTGTGCACCCTGATCGCCCTGCTGGCGCCGCTGGCCCAGTACGAAAACTTCCTGCTGTTGATCGGTTCGGTGTTCGCACCGCTGTTCGGCGTGGTGCTGATGGACCACTACGTGATCCGCCGCCGCCGCTTGCCGGCGCAGGTCGATGGCTTGCACTGGCAGGCGTTGCTGGCCTGGGCCGCGGGGGTGGCGGCTTATCATCTGATCGCCGCGCAAGCGCCGGACCTGGGGGCGACCCTGCCAGCGCTGGTGCTGGCAGGTGTGCTGCATGCGCTACTGAGCTTCAGCCGCGGCCGGGAAACAGCTCAGGCTTGATCACGCCGTTCAGGCGCGGGTAGGGGATCTTCAGCTCGACGTGGCCCATGGAGTAGGGCGCGATGGCATAGACCTCATACTTGACCACCACCGCGCCGTACGTCAGGGCGACGTGCGGCGACTTCTTGAAGGGCCAGGTCTTGATGAATTCGGCGTCCTTGTCCATGCCCACGCTGATCATCCACGCGCGGTGCGACTCTTCGACGGTTTTCCAGAAGGTCTCTTCCTGGCCTGGCACCAGCATGTCCTGCAGGGTCAGGACCTTGTCCAGCTTGCGCGAATAGTTGATGAAGCCACGCCCCGGCATGCCGTGGGCACCCCCGCTGTCCAGGTAGCTGGACAGTTCGATGATCACCAGTCCGTCATGCTGCTCGCGTACCTTGGCCTGCAGGTAGCTGCTGTTGCGCTTGTCGGCGCTGGCCAGGTACTGCTGCTCGTACGCCTGCAAGGTGGTTGGCGCGGCGCCGCGCTGGTTGTCTTCGGTCAGTTGCAGCAGGCGCTGTTCGACGATGCCATCGAGCTTGGGTAGGGCCGGGAAGTGAATGGTGTCGATGTTCACCAGGGGGCAGTCGCTTTCGCTGCAGCCGGGCTTGACGTGCTCCCAGGCGTCACGCTTGACCTCGAGCGGTGCCCGGTAATTAGGCGTGAACAGGCTCTGGCAGGCACCCAGGGCCAGTGCCAGCACGGCCACGGAAGTCAGTTTGACAAGTGTCATGATGATCCTTGCAGAACAGGGAAAAGTCGGCCTTTGACCGTCGGCGCGGCCTTCAGTTCGCCACTAAGCTAACAGACAGAAGGCGCGCTGTCCCGAGTGCGCGAACGGTTGCTGGAAACGGATGAAAGAGGCCGGCAGGCGGAGTAGGATGGCGCGAAGCGGTAAATGAGGTAACGAGGATTTCTATGTCAGACACGCTCAATTCAGTCCCCAAGGCGGTCGAGATCGTCAAGCGGGCCAACTGCTTCCAGGGCTTCTACAAGCTCGACAAGGTGCACCTGCGCCACGAACTGTTTGCCGGGGGCATGGGCCGCGAGATCAGCCGCGAACTGTTCGTGCGTCATGATGCGGTCTGTGTGCTGCCTTATGACCCGCTACGCGATGAAGTGGTGTTGATCGAGCAGTTTCGTGTCGGCGCCCTCGACAAGGTCGCCAACCCGTGGCTGATCGAGATGGTCGCCGGGCTGATCGACAAGGACGAGCAGCCTGAAGAGGTGGCACACCGCGAGGCAGAAGAAGAGGCCGGTTTGACCTTCAGCGCCTTGTGGCCGATGACCCGCTACTTCCCGTCGCCCGGTGGCAGTGACGAATACGTCCATCTGTTCCTTGGGCGTTGCACCAGCGAGGGCGCGGGCGGCCTGCATGGCCTGGAAGAAGAGGGCGAGGACATCCGCGTGCGCGTCTGGTCGTTCGAAGATGCCTTGCAGGCGGTACGTGACGGCCGTATCTGCAACGCTGCGACGATCATTGGCCTGCAATGGCTGGCGCTCAACAGAGACGAAGTTCGAGGTATGTGGAAGTGAACCTGCTGCGCGAGCGATATCGGGTCGACCTGGTCGGGCTGCAAGCAGCCTGCGAGGCCAACTACGCCCGCTTGATGCGCTTGTTGCCTGACATGCGCACCACCCAGAGCTCGCGTCGTATCGGCATGACCCAAGGCGATCAGATGCTCGGTGTGCTGGTACTCGATGTGGTGCTGGCCTGCCCGTATACCACCACGCTGCACGTGCGCCAGGAGCACAGCTTGCCGTGGCTGCCAGTGCCGCACCTGGAGGTTCAGGTGTACCACGATGCGCGCATGGCCGAGGTGGTCAGCGCCGAGCACGCGCGGCGCCTGCGCAGTATCTACCCGTACCCCAATGCAGGCATGCACCAGCCCGATGAAAAGGCGCAGCTCAACCTGTTCCTCGGCGAGTGGCTGAGCCACTGCCTGGCCTGTGGTCACGAATTGGCAAGCGTTCGCTGAAATGTGATGTGCGTCGGCTTCGGGTGTTTGCTCGCACCCGTTGCACAGCCATAATTCGTGCTGAATCCGTTCGAGGAGACGGCCGTTGCCGCACCTAGACCCAACCCGCCCCGTGCATGTGGTGCAACTCACCGATGCCCACCTGTTTGCCGACCCGGCCGGCACCCTGCTGGGTCTCAATACCCGGGACAGCCTGCGCCATGTGGTTGCCCAGGTGCAGCGCGAGCAACCGGCCATCGACCTGCTGCTGTGCACGGGGGACCTTTCCCAGGACGCCAGCGTGGCGTCGTATGAAGCGTTCCGCGAGTTGACCGCAGGGTTTGGCGTGGCGACGCGCTGGTTGCCGGGCAACCATGACGAAGCCAGGGTGATGGCCGACATCGCGCAGGGCACGGACCTGGTGCAAGCGGTTACCGATATCGGTGGCTGGCGCATCGTGATGCTCGATTCTGCGGTGGCCGGCGCGACCCATGGCCTGCTCGAAGAGGCTCAGCTGAGCCTGCTTGAGGGTGCATTGAAGACAGCGGGCGAGCGCCATTGCCTGGTGTGCCTCCATCATCAGCCGGTGGACATCGGCTGCGCCTGGATCGCCCCGATCGGCCTGCGCAATGCCCAGGCGCTGTTCGGCATCGTTGAACGTTATCCACAGGTGCGCGGGCTGCTTTGGGGGCATGTCCACCAGCCGTGGGATGAAATGCGCGAGGGGTTGCGCTTGCTGGCCACGCCGTCTACTTGCATTCAGTTCGCGGCGCACAGCGAGGACTTCAAGGTGAGCGAGGAACAGCCGGGCTATCGCTGGCTGCGTCTGCACGCCGACGGGCGGTTGGAGACTGGTGTAGAGCGGGCGCGGGACTTCGACGTGAAGCTGGACTTCGACAGCCCGGGGTATTGACGGCCTTGGGGCTGCTGCGCAGCGGCCCTTCAGGTTGCCGAAGAAATTGTTGCGAAAACCCCGCCGCTGCGTCAAAACCCGGCGAACGCGCTACACTGCGCGTCCCTGCGCCTGCCAGATTGGGCGCGAAGCCACAGATTCCGGGGGCAGCATGTCGGGTTCCATCCTCTATATCCATGGCTTCAACAGCTCGCCGCTGTCGAAGAAGGCGCGCCAGCTCGAGGCCGTCATGCAGCAGCTGGGGTTGTCCGAGCGATTGCGCGTACCGGCCTTGCACCATCACCCGCGCCAGGCCATTGCCCAACTGCAAGGCGCTATTGCCGAGTTGGGCGCGCCCCTGCTGGTCGGCAGTTCGCTCGGCGGCTACTATGCCACCTATCTGGCCGAGCGCCATGGCCTCAAGGCCCTGCTGATCAACCCGGCAGTGGCACCGCATCGGTTGTTCGATGGCTACCTCGGCACCCAGCGCAACCTTTACACCGATGAGGCCTGGGAGCTGACTCACGATCACGTGCAGGCCCTGGCCGAGCTGGAAGTGCCCGCCCCCGTGGATGCCAATCGCTATCAAGTGTGGTTGCAGACCGCCGATGAAACCCTGGACTATCGCCACGCCGAGCGCTATTACCGTGCTTGTGCCCTGCGTATCCAGGCCGGTGGCGACCACAGCTTCCAGGGCTTCGTCGAGCGCTTGCCGGCGATGCTGGCCTTCGCCGGTGTTGCCCCGAGTTTGTATGCGGCGCTCGACTTTTCTGTGCTCTGACTTTTGTACTCTGACCTTTTGCATTCACCTGACTGACGACGAGACCCCATGGCCAATCCCAGCGCTAGCGCCTATAACGCAGACGCCATCGAAGTCCTCTCGGGCCTTGATCCGGTCCGCAAGCGACCGGGCATGTACACCGATACCAGCCGACCGAACCACTTGGCCCAGGAGGTCATCGACAACAGCGTCGACGAAGCCCTGGCCGGTCACGCCCGTTCGGTGCAGGTCATCCTCCACGCCGACCACTCGCTGGAAGTCAGCGACGACGGCCGCGGCATGCCGGTGGACATTCACCCGGAAGAAGGCGTGTCCGGGGTCGAGCTGATCCTTACCAAGCTGCACGCGGGCGGCAAGTTCTCCAACAAGAACTACCAGTTCTCCGGCGGCCTGCACGGCGTCGGTATTTCGGTGGTCAACGCCCTGTCGACCCAGGTGCGCGTGCGCGTCAAGCGTGACGGCAACGAGTACCAGATGACCTTCGCCGATGGTTTCAAGGCCAGTGAACTGGAAGTGGTCGGCTCGGTCGGCAAGCGCAATACCGGCACCAGCGTGTACTTCAGCCCCGACCCGAAGTATTTCGATTCGCCTAAATTCTCCATCAGCCGCCTCAAGCATGTGCTCAAGGCCAAGGCCGTTCTGTGCCCGGGCCTGCTGGTCAGCTTCGAGGACAAGGGCAGCGGCGAGAAGGTCGAGTGGCACTACGAGGACGGCCTGCGTTCCTACCTGGTCGACTCGGTCAGCGAGTACCTGCGCCTGCCGGACGAGCCGTTCTGCGGCAGCCTGGCTGGCAACAAGGAAGCCGTGGACTGGGCCTTGCTGTGGCTGCCCGAGGGCGGTGACAGCGTTCAGGAAAGCTACGTCAACCTGATCCCCACCGCCCAGGGCGGCACCCACGTCAACGGCCTGCGCCAGGGCCTGCTGGACGCCATGCGCGAGTTCTGCGAATTCCGCAACCTGCTGCCGCGCGGCGTCAAGCTGGCGCCGGAAGACGTCTGGGAGCGCATCACCTTCGTGCTTTCGATGAAGATGCAGGAGCCGCAGTTCTCCGGGCAGACCAAAGAGCGCCTGTCGTCCCGTGAGGCGGCCGCGTTTGTTTCCGGTGTGGTCAAGGACGCCTTCAGCCTGTGGCTCAACGCCCACCCCGAGCTGGGCATGCAGTTGGCGGAACTGGCCATCAGCAACGCCGGCCGTCGCCTCAAGGCCAGCAAGAAGGTCGAACGCAAACGCATCACCCAGGGCCCGGCGCTGCCAGGCAAGCTGGCGGATTGCGCAGGCCAGGACCCGATGCGCGCCGAGCTGTTCCTGGTCGAGGGTGACTCGGCCGGTGGCTCGGCCAAGCAGGCGCGAGACAAAGAGTTCCAGGCGATCCTGCCGCTGCGCGGCAAGATCCTCAACACCTGGGAAGTGGACGGCGGTGAAGTCCTGGCCAGCCAGGAGGTGCACAACATTGCCGTGGCCATCGGCGTCGACCCCGGCGCCGCCGACCTGTCGCAACTGCGCTATGGCAAGATCTGCATCCTCGCCGACGCCGACTCCGACGGCTTGCACATCGCCACCTTGCTGTGCGCGCTGTTCGTTCAGCACTTCCGCCCCCTGGTGGAGGCCGGTCATGTCTACGTGGCCATGCCGCCGCTCTACCGCATCGACCTGGGCAAGGAAATCTACTACGCCCTCGACGAAGCCGAGCGTGATGGCATCCTCGACCGCCTGGTGGCCGAGAAGAAGCGCGGCAAGCCGCAAGTCACGCGCTTCAAAGGGCTGGGCGAGATGAACCCGCCACAGCTGCGCGAAACCACCATGGACCCGAATACCCGGCGCCTGGTGCAGCTGACCCTGGAAGACGTCGAGGCCACCTGCGAGCTGATGGACAAGCTGCTGGCCAAGAAGCGTGCCGGTGATCGCAAGAGCTGGCTGGAAACCAAAGGCAACCTGGCCGAGGTCATGGTTTGATTCGGCTGCTACTTGCCGCTTGCCTTGCACTGTTCGCCTTGCCGAGTTTGGCGGGCAACTGGCCGCAGTTGAAGATGGCCGCCGAGCACCCGATCGAGGGTATGCGCGGCGGCAATCTGTCTGGCCTGGCCCAGTGCCGAGGTGCGCTATGGGGCGTTTCCGACCGTGACGACGACCGCGTTTACCGCTTCGATCAACAAAATGCCGTGTGGCGTGCCCAGCCGCTGACCTTCACCCCGCCGCCGGTACCGGAGAGCGGTTTGCCGTGGGGGCTGAAGTCGCGCAACTGGGCGGCGTCCTATGTCCGCGGTGGTGAACTGGACTTCGAAGGCATCACCTGTGACCAGGCCGGTAACCTTTACCTGGTCAGTGAGGCCCACGCTGCTGTCTTGCAGGTCCCCGTCGAAGGCGAGCCGGACTGGTTGAAGATCGACCCGGCCATGGTACGACAGGCCCGGGCCAGCGGCATGCTGCTGAACTTCAATGCCTTGTTCGAAGGCTTGGCGATCAACCCGGCGGGCGACCGCATCTGGCTTGCCGCCGAGCGCGAGCGCCGGGGGCTGGTGGCGATCGAGCGCCAGCAATCGGTGTGGACGTGCGGGCGCAGCTGCGTGCTGCTGAGCGAGGCCGGGGTCGAGATGCAACCGCCGCAGATGCCCAACGCGCGCGCGCTGTCGCGTGACTTCGCCGACCTGGCCTGGTTCGAGGGCAAGCTGTTTACCCTTGAGCGTAACGCCTACCGCATCTGTCGCCGCGACGCCGACAGCGGCAAGGTCGAGCGTTGCTGGTCGTTTGCCGCCGATGCGCTGGTGGATGCTCGCCGCTATGATCAGCCGTTCGGCCTGGCAGAAGCCCTGGTGATCGACGCCAAAGGCGCCTGGATTGGCCTGGACAACAACAATGGCCGCCGCGCCGATGGCGAGGTGCGGCCGATTGTCTGGCGCTTCGAAGCGCCAGAGGGCGGTTGGAGCGCCAAACCATGAGCCAGGCACCGGGCAAGCGTGCCGGCAAGCTATTGATGATCGTCGCCTGGGCGGCGGCGCTGTTCCTTGCCACGCGCTTTTTCGGTCAATGGGAAGATAGCCAGCGTAATCCCAATACCCAGGTGCGCTCCGAGCACGGCGAAGGCTTTATCGAGGTGCGCCTGCTGAGCAATGGCCAAGGGCACTTCGTGGTGGATGGCGCGATCAATGGCCAGGCGGTGCATTTCATGCTCGACACCGGGGCCACCGACGTGGCGATCCCCGAGGCCCTGGCCAGCGAGCTGGACCTGGCGCGAGGCAGCCCGGTGCTGCTCAGCACCGCAAATGGCCGCACCGAAGGCTACCGCACCCGCTTGACCACCCTGCAATTGGGCGATATCCGCTTGCAGGGCGTGCGCGCAACCGTGGTGCCAGGCCTGGACGGCCAGACCGTGCTGCTGGGCATGAGCGCCCTGAAACAACTTGAATTTACCCAGCGCGGCGGCACCATGCTGTTGCGCCAGAACCTGAAATGACGAGGCCCGCATGAGCGACCCACTGGAACTCAGCCTCGACGGCGTCGAACGCCGCTCGCTGGCTGACTTCACCGAACAGGCCTACCTCAACTACTCCATGTACGTGATCATGGACCGGGCCCTGCCGCACATCGGCGACGGCCTGAAGCCGGTGCAGCGACGCATCATCTACGCCATGAGCGAGTTGGGGCTCGATGCCGATGCCAAGCACAAGAAGTCGGCGCGTACCGTCGGTGACGTGCTCGGCAAGTTCCACCCCCACGGCGACTCGGCCTGCTACGAAGCCATGGTGTTGATGGCGCAGCCGTTCAGCTACCGCTACACCCTGGTCGATGGCCAGGGCAACTGGGGTGCACCGGACGATCCGAAGTCGTTCGCTGCCATGCGTTACACCGAGGCGCGCCTGTCGCGCTACGCCGAAGTGTTGCTCAACGAAGTGGGCCAGGGCACCGTGGACTGGGTGCCGAACTTCGACGGCACCCTGCAGGAGCCCGCAGTACTGCCGGCGCGCCTGCCCAACATCCTGCTCAACGGCACCACCGGCATCGCCGTGGGCATGGCCACCGACGTGCCGCCGCACAACCTGCGTGAAGTGGCCAGTGCCTGCGTGCGCCTGCTGGACGAGCCCAAGGCTACCATCGAGCAGTTGTGCGAGCATATCCAGGGCCCGGACTACCCGACCGAAGCCGAAATCATCACGCCCCGCGCCGAGATCCTGAAGATCTACGAAAGCGGCCGCGGCTCGATCCGCATGCGTGCCGTTTATCGCGTCGAAGATGGCGACGTGGTGGTCACCGCACTGCCGCATCAGGTCTCCGGGGCCAAGGTGCTGGAGCAGATCGCCGCACAGATGCAGGCCAAGAAGCTGCCGATGGTGGCCGACCTGCGTGACGAGTCGGACCACGAGAACCCGTGCCGTATCGTCATCATCCCGCGCTCCAACCGGGTGGATGCCGACGAGCTGATGCAGCACCTGTTCGCCACCACCGACCTGGAAAGCAGCTACCGGGTCAACGTCAACATCATCGGCCTGGACGGCCGGCCGCAGTTGAAGAACCTGCGAGCGCTGTTGCTGGAGTGGCTGGAGTTTCGTACCAACACCGTCCGGCGCCGCCTGCAGCACCGCCTGGACAAGGTGCAGAGGCGCCTGCACCTGCTCGAAGGCTTGCTGACTGCCTTCCTCAACCTGGATGAAGTGATTCATATCATCCGCACCGAGGAGCATCCCAAGCAGGCGCTGATCGAGCGTTTCGAGCTGACCGAAATCCAGGCTGACTACATCCTCGAGACCCGCCTGCGACAGCTGGCGCGCCTTGAAGAGATGAAAATTCGCGGCGAGCAGGACGAGCTGCTCAAGGAGCAGGCCAAGCTGCAGGCCCTGCTCGGCAGCGACGCCAAGCTGCGCAAGCTGGTGCGCAGCGAGCTGATCAAGGACGCCGAAACCTACGGCGACGACCGCCGCTCGCCGATCGTCGAGCGTGCAGAAGCCAAGGCGCTGTCGGAAAACGAGCTGATGCCGACCGAGCCGGTCACCGTTGTGCTATCGGAAAAGGGCTGGGTGCGCTGCGCCAAGGGCCACGACATCGACGCCACCGGCCTTTCGTACAAAGCTGGCGATGGCTTCAAGGCCGCAGCCGCCGGGCGCTCCAACCAGTTTGCCGTATTGATCGACTCCACCGGCCGCAGTTACTCGGTGGCCGCGCATACCTTGCCGTCTGCGCGGGGGCAGGGCGAGCCGCTGACGGGCCGCCTGGCGCCGCCACCTGGGGCGACCTTCGAGTGCGTGCTGCTACCTGAGGACGATGCGCTGTATGTGGTGGCGTCGGATGCCGGTTACGGCTTCGTGGTCAAGGGCGAAGACCTGCAGGCCAAGAACAAGGCCGGCAAAGGCCTGCTCAGCCTGCCCAACGGCGCCAAGGTCATGACCCCGCGCCCGGTGGCCAACCGCGAGCAGGACTGGCTGGCGGCGGTCACCACCGAGGGCCGGCTGCTGGTGTTCAAGGTCAGCGACTTGCCACAGTTGGGCAAAGGCAAGGGCAACAAGATCATCGGCGTGCCCGGTGATCGGGTGGCCAGTCGTGAAGAATTTGTCACCGACCTTGCGGTAATCCCTGAAGGCGCAACCCTTGTATTGCAAGCCGGCAAGCGTACGCTATCGCTGAAAGCGGACGATCTGGAGCACTACAAGGGCGAACGGGGCCGGCGCGGCAGCAAGCTGCCACGCGGCTTCCAGCGCGTCGATGGGTTGCAGGTGGAAGGCCCGGCGTAAGCTGCTGAAATGTCTGGAACGGCAATTTCAAGGCCGTTCCGGGCAGAAATGCTGGAGTCGGACAGCTATTTCGCGGATGATATGGCCCTTGCGGTGCCGGCGTGGCCGTGTGCCCGATTGAATCTACATGAGTATCACTGCGGTCTGCCTGTGGCGACCGCCTGGATGGGATGATGAAACTTCTGCGCCTTCCATTTGCGCTGTTGATGACGGGCCTGCTGGGGCTGGGCGGATGCAGCATGCATCAGCCTGTGGCCTTGTACCAGCTCGACAGCGGTGATCCTGGCCAGCCGTCGCAAAGCGCGGGCATGGCCGTGGTGCTGGGCCCGGTATCGGTTGCCGATTACCTGCAACGCGAGACGTTCCTGCAGCGTCAGGCCGATGGCAGCCTGAGTTCGGCGACCGACGGTCGTTGGGCCGGCAGCCTCTCGTCGGACATTGACCAGTTGCTGGTTCGCCAGCTGGCCTGGCGCCTGGACAGTCAGCGCGTGGTGCTGGCCCCGGCGACCACCGGCTTCAGCCCGGACGTGCAAGTGTTGCTGTCGATTACCCGCCTCGACTCGGGCAAGGATCAGCCGGCGATCCTGGACGCCCAATGGCGCCTGCTCGACCGTCGTGGCCATGTGCGTGACAACCGCATCGTTCACCTTGAGCAGCAGCATGAGGGCAGCGAAGCGTCGCAGGTGCAGGCTCAAGGGCAACTGCTGCAAAAGCTGGCTGAACAGCTGAGCACGGCGGTCAAGCCGCTGGCCAATCAGCCAGCCATTGCCGAAGAGGCGCCGAAGAAGCCCGCTGCGCCGGTACAGGTCAAGAAGGCACCCGAGAAGTCCAAGATCCCGATGGCTTCGCCGATTCGTACCGATATGGAAGTCTATCGGTTCTGATGGTTCCGCCTGATACAAAAAAGCCCGCATCGATGCGGGCTTTTTTGTATCTGCTGCGCGGGCCTTTGTAGGAGCGGCCTTGCGTCGCGAAAGGGCTGCGCAGCGGCCCCCGATTTCAGCGTCGACGCAACTATTGCTGGGGCCGCTGCGCGCCCCTTTCGCGACGCAAGGCCGCTCCTACAAGGGCCGCTGCGCGGGCCTTTCCGACCGGTCCGGCGCCCCGGCAAGGCGGCCTTTGTGTCAGGCCCGGCGCTCGTGCATCCGCGCCAATTGCCGCTCCAGCATCGACGGATACGGCTCCATCAACCGCTCTACACAGCAAGCGCCTTCCGGGCTGGCAATCGGGCGGATCCGCGCGCGTTGACGGATCAGCGCGTCATCACTGATCTGGCGCTCTACCAGCAGCAGGTTACGGCTGTGCTGCGACAGCGCCAGGGCATCCTGGGCTTTTTCGGCCATCAGCAGGTCAACCAGCTCCAACCCTTGCAGGTCATTACCCAGCGCCAGGCCCAGCTGCAGTTGCAGGGTAATGCCGCTGTCGGCCACTTCGATCTGCAAGGCATGGCCCAGCGCACGCAGTAACTCGCCACAGCAGATCGCGTTGGTCAGGTAGTCCTCGCCACAGTCGCGGCTGTGGAACAGCACCAGGGTGCTGCCGTCGTTGAGCGTGTGGGTTTCACCCTCATACAGCGAAGCGGCCTGTTCCAGGCAGTCGCGGTAGCGCTCGAGCAATTCGGTCAGGCGCGTGCGCGGCAGGCGGCGCAGTTGCTCCTGGGAGCCGAGCTGAACGGCCAGTACGGCGCTGTTCTGCGGCTCGTCCGAATCGTATGGCACCGGCTTGGGCGCGCTTTCGTCGTTGTCCAGCAGCCCGGCAAAGGCATCGTCGTCCTCTTCGTCAGCCTGGGCGACAACCTTGGCGCGCGGCGCAATCTTAGGGGCCGGCGCGTGATCGTGCAGGTCGTCGAAGTCGTCTTCGTCGTCCTCTTCTTCCGGCTCTGGCTCAGGTGGCGGCGGCGGGGCCAGGCGAGTGTGCAACTGGCGGGCAATATCGCCGATCTCGTCCTGGCGGTCGGTGGCCGGCGTATAGGGCTGCGGGTCGCGCAGCCACACCCGCAACTGCAGCAGCGGTGTGGTGATATGGCGTGCCTGGCGCAGGCTCAGGCTCAGCGCCAGGGCCAGCAGGATGGCGGCGAGGATGCCCATGCTCTGCAGGCTGATCAGCATCGGCTGCTGGAACTGGCTCATGTCCAGGCTGATGCGCAGTTGCCCGGCCGTGACGTCCTGGAAGGTGATCTTGGTCTGGTACAGGCCTTCGGCTTCACCCAGCAGGCTATTGCGCGGACGCTGGCCAGCCTCGGCGAGGATGCGGTTGTCCACGCTGTAGATGGCCGCATGGGCCACCAGCGGGTTTTTCACCAGGTTGCCCAGCAGCACGTTGAGGCTGAGGATGTCGTTGGACACCAACAGCTCGGTGGCCGACGTGGCCGTCTGCGTGGTCAGGCTCTGGCCGAGCGCGTCGGCCTGCTCGTGCATGGCCTGCTTGAACTGCAGGCCCATCACACAGGCATAGATGACCAGTGCCAGTGCCACCAGGAATATGTTGGTGCAGGCGATGCGTAGCGCCAGAGGGACGCGACGTTGACTCAGGGCACGATAGATCATCAGGAAGAAGTTGTCTGGCTTGACGGGGGTGGGCCGGTTCACAGCGCTCGGCTCTTAATGGCATAAAAGTGTTGGGCAGTATAGCGACACCGGTTTTGTCGGCAAAGCATCGTTCGCGCCCGATGGTCACTGAAAATCGGTAGAATGCGCATTTTTCATCGAAGTCGGAGTCCGGTCTTGCGCGAAATCGTCCTGATCAACATCACAGGTGAAGACCGTCCAGGTCTCACTGCGGCCATCACTGGCGTCCTGCTGCAGGGCGGTGTGAGCATTCTCGACATCGGCCTGGCGGTCATGCACGGCACGTTGTCGTTCGGCATTCTGGTCGATATCCCGGACAACGAAGTGGCCACTCGCCTGCTGCAAAGCGTGCAGGCCAAGGCCCACGAACTGAATCTGCAGGCCCGTTACACGCCGATTTCCGAGGCGGATTACCAGCATTGGGCCGATGGCCACGGAGAGGCGCGTCATATCGTCACCCTGCTCAGCCGCAAGATCACCCCTGAGCAGTTGCAGCGCGTCAGTGCGGTCATCAGCCAGTACGGCCTGACCATCGAGCGCATCGAACGCTTGTCTGCCCGCGTGGGGCTGGATGCCGAGACCGAGAAGGGCAAGGCGGCCATCGAGATCTCCGTGCGCGGCGTGCCGAGCGATGCTCAGGCGTTGCGCGCAGACTTCTTCGCCCTGGCAGAAGCCTTGAGTGTCGACATCGCTTTCCAGAAGGACGACTTGTTCCGACGCAACCGCCGCCTGGCGGTATTCGACATGGACTCGACCCTGATCGAGGCCGAAGTCATCGACGAGCTGGCCAAGGCCGCTGGCGTGGGCGAGCAGGTGGCAGCGATCACCGAGCGGGCGATGCGTGGCGAGCTGGACTTCCGCGCCAGCTTCAAGGAGCGCATGGCGTTGCTCAAAGGCCTGGATGTAGGGGTGCTGGATGAGATCGGTGCGTCGCTGCGCCTGACCGAAGGTGCCGAGAACCTGTTCGCCGAGCTCAAGCGCCTGGGTTACAAGACTGCGATCCTGTCCGGTGGCTTCACGTACTTCGCCAAGCAGGTGCAGGCGCGCCTGGGTATCGACTATGTGTTCGCCAATGAGCTGGAAGTGGTCGACGGCAAGGTGACCGGCGTTGCCGTGGAGCCGATTGTCGATGCTCAGCGCAAGGCTGAACTGCTGCAGCAACTGGCCAGTGAAGAGGGCTTGCAACTGGACCAGACCATCGCCGTGGGGGATGGCGCCAACGACCTGCCAATGTTGTCGCTGGCCGGCCTGGGCGTGGCCTTCCGCGCCAAGCCGCTGGTGCGTCAATCGGCCAAGCAGGCGATTTCCACCCTGGGGCTGGATGGGGTGCTGTACCTGTTGGGCCTGCGCGACCGCGACGCGCGCGGTTGATCTGAACGACCGGGGCTGCCCAGCAGCCCCAGCTTCTACAAGGCGATCAAGCCTGCGCAGGCGCTGCCAACTGCTGGCCCATGCGCACTGCCGACCCCGCACCCAGGCTTTCAGCCCACTTCACCTGCTCTGGCCCGAACAGCACGATGGCGGTCGAGCCCAGTTTGAAGCGGCCCAGCTCGGCGCCTTTTTCCAGGTGGATCGGCGCACGGCTGGCTTCGTCGTAACGGAAGGTCTTCAACTCACGCTTGGGCGGCGTTACCAAGCCGGCCCAGACCGTCTCGATCGAAGCAACGATCATCGCACCTACCAGCACCACGGCCATCGGGCCGCGTTCGGTGTCGAACAGGCAGACGACGCGCTCGTTACGGGCAAACAGCTCAGGCACGTTTTCGGCCGTGGTCTGGTTCACCGAGAACAGGCGGCCCGGTACGTACACCATCTCGCGCAGGGTGCCGGCCAGCGGCATGTGCACGCGGTGGTAATCCTTCGGCGACAGGTAAATGGTGGCGAATTCGCCGCCCATGAACGGCGCGGCCAGGGCCGGGTCGCCACCCAGCAGCTCCAGGGCGCTGTAGCTGTGGCCCTTGGCCTGGAAGATGCGGCCGTGCTCGATCGGGCCAAGCTGGCTGACAGCACCGTCGGCTGGGCACAGGATGGCGCCGGGGGTTTCGTCGAGCGGACGGGCGCCGGGCTTCAAGGCACGGGTGAAGAACGCGTTGAAGTGTTCGTAAGCGCTCAAGTCCTCGACCAGGGCCTCGGACATGTTCACCTGGTAGCGCTTGGCAAACCAGGCGGTGAAGGCGTTTTTGAACCAGCGTGCACGGCACTCGGCAATGCAGCCGGCCAGCCGCGACAGCAGGTGGTGCGGCAGCAGGTACTGGCTGATGATGAACAAACGGGATTTCATGCAGGTTCCTTAAACTTCAACAGGCGTGTCCGGGTGGTTGCCCCATTCGCTCCACGAGCCAGCGTAAGCCTTGACGCGTGGGTAACCGAGGGCTTTGGCCACCAGGTAGGTGAAACCGGAGCGGCGGTGGCTCTGACAATGGGTGATCACTTCCTTGTCGGGCGTGATGCCCAGCTTTTGCAGGACTTCGGCGATGTCGTGGCGGATGCGCAGGTGGTCGTTGAGGTCCATGCCGGCCGTCCACTCGAAGTTGACCGCGCCGGGGATGTGGCCGCCTTTGGCCGCCAGCACCTTCTCGCCGCTGTACTCCAGCGGGCCGCGGGCGTCCCAGATGACCAGGTCATCGGCGCCCAGGCGGCTTTGCAGGTACTCGCGGGTGGCCGTTGGCTCACTGTGCACCTGCAGGCGCACGGTGGCATTGCCGCTGGCCGGCACGTCGGTGGAGAGCGTGTCCGCCGGCCAGGCCTGAATGCCGCCATTGAGGTAGTGGTAGGCCTTGTGGCCGATCACGTCGAGCAACCAGATGAAGCGCCCGGCCCAGCCGCCGCCTTCATCGTCATAGACCACGTAGACGGCATCGTCGCGATGACCGAGCTCGCTGAACAGTTTTTCCAGGTCGGCCAGTGCCGGCAGCAGGCCCGGCGCTGGTGGCAGGCCCAGCTGAGTGCGCTTGCCTTCGACGAAGCGGGCGCCGGGGATGTGCCCGCTGACATAACGGTTCGCGCTGCTCAAGTCGACCAGGATCAAGTGCGGCGAACCCAGGCGCGGCAAGAGATCCGCGGCTTCGATCACCAGGGGCAGGCCGGAAAAGTCAGTCATCCACGGTCTCCAGTGTGGAAAGAGGGGCGATTGTAGCGCAAGGCTCAGCCCTTGCGGTTGGCAAACACGGACAGCGCGCGCTCGATGCATTGCGCGGTTTTACCAAAGGCTTGCACGCTGATATCGGCCAGAGGGTTGCCGCCTTGGTCGGCCACCGCCAGCATCAGGACCTGGTCGTTGACTGCCAGCGAGCGCAGCAGCAGGTGCTCGCTCCGGAAGAGGGCGCGCAGCGGTGCTGGCAGCAGGGCCGAGAACTGGCCGTGGTTTTCCGGGGTCAGGCGCAATTGCCCGGCCTTGCTCATCAGTTTTTGCAGCAGCTTGCTTTGCGGCACTTGCAAGGCCATGGCAGCGGCTTCCTTGGGCAGGCCGGCGGTCTGCTGTACGCGCAGGTAGTCGGTCGCCTTGTCCAGGGTCAGCAGCATGATGCGCTGCATGCCGCAGGCCAGCAGGGCCTCGCGGGCCTGGGTGGCCAGGTGCACGGTATTGGTGAACGGGCTTGGTTGCGCCAGCAGGTCCTGGCACAGCGTGCGCCAGCGGTTCAGTTCTTCACTGCTGGGCGGCGGTGGCGCCAGCATGCCTGGGTGCGGGCGGCGTTGCTGCCAGGGCCAGATCAGCGCTTCGGCCGGGTGGAACAGTGCCTGGTGGGCATGGCGCCGGGCGCTGGCCGCCGCTTGTTGGTGAACCTGCTGCTGCACGTCATCCAGCGACGTCTGCAGGTACAGCGCAGTCAGCAACTGCCAGCGCAGCAGGTGCGGGTTGTCCCAGCCCACCTGCGCCGCCAGGGCCAGGCCGTTGGCCAGCAGCACGGTATTGGCCGGCTGGTTGAACCAGCGGCGCAGGCCGGGCTCCTCATCCAGGCGGTGTTGCTGGCTCAGCACGTCCTGATCGCGGGCAATGTTGAACACCTGCGCCAGTTGCTCGCGTTCATCCAGCAGCATGCGGTAGCCCTGGGTCACCCATTGCGGCAGGCGCCAGTACTCAGCCATGGTCTGGCACAGCGCCATGATGCGCACACCGAACAGTTCCTGCTCCACCTCGGCGGCTTTCTCACCCTTGTGGATAACCCGCAGCTCCCAGGTGTCGAGCAGCTTCGGGTAGGCCAGGGCCAGCGGCCAGAGTGGGGCGAGGAACAGCAGGCTGCCCCAGTGGATTTCTTGCCACAAGCGCGCCAGGCGGCTGGCGAACAGGCCGCTGGCCTGCTGCGAGGCGTGCTGGCTGATCAGCTGGAACTGGCCCAGTACCGGCGGGACCTCGTCGGCTGGCAGCGAGGGCAGGCGCTTGAGCAACTGCTCGATACGCGTCAGGCCCAGCCGGTTCAGGGCAATTTCCAGGCTCTCGGCGGGCTCGGCCTGGCTGGCGTTGGCCGGGTGATTGGCCTCACGCATGACCGAAAGCACCAGTGCCGGGCTATCCTGCATCAGTTCGGCGATATCGCGCAGGGAGCGGCGGCTGTCGTTTATGGCCGCCAATACCCGGTCGTAACTCTGTTTCGGCACAGGTATGCGAACACTCTCCAGCAGCTTTACCCAGGCCTCTAACGTACGTGGCGGCTGAGCGGGCACCTTGGTTTCAATTGGCATTTTGACATCAGTCCGAACTGGCTTTTCGCTTTGAGTGGCTATAGTCTGGCGCAGTTCTGCCGATAAGTAGAAGAAGAGTTTTAAAGCTCCCGTCTCTCACCCTGACCACGACAGCAAGTGCTTTGAACCTATGGCTAAAATTATCGGCATCATCGTCGTATTCGCGAGCGTGCTCGGCGGATACGTGCTCTCCCACGGCAAGATCGCGGCGCTGATCCAGCCGTTCGAAGTACTGATCATCGGCGGTGCGGCCTTCGGTGCATTCTTGCAGGCCAACCCTGGCCACATGACTATGCACGTCATCAAGAAGTCGATGAAGATGTTCGGCTCGCGCTTCACCCACGCCTATTACCTGGAGGTGCTGGGCCTGGTGTACGAGATCCTCAACAAGAGCCGTCGTGAAGGCATGATGGCCATCGAGAGTGATATCGAGGACGCCGCGGCCAGCCCCATCTTCGCCAAGTACCCCACCGTACTGGCTGATGAGCGCATGACCGCGTTCGTCTGCGACTACTTGCGCATCATGTCCACCGGCAACATGGCCCCGCACGAGCTCGAAGGCTTGTTCGACATGGAGCTGCTGAGCATGAAGGAAGAGCTCGAACACCCCTCCCATGCGGTGAACGGCATTGCCGACGGCATGCCGGGCTTCGGGATCGTTGCGGCGGTACTCGGCATCGTGGTGACCATGGCCTCGCTCGGCGAGGGCGACCAGGCGGCCATCGGCATGCACGTGGGTGCGGCACTGGTCGGTACCTTCTTCGGTATCCTGGCGGCCTATGGCTTCTTCGGCCCGTTGGCCAAGTGCCTGGAGCACGATGCCAAGGAAGAGATCAACCTGTACGAGTCGATCAAGGCCTCGCTGGTCGCGTCGGCCTCGGGCATGCCACCGTCCCTGGCTGTCGAGTTCGGTCGCAAGGTGCTTTACCCCAAGCATCGCCCAAGTTTTGCCGAGCTGGAACAAGCGGTTCGCGGTCGCTGAGTCATGGAGAACAATCAGCCGATAATCATCAAGCGCGTCAAGCGCTTCGGCGGCGGCCACCATGGCGGCGCCTGGAAAATCGCCTTTGCCGACTTCGCCACGGCGATGATGGCGTTTTTCCTGGTGCTCTGGCTGTTGTCCACAGCCACGCCTGAGCAGAAGATCGCCATTGCCGGCTATTTCAAGGACCCGATCGGCTTTTCCGAGAGTGGCACGCCCTACGTCATCGACCTGGGCGGTTCGCCCGAGATGGCACCGGAGAAGACTATCAACCCTGAAGTGAAGTCCGAACCGACGCCTGAATCCAGCGTTCAGCTGAGCAAGGACCAGGTCGAGACCATGGCCGAGCAGGTCGAACGCGAGCGCCTCGAGTTGTTGCTGCAGGAGCTGCAGAACAAGGTCGAGGAAAACCCGCAACTGCAGAAGTTCAAGGACCAGATTCTGTTCGAGATCACTCAGGACGGCTTGCGCATCCAGATCATGGATGCCGAGAACCGGCCGATGTTCGACATCGGCAGTGCGCGCTTGCAGCCGTATTTCGAGGACATCCTGCTGGCCATGGCCGACACCATCAAGGCGGTGCCGAACAAGATCAGCATCAGTGGCCACACTGATGCCAAGCCGTTTGCTGGCACCGGTGAGTTCGGCAACTGGGAACTGTCGGCCAACCGTGCCAACGCGGCGCGGCGCGCGCTGGTCGCTGGCGGCTATCCGGACGAGCAAGTGGCCCGGGTGGTGGGTTACGCCTCGTCGTCGTTGTTCGACCGCAAGGACCCGTTCAACCCGGTCAACCGGCGCATCGACATCATCGTGCTGACCAAGAAGGCCCAGCGCAACATCGAGGGTGAACAGGCCGCGCCCGAAGCACCGCCGGCCGAGCCCGCAGCACCTGCCGACACCGCCCCCGGCGCCTCGGCCCCGGCTGTGCCAGAGGCCGAGCAGGCACCGATGCAGCCGCGTGAGCTGCGCGAGAAGCTGAACATCTTCGAGGATGGGACGCTGAAGATGGACGACGCCAAAGAGCAATAGCCCCGCGCGCAGCCGCTCCGATAGAGAAACAGTTATCGCATTGATAGCTGTGCCTCTGTGGGGGCGGGCTTGCCCCGCGAACACCGGCGAAGCCGGTGCCAGCCATCACATGGCCGTCAAAACCCCCGGCGGATCTTGGCCTTGAGATCGGCATGAAAGAAATCGGCATTATCCCTGTCAGCACCCGACCCTCGCTCTGGCGGCAGTGACATAGCCCGCTCGAACGTGCGTTCGTCATGATAGGCCCGCACGAACAGGTCGATATGCGCCTGCTCACGCATGCACGGCCACCTGCCCAGGCATTCCGGTAACGGCGCTGGCCCTTTGCGATAGAAGCTGACCCGGCGGCAGGCCATTGCCGCAGCCCCCAGCAGCCAAGCAGTCCACCAATCTTCGGCAGTGTCGTCAGGCAGCACCCCGACCCAATGAGTAGCATCGCTCATCTGCTGGCAGAAACTGCCATGCAGGTCATCGCGGGTCTGCCCTTCGCTGTCAAGCTGCACCACTTGGGTGGCGATGCCTTCGAGCAGCAGGCGCTCATTGAGGATGAACGCATCGAGCCGCTCTTCGTGGCGGTAGCTGATAAGAACCGGCATGGCGGTTGCCCTCCCTGATAGAAGGCATGACCATCAGCGAAAGCAGTAGAAGGGGCAATAGATGACGGTAAAACCGGAGCGATCCTACATGCCCCGGTAATATTTCCTACAAAACAGGCTGATCAGTAGCTGTCTTCCGGCAGGCTGGCGATGATCGAGCGGTAGCTGTTCATGCGCTGCTGCTTGATACGGCCATCGTCCAGTGCCTGAAGCAGTGCGCAGCCTGGCTCGCGGTCATGTTTGCAATCGCGGAAGCGACAGGTGCCGAACAGGTCGCGAAACTCGATGAAACCGTCTTCCACGTCATCGCGGCTGACATGGCCCAGGCCAAATTCGCGAATGCCCGGCGAGTCGATCAGGTCGCCGCCGTTGGGGAAGTGGTACAGGCGCGCGGTAGTGGTGGTGTGCGTGCCCTGGCCCGACCACTCGGACAGGTCACCGACGCGGGTGTCGGCGGCAGGCAGCAGGCTGTTGACCAGGGACGACTTGCCCACGCCCGACTGGCCGACGAATACGCTGATGTGCCCGTCCAGCATCTGCTGCAGGCGTTGCATGCCATCACCCTGGTGGGCAGAAACCTCCAGCAAGGGGTAGCCGAGGTCGCGATAGACTTCGAGCAGCGCATGCAGGGCCGGGCCGTTCTCGTCGTTGATCAGGTCGGCCTTGTTCAGCAGCAGCAGCGGACGGATGCCGGCATGCTCGGCGGCTACCAGGTAGCGGTCGATCAGGTTCGGGTGTGGCTCGGGCGCTGGCGCGAAGACGATCACGATCAGGTCGACGTTGGCCGCCACCGGCTTGAGCTGGCCGTGGTTGTTCGGCCGGCACAGCTCGGTGCTGCGCGGCATCTGCGCGACGATCACGCCGATGCCTTGGTTACCTGCACGCCAGACCACACGGTCGCCTGTGACCAGTGCGGGCAGGTTGGCCCGCAGGTGGCAACGGAACACCTGGCCGGCCGTATCGCCGTCCTGGGCCTCGACCTCGACCTGCACACCAAAGTGGGCAATCACCAGGCCCAGTTGTTCTGGCCCCAGGTCGCCGCCCTCCAGTTCCTGCAGCGTGTGCTGCTCGCGTTTGGCGGCGCGAGCGGCGCGCTCGTTCTGGATTTTTTCGATACGCCAGTTTTGGCGACGATTGAGCTGGCGTTTGGCCATGAAGGTTCCGTGCTGGGACAGATTGAAAACGGCAGGCAGTTTAGCACGCCGGGCGCTCGACCATTGGGCTTACCTTTGCGCCGCGCATGCGCCGGCCGCCCCCGCTAGGCTACTATGACGGCCTATACGAGGAGCCCCTGCATGCACAACCCACAGAACCTGATCTGGATCGACCTGGAAATGACCGGCCTGGATCCGGACAGCGACGTCATCATCGAGATGGCCACGATTGTCACCGACAGCGATCTGAACACCCTGGCCGAAGGCCCGGTGATCGCCATTCACCACAGTGACGAAGTGCTGGCGCGCATGGACGAGTGGAACACCCGTACCCACGGCGGCTCGGGCCTGACCCAGCGTGTGCGCGAAAGCCGCGTCAGCATGGCCGAGGCCGAGGCGCAGACCATCGCCTTCCTCGAGCAGTGGGTGCCCAAAGGCAAGTCGCCCATCTGCGGCAACAGCATCTGCCAGGACCGCCGTTTCCTTTATCGCCATATGCGCAACCTGGAAAACTACTTCCATTACCGCAACCTCGACGTCTCGACCCTCAAGGAGCTGGCCGCACGCTGGGCGCCGAATGTTCGCGACAGCTTCAAGAAGGGCGGCACCCACCTGGCGCTGGACGATATCCGCGAGTCGATCGCCGAGTTGCGCCACTACCGCGAGCACTTCATCAAGGTGTGAGCTGAAAGGGCGCAGATATTGTGTCTGCGCCCTCTTTTGGTGCCTCGGGCAACTGGTTAGACTGCGCGCCTTTCTCGCACGGACTCGCACCATGTTGTTGATGCTCTACCTCATTGCCATCACCGCTGAAGCCATGACCGGTGCCTTGTCTGCCGGCCGCCGCGGCATGGACTGGTTTGGCGTGGTGCTGATTGCCTGCGTCACCGCCCTGGGCGGTGGCTCGGTGCGTGACGTGCTGCTTGGGCACTACCCGCTGACCTGGGTCAAGCACCCGGAGTACCTGGTACTGACCAGCTGTGCGGCACTGCTGACGATTTTCATCGCACCGATGATGCGCCGCCTGCGTTCATTGTTCCTGGTGCTCGATGCCCTGGGGTTGGTGGCGTTTACCTTGATCGGTTGCATGACGGCGCTGGAGATGGGGCAGGGCATGCTGGTGGCGTCGATCAGCGGGGTAATCACCGGGGTATTTGGTGGGATCTTGCGCGATATCTTCTGTAACGACATCCCGCTGGTGTTCCGCCGGGAGCTGTATGCCAGCGTGTCGTTTGCGGCGGCATGGTTCTATCTGGGCTGCGTGCACTTTCAGCTGCCGGCGGAGCAGGCGACGTTGCTGACCTTGTTTGGCGGGTTTCTGCTGCGTTTGCTGGCGATCAGGTTTCATTGGGAAATGCCCAAGTTTCATTACAACGACCAGCAGTGAGGGGCTTCGCCCGCCTGACCCCACCTACACCTGTCCGTGACGCTCCAGCGCCCACTCGACATGCTCACGCACCAGTGCCGACGGGTCATCCCGTCGGGCCTTCAAGGCCTCCAGCACCGGAATCGTCGAAGGGGCATTGCCCAACCCAACCGCCAGGTTTCGCAGCCAGCGTTCATACCCCGCCCGCCGCAATGGCCCGCCTTCGGTCTTGCGCAAAAAAGTCTTTTCATCCCACAGGAACATCTCGGCCAACTCGGCATTCTCCAGCCCATGCCGGGGTTGGAAGTCACTCTCCTGGGTGGGCCGGGCAAAGCGGTTCCACGGGCAGACGATCTGGCAGTCATCGCAGCCGAACACTCGGTTGCCCATCATCGAACGCAACTCGACGGGAATCGCACCCTTCAGCTCGATGGTCAGGTACGAGATGCAGCGCCTGGCATCCAGTACATAGGGGCCGACAAAGGCTTGGGTCGGGCAGATGTCCAGGCACGCCTGGCACCGCCCGCAGTGCTCGCTGGTATGTGCTTCGTCCACCGGCAGCGGCAGGTCGACGAACAGCTCGGCAAGGAAGAAGTAGCTACCGGCCTTGCGATTGAGCAGCAGGGTGTTCTTGCCGATCCAACCCAGCCCAGCTTGCTCGGCAATCGCCTTTTCCAGCACCGGGGCGCTGTCGACGAACGCCCGGTAACCGAACGGGCCAATGTCTTCCTGGATGCGATCGGCCAGGTGCTGCACGCGTTTGCGCACCAGTTTGTGGTAATCGCGGCCAAGGGCGTAGCGCGATACGTAGGCCTTTTCTGGCTGGGCCAGGCGTTGCGCCATCTGCGTGTCGCCTGGCAAGTAGTCCATGCGCAGCGACACCACCCGTACCGTGCCGGGGATCAACTGGTCAGGGTGGGCACGCTTGCCGTCGTGAGCGGCCAGGTACTCCATTTCGCCCTGGTAGCCAGCATCGAGCCAGCGTTGCAGGTGCTGTTCGTGCTCGCCAAGGTCCACACCGGCGATGCCGACGTGGGCAAAACCGAGTTCTCGGCCCCAATTCTTGATCGATTGGGCCAGTGCGGCGAGGTCAAGTGTGCAAGCGGACATGGATGGGCAAGGCAATACGGGCTCAGGTGCGTATAATTCTGCCAGACATTGGAGCCTTTGACCCCATGCCCCAGACCAAACACCCAGGTAGTGCCCCGCAACTGCTCAGCAGCGTGACCGTCGCGCACCTGCCGGCAAGGCAGGCGCATGCCCATAAAGGTGACTTCGGCCATGTGCTGGTGGTCGGTGGCGACCTCGGTACCGGCGGCGCGGTGCTGCTCAGTGCCGAGGCGGCGCTGCGCTGTGGCGCGGGCCTGGTCAGCGTGGCAACGCGGCCGGAACATGTCGGTGCGAGCCTGGCCCGCCTGCCAGAAACCATGTGCCTGGGCGTGAGTTCGGCCAATCAGTTGATGGGCGTGCTGGAGCGCGCCTCGGTGCTGGTGGTCGGCCCGGGGCTGGGGCAGGGCGCATGGGGCCGCAGCCTGCTGTCGGCAGTGGCCAATGCCGCGCGCCCGCAGGTGTGGGATGCCGATGCGTTGAACTTGCTGGCGCGCACGCCGCTGGCCCTGCCCAGTGGCAGCATCCTGACCCCGCACCCTGGGGAGGCGGCGCGGTTGCTGGGGATTTCCACCGAGGCCGTTCAGGCCGACCGACCGGGCGCTGCTCGCAAGCTCGCCCGCCGCTATGCCAGCGTCTGCGTGCTCAAGGGCGCCGGCACCCTGGTGGCCGACCCTGATGGGCAACTGGCGCGCTGTGACCGTGGCCACCCGGCCATGGCCGGTGCTGGTCTGGGCGACGTCCTCACCGGCGTGCTGGCGGCGTTGCTGGCTCAGGGCATGGCGGCCTGGCCGGCGGCCTGCCTGGGTGTCTGGCTGCATGCCTGTGCGGGCGAGCGCCTGGGCGTCAAGGGTAGAGGCTTGGCAGCCAGCGATCTGGCGCCGGTCATTCGTGAGTTGTTGGAGGAGCATTCTGCGTGTCTGGCTTAACCTTGTTTTTGGCCGATGAAGCGGCCATGGTCGCGTTTGGTGCGCGGCTTGCCGAAGTGACCGGCGGTCACGGCGTGATTTTTCTCGAAGGTGACCTGGGGGCTGGCAAGACCACGCTCTCGCGTGGCCTGATCCGCGGCCTGGGCCATACTGGTGCAGTCAAGAGCCCGACCTTCACCGTGGTCGAGCCTTACGAGATCGGAGACGTGCGCGCTTTCCATTTCGACCTGTATCGCCTGGTCGATCCGGAGGAGTTGGAGTACATGGGCATTCGTGACTACTTCGATGGCGATGCGTTGTGCCTGTTCGAGTGGCCGGAAAAGGGTGCGGGCGTTTTGCCAAAGCCTGACCTGACCATTACCATAAGCCCCCAAGCGCGCGGACGCTCGCTGAACCTTTCGCCGCAGGGGGCTCGCGGCGAGGCCTGGTGCGTGGCACTGGGCAAACACTAAAAACAGAAAGTGGGGTAGGTATGCGCATACGCGCACTGGTCGCCATCGTTGGTCTGCTGCTGACAACGGTGACCGTTGAGGCTCTGGCCGTCACACAAGTCAAGAGCGTGCGCCTGTGGCGCGCGCCGGACAACACGCGGCTGGTCTTCGACCTGTCTGGCCCCGTGCAGCACAGCGTCTTCACCCTCAGCGCACCTGATCGCCTGGTCATCGACATCAATGGCGCGACCCTGGCCGCGCCGTTGAACGTGGCCACGTCCAATACACCGATCAGCAGCGTGCGTTCGGCCCAGCGCACGCCTACCGACCTGCGCGTGGTGGTCGACCTGAAAAAGTCGGTCACACCCAAGAGCTTCACCCTCGCGCCCAATGCCCAGTACGGTAACCGCCTGGTGGTCGACCTGTACGACCAGGAGGCCGATGCCGTCGCCGCCAGCACGCCGACCCCACCGCCTGTGCCAGTACAAACGCCTGCGACCACGCCGGCCGTGCCGGTGAGCCCGGCCCAACCGGCCATCAAGCTGCCACCGGTGCCTAGTGGCAAGCGTGACATCGTGGTCGCCATCGATGCCGGTCACGGCGGTGAAGACCCGGGCGCCTCTGGCTCGCGCGGGCAGCACGAAAAAGACATCGTGCTGCAGATCGCCAAGGAACTGCAGCGCCAGATCAACAGCGAGAAGGGCTTCCGCGCCGAGCTGACCCGTACTGGTGACTATTTCATCCCGTTGCGCAAACGCACCGAAATCGCCCGCAAGAAGGGCGCCGACCTGTTCGTCTCGATCCACGCCGACGCCGCGCCATCCAGGGCCGCCTTCGGTGCGTCGGTATTTGCCTTGTCCGACCGTGGCGCCACGTCCGAGACCGCGCGCTGGCTGGCCGACACGGAAAACCGCTCCGACCTGATCGGCGGTGCCGGCAACGTCAGCCTCGACGACAAGGACCGCATGCTGGCTGGCGTGTTGCTCGACCTGTCGATGACCGCCACCCTCAGCTCCAGCCTCAATGTCGGGCAGAAGGTGCTGGGCAACATGGGCCGCGTCACTTCCCTGCACAAGCAGCGGGTGGAACAGGCGGGCTTCATGGTGTTGAAGTCGCCAGATATTCCGTCGATCCTCGTTGAAACAGGGTTTATCTCCAACGCTAACGAGGCGGCCAAACTGGCGACCCGCAGCCACCAGCAGGCCCTGGCGCGCTCGATCCACACCGGCGTGCGGCAGTTCTTCCAGCAGAACCCGCCGCCCGGCACCTACATTGCCTGGCTGCGTGACACCGGCAAGATCGCTGCCGGCCCACGTGAGCACACCGTGCGCCCTGGCGAAACCCTGGCCATGCTTGCGGTTCGCTATCAGGTCAGTGTGGCCAGCTTGCGCAGCACCAACAGCCTCAAGACCGATGAGCTGAAGGTCGGCCAGCGTCTCGATGTGCCAGCCACCACCCTGGCTTCGCAGCAATGAATGGTGGTTCGCGCATCCAGCTGCTAAGCCCGCGGCTGGCTAACCAGATTGCCGCCGGTGAGGTGGTCGAGCGCCCGGCTTCGGTGGCCAAGGAGCTGCTGGAGAACAGCCTCGACTCCGGTGCCCGGCGCATCGATGTCGAAGTCGAGCAGGGTGGGGTCAAGTTGCTGCGCGTGCGCGACGATGGCGGCGGAATCTCCGCCGACGACCTGCCGTTGGCCCTGGCCCGTCACGCCACCAGCAAGATCCGTGAGCTGGAAGACCTCGAAGGCGTGCTGAGCCTCGGTTTCAGGGGGGAGGCCCTGGCCTCGATCAGTTCGGTGGCGCGCCTGACCCTGACGTCACGCACGGCCAGTGCCGGCGAGGCCTGGCAGGTCGAGACCGAAGGCCGCGACATGACCCCGCGCGTGCAGCCTGCCGCGCACCCGGTCGGTACATCGGTCGAGGTGCGCGACCTGTTCTTCAACACCCCGGCGCGGCGCAAGTTCCTCAAGGCCGAGAAGACCGAATTCGACCACCTGCAGGAAGTCATCCGTCGCCTGGCCCTGGCCCGCTTCGATGTCGGCTTCCACCTGCGCCACAACGGCAAGAGCATCCTCAGCCTGCACGAGGCCCATGATGAAACCGCGCGTGCGCGGCGGGTCGGCGCCATTTGCGGGCCTGGCTTCATGGAGCAGGCGCTGCCCATCGATGTCGAGCGCAACGGCCTACGCCTGTGGGGCTGGGTAGGGCTGCCGACCTTCTCGCGTAGCCAGGCCGACCTGCAGTACTTCTTCGTCAACGGCCGGGCGGTGCGCGACAAGCTGGTGGCCCACGCTGTGCGCCAGGCGTACCGGGACGTGCTGTTCAACGGTCGGCACCCGACCTTCGTGCTGTTCCTGGAGCTTGAGCCAAACGGCGTCGACGTCAACGTGCACCCGACCAAGCACGAAGTGCGCTTTCGCGAAGGGCGTTCGGTGCACGACTTCCTTTACGGTACCTTGCACCGTGCCCTGGCCGACGTGCGGCCGGAAGACCAGTTGGCCGCGCCCGCCGCCGTTGCCGAAATCGTTCGCCCCAGTGGCCAACAGGCCGGTGAATTCGGGCCTCAGGGTGAGATGCGCCTGGCCTCGCCGGTGCTCGAACAGCCTCGGGCACCTCAGTTTTCGATTTCCAATGGTGGCAGTGGCGCGGGCTATCAGTCCCAGTACAGCCCGCGCCCGTCCCAGCCGTTGCCGGCAGCCGAGTCGCAAGCCGTCTATCGCGAGTTCTACAAGCCGCTGGCCGACGGCGCCGAGACGCCGTCGTCGCTGCCCGAAAGCCAGGGTGATATTCCACCGCTGGGCTACGCCCTGGCCCAGCTCAAGGGTATCTATATTCTGGCCGAGAACGCCGTGGGCCTGGTGCTGGTGGACATGCACGCTGCGCATGAGCGGATCATGTACGAGCGGCTCAAGGTGGCCATGGCCAGCGAAGGCTTGAGCGGTCAGCCACTGCTGGTGCCCGAATCGCTGGCGATGAGCCAGCGCGAAGCTGACTGCGCCGAGGAACACGCCCAGTGGTTCCAGCGCCTGGGCTTCGAGCTGCAGCGCCTGGGCCCCGAGACGTTGGCGATCCGGCAGATCCCGGCGTTGCTCAAGCAGGCCGAGGCCAACCGCCTGGTACAGGATGTGCTCGCCGACCTGATGGAATACGGCACCAGTGACCGCATTCAGGCGCACCTCAACGAATTGCTCGGCACCATGGCCTGCCACGGCGCCGTGCGCGCCAACCGGCGCCTGGCCATCCCCGAGATGAACGCACTGCTGCGCGACATGGAAAGCACCGAGCGCAGCGGCCAGTGCAATCATGGCCGCCCGACCTGGACCCAAATGGGCCTGGACGATCTGGACAAACTTTTCCTGCGCGGTCGATGACATGAGCGGCAAGCCCCCAGCAATATTCCTCATGGGCCCGACGGCGGCCGGCAAGACCGACCTGGCCATCGAGCTGACCAAGGCCCTGCCCTGCGAGCTGATCAGTGTCGATTCGGCGCTGGTCTACCGCGGGATGGACATCGGTACCGCCAAGCCTTCCAAAGAGCTGCTGGCGGCTCACCCACACCGTTTGATCGACATTCTCGACCCGGCCGAAAGCTACTCCGCCGCACATTTTTGCACCGATGCCTTGCAGGCCATGGCCGAAATCACTGCGCGCGGCAAGATCCCGCTGCTGGTCGGCGGTACCATGCTGTATTACAAAGCCTTGATCGATGGCCTGGCGGACATGCCGCCGGCCGACGCCAGCGTGCGTGCCGAGCTGGAAGCCCAGGCGCTTGAACTGGGCCTGGCCGAATTGCACCGTCAGCTGGCCGAAGTGGACCCGGAATCGGCGGCGCGCATCCATCCGAATGACCCGCAGCGGCTGATACGTGCGCTTGAGGTTTACCGGGTGAGTGGCGAGAGCATGACAGCTCATCGCCAGCGTCAATACGCGGAAAGTCGCGGCGCAGACGCAGGCGCTGACGGACATTTGCCCTATACTGTCGCGAGTTTGGCGATTGCTCCTACAGATCGTCACATTTTGCATCAGCGAATTGCGTTACGATTTTCGCAGATGCTGGAACAGGGCTTCATCGACGAGGTCCGATCGCTGCGAGCCAGAAGTGACTTGCACGCCGGGTTGCCGTCTATACGGGCAGTGGGGTACAGGCAGGCCTGGGACTACCTGGATGGCAGGCTAAGTGAGAATGAGATGCGAGAGCGCGGTATCATTGCCACTCGCCAGCTGGCCAAGCGACAGTTCACCTGGTTGCGCGGTTGGTCCGACGTCCACTGGCTCGACAGCCTGGCCTGCGACAATCTGTCCCGCACCTTGAAATACCTGGGAAGCGTCTCCATATTGAGCTGAGTCCCTGCTAATTGCCGTCTATTCTTGCGAAGGGGCGGCCTAATTTATCGATTTTCTTGATTTTCTATTATTTATCCTTACAGGAGTGCGGCATATGTCAAAAGGGCATTCGCTACAAGACCCTTACTTGAACACTTTGAGAAAAGAAAAGGTTCCGGTTTCCATCTACCTGGTCAACGGGATCAAGCTGCAGGGCTCGATCGAATCGTTTGACCAGTTCGTTGTGCTGCTGAAGAACACCGTCAGCCAGATGGTGTACAAGCACGCCATTTCGACTGTGGTGCCTGCGCGTCCGGTTCGCCTGCCAAGCCCGTCCGATTCCGAACACGGTGACAGCGAGCCAGGCAACGCCTGATAGGAGCCTGCATTGTTCTTTGAGCGCCACGGTGGTGGTGAGCGGGCGCTGCTCGTTCACTTGGAAGGACAGAACCCTGAGGCGCGCGAAGACCCGCAGGAGTTTCAGGAGTTGGCTTTGTCGGCCGGGGCGGACATCGTCTCGCTGGTGACCGTGTCACGGCATCAGCCTACGGCCAAATACCTGATTGGCAGCGGCAAGGTCGAAGAATTGCGCGACCGGGTCAAAGCCGATGAGGTCGACCTGGTGATTTTCAATCACACCCTTACGCCCAGCCAGGAGCGCAACCTCGAACGTGTCTTCGAGTGTCGCGTGCTTGATCGCACCGGGCTGATTCTCGATATCTTCGCCCAGCGGGCGCGTACCCATGAAGGCAAGCTGCAGGTCGAACTGGCCCAGCTCGAGCACATGAGCACGCGGCTGGTACGCGGCTGGACGCACCTTGAGCGGCAAAAAGGCGGTATCGGCCTGCGCGGTCCGGGTGAAACCCAGCTGGAAACCGACCGCCGCCTGCTGCGGGTGCGTCTGCGACAGATCAAGGCACGCCTTGAAAAAGTGCGTAGCCAGCGCGAACAGGCCCGTCGCGGCCGACGCCGCGCCGAGCTGCCGTCGGTCTCCCTGGTGGGTTATACCAACGCCGGCAAGTCCACTCTGTTCAACGCCCTGACTCAATCCGACGTCTACGCCGCCGACCAGCTCTTCGCCACCCTCGACCCGACCTTGCGCCGGCTCGAGCTGGATGACCTTGGGCCAATCGTGCTGGCCGACACTGTCGGCTTCATTCGCCACCTGCCGCACAAGCTGGTCGAGGCTTTTCGGGCTACGCTCGAAGAGTCGAGCAACTCCGACCTGCTGCTGCATGTGATCGATGCGCATGAGCCCGACCGCATGGAGCAGATCGAACAGGTTCTGGCGGTATTGGGCGAGATCGGCGCCGAAGGCTTGCCGATCCTTGAGGTGTATAACAAACTCGACCTGCTTGAAGATGTCGAGCCGCAGATCCAGCGCGATGCCGATGGCAAGCCGGAGCGGGTCTGGGTGTCGGCACGAGACGGGCGTGGCCTGGAGCTGGTTGGCCAGGCGATTGCCGAGTTGCTGGGGGATGATCTGTTTGTCGGCACCTTGTGCCTGGAGCAGCGTTTTGCCCGCTTGCGCGCGCAATTCTTTGCCTTGGGGGCGGTGCAGAGTGAAGAGCATGATGAAGAAGGGCGCAGCCTGCTGAGCGTGCGACTGCCCAGGGTCGAGTTGAATCGCCTGGTCAGCCGCGAAGGCATGGAGCCGCAAGTGTTTGTCGAGCAACACACTTTGCAATAAATGCTCGTCGAGGTCGCCGGGCAGCAGTGACAGGCATTCTGTAGCATTGGACGGCGCGCCGTGGGCGCGTCTTTGCTTTATCAGATGGAGAGCGCTATGGCTTGGAACGAGCCGGGTGGCAACTCGAACAATCAGGATCCCTGGGGCGGCCGCCGTGGTGGCGGTGGCGGCGGTGGTGACAAGAAAGGTCCGCCGGATCTGGACGAGGCCTTCCGCAAACTGCAGGACAGCCTGAACGGCATGTTCGGCAGCGGCAAGAAACGTGGCGGCGGTGACCGCAATGTCGGCAAGGGTGGCGGCTACGGCCTGCTGGGCATTGGCCTGGCGGTGCTGGCGGCTATCTGGCTGTACAGTGCCGTGTACGTGGTGGACGAGCAGGAGCAGGCCGTTGTGCTGCGCTTCGGCAAGTACTACGAGACGGTAGGTCCCGGCCTGAACATCTACTTCCCGCCGATCGATCGCAAGTACCTGGAAAACGTCACGCGTGAGCGTGCCTACACCAAGCAGGGGCAAATGCTGACCGAAGACGAGAACATCGTCGAGGTGCCGCTGACCGTCCAGTACAAGATCACCAACCTGCAGGACTTCGTGCTCAACGTCGACCAGCCAGAGGTGAGCCTGCAGCATGCGACCGACAGTGCCCTGCGCCACGTGGTGGGTTCCACCTCGATGGACCAGGTGCTGACCGAAGGCCGTGAGCAGATGGCCGTGGACATCCGCGAGCGCCTGCAGCGCTTCCTCGACAACTACCGCACCGGTATCACCGTCACCCAGGTCAACGTACAGAGCGCGGCAGCCCCGCGCGAAGTGCAGGAAGCCTTCGACGACGTGATCCGCGCCCGCGAAGATGAGCAGCGTGCCCGCAACCAGGCCGAGTCCTACGCCAATGGCGTGGTGCCGGAAGCCCGTGGTCAGGCCCAGCGCATCATCGAGGATGCCAACGGTTACCGCGACGAAGTGATTGCCCGCGCCAAGGGTGAGGCCGACCGCTTCACCAAGCTGGTTACCGAGTACCACAAGGCACCTGACGTGACCCGTCAGCGTCTGTACCTCGAAACCATGCAAGAGGTCTACAGCAATTCGAGCAAGGTCATGGTGGCAACCAAGGACGGGCAGAACAACCTGCTCTACCTGCCGCTGGACAAGATGGTCGAAGGCAGCCGCAACACGTCCGCACCGACCAGCAGCGTGCCTGCGTCGGTCAACGATGCGGCCGCGCGTGCGGCGCAGGACCTGCAACAGCAACAACAGCCGCTGCGCACTAGGGAGAGCCGCTGATGAGCAATAGATCGCTGATCGCCCTGATCGCCGCTGTGGTGCTGGCCGTCGTGGCCTGGAACTGCTTCTACATCGTGTCGCAGACCGAACGCGCCGTGCTGCTGCAATTCGGCCGTGTGGTCCAGGCGGATGTCCAGCCAGGCCTGCATGTGAAGATTCCTTATGTGAACCAGGTGCGCAAGTTCGACGCCCGTCTGATGACCCTTGATGCTCCGACCCAGCGGTTCCTGACCCTGGAGAAGAAAGCGGTCATGGTCGACGCCTACGCCAAGTGGCGCGTCAAGGATGCCGAGCGCTTCTACACCGCCACGTCCGGCCTCAAGCAGATCGCCGACGAGCGTCTGTCGCGTCGTCTGGAAAGCGGCCTGCGTGACCAGTTCGGTAAACGTACCCTGCACGAAGTGGTCTCCGGTGAGCGTGACGCGTTGATGGCTGACATCACCGCTTCGCTGAACCGCATGGCCAACAAGGAGCTGGGTATCGAGGTGGTCGACGTTCGCGTCAAGGCCATCGACCTGCCGAAGGAAGTCAACCGCAGCGTGTTCGACCGTATGAGCACCGAGCGTGAACGTGAGGCTCGCGAGCATCGCGCCAAAGGTAACGAGCTGGCCGAGGGTATCCGTGCGGATGCCGACCGTCAGCGCCGTGTACTGCTGGCCGAAGCCTACCGTGAAGCTGAAGAAACCCGCGGTGACGGTGACGCCCAGGCGGCCGCCATCTACGCCAAGGCCTACAGCCAGGACGCTGATTTCTATGCGTTCCACCGTAGCCTGCAGGCGTACCGCGAAAGCTTCTCCAGCAAGAGCGACGTGCTGGTCCTGGACCCGAAGAACGAGTTCTTCCGCTACCTGGACAAGAGCAAGCCTTGATGCTCTGAGCCCGTTTTCATTGGGGTAACGCCCCGCCTGGCAGCTAAAACACCAGGCGGGGTGCATCCTGAATGAAAAGGGGTGTATGATGAGGCAGCCGGGAAATTTCCCGGCTTTTTTGCGTCTGCAAGGTTGATTGGCACACGGCCAGTTGACGGTTTGGTCAGGTCGCAAGGCAATTCGAGGGTATTGGGTACGGTGGCTGCGCTGGGATCAGTGCTGCCCGCTGCTGTGCGCCGATACCTGCTTTACTGACGGCTCGCCACAGGCAGGCCGCCCGGACCAGAGGGGAAATGGCGTAATGGCAACGGTAGACCGCTGGCTGCTGCCAGATGGCATCGAGGAAGTACTGCCACCTGAGGCTGCGCGCATCGAGATCGCGCGTCGCCAGGTGTTGGACCTGTTCCAGAGTTGGGGCTACGAACTGGTTGTCACCCCGCATATCGAGTACCTGGAGTCGCTGCTTACCGGCGCCGGCCAGGACCTGGATCAGCGCACCTTTAAGGTGGTCGACCCGCAGTCCGGACGCCTGATGGGCTTCCGTGCCGACTTCACCCCGCAGGTGGCGCGTATCGACGCCCACACCCTGCGCCGTGAAGGCCCGAGCCGCCTGTGCTATGCCGGCAGCGTGCTGCACGCCCAGCCGCGTGCACTGTCGACCTCGCGCAGCCCGATCCAGCTGGGTGCCGAGCTGTACGGCGATGCCAGCCCCACCAGCGATGTCGAAGTCATCAGCCTGATGCTCGCCACGCTGCAACTGACTGACGTCGCGGATGTGCACATGGACCTTGGCCATGTCGGCATCTACCGCGGCCTGGCGCGTGCCGCCGGGCTGTCGGGTGCGGTCGAGCAGCAGCTGTTCGATGCGCTGCAGCGCAAGTCGGTCGATGAAGTGCAGGCACTGACTGCCGACCTGCCCAAAGACCTGGGCAACATGCTGCGTGCCCTGGTCGAGCTGTGCGGTGGCCGTGAAGTGCTGGCCGAAGCCCGCGTGCGCCTGGGCCGTGCCCCGGCCAGCGTGCTGGCGGCGCTGGACGACCTGCTGGCGATCGCCGATCGCCTGGCGTCGCGCTACCCGGACCTGCCGCTGTACTTCGACTTGGGCGAGCTGCGTGGCTACAACTACCACACCGGCGTGGTGTTCGCTGTGTTCGTGCCGGGCGAAGGTCAATCGATCGCTCAGGGCGGTCGCTATGACGACATCGGCGCCGATTTTGGCCGGGCACGCCCGGCCACCGGATTCTCCACGGATTTGAAGACCCTGGTCACACTGGGGCGAGCGGAGGTCGTATTGCCAACTGGCGGCATCTGGATGCCTGACAGTGGCGACGCGGCCCTCTGGCAGCAGGTCTGCCAGTTGCGCAACGAGGGCCAGCGTGTGGTCCAGGCTTTGCCTGGCCAGCCGTTGAGTGCTGCTCTCGAGGCGGATTGTGATCGGCAATTGATTCAGCAAGACGGGCGCTGGCAGGTTCTGCCGCTGACCCAGTGAGTTTCTGCGTCGGCAGTAGGCCGGCAACCAAGTTTGCGTGAATGAGGACCAATGTAATGGGTAAGAATGTCGTCGTCCTGGGCACCCAGTGGGGTGATGAGGGCAAAGGCAAGATCGTCGATCTGCTGACCGAACATGCTGCCGCCGTAGTGCGCTACCAGGGTGGCCACAACGCGGGCCACACCCTGGTGATCAACGGTGAAAAAACCGTTTTGCACCTGATTCCGTCCGGCATCCTGCGTGAAGGCGTTCAGTGCCTGATCGGCAACGGCGTGGTCGTTGCTCCAGATGCCCTGATGCGTGAAATCACCAAGCTGGAAGAGAAGGGCGTACCGGTGCGTGAGCGCCTGCGCATCAGCCCGGCTGCGCCGCTGATCCTGTCGTACCACGTGGCCCTGGACCAGGCCCGCGAGAAAGCCCGTGGCGAAGCCAAGATCGGCACCACCGGCCGTGGTATCGGCCCAGCGTACGAAGACAAGGTCGCACGCCGTGGCCTGCGCGTCGGTGACCTGTTCCACCGTGAGCGTTTCGCCGCCAAGCTCGGTGAGCTGCTGGATTACCACAACTTCCAGCTTGTGAACTATTACAAAGAGCCGGCCATCGACTTCCAGCAGACCCTGGACGAGTGCATGGCCTACGCCGAGCAGCTCAAGCCGATGATGCTCGACGTCACCGCCGAACTGCACAACCTGCGCCGCGCCGGTAAGGACATCATGTTCGAAGGCGCCCAGGGCTCGCTGCTGGACATCGACCACGGTACCTACCCGTACGTCACCAGCTCCAACACCACCGCTGGCGGTATCTCGACCGGCTCCGGCGTTGGCCCGATGTACCTGGACTACATCCTCGGTATCACCAAGGCCTACACCACCCGTGTCGGTTCCGGCCCGTTCCCGACCGAATTGTTCGACGAGACTGGCGCTACCCTGGCCAAGCGTGGTCATGAGTTCGGTTCGACCACCGGCCGTGCCCGTCGCTGCGGCTGGTTCGATGCCGTCATCCTGCGTCGCGCCATCGACGTCAACAGCATCTCGGGCATCTGCCTGACCAAGCTGGACGTACTGGACGGCCTGGAAACCATCAACATCTGCGTTGGCTACAAGAACGAGAACGGTGCTGTCATCGACGCGCCTTCCGATGCCGACAGCTACATCGGCCTGGAGCCGGTGTACGAAGAGATGCCAGGCTGGAGCGAGTCGACCCTGGGTGCCAAGACCCTGGAAGAGTTGCCAGAAGCTGCTCGCGCTTACATCAAGCGTATCGAGGAGCTGACCGGCGCGCCGATCGACATCATCTCCACCGGCCCGGACCGCAACGAGACCATCGTGCTGCGTCATCCGTTCGCCTGATCCGCTTTCCAGGCTGATCTGACGCCGCGACCCCGCAAGGGATCGCGGCGTTTTTGTTTGTAGGCCTGGGCTGCTAGACCTTGGCGCATATCCCTGCTGTTCCCGGCATAACCCTTGCTGTAAGAAGTTTCTGTAGATGCCATCAAAATAGTGGCGCCAGTAAACACGAGGGTTACACCGTGTCTGCCATCCTCTCACTGTTACGAAGCCGCCTTTTGCGGCCTGTGTTTGTTGCCCTTGGTATCGCCCTTTTGGTGCAGGTACTGGTGGCCGTTGCGCTGACCCGAAGCACCGTCACCGCCCTGGAGGCTGACCTTGGCGAGCGCCTGGGCACCGACAGCCGCAAGCTTGCCAGCGAGCTGGAGCAGGCCGGGCAGGAGGTGCGCTCGGGCCTCGACAGCCTCTCCAGCAGCACGCGTCAGCGCCTGAGCGCGGGGTTGTCCACGCGCCTGCAGAACGAACAGCAGCAACTGCGCACGACCCTGGAAAAGAACCTCAAGGATTCCGCCAACGACATGGCCGAGCTGCTGGCCTCGGTGGCGCCGCGGGCGATCTGGGACAACGACGTGCCGGTGCTCTCCGATTTCGCCCGGCGTGCCCAGCGCAACCCCAATGTGCTGTTCGTGGTCTACGACGACGCCCAGGGCCAGCACCTGACCCGCTACCTCAACCGGCAAAACCCGATCAACCAGGCGTTGATGGAGAAGGGGCAGGGCGAGCGGGCGCTGGACAAGGTCATCGAGGCGGCGCGCCGCGACCCGGCGGTGTATTTCGTCGAGGCGTCGATCAACCCGAATGGCGCGGAAATTGGCAAGGTGCTGATGGGGGTTTCCACTGCCGGCGTCGATCAGGAACTGGCGGCCCTTGACCAGCGTTTTGCTGCCTTGATCGCCAGTGGTGAGCAACTGGTGGGTGATAGCCTCAATGGCGCCGCCGCCGACAGTGGCAAGGCCCTGCGTGAACGCCTGGAAACGGCGCAGGGCAGTGCCACCGCCATGCAGGCCAATACCGCGCAGACCGTGCGCGAAGCCGCTGCCGAACTGCGTTGGCGCATTGGCCTGGGCCTGGTACTGGTGGGCCTTGGTGTGTTGCTGGTGGTGGCGGTGGTGCTGGGTCGCCGCGTGCTCAGCAAGCTGCGCCTGTTGATCGATGCCCTGAACGATCTGGCCGCTGGCGAAGGCGACCTGACCAAGCGCGTCAGCCTCGACAGCCGCGACGAGATTGGCGACATGGCTTCGGCGGTCAACCGCTTCGTCGACAAGCTGCAGCCCATTGTGCGTGAAGCCGGCGAGGTGGCGCAGCGTACCGGCGTCGAGATTGGTGCCATGGCCCAGCGCAATGCCGGCGCCGATGCCGCTGCTGCGCTGCAACGGGATGAAGTGGCTGCCAGCCTGCGTGATCTGTCGAGCATGGCCGATGAGGCGCAGGCCGAGAGCCACGCCATGCAGTCGGCCTTGCAGCAAGTAGTGGACATCCGCCAGGCGACGGATGAGAACAGCCGCACCTCGACCCAGCTCGCCGGTTTGATCGAGAGCTTGGCAGGGCAGGTGGAGACCGGCTCCCATGTGATCGAACGGCTGGCCAAGCAGAGTGAGCAGATCGAGGTGGTACTGACGGTGATCCACGGCATTGCCGAACAGACCAATCTGCTGGCGTTGAACGCGGCCATTGAAGCAGCGCGGGCCGGGGAGACCGGGCGTGGGTTTGCCGTGGTGGCCGATGAGGTGCGTGCGCTGGCCAGCAAGACGCAAAGCTCGACGGGGGATATCCAGGCGCATATTGCCGCGCTGCAAAAAGGCGCCAAGGAGGCGGTGGCAACCATCGGCCAGGCGGGGCTCAAGGCCAGTGAAGGGTTGTTGGTGCTGCGCGAGAACGAGCGCCGCCAGCAGTCGGTGCAGGTGGCGGTGGAGCAGGTGCATGCGGCGATCGGGCTGGCGACCCGCGCGGCAGAACAGCAGGCGCATGGGGCGCAGGCGGTGCGCGGGCGGGTGGAGACCATCCATGCCCAGGCTGAACGTTCGGCTGAGGTGGTGATGCAGACTACGGCCAGCAGCAAGGTGCTGGATGACCTGGCGGCGCAGTTACGGGCTAGCCTGGGGCAGTTCAGGGCTTGAGATGAGTGGGGGGGGGGTTGTGTTCGCCGGGCGTCTTTCTGCGCCTATCAGATCGAGCGCCGCGCGGGCGGCGCTCGATTTATGCTGCGATCAATGACTCAAGGCCTACACATCACGCCTTGTTCAAATACATCCGCGTCGTCAGCAAATACACCGGCAACCCCGACACCACGATCAGCAGCGCTGCATAAGGCGCCGCCGCTGCAAACTCGACGTTGGCGGTATGTGCCCAGACCTCGGTGGCCAGGGTGGTCATGCCGGTCGGGCTGAGCAGCAGGGTAGCGGTCAGCTCCTTCATGGCATCGAGGAACACCAGCGCGAACGCCGCCGCCAAGGCTGGGAAGATGATCGGCAGCGTCACCCGGCAAAACGCCGTGAAGCTGCTGGCGCCCAGGGTGCGCGCGGCCTCTTCGAGGGTGGGCGAGGCCTTGTTCAAGGCGGTGCGTACCGGGGCCTGGGCCAGCGGCAGGAACAGCAACCCGTAGGCCAGCAACAACAGGGCAGTGGTCTGGTACAGCGCCGGCACATAGTGCAAGGCGAAGAACACCAGGGTCAGCGCGATCACCAGGCCCGGCAGGGCATGCAGCAGGTAGGGCAGGCGTTCGGCCCAGATCGCCAGGCGGCCTTTGTAGCGCACCACCAGGAAGCTGATCGGCAGTGCCAGCAACACGCACAAGCCCGCGCCGCCAAGCGACACCGACAGCGACGTGAGCAGCGCTTTGGAGATTTCCGCCACCGGGAACGCCGCCGACGAGCCGACACTCAGCCAGTACCCGAGCATCGCCAGTGGGATGCCGCTGCCCAGTACCGCCAGGGCCACGCAGAACAGCTGCGCCAACGGCGCCCAGCCGCGCAGGCGCACCGGTTGCGCGCGGCGCGCCACGCCTTGGCCGATGCGCACATGGCGGGCCTTGCCGCGCACCCGCAGCTCCAGCCACAGCATGATCAGGCACAGCGCCAGCAGCACGGCCGAGAGCATGGCAGCGTTGGCGTTGCTGAACTCCAGCTCGAACTGCTGGTAGATAGCCGTGGTGAAGGTCTGCAGACCAAGAATCGACAAGGCGCCAAATTCCACCAGCATGTGCAGGGCAATCAGCAGTGCGCCGCCCAGCATCGATGGCCACAGCAGCGGCAGGGTCACCTTGACGAACACCCCCCAGCGGCTGCAGCCCAGCGTGCGTGCCGACTCTTCAAGCGAGGTGTCGACGTTGCGCAGGGTGGCGGCCACCGGCAGGAACACCAGGGGATACTTGGACAGGGCCATGACCAGGATGGCCCCGCCGAGGCCTTCGAAGTCCGAGCTCAGCGATACCCAGGTAAAGCTGCTGACGAACGAGGGCACTGCGAACGGCAAGCACAGCACTACGCCCCACAGCCGACGGCCCGCCAGGTTGCTGCGTTCGAGCAGCCAGGCCAGGGCCAGCCCGACCACCATGCACACCAGCGTCACCCCGAACATGAGCATCAGGGTGTTGCGCATCAGGCCCCAGACGAACGGGCGCCAGAGCAGATGCAGGGCCTCTCGCCAGCCTGCTTCCCAGGCCTTGAGGGCGACATACGCCAGCGGCAGCAGGCTCATCGCCACCAGAAACAGCACAGGCAGCACCACCCAGATCGAGGGGCGCTTGCGGCGCGGTACGAAGCGTACCGGCACCGGCTCGGACAGGGCGGCGGTCATCAGAGCAGACCGACCTCACGTTCAAGCTCCAGCGCTTCCTCGGCGTTGCCAAGGTCGGCCGGCGAGATCTTCGGCGGGCGCAGCTCTTCGAACGGCTTCAAGCCACGGTCGGACACCATGCCCTTGTGCAGTGGGTATTCGGCGGTGGTCTGGGTGATCACGCGCTGGCCTTCTTCGCTGGCCATCCAGTTGAGCAGGGCCTGGGCTTCCTTGGGGTGCTTGCTGGCCTTGACTGCGGCGGCGCCAGAGATGGTCACCAGGCCACCGGCATCGCCGTCGGCCAGGTAGTACAGCTTGGAGTCCAGCTTGCCGCGCTCACGCTCAAGGGCATACCAGTAGTAGTTGTTCACCAGCACGGCGGCGACTTCGCCTTTTTCCACGGCCTTGAGCGCCACCATGTTGTTGGTGTAGGTCTTGCCGAAGGCTTTCAGGCCGGTCAGCCACTCTTCGGCAGCGTCACGCCCGTGCATCTTCAGAATGGCCACGGCCTGCTCCTGGAAGGCACCGCTGGTCGGTACGAAGCCGACGCGGCCGTCCCACTCAGGGTTGGCGAAGTCCATTACCGATTGCGGCAGGTCTTTCTCATCGATTTGCTTGGGGTTGAACACCACGACGCGGGTACGCGCGGTAACGCCCATCCAGGTGCCGTTGGTGGCCACGTATTCCTTGGGCAGCATGTTCAAGGTGGCGTCGTCGATCTTCGCCAGCAGGCCCAGTTCGCCCAGGTTGTTCAGCGGCGGCGACTCTTCGGTGTAGATGACATCGGCCGGTGAGCGCTCGCCTTCTTCGATGATCTGGCTGGCCAGCTGGTTGCTGCTGCCCTTGCGGATATTGATGTGAATGCCGGTCTTGGCCTCGTAGGCCTTGGCGATGGCGTCGCCGATTTCCTTGTGCTGCCCGTTGTACAGGGTCAGTGTTACCGGTGCGTCTGCCATGGCGGCCGGCGCGCCGATCACCAGGCTCAGTACAGCGGCGGCCAGGGTGCGCATCAGCGGTTGCGGACGGATCGTCATGCGGGTACTTCCTCGCTTACGGCTACATATTTGGAAACAATGGTAAACGAAATCGTTTCTCAGGTGGCCGGGTGACGAGAAATTCATCGCGAGACGATCGTCGAGTGGCGGAGTGCGCGAGGGTGTCGTGCGCAAAGGGGGGGGAAACAGAAAACGCAGGCAAGAAAAAACCCACTAGCAAGCTAGTGGGTTTTTGTATGGTGCCCAGGAGAAGACTCGAACTTCCACGACCTTGCGGTCACTGATACCTGAAACCAGCGCGTCTACCAATTCCGCCACCTGGGCAAAGCTTTACATCGTCTGATGAAGGCGACTATCGTTCGCTTTCACACAGTAGTAATAGATCCTTGGTCATCTATTACTTGATAATACTTGGTGCCCAGGAGAAGACTCGAACTTCCACGACCTTGCGGTCACTGATACCTGAAACCAGCGCGTCTACCAATTCCGCCACCTGGGCACACATTTCGTCGAGGTCACATGATGCTTTACATCGCGTTTCATCTCAACTACAACGTCGTCTGTCCGTCGTTGTGGTGCGCACTATACGGACGGTCCTGTAGGCTGTAAAGCCCCCGGTCGAAAAAAATTTCAAAAAATTCAACTTGTTGATTCTTCAGCCCTATTACGACTTCCTCGACTCATTGCTGGGGGGCTGTCCAAGGCTGACATTTCCGGTTTCAATACGCCTATGCCAGAATTCCTATCTATATACCCCAAGGTGAACCCCTTCTGATGGCCGATTGGCAATCCCTCGATCCCGAGGCCGCTCGCGAAGCGGAAAAATACGACAACCCTATCCCCAGCCGTGAGCTGATCCTCCAGCGTCTTGCCGATCGCGGCGAGCCGGCCGCCCGCGAGGAGCTGGCGGCAGAATTCGGTCTGTACGAGGAAGACCAGATTGAAGCCCTGCGCCGCCGTCTGCGTGCCATGGAGCGCGATGGCCAGCTTATCTATACCCGGCGCGGCACCTATGCCCCGGTAGACAAGCTGGACCTGATCTGTGGCCGCGTTTCCGGCCATCGCGATGGTTTTGGCTTCCTCATCCCCGATGACAAGAGCGACGACCTGTTCCTCAGCCCTTCGCAGATGCGCCTGGTGTTCGACGGCGACCGCGCCCTGGCGCGTGTCTCCGGCACCGACCGCCGTGGCCGCCGTGAAGGTGTACTGGTAGAAGTCATCTCCCGTGCCCACGAAAGCGTGGTCGGGCGTTACTTCGAAGAGGGCGGTATCGGCTACGTGACGCCGGACAACCCGAAGATCCAGCAAGAAGTGCTGGTGACCGCCGGTCGCAATGGCGGCGCCAAGATCGGCCAGTTCGTCGAGATCAAGATCACCCACTGGCCAACCCCGCGCTTCCAGCCGCAGGGTGATGTGGTCGAGGTGATCGGCAACTACATGGCGCCGGGCATGGAAATCGACGTCGCCCTGCGCAGCTACGACATTCCGCACGTCTGGCCCGACGATGTGGTCAAGGAAGCGCGCAAGTTCCGCTCCGAAGTGGAAGACAAGGACAAGGAAAAGCGCATCGACCTGCGCCACCTGCCTTTCGTCACCATCGACGGCGAAGATGCCCGCGACTTCGACGACGCGGTCTATTGCGAGCCACTGGGCAAGCTGCGCATGTTCTCGGGCGGATGGCGCCTGTATGTGGCGATCGCCGACGTTTCCAGCTACGTGCGCCTGGGTTCTGCCCTGGACGTCGAAGCCCAGCAGCGCGGCAACTCGGTGTATTTCCCCGAGCGCGTGGTGCCGATGCTCCCCGAGGAGCTGTCCAACGGCCTGTGCTCGCTGAACCCGCACGTCGATCGCCTGGCCATGGTCTGCGAGATGACCATCAACAAAGCCGGCCAGATGGTCGACTACCAGTTCTACGAAGGCGTGATCCACTCCCATGCCCGCCTGACCTACAACAAGGTCAGCAGCATGCTCGAGCATTCCCGCACCCGTGAAGGCAAGGCGCTGCGCGAGCAGTACAAGGAAGTCCTGCCTGACCTCAAGAGCCTGTATGCGCTCTACAAGGTGCTGCTGGACGCGCGCCACACCCGCGGTGCGATCGACTTCGAGACCCAGGAAACCCGCATCGTCTTCGGTGACCAGCGCAAGATCGCCGAAATCCGTCCGACCGTGCGCAACGATGCGCACAAGCTGATCGAAGAATGCATGCTGGCGGCCAACGTGGCCACCGCCGAGTTCCTGCAAAAGCACGGCGTGCCGGCCCTGTACCGCGTTCACGACGGCCCGCCGCCGGAGCGCCTGGAAAAACTGCGCGCCTTCCTCGGTGAGCTGGGCTTGTCGCTGCACAAGGGCAAGGACCCGTCGCCGAAGGATTACCAGGCACTGCTGGCGAGCATCGCCGAGCGCCCGGACTTCCACCTGATCCAGACCGTGATGCTGCGTTCGCTGAGCCAGGCGGTGTACAGCACCGACAACAATGGCCACTTCGGCCTGAATTACGAGGCGTACACCCACTTCACCTCGCCGATTCGCCGTTACCCGGACCTGCTGGTGCACCGCGCCATTCGCAGCATCATCCGCTCCAAGGTGGATACCCCGCACGTCAAGCGTGCGGGTGCCATGAGCATTCCCAAGGCGCGTATCTACCCGTACGACGAGAACACCCTGGAGCAGCTAGGCGAGCAGTGCTCGATGACCGAGCGTCGCGCCGACGAAGCGACCCGCGACGTGGTCAACTGGCTCAAGTGCGAATACATGAAAGACCGCGTGGGCGAGACCTTCCCAGGCGTGATCACTGCGGTGACCGGCTTCGGGTTGTTTGTCGAGCTGACCGACATCTACGTGGAAGGCCTGGTGCACGTCAGTGCGCTGCCGGGTGACTACTACCACTTCGACCCGGTCCACCATCGCCTGTCCGGCGAGCGTACCGGGCGCAGCTTCCGCCTGGGCGACACCATCGAAGTCAAGGTCATGCGCGTCGACCTGGACGAGCGCAAGATCGACTTCGAAGTCTCCGAGAAGACCCTCAGTGGCCCGATCGGTCGCAAGCAGCGCGGTGCAGCGCCAACCGACGGCAAGGCCGAGCAGCAGCAACCGGCCACCGAAGCGAAAGCCACGCCCAAGCCGCGCAGCCGCAAGAGCGAGGCTTCCGAGGCTTACTTCCCTAAAGATGCCGTGCAGCGTAATGCTGAGGTGCGCAAAAGCCGCGAGATGAAGAAGGCGTTGATGACCGACGCGCGCAGCACTGCCGGCAGCAAGTCGGAGAAGGCTGGCAAGCCATCCGGCAAGCCGACCAAGCATCGCAAAGGCCCGCCGAAGTCCGGTGCGCCCCGCAAGAGCAAGAGCAAGTCATGAGTCAGCTGGAAAAGATCTACGGCGTACACGCCGTGCAGGCGTTGTTGCAGCACCACCCCAAGCGGGTCAAGCAGGTCTGGCTGTCGGAGGGGCGTAGCGAGCCCCGCCTGCAGAAGCTGCTGGAGCTGGCCGCGGAAAACCGTGTGGCGGTCGGCCAGGCCGAGCGCCGTGAGCTGGATGCCTGGGTTGAAGGCGTGCACCAAGGCGTGGTCGCCGAGGTCAGCCCGAGCCAGGTGTGGGGCGAGTTGATGCTCGAAGAGTTGCTTGAGCGCACCGAAACGCCGCCGCTGATCCTGGTGCTGGACGGTGTCACCGACCCGCACAACCTCGGCGCCTGCCTGCGCACCGCCGATGCCGCCGGTGCCACGGCGGTGGTGGTGCCCAAGGACAAGTCGGCGACCCTGACGCCGGTGGTGCGCAAGGTGGCCTGTGGCGCTGCGGAGGTGATCCCGCTGGTGGCCGTGACCAACCTCGCGCGTACCCTTGAAAAGCTCCAGCAGCGTGGCCTGTGGGTGGTCGGCACTGCCGGCGAGGCCGAGCAGGAGATTTACCAGCAGGACCTGACCGGGCCTTTGGTGATGATCATGGGGGCAGAAGGCAAGGGCATGCGCCGACTGACCCGTGAGCATTGCGATTTCCTGGTGAAGTTGCCGATGGGCGGTAGCGTCAGCAGCCTGAACGTCTCGGTCGCGACCGGCGTTTGCCTGTTCGAGGCCGTGCGCCAGCGTCAAGCCAAGCGCTGATATTCAGTCTGTGCTGGCCTCTTCGCGGGGCAAGCCCGCTCCCACAGGATTTCTGCAATGGCTGAGGCTGCAGTTGGCCTGTGGGAGCGGGCTTGCCCCGCGAAGGGTTGGTGCAGGCAAAATATGTTTCCGGCTGTTCAAATAATCGCCAATCACCTTGCTTGTCTGTCTTGCCTTCTCTACAATTGCGCCCCTTGCCGAGCTGGCAGGCGCTCATGTGCCTCCCCTCCATGGCAAGACATACAGTGTCATTCACTCCTTGTCTGACCAGCGTTCTGGCAGACTACTAACCCGTAAGGAGCATTCATGCGTCATTACGAAATCATCTTTCTGGTTCACCCGGACCAGAGCGAGCAAGTCGGCGGCATGGTTGAGCGCTACACCAAGCTGATCGAAGAAGATGGTGGCAAGATCCACCGCCTGGAAGACTGGGGCCGTCGTCAACTGGCCTACGCAATCAACAATGTTCACAAGGCTCACTACGTGATGCTGAACGTTGAGTGCACCGGCAAGGCCCTGGCCGAGCTGGAAGACAACTTCCGCTACAACGATGCCGTGATCCGTAACCTGGTCATCCGTCGCGACGAAGCCGTAACCGGTCAGTCCGAGATGCTCAAGGCAGAAGAGAACCGCAGCGAGCGCCGTGAGCGTCGTGAGCGTCCTGAGCATTCTGACTCCGCCGAAGGCGATGACAGCAATGACAGCGACTCCAGCGATAACGCTGACGAGTAATCCACGGACCTTTTGAGGAGCCTATTACATGGCACGTTTCTTCCGTCGTCGTAAATTCTGCCGCTTCACTGCTGAAGACGTGAAAGAGATCGACTTCAAAGATCTCAACACCCTGAAAGCTTACGTATCCGAAACCGGCAAGATCGTTCCAAGCCGTATCACCGGTACCAAAGCTCGTTATCAGCGTCAGCTGGCTACCGCTATCAAGCGCGCCCGCTTCCTGGCCCTGCTGCCCTACACCGACAGCCACGGCCGCTGAGACCGGGTCGTCGACAAGCAGTAAGGGATAAAGCATGCGAGCGTTAGCTGATTTCATCATGCGCGGTCGTGTGCAGGCCACCCTGGTGGTGGTCATCAGTGCAGTGTTACCGCTGTTGTTCTGGTTGAGTGCCGCTGCCGGGAGCCTCGTGCTTCTGCGGCGCGGGTTCAAGGATGCTTCAACGGTCATCGCGTTCGGGCTTTTGCCGGCGGTGGCCATCTGGGCCTTTGGCGACCCAAGCACCTTGCTGGTGCTGTTGGGGACGCTGGGGCTGGCCGCCTTGTTGCGTGCCGGGCATTCCTGGAGCCGGGTGTTGATGTCCAGTGTTGTGCTGGGGTTGGTCTACAGCCTCATCCTGGACACGGTACTGCGTGAAACCTTCGAGGTGTTGGCCAAGGCGCTTGTACAAGCCCTGCCACAAATCGAAGGCAAACCGGTGATCCCCGGTGAGCTGATCGGCCCTGTGCTGGTCGCTTCAACGGCAGTGATGCTGCAGCTGTTCAGCGTGCTGGCTTTGATGCTGGCGCGGTATTGGCAGGCTGCGTTGTACAACCCTGGAGGCTTCGGTCGCGAGTTTCGCGCCCTGAAGTTGCCGCGGGTCACCATGCTGGCGCTGGTGGCACTGATGGTGCTGGGTCCGTTCATCGGGCCGCAGTTCATCGTCCTTGCCTCTGCATCCAGCCTGGTGCTCGTCCTGGCCGGCATCGCCTTGATGCATGGGCTGGTGGCACAGGGCCGACTGGCTGGTTTCTGGCTGGTGGGCATGTACGTGACGCTGCCGCTGATCATGCAGCTGATTTATCCGTTGCTCGTGGTTTTGGCCATTGTCGACAGCCTGATTGATTTTCGCGGTCGCAAGTCCCCTGAGGGGAATGACTCCGCGAACGGTGAAGGTTAAAAGTTAAGAGGTTTTACCAAATGGAACTGATCCTGCTGGAAAAAGTCGCTAACCTGGGCAACCTGGGCGACAAAGTAAAAGTTAAGGCTGGTTACGGCCGTAACTTCCTGCTGCCATTCGGCAAGGCCACCGTTGCCAACGCCGCCAACCTGGCTGCGTTCGAAGAGCGTCGCGCCGAGCTGGAAAAAGCAGCTGCTGACCGTAAAACGTCGGCTGAAAGCCGCGCTGCCCAACTGGCCGAGCTGGAAGTGACCATCACTGCCACCGCTGGCGACGAAGGCAAGCTGTTCGGTTCGATCGGCACCCACGACATCGCTGACGCCCTGACCGCCTCCGGCGTTGAAGTGGCCAAAGCTGAAGTGCGTCTGCCGAACGGCACCATCCGTCAGGTTGGCGAATACGACGTAGCCGTGCACCTGCACAGCGACGTTGAAGCCACCGTACGCGTGGTCGTCGTAGCTGCCTAAGCTGCGCTGACTGGCTGGCCGTTCGCGGCCCAGCCGGTTAACATCGGGCACGGTCCTGTCTTCTACAGGCCGTGCCCTTTGTCTTTTTCGTCCCCCAGAATTCTTTCGTGGCCATGAACGAGATCACCACCTCCGAACAGCTCGACCTGCAAACCGCAGCCCTAAAGGTGCCGCCGCATTCCATCGAGGCCGAACAGGCCGTGCTCGGTGGCCTGATGCTGGACAACAACGCCTGGGAGCGGGTACTGGATCAGGTCTCGGATGGCGATTTCTATCGGCATGACCACCGCCTGATCTTCCGCGCCATCCACAAGCTGGTCGACCTGAACCACCCGTTCGACGTGGTCACGTTGCACGAGCAGCTGGACAAGGAGGGCGTGTCGTCGCAAGTCGGCGGCCTGGCCTACCTGGCGGAGTTGGCCAAGAACACCCCGTCGGTGGCCAACATCAAGGCCTATGCCGCGATCATTCGCGAGCGGGCCACGCTGCGACAGCTGATCAGCATCAGCACCGATATCGCCGACAACGCCTTCAATCCACAAGGGCGCAACGCCGAAGAAATCCTCGACGACGCCGAGCGGCAGATCTTCCAGATCGCCGAGGCGCGGCCGAAGACCGGCGGCCCGGTGGGGGTCAACGAGCTGTTGACCAAGGCCATCGACCGTATCGACACGCTGTTCAACTCCGACAGCGACATTACCGGTATTTCCACCGGTTACACCGACCTGGATGGGAAGACCAGCGGCTTGCAGGCGGCCGACCTGATCATCGTTGCCGGCCGTCCGTCGATGGGCAAGACCACCTTCGCCATGAACCTGGTGGAAAACGCCGTGTTGCGCAGCGACAAGGCGGTGTTGGTGTTCTCCCTCGAGATGCCAGGCGAATCGCTGATCATGCGTATGCTCTCGTCGCTCGGGCGCATCGACCAGACCAAGGTGCGTTCCGGCCAACTCGACGACGACGACTGGCCACGCCTGACCTCGGCGGTCAACCTGCTCAACGACCGCAAGCTGTTCATCGACGATACCGCTGGCATCAGCCCGTCGGAAATGCGTGCGCGTACCCGCCGCCTGGCTCGGGAGCACGGTGAGATCGGCATGATCATGGTCGACTACCTGCAGTTGATGCAGATTCCGGGCTCTTCCGGTGACAACCGGACCAACGAGATTTCCGAGATCTCCCGCTCGCTCAAGGCCCTGGCCAAGGAATTCAACTGCCCGGTCATCGCCCTGTCGCAGCTCAACCGCTCCCTGGAGCAGCGGCCGAACAAGCGCCCGGTGAACTCCGACTTGCGTGAATCCGGTGCAATCGAGCAGGACGCCGACGTGATCATGTTCGTTTACCGTGACGAGGTGTATCACCCGGAGACCGAGCACAAGGGCATTGCCGAAATCATCATCGGTAAACAGCGTAACGGCCCCATCGGTTTTATCCGCCTGGCCTTCATCGGCAAGTACACCCGCTTCGAGAACCTTGCGCCGGGCATGTACAACTTCGACGACGACGAATAACAACCCTGTGGGTCGGGCTTGCCCGGCCCCACGGAGTTATTCGTGTTGCAGATGAATCCGACAACCACCGTCGGATTTGGTCAAAATTTGTGCTATATTCCGCGCCCGCGATTTCCCTGCACACCAGAACCGGTCACTGACATGCAAGCAGCCAAACCACTCTACGACTATCCCAAGTACTGGGCCGAATGCTTCGGGCCAGCACCGTTCCTGCCAATGAGCAGGGAGGAGATGGATCAGCTCGGCTGGGATTCCTGCGACATCATCATCGTGACCGGGGACGCCTACGTCGACCACGCGTCGTTCGGCATGGCCATCATCGGCCGTCTGCTGGAAGCCCAGGGCTTTCGCGTTGGCATCATCGCCCAGCCAAACTGGCAGTCCAAAGACGACTTCATGAAGCTGGGCGAGCCGAACCTGTTCTTCGGCGTCGCGGCCGGCAACATGGACTCGATGATCAACCGCTATACCGCGGACAAGAAGATCCGCTCCGACGACGCCTACACCCCTGGCGGCATGGCCGGCAAGCGCCCAGACCGCGCCAGCCTGGTGTACAGCCAGCGTTGCAAGGAGGCCTACAAGCATGTGCCGATCGTGCTCGGTGGCATCGAGGCCTCGCTGCGCCGTATCGCCCATTACGATTACTGGCAGGACAAGGTGCGCCACTCGATCCTGATCGACGCCAGTGCCGACATCCTTTTGTATGGCAACGCCGAGCGGGCGATCGTCGAAGTCGCCCAGCGCCTGTCCCAGGGCGAGAGCATCGAGCACATCACCGACGTGCGTGGTACCGCGTTCGTGCGCCGTGACACGCCCCAGGGCTGGTTCGAGATCGACTCCACCCGCATCGACCGCCCAGGTCGGGTCGACAAGATCATCAACCCCTACGTCAACACCCAGGACACCCAGGCCTGCGCCATCGAACAGGCCAAGGGCGACGTGGAAGACCCGAACGAAGCCAAAGTGGTGCAGATTCTCGACAGCCCGGGCATGACCCGTGACAAGTCGGTGATACGCCTGCCGTCGTTCGAAAAAGTGCGTAACGACCCGGTGCTGTACGCTCACGCCAACCGCGTGCTGCACCTGGAAACCAACCCAGGCAACGCCCGCGCCCTGGTGCAGAAACATGGCGAAGTGGATGTGTGGTTCAACCCACCACCCATCCCCATGACCACCGAAGAAATGGACTACGTGTTCGGCATGCCCTACGCGCGTATCCCGCACCCGGCGTATGGCAAGGAGCGCATCCCGGCCTACGAGATGATCCGCTTCTCGGTGAACATCATGCGCGGCTGCTTCGGTGGCTGCACCTTCTGCTCGATCACCGAGCACGAAGGGCGGATCATCCAGAACCGCTCCCACGAATCGATCCTGCACGAGATCGAGGAGATGCGTGACAAGGTGCCAGGCTTCACCGGCGTGGTCTCCGACCTCGGCGGCCCGACCGCCAACATGTACCGCATCGCCTGCAAGAGCCACGAGATCGAGAAGCACTGCCGCAAGCCGTCGTGCGTGTTCCCGGGTATCTGCGAGAACCTCAACACCGACCACAGCTCGCTGATCGAGCTGTACCGCAAGGCGCGTGCCTTGCCGGGCGTGAAGAAGATCCTGATCGCCTCGGGCCTGCGCTACGACCTGGCGGTGGAATCGCCGGAGTACGTCAAGGAGCTGGTTACCCACCACGTGGGCGGCTACCTGAAGATTGCCCCGGAGCACACCGAGCGTGGCCCGCTGGACAAGATGATGAAGCCGGGTATCGGTTCCTATGACCGCTTCAAGCGCATGTTCGAGAAGTACTCGAAAGAGGCGGGCAAGGAGCAGTACCTGATCCCGTACTTCATCGCCGCGCACCCGGGCACCACCGACGAAGACATGATGAACCTGGCCTTGTGGCTCAAGGGCAACGGCTTCCGCGCCGACCAGGTGCAGGCTTTCTACCCGTCGCCAATGGCGTCGGCCACGGCGATGTACCACTCGGGCAAGAACCCGCTGCGCAAGGTGACCTACAAGAGCGAAGGGGTCGAGATCGTCAAGAGCGATCAGCAGCGCCGGCTGCACAAGGCGTTCTTGCGCTATCACGATCCGAAGGGCTGGCCAATGCTGCGCGAGGCGCTGGAGCGCATGGGCCGCGCCGACCTGATCGGGCCGGGCAAGCACCAACTGATCCCGTTGCACCAGCCGCAGTCCGACAGCTACCAGAGTGCCCGGCGCAAGAACTCGACCCCAGCTGGCAGCCACAAGGTGGCCAAGGAACAGAAGATCCTGACCCAGCACACCGGCCTGCCACCGCGCGGCAGCGATGGCAGCAAGCCGTGGGACAAGCGTGAGAAGGCCAAGGCTGATGCGTTTGCCCGCAACCAGCAGGCGGCCAAGGAGCGCAAAGAAGCGGCCAAGGGCGGCAAGGCTGGCAAGAAGCCGCGTCAGCCTGTCATTCCACGCTGAGTGATCCATTTAGGGGCTGCAAAGCAGCCCCAGAATGCCAAGCTCAATCAGGCTGCTTGTCGACCCACTTCGGCACCACCGGCGCGACGAACTCGTTCATCCCGTCCAGCAGCGCATCCGGCTGCTGACCCAGCAGCAACATGGCCCGATGCTGCGGCCGCACGAAACCTTCTTCGACGATATGGTCGAGGAACCCGCCCAGCTTTTCATAGAAACCATTGACATCGAGCAGGCCCAGCGGCTTGGCGTGATAGCCCAGTTGCCCCCAAGTCCACACCTCGAACAACTCCTCCAGCGTACCCAGGCCACCCGGCAGTGCAATGAACGCATCGCTGAGTTCGGCCATGCGTGCCTTGCGCGCATGCATGCCATCGACCACTTCCAGGCGGGTCAGGCCTTTGTGGCCGACCTCGGCGTCCAGCAGGCTTTGCGGGATGATCCCGACCACTTCGCCGCCTGCGGCCATGGCAGCGTCGGCGACGATGCCCATCAAACCGACCGCGCCACCGCCATAGACCAGGGTCAGGCCGCGCCGGGCGATGGCCTGGCCAAGGGCGACGGCCGCTTCACGGTAGGCAGGGTTGGCGCCGATGCTGGCGCCGCAGAAGACACAAACGGAACGTACAGGCATTGCTCATCTCCAGTCACTCAGGGTGACAGGGTACGGCGCCTGCCTGGCAGTTCCAAGGCCGCTTTCACTCCGGCCGGGAGAATTCGCAGACGGCGCCAGTTGCACCCTGGGCGTAGGCGGCGAGCAGGCTGTTCAGAAAGCTGGACATGGGCATTTGGTATTGCTCCTAAATGAGAGGTTGTCCCATCGTCTATTAAAAGGGCATGATGTGCCCTTAGATTGGTTGTATACAATCCATTGAACAATTCAACTGACTGGCCACTTGACACCCCCTTGACCCATATCAGCAAGGGGCTGAACGGTTTCAGGCAGTCTCGCAATTGATAAAACCCTGCCAAGGAGATTCATGATGTTTGCGAAAGCTGTAGCGGTATCCCTGCTGACCCTCGCCAGCGCCTCTGTCTTCGCCGCCGAGTGCTCGGTAACTGTCGACTCGACCGACCAGATGTCCTTCAATACCAAGGAAATCACCGTCGACAAGAGCTGCAAGGAATTCACCGTCAAACTGACCCATTCCGGCAACCTGCCGAAGAACGTCATGGGCCATAACCTGGTGATCAGCAAGACTGCCGACATGCAGGGCATTGCCACCGAAGGCATGACTCAAGGCCTGGATAAGGACTACATCAAGGCCGACAACGCCGGCATCATCGCTCACACCAAGATGATCGGCGCGCCAGAGAAAGAAACCGAAGTCAAATTCGACGCTACCAAGCTGGAAGCCGGCGGCGACTACAGCTTCTTCTGCACCTTCCCGGGCCACATCTCGATGATGAAGGGCAAGGTCGTCGTCAAGTAAGGACGATGGCGTAGAGGCGAGGGCTTTGCCCTCCATTCGCGGGGCAAGTCGGATCGCCGCACCGCCGCTCCCCCAGGCCTGATGCCAGTGGGGGCGGCGGTGCGGCGATCCGACTTGCCCCGCGAAGCTTTTACGGGGCGAACGGCAGTTCGCGCTTGTGCTGGGTCTTGCGGTAGGTGGCGACGATGATGTCGAACGCTTCCTGCTCGACCGGCTCACCTTGCAGGAACGCATCGATCTGCTGGTAGGTCACGCCATGTGACGCCTCGTCCGGCTTGCCCGGCGCCAGGTCTTCCAGGTCCGCTGTCGGGACCTTCTCCACCAGCGATTCCGGCGCACCGAAGCTGCGTGCAATCGCTCGCACCTGGTGCTTCACCAGCCCGCTCAGCGGTGCCAGATCGCACGCGCCATCACCAAATTTGGTAAAGAAGCCCATCACCGCTTCGGCCGCATGGTCGGTACCGATCACCAGGCCCGCGCGCGCGCCGGCGATGGTGTACTGCGCGACCATGCGCGTGCGTGCCTTGATATTGCCGACAACGAAGTCCACCAGGGTCGGCGACCCCCCTTGCAACGCCTCGGTTTCGGCCGCCAGTGCACGCACGGCGGGTGCGATGTCGACGGTGTGCACTTCATCGGCGTTGATCACCTCCAGGCAAGCCTGGGCGTCGTGCTCGTCGTGCTGCACCTGATAGGGCAGGCGCACGGCAATGAAGCGGTAGGCCGCATCGCCCGTTTCGGCACGCAGCTCGTTGATCGCGCGCTGGGCGAGCAGGGCGGCGGTCAAGGAATCGACGCCGCCGCTGATGCCCAGTACCAACGTCTTGAGCCGGGCATTGGCCAGGCAGCCCTTGATGAACGCCACGCGCCGGGCCACTTCCTGGTCGAGCGCGGCAGCATCGGCGAACGGCGGCTGCACCTTGAGCGCTTGGGCAATCTCTCGCTGAACGGCTTGCATGGGTTACTCCTTGCTGGGGATTTTGAAAACGTGGCGCATGTAGGCAACGAAGTTTTCGTCGCGGCATTGGGTCTTGGCCGCCTCGTCGGAGATTTTCGCCACCGGCGAGCCGTTGCAGTCGGTCATTTTAAGCACGATGTTCATCGGTGCCACACCCGGGATGTCGCAGGTCAGGTTGGTGCCGATGCCGAAACTGACGTTGATGCGCCCGCGCAGGGCGCGGAAGATTTCCAGCGAGCGGGTCAGGTTCAGGCCGTCGGAAAACACCAGGGTCTTGGTCATCGGGTCGATGCCCAGCTTCTGGTAATGGGCGATGGCCTTTTCCGCCCAGGCCACCGGCTCGCCCGAATCGTGGCGCAGGCCGTCGAACAGCTTGGCGAAGTACAGATCGAAGTCGTTGAGGAAGGCGTCCATGGTGATGCAGTCGGTCAGGGCGATACCCAGCAGGCCACGGTACTCGCGCACCCAGCAGTCCAGCGCGGCAATCTGGCTGTCGATCAGCCGCGGCCCAAGCTGTTGATGGGCCATGAACCATTCATGGGCCATGGTGCCCAGGGGCTTGATATCCAGTTTCCATGCCAGGTCGACGTTGCTGGTGCCGACGAAGCGGGCCGGGAAGTCATCGCGCAGTACCCGTACCACCTCTTCCTGCACGCGGCTGGAGAAGCGCCGACGGGTGCCGAAGTCGGCCACCTGCAGGTCGGCCAGCTCATCTTCGCTGGCATGCGCACGCAGCCAGTCGAACTTGCGGTACAGCTGGTCACGGGCTTCGGCCAGGCGCATGTGCGGGTGCAGGTGGCGGTTGCGCACTTCGCTGATCATGGCCAGCAAGGGCACTTCGAAGAGGATCACATGCAGCCAGGGGCCACGCAGGCGCAGGTACAGCTGATCGTTTTCGATGCCGATGCGCACGTAGCGCAAGTTGAAGCGGAACAGCCGCAGAAAGCGCAGGAAGTCGGGCTTGAGGAAGCTGATACGTTCGAGGAAGGCCAGTTGGCCGTCATCCAGGGTCAGCTCGCTGAGCCGTTCGAGCTGGTTGCGGATCTCGCCGAGGTAAGGGCGCAGGTCTTCGCCGTTGCGGCAGCGGAATTCCCATTCCACGTCGGCGTCCGGGTAGTTGTGCAGCACGCCCTGCATCATGGTGAGTTTGTAGAAGTCGGTGTCGAGCAGGTTGAGCACGATGCGCTCGGCGAATGCGCTTTCGCTCATCAAGGGTGGCTCCAGAAGCGGCGAATGGCGGCCATTGTGCCACAGGTATCGCGATGAACTGGCTGGCAGTGGGGCGGGTTTATCCGCGAAGAGGCCAGCACCGGCAAAACAGGTGTTTTTCCGTGCACCAGCTAGCCTTCAAACGGTGCTGCCTGTAGCAGTCGCGCACCAGCGGTGTGCACTTCGGTGACGTCCGCTGTTACAGGGCGGTTGCACGTAAACACTTGCCAGGGTTGCAATGATGGCACTCGACGGTTGCTACTTGTCTGTACGTGTGGTGGCGCCTGCCGCAGGGCAGACGGTTGCACGCTCAATAAAGAAAAGGCCGTCGGTCGCCTGCTGGCGACCTTCACAGTGTGTTTTCCCGGAAGACAAAACCAATGGCACGGCCCTTGCTCAGAGCACAGGGTTGAGAAGTTGTAGTGCCAACCAAAAAAAACTCTAGGAGCACCACCTCATGTCGCAGACGTTTTACAAGAAAGGTTTCCTGGCTCTGGCCGTAGCTACGGCACTGGGTGTTTCTTCGTATGTTCAGGCCGACGTCAAGATCGGTGTCGCGGGCCCGATGACCGGTGCCAACGCAGCGTTTGGCGAGCAGTACATGAAAGGTGCCCAGGCGGCAGCCGACGTGATCAACAAAGCCGGTGGCATCAACGGTGAGAAGATCGTCTTGGTGGCGGGTGATGATGCTTGCGAACCGAAGCAGGCCGTGGCCGTGGCCAACCGCCTGGCCGATCAGGACAAGGTGATCGGCGTGGTGGGCCACTTCTGCTCTTCGAACACCATCCCGGCGTCCGAGGTGTATGACGAAGCGGGCATCATCGCCATTACCCCGGGCTCGACCAACCCGCAAGTGACCGAGCGCGGCCTGAACGCCATGTTCCGCATGTGTGGCCGTGACGACCAGCAGGGCATCGTGGCCGGTGACTATATCGTCGATGTGCTCAAGGGCAAGAAGGTTGCCGTCGTGCACGACAAGGACACCTATGGTCAGGGCCTGGCCGATGCGACCAAGGCGCAGTTGGAGAAGCGCGGCGTCAAGCCTGTGCTGTACGAAGGCCTGACCCGTGGCGAGAAAGACTTCAGCGCGTTGGTGACCAAGATTCGCTCTACCGGTGCCGATGTGGTCTATTTCGGCGGCCTGCACCCGGAGGCCGGGCCACTGGTACGTCAAATGCGCGAGCAGGGCCTGAAGGACGTCAGGTTCATGTCCGATGACGGCATCGTCACCGACGAACTGGTAACCACCGCAGGCGGCGCCCCAAATGTCGACGGCGTGTACATGACCTTCGGCGCCGACCCACGTCTGCTGCCCGACAGCAAAGCCGTCGTGGAAGAGTTCCGCAAGAACGGTACCGAGCCTGAAGGTTACACCCTGTACGCCTATGCCTCGCTTCAAGCGCTGGCCGCCGCGTTCAATGGTGCCAAATCGAACAAGGGCGAAGACGCTGCCACATGGCTCAAGGCCAACACGGTCAAGACCGTCATGGGCGATAAAAAGTGGGACAGCAAGGGCGACCTGACTGTGTCCGACTACGTGGTCTACCAGTGGAACAAGGACGGCAAGTACCACCAGCTGGAAAAACAAAAATAATAACGGCAGCCAGCCCGGGCACGCGCCCGGGCCAATGCCCCTGCGGTACCTGTCTTTATTCGGAGATCTGCACAGTTCTGCGCTGCGAGGGCCGCTTCATCCGGGACCTGCCGTGGTCGGTACTTGTGCAGTCTCACTCAGGTGAGATTGCGTTATGGATGGTATTTTCCTGCAGCAACTGGTCAACGGCCTGACCCTCGGGTCGGTCTATGGCCTGATCGCCATCGGCTACACAATGGTCTATGGCATTATCGGCATGATCAACTTCGCGCACGGCGAGGTGTATATGATTTCCGCGTACCTCGCGGCAATCAGCCTGGCATTGCTGGCCTATTTCGGCGTCGAGTCGTTCCCGCTGCTCATGCTGGGCACGCTGTTGTTCACCGTCGTCGTCACGGGCGTTTATGGCTTTACCATCGAACGCATCGCTTACAAGCCCCTGCGCAACTCCACCCGCCTGGCACCGCTGATCAGTGCCATCGGTATTTCGCTGATCCTGCAGAACTACGCTCAGATCAGCCAGGGCGCTCGCCAGCAAGGCGTGCCGACCCTGCTGGAAGGCGCCATGCGCATCGAAGTCGGCACCGGCTTCGTGCAACTGACCTACACCAAGATCTTCATCCTGATTGCCGCGTTCGTAGGCATGGGCCTGCTCACCTACGTGATCAAGTTCACCAAGCTCGGCCGCATGTGCCGCGCCACGCAGCAAGACCGCAAGATGGCCTCGATCCTGGGCATCAACACCGACCGGGTGATTTCCTACGTGTTCGTCATCGGTGCGGTGATGGCCGCCCTGGCGGGCGTGCTGATCACCATGAACTACGGCACCTTCGACTTCTACGCCGGCTTCATCATCGGCATCAAGGCGTTCACGGCGGCGGTACTGGGCGGCATCGGCTCGCTCCCGGGGGCCATGCTTGGCGGCATCATCCTGGGCATTTCCGAGTCGCTGTTCTCTGGCCTGATCAACTCCGACTACAAGGACGTGTTCAGCTTCTCGCTGCTGGTGCTGATCCTCATCTTCCGTCCCCAAGGCCTGCTGGGTCGCCCGCTCGTGGCTAAGGTGTGAACATGTCCACTGCCAAAACTGCCCCTGTTTCCGAAACCAACGGTTTCGACCTCAAACGCAGCCTGCTGGAGACCTTCGTCGCCGGCCTGCTGGCGCTCATTGTCTTTGGCCCGGTCGTCGGCGTGGTGCTCGACGGCTACACCTTCAATGCCGAACCCCGCCGCGTGGCGTGGCTGGTCGGTGGTGTAATGGTCGGGCGCTTCCTGCTCAGCCTGTACCTGCAGAGCGGCGCTGGACGGCGCATGCTGCAAGGCTTCGACAGTGGTGGCTCGGGCGTGCATGTGAACGCGCCGAACTACAAGTCACGCCTGCGCTACATCATCCCGGCGCTGATCGTGATCGCCATCGTCTTCCCGATCTTTGCCAACAAGTACCTGCTGACCGTGGTCATCCTCGGCCTGATCTACGTATTGCTGGGCCTAGGGCTGAACATCGTGGTCGGCCTGGCCGGCCTGCTCGACCTGGGGTACGTGGCGTTCTATGCCATTGGCGCTTATGGCCTGGCGTTGGGCTACCAGTACCTGGGCCTGGGCTTCTGGAGCGTGCTGCCGCTGGCGGCCATCGCCGCAGCGCTGGCAGGGTGCATACTCGGCTTCCCGGTGTTGCGCATGCACGGTGACTACCTGGCGATCGTGACCCTGGGCTTTGGCGAGATCATCCGTCTGGTATTGAACAACTGGTTGTCGTTCACCGGCGGGCCGAACGGCATGCCGGCGCCGTCGCCAACCTTCTTCGGCCTGGAGTTCGGCCGTCGAGCCAAGGACGGCGGGGTGCCGATCCACGAGTTCTTCGGCTTCGATTACAACGCCAACCTCAAGTTCGTGTTCATCTACGCCGTATTGTTCCTGGTGGTGCTGGCGGTGCTGTACATCAAGCACCGGTTGACCCGTATGCCAGTCGGTCGCGCCTGGGAAGCGCTGCGTGAAGACGAGATCGCCTGCCGCTCGATGGGCCTGAATCACGTGCTGGTCAAGCTCTCGGCCTTCACCCTCGGGGCATCTACTGCGGGCATTGCTGGTGTGTTTTTCGCCACGTACCAGGGCTTCGTCAACCCGTCGTCGTTCACCTTCTTCGAGTCGGCGCTGATCCTTGCCATCGTGGTACTGGGCGGTATGGGTTCGACGGTGGGCGTAGTGATCGCAGCGTTCGTGCTGACTGTGGCCCCGGAGCTGCTGCGCAGCTTCTCCGAGTACCGCGTGCTGCTGTTCGGCGTGCTGATGGTGCTGATGATGATCTGGCGACCGCGTGGGCTGATCCGCATCAGCCGTACCGGTGTGGTTCCGCGTAAAGGAGTGGCGCCATGAGCGACGAAATCATTCTTTCGGTCGACAACCTGATGATGCAGTTTGGCGGCATCAAGGCGCTCAGCGATGTCAGCCTCAAGGTCCGGCGCAATCAGATCTTTGCCCTGATCGGCCCCAATGGTGCCGGCAAGACCACGGTGTTCAACTGCCTCACAGGCTTCTACAAGGCCAGCGGCGGGCGCATCGAACTGAACGTGCGCGGCAGCCAAACCAACGTCATCCAGTTGCTCGGCGAGCGCTTCCAGGCGGCCGACTTCGTATCGCCCGCACGCTTTGCCAACCGCCTGTACTACAAAATGTTCGGCGGCACCCACCTGGTGAACCGGGCAGGCCTTGCCCGGACTTTTCAGAACATTCGCTTGTTCAAGGAAATGTCGGTGGTGGAAAACCTGCTGGTGGCCCAGCACATGTGGGTCAACCGTAACCTGCTGGCCGGGGTGCTCAACACCAAGGCCTACCGCAAGGCCGAGAGCGATGCCCTGGACCATGCGTTCTACTGGCTGGAGGTGGTCGATCTGGTCGATTGCGCCAACCGCCTGGCCGGTGAGTTGTCGTACGGCCAGCAGCGGCGCCTGGAAATTGCCCGGGCCATGTGCACGCGGCCGAAGATCATCTGCCTGGACGAACCGGCTGCCGGCCTCAACCCGCAGGAAACCGAGGCCCTGAGTGGCATGATCCGCGTGCTGCGCGACGAGCACGACATCACCGTGGTGCTGATCGAACACGACATGGGCATGGTCATGAGTATCTCCGACCACATCGTCGTGCTCGACCATGGCAACGTGATCGCCGAAGGCGCGCCACAGGAAATCCGCAACAACCCGACGGTGATTGCCGCCTACCTGGGTGCAGACGAAGAGGAACTGGTATGAGTGCACCCATTCTCGAGCTCAAGGACCTGGATGTGTTCTACGGGCCGATCCAGGCGCTGAAGAAGGTATCGATGCACATCAACGAGGGCGAGACGGTGAGCCTGATCGGCGCCAACGGTGCCGGCAAGTCGACCCTGCTGATGTCGATTTTCGGCCAGCCGCGCGCCGCGTCGGGGCACATCGTGTACCGCGGCACCGACATCACCCGCAAGTCGTCGCACTACATCGCCTCCAACGGCATTGCCCAGTCGCCGGAAGGGCGGCGGGTGTTCCCCGACATGACCGTCGAAGAAAACCTGATGATGGGCACCATCCCGATTGGCGACAAATATGCCAAGGAGGACATGGAGCGCATGTACGAACTGTTCCCGCGGTTGAAGGAGCGGCGTACCCAGCGGGCGATGACCATGTCGGGGGGCGAGCAGCAGATGCTCGCCATCGCCCGTGCGCTGATGAGCCGGCCGAAGTTGCTGCTGCTCGATGAGCCGTCGCTGGGGCTGGCGCCGATTGTGGTCAAGCAGATCTTCGCCACCTTGCGTGAGCTGGCCAAGACCGGCATGACCATTTTCCTGGTGGAGCAGAACGCCAACCATGCCCTGAAGCTGTCGGACCGGGCGTATGTGATGGTCAACGGAGAAATCCGCATGACCGGGACGGGGCAAGAGTTGTTGGTGAATGAAGAAGTGCGTAGCGCCTATCTGGGCGGGCACTGAGTTGATTCGGGGGCTGCAAAGCAGCCCCCGCTGTAAATGTGGACAACTTGCTGCACCTCGCTCCCATGCCTCCATACAACTCCAGCCTAAGCCATTGTTTCCACAGCCTTGTTTTACCCACGGATAATGTGGAGCCGCCTGTGGAAAACATGGGTGCACCTCGCTGTAGCCCTTTGCTGTCGAGGCCTGCAGGCTTCTGATCGTTTTTTGATCGGTTTGCCCTTGTGGATGATTTTTCAGGGATTTTTACCCACATGCAGCTGTGTGTAATCGCTTTGAGCACCTGTGTATAACTCTGTGCAAAACCCTTGGACATACCGCTGCAAGCGGCATGGTTGAAAGCCTTGCGCCATCACTAAAAAGATATCCACCGACCCTGGAACGCTGAAAGGGTTCCGCTACCCCGACAAGTTGCCCCCAATCTGTGGGGAAAGCCTTGTGGATAACATGCGCATACATGACGCCAGGCCCTCTGCAACGGGGCTTTCGCCGATATGGTCAATATTTGATCAGCTGCTTCAATGGCTTGCTGCCTGCGTAGCACGAAGGCATGCTGCAACCCCCTGCCGAAATTAATCCACAGCGAGGAACAGAGCATGACGTCCACCGTATTCATCACTGGCGCGACTTCCGGTTTCGGTGAAGCTACCGCCCGACGTTTCGCCGAGGCCGGCTGGAAGCTGATCCTCACTGGCCGGCGTAAAGAGCGCCTGGACGCCCTGTGTGCCGAACTGTCGGCCAAGACCGACGTGCACGGGCTGGTCCTGGATGTGCGCGACCGCAACGCCATGGAACAGGCCATCGCCACGCTGCCGCCCGGTTTTGAGAAGCTGCGCGGCCTGGTCAACAACGCAGGCCTGGCGCTGGGCGTCGATGCGGCGCAGAACTGCAGCCTGGACGACTGGGAAACCATGGTCGACACCAACATCAAGGGCCTGATCTACACCACGCGCCTGCTGCTGCCTCGGTTGATCGCACACGGCCGCGGCGCGTCGATCCTCAACGTAGGTTCGGTGGCGGGCAATTACCCGTACCCGGGCAGCAACGTGTATGGCGGCACCAAGGCGTTTGTCGGGCAGTTTTCCCTGAGCCTGCGCTGCGACCTGCGCGGCACTGGCGTGCGCGTCAGCAACATCGAGCCGGGGCTGTGCGAGAGCGAGTTCTCGTTGGTGCGTTTCGGTGGCGACCAGGCCAAGTACGACGCCACCTACGCGGGTGCAGAGCCGATCCAGCCGCAGGATATTGCCGAGACCATCTTCTGGATCCTCAACCAGCCTGCGCACATCAACATCAACAGCCTGGAGCTGATGCCGGTGAGCCAGGACTGGGCAGGGTTCTCGATCGACCGGTCGCCCAAGGGCTGATCAGCATCCCCGGGCGTGCCCATGGCACGCCCATGCTGCCGCAGGCCTTCAGTTGTCTCGGAAAGTCTCGTTGGGGTTCAGAAGTTGCAGGGCTTGCAGCATATCGTTGACGACATCAGCGAGCATGGCATCTTCTCTACTCGGCTGCCCCTCGACATATTTCAAAAGGCTTGTAAGCAAACCAAGCTTTCGCTCATGCAGCAGCTTGTTCTTCTCAAGCTTGGAAGCCGCGATGTCCTTACTGGTAGCCTCAATTTCAGTTTGAAAGTGAGCCTTCAGAATTTCGTTGCCCATGACTGAACTCCTCTTTAGGGGAGCCTTTACGCTATCAACGCGTCTTGAGAACCGAAACTGGTAAAAATGTCAGGTCATTCCAAGCGCTGCAGCCCTGCCAGGCAGGTCGCCAAGTGATAGGGCGTGGTCGAAGGCATGTCATGCCGGCTGACAGCGCCTTCGCCGTCCCGGCATTCATACCAGCCGCCGTCATGCAGGAACCGCTGCGTCATCGCCTGCAACTGCTGCGCAAGCTTGGCTTCGTTGCCTGAGCGCAACGCCAGCGCCCGCAGGTACTCCGCCTGGGCCCAGATCCGCTGGGTGGCATCGATGACCTTGCCGTCCACAGCCAGCATTGCTAAGACCGCCGAATCCTTTACCCCGCACTGCTCGGCATAATCGAACGCCCGGGCAATGGCGCCATGCAGCGGGGTGCCGCGTAACAGTGGCGAGGTGTCGAGCAGGTAGAACCACTCGAACTGATGCCCTGGTTCGAACCAGTTATCCACAGCGTCGCGTGGTTTTTCCAGCATCAAGCCGTGCTGCGGTTCGATGAACTGTGCCTGCAGGGCATCGCACAACTGCAGCAGTGCCTGCTGCACGCTGGCATCTTCACGCACGGCAAGCACCTGCAGGAAGGCTTCGGCCAAGTGCATCTGGGGGTTCTGCAGCGGGCCACTGCCAAGGTCGGCCCAGTCTTCAGCGAGGCTGGCCTCGTACAGGCCGTCGTCGCGGGCGAACTGCGTGCTGACGATTGCCAGGGCAGCGTTCAGCGCAGACTCCACCAGGCTGTCGCGGACCTTGCCCCAGTAATGCGCGCAGGCAAACACGATGAACGCGTGGGTGTAGAGGTCTTTGCGCCGGTCCAGTGGCTTGCCTTCGGCATCGATGCTGTAGAACCAGCCGCCGTGCTCGGCATCGTGGAAATGCCGCTGCAGCGAGCGGAACAACGCCGCTGCCCGCTCTGCCGCGCCTGGCTGCTCGATGCGGCTGCTGAACAGGTACAGCTGGCGCGCGCAGGCCATCGCTCGATAGCGCTGAACCGGCAACGGCCGGTGCTGGGCATCGAGGGCCTCGAAGGGCAGGGCCATTTCGACGTTCCAGCCCGGGCCTTGCCACAGCGGCACGATACGCTCGGCAAAGTGCTGGGTGAAGCGGGCCAGTTCGGGCGGAGTGGGGCGGGGGTCGGACATGAATGCGCTCGTCACAATCGGGCAGTGCGCCATGGTAGCAGAACTGCGCTTCAGCCCGGGTTACCCAGGCCTTGCCAGTGCCGCGCGCCGACGAAGATGAAGCGCAGCTGTTGGGTGATCTTTTCCTGCGCGGACAGCGCCTGTGGATAACCTGAATCAGGGTTGTCGATCAGTTCGGGCAGGGTGGCAAATACCGTCTTCACGACCAGGTCGGCCATGACCGCCAGTGCTGCTCCGTCCAGGTGCTGCCAGCGTTTCATGCGCGCAAGGTCGGTGGCCAGGTCGTCACTGATGTCCTGGCGCAGGCGGGCAATCGCCTGGCGTACCGCCTGCGAGCCACCGTATTGCTCACGGGCCAGGAACAGGAACTGCGCCCGGTGGGCGGCGACCACGTCGAGGAAGATGCGCACCGAGGCGTCGGTGATGCCGCCAAACTCGAATTCGTTCTGGCGCACCAGGCGGATGGTCTGGCGGAAGGTGGTATCGACCTCGGCCACCAGAGCCAGGCCCAGGGCGTCCATATCGGGAAAATGCCGGTAGAAACCGGTGGGTACGATACCTGCCGTTTTCGCCACTTCGCGCAGGCTGATGCTGCCGAAACCACGGCCACTCTCCATCAGCTGGCAGGCGGCATCGAGCAAGGCCTGGCGGGTCTGTAGCTTCTGTTCGGCACGCGGCAGCATGGGTCAGGGTTCTGTGTCGGTCGAGGCAGGGCACTCTAGATAATAAAACGAAGCCCGGTCAATGGACCGGGCTTGGAGGTGAGCAGGCATTGTGCCGCAGGTTGTTATTTTCGGCCATGGCGATCAGCTCACACGGCTGAGTTCAACCAGGCGATCCGAGCCACCTTCGGCTACTCGGCCGGAGCGTTCGATCAAGCGGTCCGAGCCACCTTCGGCGACGCGGCCAGTGCGTTCGATCAGGCGGTCCGAGCCACCTTCGGCGACGCGGCCAGTGCGTTCGATCAGGCGGTCCGAACCACCTTCGGTAACCGTTTTCAGGGGCTGGGCGATTTCAGCGGTGCTGGAGCGCGATTCGGCGGTCAGGTGCTGGTCAGCAGCCGGCAGGGCGAAGGCGTTGGCAGCAAGGATCGACAGGGTCAGGGTCAGCAGGTGGCGTTTCATGAGTGGTTGCTCCTCTGGGGGGCTGGAAAGTGGGTACGAAGCCAATGCTACGCCCGGTAACGCCAGAGAAAAGTTCATAAGGATAATGGTAACAATCGACAGCATTGATAGAGCTTTTTGGAGGCTCTAGCACGGTTGTTTCAACATGATTGGTGGCTTCTGGCCTTCATCTTTTCCAGGTAACGCAACGCCGTTGCCCAGACCAAATGCTGAGCAAGGCGCCAGGAAAAACTTCGTTATCATGGCGCCACCGATAAAACCCAGCGGGCTTTCATCAGTCCGAGTTAATGAGTGCCACCGGTGCCCGCTTTGTGCCATGCCGTCAGGAGAATCACGCAATGACGCGACCCGCCAGAATTCTTGTCTGGACCCTTGCCACCCTGTTGACCCTGTTGGCGATACTGGTGGTGGTAATCGCCACCTTCGACTGGAACCGCGTCAAGCCGTTGCTCAACGAGAAGGTTTCCGAGGCCCTGCACCGGCCTTTCGCAATCAATGGCAACCTTGCGGTGCAGTGGCGTACCGAGCCCGAAGAAGGCGGTTGGCGGGCGTGGGTGCCGTGGCCGCACTTCATTGCCGAGGACCTGACCCTGGGCAACCCAGACTGGCTCAAGGAACCGAAAATGGTCGCCCTCGAGCGTGTCGAGTTCCGCCTGGCGCCACTGCCACTGGTGTTCCAGCAGATCGTCATCCCCCGCATCAACCTGACCAAGCCCACCGCCAGCCTGACTCGACTGGCCGATGGCCGTGCCAACTGGACCTTCGACTTCGGCCCCAAGGATGAAAACGCAGAACCCTCGAAATGGCAGCTGGACATCGGTGCCATCGGTTTTGACCAAGGCAATGTCAGCCTTGATGACCAGACCCTGAAGACCAGCATGAAGGTACAGATTGACCCGCTGGGCAAGCCGATACCCTTCAGCGACATCGTCGGCAAGGCGCGGGCCGAGAAAACGGCGGGCGCCCAGGACTATGCCTTCGGCCTCAAGGCCCAGGGCCGCTACAAAGGGCAGCCGGTGTCCGGCACCGGCAAGATCGGTGGCCTGCTGGCGCTGCAGGACGCCAGCCAACCGTTCCCGTTGCAGGCTGACGTGCGCATCGCCGACACCCACGTGGTGCTCGCCGGCACCCTGACCGACCCGCGTAACCTGGGCGCCCTGGACCTGCGCCTGCGCCTGTCCGGCAAGAGCCTGGGCAACCTCTACCCGCTGACCGGCGTGACGCTGCCCGACACCCCGGCCTACGCCACCGACGGCCACCTCACTGCCAACCTGCATGCCGCGCAAGGTGCGACCTTCAATTACCAGGGGTTCAACGGCAAGATCGGCGACAGCGACATCCACGGCGACCTGGCCTTCGTGGCCAGCCAGCCGCGGCCCAAGCTCTCCGGCAAGCTGGTCTCCAACCAGCTGCTGTTCAAGGACCTCGCGCCGCTGATCGGTGCCGACTCCAACGCCGAGCAGAAGGCTCGCGGGGGCGCCAGCAAGCAGCCGACGGGCAAGGTATTGCCGGTCGAGGAGTTCCGCACCGAACGCTGGCGCGCCATGGACGCCGACGTCGAGTTTGCCGGCAAGCGCATCGTCCACAGCGAGCAGTTGCCGTTCAACGACCTGTCTGCCCACGTGATCCTCGAAGACGGCCTGCTGCGCTTGGAGCCGCTGCGCTTTGGCGTGGCCGGTGGCAACCTGGCCTCCAGGATCCGCCTCGATGGCCGCAGTGTACCGTTGCAGGGGCGGGCGCAGTTGACCGCGCGGGGCTTCAAACTCAAGCAACTGTTCCCCACCTTCGCGCCGATGCAGACCAGCTTCGGCGAACTCAACGGCGATGCCGACATCACCGGCCGCGGCAACTCGGTGGCGGCGCTGCTGGGCACGGCCAATGGCGACCTGCGCATGCTGATCAACGATGGTGCGATCAGCCGCAGCCTGATGGAAATTGCCGGCCTCAACGTGGGCAACTACGTGGTTGGCAAGTTGTTCGGTGACGAGGACGTGCAGATCAACTGCGCGGCGGCCGATGTCGGAATCAAGGACGGGCTGGCGAGCACACGCCTGTTCATCTTCGATACCGAGAACGCGATCATCTACATCAACGGCACGGCGAATTTTGCCAGTGAGCAGTTGGACCTGAAGGTGACCCCGGAGTCGAAGGGGCTGCGGCTGTTCTCGCTGCGTTCGCCGCTGTATGTACGCGGGCCGTTTGCCAAGCCGAGTGCGGGTGTGCAGGCGGTGCCGCTGGCCTTGCGCGGGGCGGGGATGGTGGCCTTGGGGGTGGTTGCGGGCCCCGCGGCGGGGCTGCTGGCACTGATTGCGCCTAGCAGTGGGGACGAACCGAACCAGTGCACGCCGTTATTGCAGCAGATGAAGGCGGGCAAGGCGCCGGCGGCGGTCAAAGGCAAGAAATAATGTAAGGGGCCGCAGAGCGGCCCCCTTTCGATTACAAACCTTGCAACAGATCGGACATATCGTCTGCGTGCTCTTCTTCCTGCGCCAGGATGTCTTCGAAGATGCGCCGCGTGGTCGGGTCCTTGTCACCAATGTACTGAATGATCTCGCGGTAGCTGTCGATCGCAATCCGCTCGGCCACCAAGTCTTCCAGCACCATTTCTTTCAGGTTATTGCCCGCCACATATTGGGCATGGGAGTTCTTGGTCAGGTTGTCGGGGTTGAAGTCCGGTTCGCCGCCCAACTGCACGATCCGCTCGGCCAGCTTGTCGGCGTGCTCGGCTTCCTGGTTGGCATGCTCCAGAAACTCTTCGGCCGCCACGCTCGCCTTGATCCCGCTGGCCATGAAGTAGTGGCGCTTGTAGCGCAGCACGCAGACCAGCTCGGTGGCCAGCGACTCGTTGAGCAGGCGCAGGATCTCTTGGCGGTCGGCATGGTAGCCCTCGGTCACGGCGCCTTGCTCGACGTGCTGGCGGGCACGTTCGCGCAGGGTTTGCACATCGGTCAGTTCAACGTTGCTCATGGTTATCTCCAAAAAGATCAGGACGGGTGGTCAAGGTGTTGCGTAGGCTCACGCGCCGGGTACGGCTTCGCTGTCCTCTTCTCGTTGCTTGCAAGTCTTGAAGCCCTTGGCATCGACATGGCCGGTGGCGTCGAAGCGCACGTAGTACGCCTGTTGCTTGCCGTCGCGGTTGAGGATGTAGTCGTTGCAGGTGCCGCCGTGGGGCAGGTCGATCGCATTGGATGGGCTGCCACCAATGGCGATCACTTTCTGCATGGTCATGCCGTGCTCCACCTGCTTGACCAGCGGCTCGTCACGGTAGGTGACGTAGTCCACCGGGTTCTCCGGGCGGCTGCCGCAAGCGGCAAGTGTTGCGCTGGCCAGAAGGATTGCCAGGGTCTGTTTGTACATGGTCCCGCTCCTTGCTCAGGGTCTGTTTGGTTTGGAACCGCACGGCGCGCCAGGAGTTCGATTGCGATGCTCATCCAGGCCGCTGTAGTGTTGGCCGGTCGACCACGCAAAGGGGCAGGGGCTATGCCGCAGGAATTGGCCACGCGATACCCACTGGTGCTGGTGCCGGGCATGCTCGGTTTCGTCCGGGTGCTGCTCTACCCCTACTGGTTCGGCATCGTGCCGGCCCTGCGCAAGGGCGGGGCGCAGGTGTTCCCCGTGCAAGTCTCGCCGCTGCACGCCAGTGAGGTGCGGGGTGAACAGTTGCTGGCGATCATCGAAGCCATCTGCCAGCGCACCGGTGCCGACAAGGTCAACCTGATCGGCCATAGCCAGGGCGCCTTGGACGCGCGCTATGCCGCGGCCAAACGGCCTGAGCGGGTGGCCTCGGTGACGTCCGTGGCGGGGCCCAACCATGGCTCGGAACTGGCCGACCACCTGCACCGTACGGCGCCGGGCGACTCGCCCCAGGGGCGTATCCTCAAGGGCGCGCTGCACGGCCTGGCGGTGCTGCTGGTGTGGCTGGAAACCGGCTGGCGCCGCGAGCCATTGCCCATCGACGTGCACGCCTCGCACCAGGCGCTGACCAGTGCCGGGGTGGCGCTGTTCAACCAGGCTTATCCACAGGGCCTGCCCGACACCTGGGGCGGCGAAGGGCCGGCAGAGGTCAACGGCGTACGCTACTACTCCTGGTCAGGCACCTTGCAGCCCGGCCTGACCGACCAGGGGCGCAACCGCTTTGACGGCAGCAACCGCTTCTGCCGCCTGTTCGCCCGCAGTTTCGTCAAGGAAAAGGGCCATTGCGATGGCATGGTCGGGCGCTTCAGCTCGCACCTGGGGCAGGTGATCGGCGACGACTACCCGCTCGACCACCTGGACATCGTCAACCAGTCGCTCGGCGCCGTGGGCAAGGGCGCCGAGCCGGTGCGCCTGTTCACCGAGCACGCCGCCCGGCTCAAGGCTGCGGGGCTGTAGCGCTGCGGCGTACGGGGGTGGTCCAACGCTCGGCCAGGATCACCCCCAGCAGGGTCAACAGGCCGCCGACCAGGTGGTAGCTGGCCAGCTGTTCATCGAGCACCCCAGCGGCGATCAGCGCGGTGACCAAGGGCAGCAGGTTGAAGAACAGCGTGGTGCGGCTTGGCCCCAGGCGGTGCACGGCCTGCATCCACACCAGCGGGGCGATCATCGAGGCCAGCACGCAGGCGTACAGCACCAGGCCGACGTTGTGGGCATTCAGGCCGGTCTTGTCCGACAGCAGGAACAGCGGCAGCAACACAACGATGGCCACCTGCACCTGCAGGTACAGCAACTGCAAGGGCGGCAGGCGCAACTGCCATTTTTTCAGCAGGAAGCTGTACAGCGCATAGGCCAGGGTGGCCACCAGCATCAGCAGGTCGCCGCTGTTCAGGCCCTGTTCCAGCAAGGCCCCGGGTTGGCCTGCGCTGACCACTTCAAGCACGCCGAAAAACGACACCACGGCGCCGACCAGGGCGCCGAAGGTCAGGCGCTGGCCGAGCCAGGCAATCGACAGCGCCAGCGACATCAACGGCATCAGCGAGAGGATGATGCCCATGTTGGTGGCGCTGGTGATGCTGGCGGCGAAGTACGCCAGGCTCTGGTACAAGGCCATGCCCAGCACGCCGAGCACGAACACCTTGCCCAGGTGCGGGCGGATGGCTGCACGGTTGCGCCACACGGCGGGCAGCAGGAAGGGGGTGAACAGCAGGCCGGCCAGCAGCCAGCGGTAGAAGCCGATCTCGGCGGGGTGGATGGCACCGGCCGACAGCTTGGTGACCACGGTGTTGCCGGCCCAGATAAGGATGGCGGTGAGGGGGAACAGGTAATTCATAAAGGTGCAACTCTGGGTGAGACCAGGAATTTTGGGGCTGCCGCTCAGCAGGCCCAGGTTGCCCGGTATTATGAGTTGTCTGTCCGCAAGCCTATACTTGTATCCAGACAATCCGCCCTTCGAAGCAGACAGCATGCCGCGCAAATACCTCGACATCCCCGGTTTCGACCGGCTCCCGGCGCCGGTGTACTTGCGCCACGACGAGTTCGGTGCCGATACCCACAGCGCCCCCCACCGCCACGCCTGGGGCCAGCTGAACTACGCGGCCCACGGTGTCATGCACCTGGATGTCGAAGGCCAGCGCTTCCTCTCGCCGCCGCACTACGCCGTGTGGGTGCCACCGGGCATCGAACACGGCTGTTACAACCCCCAGGCCATCGTCTACCGCTCGCTCTACCTGGACCGCAGCTTGTGCGCCGGGTTGCCGCAACAGCCGTGCAGCCTGGTCATCAGCGACATCCTCAAGGCCATCCTCGGCGACTTCGCCCGGCGTGACCTGAACGTGGCGCAGGACGAACGCGACCAGCGCCTGGTGCAGGTGCTGCTCGACCAGTTGCTGCTGGCGCCGACCCAGACCTGCTATTTGCCCTTCGCCCGCAGCGAGGGCCTGGGCCAGGTGCTCGATGGCTTGAGCCGTGCCCCGGGCGACAATCGCCCGCTGGCCGATTGGGCGCGGCAGGTGCATGTCAGCGAACGTACCTTGGCCCGCCAGTTCATCCGCGAACTGGGCATCGGTTTTGGCGAGTGGCGCCTGCGCCTGCGCTTTCTGCGTGCCATCGAGATGCTGGAGGCAGGCTTGCCGATTCAGGCCATTGCCTTCGACCTCGGCTACAGCAGCGCCTCGGCCTTCATCGCCATGTTCCAGCGCCAGGCCAATTGCACACCGGAGCAGTACCGGCGTCAGGCGCGGTCTGGCGGCTGAAATGAGTGTAAAAAATCTTGTCTACACTCAGTGGCACCACCGTGCATCGGGCGCGGAGACAAGGAGACCACGCCATGAAGCTGCTGCAAATGCCATTGCTGGTGCTGGCTGTATTGTTCAGCGCACAGGGGTTCGCCGCCACTGCGCAACAGGAAAAGATGACCTCGTGCAACGCCGACGCCAGCGCCAAGGCGCTCAAGGGCGATGAACGCAAGGCGTTCATGAGCAACTGCCTGAAGAAGAGCGTACCTGCAACCCAGCAGGAAAAGATGAAGACCTGCAACGCCGACGCCAGCACCAAGGCACTCAAGGGTGACGAGCGCAAGGCGTACATGAGCGACTGCCTGAAGAAGAAATGACCTGCGCCTATGCCTGTAGGGCGAAGGCTGGCAGACTGCGGGTCTTTTTTGTTGTCTGCCCCTGAGGCTGTATGACCTTCACCCCCCGCCAGATCACCCTGGCCAGTTGGATCATCGTGTTTGCCGGCCTGTTGCTGGCGCTGCCCCTGAAGTTGCTGCCGAGCCTGCTTGCCGGTTTGCTGGTGTTCGAACTGGTCAACATGCTGACGCCGCGGTTACAGCCACTGATCGCCGGGCAGCGCGCCCGCTGGCTGGCCGTGGCCCTGCTCGGCACGTTGGTGGTCATTACTCTGACCCTGCTGATTGCTGGCGCATTCAGCTTCCTGCTGCACGAGGCGGAGAACCCCGGGGCTTCGCTGGACAAGTTCATGGCCTTGGTCGAGCGGGCCCGTGGGCAACTGCCGCCGTTCATCGAAGGCTACCTGCCGGCCAGTGCCGCCGAGTTCAAGGTGGCCATTGGCGACTGGCTCAAAAGCCACCTGGGCGAGCTGCAACTGGTAGGCAAGGGCATGGCGCACATGTTCGTCACCTTGCTGATCGGCATGATCCTCGGCGCCATCGTGGCCTTGCAGCGTATCCCCGACATTTCTCGGCGCAAACCGTTGGCCGCAGCCTTGTTCGAACGCTTGAGCCTGCTGGTGCAGGCGTTTCGCAACATTGTCTTCGCGCAGATCAAGATTTCGCTGCTCAACACCACCTTCACCGGCATCTTCCTGGCCGTGGTGCTGCCGATGTTCGGAGTGCATCTGCCGCTGACCAAGACGCTGATCGTGCTGACCTTCCTGCTTGGGCTGCTGCCGGTGATCGGCAACCTGATGTCCAACACCCTGATCACCATCGTCGGGTTGTCATTGTCGATCTGGGTGGCGATGGCGGCGTTGGGGTATCTGATCGTCATCCACAAGGTCGAGTACTTCCTCAACGCGCGGATCGTGGGGGGGCAGATCAGTGCCAAGTCGTGGGAACTGCTGCTGGCGATGCTGGTGTTCGAGGCGGCATTCGGCTTGCCGGGGGTGGTGGCGGGGCCGATCTACTATGCGTATCTGAAGAGCGAGCTGAAACGAGTGGAACTGGTTTGAGCTGAGATCTTGGGGCCGCTTTGCGGCCCCAAGATCGTTCAGATAACGCCGTAGCGTTTGCGTGCCTCGATCGCCAACCCGCTGCCAATGCTGCCAAAGATGTTGCCTTCCACATGCCGTGCATTGGGCAACATCGCCGCCACGCTGTTACGCAGCGCCGGAATCCCGCTGGACCCCCCGGTAAAGAACACCGTATCCACTTGCCCTTCGCCCACACCGGCCTTGTTCAGCAGCTCGCTGACACTGCCGCGCACGCGCTCCAGCAGGCTATCGATCGCTTCTTCGAACACCGCACGGGTCAGCTCGGCGGTCAGCTCAGGCTCGACACGGCGCAGGTCGATGCGGCGGCTGTCCTGTTCGGTCAGCTCGATCTTGCTGGCTTCCACTTCCATCGCCAGCCAGTGGCCGGCGCGCTGTTCGATCAGCTGGAACAGGCGGTCGATACCGAGGGTGTCCTCGATGTCGTAACGCATGTTGCCCAGGGCCAGCTGCGACTTCTGCGAGTACAAGGCGTTGATGGTGTGCCAGGTGGCCAGGTTGAGGTGGTAGCTGGTCGGCATCAACGCACCGCTCTTCATCCGGCTGCCATAGCCGAACAACGGCATCACGCCCTGCAGGCTCAGCTGCTTGTCGAAATCGGTACCGCCGATGTGCACGCCACCGGTGGCGAGGATATCGCTTTGGCGTTCGGCCACCAGGTGGCGCTCGGGCGACAGGCGGATCAGGGTAAAGTCGGAGGTACCCCCGCCGATATCGACGATCAGTACCAGCTCTTCACGGCTGATGCTCGACTCGTAGTCGAAGGCTGCGGCAATCGGTTCGTACTGGAACGACACGTCCTTGAAGCCGATTTTGCGCGCCACGTCGGCCAGGGTGTCTTCGGCTTCCTGGTCGGCGGCCGGGTCTTCATCGACGAAGAACACCGGGCGGCCCAGCACGACCTGGTCGAAGCTGCGCTCGGCGGCGGTTTCGGCGCGCTTTTTCAGTTCGCCGATGAACATGCCCAGCAAGTCCTTGAACGGCAAGGCGCTGCCCAGCACGCTGGTGTCGTGCTTGATCAGCTTGGAGCCGAGCAGGCTCTTGAGCGAGCGCATCAGGCGGCCTTCGTAGCCTTCCAGGTACTCGTGCAGCGCCAGGCGGCCATACACCGGGCGACGCTCCTCGATGTTGAAGAAGACCACCGAAGGCAAGGTGATCTTGCCGTCTTCCAGGGCAATCAGCGACTCGAGGCCAGGGCGGTGCCAGCCGACCGTGGAGTTGGAGGTGCCAAAGTCGATGCCAAGGGCACGGGCCGGGGATACGTCAGACATGGGAAAAAGGTTTCCGGAGGCAAAACGGCCGCGCAGTTTATGCCAGTTGGCAACAGAATCAAGACCAGTCGTCTGCCATACAGCAATCCCAAGCGGCCCTTGAAAGGCTATGCTTGACCCCTATCTTCAGTTGCAACACGCAAATTCACATTGGTGATCCATAAATGGACTTCAAAGACTATTACAAGATACTTGGCGTAGAGCCCACGGCGGACGAAAAGGCGATCAAGGCCGCCTACCGCAAGCTGGCACGCAAGTATCACCCCGATGTCAGCAAGGAGCGCGACGCCGAGGACAAGTTCAAAGAGGCCAACGAGGCCTATGAAGTGCTCGGTGACGCGCAGAAACGTGCCGAATTCGACGAGATCCGCAAGTACGGTGGCCAACATGGCCGGCCGTTCCAGGCGCCGCCGGGCTGGGAAAACCGCGGCGGTGGTGCGGGCGGTGGTTTCGAAGGCGGTGACTTCTCCGACTTCTTCAGCTCGATTTTTGGCGCGCGTGGGGGCAACCCCTTTGGCGGCGCCCGGCAACAGCGCAGCGCAGGCAGGCGAGGGCAGGACGTGGAGTTGGAACTGGCGGTATTCCTTGAGGAGACCCTGAGCAAGGAGTCCAAGCAGATCAGCTTCCAGGTGCCGCAGACCAATGCCGCCGGGCAGCGCACCGGGTTCACCACCAAGACCCTGAACGTCAAGATCCCCGCGGGGGTGACCGACGGCGAGCGCATTCGCCTCAAGGGCCAGGGTGCGCCGGGCAGTGGCGGCGGGCCCAACGGCGACCTGTTCCTGACCATCCGCATGGCACCGCACCCGCTGTTCGATGTCGAAGGCCATGACCTGATCATCACCGTGCCACTGGCACCGTGGGAGGCGGCACTGGGCGCCAAGGTGGCGGTGCCGACCCTGGACGGCAAGATCAACCTGACCATCCGTCCCGACAGCCAGAGCGGCCAGCGCCTGCGCGTACCGGGCAAGGGCCTGGCCAACAAGCAGGGCGAGCGCGGCAACCTCTATGCGCAGCTCAAGGTGGTCATGCCGACTGCATCCGACGAGTCGACCCGTGAACTGTGGGCCAAGCTTTCCGAGAAGGCCGCGTTCAACCCGAGGGCACAATGGAGTAAGTGATCATGAGCAGCACCCTGATCGTTCAACTGGACATGCGCACCCTCTGCCAGGAAGCCGACATTACGGCGGACTACGTGATCGAAATAGTCGAGCACGGCATCGTCGAACCCTCTGGGCGAACGCCTGAGGACTGGTTGTTCGACGATCAGGCGCCGCTTTTGGCCAAGCGCGCGGCGAAGCTGCACCAGGAGTTGGAACTGGAGTGGGAAGGCGTGGCGCTGGCGCTGGAGCTGTTGCAGGAAGTGCAGCAGCTGCGCAGTGAGAACAACATGCTGAAACAGCGCTTGGGCAGGTTCACCCAACTGGGATGAGGCCAGTGCGGGCCCCTTCGCGGGGCAAGCCCGCTCCCACAGTTACAGCACAATCAAGGACTGTGAGGTCCCTGTGGGAGCGGGCTTGCCCCGCGAAGGGGCCTGCACCGGCACCCTCACGTTCAGGCCGGCTCGGCCCCCGGGCTCAGCATCAACTGCATGAACGTCAGGTCCAGCCAGCGGCCGAACTTCACCCCCACCTGCGGCATCTGCCCGGTCACCACGAACCCCAGCCGCTCATGCAGGCGTACCGAGGCCGCGTTGCCGCTCTCGATGGCCGCCACCATCACGTGCTTGCCGCAACCCCGCGCGCGTTCCACCAATGCGCCCATCAACAGCGGCCCCAGGCCCTTGCCGCGCTGGTCGCCGCGGATGTACACCGAATGCTCCACGGTATTGCGAAAGCCCTCGAACGGCCGCCAGTCGCCAAACGACGCATACCCCAGCACGCCGCTCTCATCCACCGCCACCAGAATCGGGTAGCCCTGCTGCGCACGGGCCTCGAACCAGGCCTGGCGGTTGCCCAGGTCGACGGGTGTTTCGTTCCAGATCGCCGTGGTGTTGCGCACCGCGTCATTGTAGATGTCGAGGATGCCCGGTACATCGGCGGGCAAGGCGTCGCGGATTTCGTGGCTCATTGCAGCGTCTCACAAGGTCGATGGGCGCAGATTAAATGGTTACCAGCCCGCGTACACCTTCTGCCTGCATGTTATCCCCGCGCCCACGCTGAATGATCTCGCCGCGGGCCATCACCAGGTACTGGTCGGCCAGTTCTTCGGCGAAGTCGTAGAACTGCTCCACCAGCAGGATGGCCATGTCGCCACGTTGGGCCAGGCGCCGGATGACCGCGCCGATTTCCTTGATCACCGAAGGCTGGATACCTTCGGTGGGCTCGTCGAGTATCAGCAGGCGCGGGCGGCTGGCCAGGGCACGGCCAATAGCCAACTGCTGTTGCTGGCCGCCGGACAGGTCGCCGCCGCGGCGCTGTTTCATCTGTTCCAGTACCGGGAACAGTTCGTAGATGAACGCGGGCACTTCACGGGCCTCGCGGGCGGGGAAGCGCGACAGGCCCATCAACAGGTTCTCCTCCACGGTCAGCCGCGCGAAGATTTCGCGGCCCTGGGGCACGTAGGCGATACCGGCCTGCACCCGTTGCTGGGGCTTGAGCGTGGTGATCGGCTTGCCTTCCCATTCGACGCTGCCTTCGCGGGCTGCGACCAGGCCCATCAGGCAGCGCAGCAGGGTGGTCTTGCCCACGCCGTTGCGGCCCAGCAGGCACGTGACCTCGCCGACCTTGGCCTCGAAGGACAGGCCACGCAGGATGTGGCTGCCGCCGTAGTATTGGTGCAGTGTGTCGATTTTCAGCATGTCATGTCCCTGGAAGTTTGCGCGCTGGCTGTGAGGTTCATCGGCCCAGATAAACTTCGACCACCCGCTCATCCGCCTGCACCTGCGCCAGCGAGCCCTCCGCCAGCACGCTGCCTTGGTGCAGCACCGTCACATGGTCGGCAATGCTGCCGACAAACCCCATGTCGTGCTCCACCACCATCAGCGAATGCGTGCCGGCCAGCCCCTTGAACAGCTCTGCGGTGAACTCGGTTTCGGCATCGGTCATGCCCGCCACCGGCTCGTCGAGCAACAGCAGTTGCGGCTCCTGTACCAGCAGCATGCCGATCTCCAGAAACTGCTTCTGGCCGTGAGACAGCAACCCTGCCTGGCGCTGCGCCAGCGGTAGCAGGCGCAGGGTGGCCAGCACGTGTTCGATGCGCTGTCGTTGCTCGCCGCTCAAGCGCGCGGCCAGGCTGGCCCACACCGACTTGTCGGCCTTCAGCGCCAGCTCCAGGTTCTCGAACACCGTCAGCGCCTCGAACACCGTGGGCTTCTGGAACTTGCGGCCGACCCCGGCCTGGGCGATCTGGTATTCGCTCATGCGGGTCAGGTCGAGGGTGTCGCCGAAAAAGGCGCTGCCGCTGTCGGGGCGGGTCTTGCCGGTGATCACGTCCATCATCGTGGTCTTGCCGGCGCCGTTGGGGCCGATGATGCAGCGCAGTTCGCCGACGCCGATGTACAGGTTCAAACCATTCAGCGCCTTGAACCCATCGAAGCTGACGCTGATGTCTTCCAGGCTCAGCACCGTGCCGTGGCGGGTGTCGAGGCCGGCCTTGCGGCTCTGGCCGAGGCCGATGGCGTCGCGGCTGGCGCCAAGGGTGTCGAACACCGGCTCCAGCATGAACTCGGGATGAACCGGGGGCACGCCTCTCATGGCTGGCTCCTTTTCTTCAGCAGGCCCACCACGCCCTTGGGCAGGTACAGGGTGACCAAAATGAACAGCGCACCGAGGAAGAACAGCCAGTACTCGGGGAACGCCACGGTGAACCAGCTCTTCATGCCATTGACCAGGCCTGCGCCCAGCAGCGGGCCAATCAACGTGCCACGCCCGCCCAGGGCGACCCAGACAGCGGCTTCGATGGAGTTGGTCGGCGACATTTCGCTGGGGTTGATGATGCCCACCTGGGGCACATACAGCGCGCCAGCCAGGCCGCACAGCACGGCGCTCAGCACCCACACCAGCAGTTTGAAGCCGCGCGGGTCGTAACCGCAGAACATCAGGCGGTTTTCGGCGTCGCGCACGGCAGTGAGCAGCCGGCCGAACTTGCTGGTGGTCAGGCGCCAGCACAGGTACAGGCTGGCCAGCAACAGGCCGACAGTCAGCAGAAACAGCACGGCCCGTGTGCCCTGCGCGGCAATGTCAAAGCCCAGAATGGTGCGGAAGCTGGTAAAGCCGTTGTTGCCGCCAAACCCGGTCTCGTTGCGAAAGAACAGCAGCATGCCGGCAAAGGTCAGGGCCTGGGTCATGATCGAGAAGTAAACGCCCTTGATCCGCGAGCGGAAGGCGAAGAAGCCGAACACCAGCGCCAACAGCCCAGGCGCCAGCACCACCAGGCACAGGGCCCAGGCAAAATGCTGGGTGCCGGCCCAGTACCAGGGCAGCTCGGTCCACGACAGGAAGGTCATGAAGCCCGGTAGGCCATCGCCGGCGGCCTGGCGCATCAGGTACATGCCCATGGCGTAGCCGCCGAGGGCGAAGAACAGCCCGTGGCCGAGCGACAGCAGCCCGGCATAGCCCCAGACCAGGTCCAGGGCCAGGGCGACGATGGCGTAGCAGAGTATTTTGCCGACCAGTGTCAGCGTGTAGGCCGAGACCTGCAGGGCATGGTCGGCCGGTAGCAACGACAGCAGTGGTAGTGCCAGCAGCAACAGCACGACGACAGTGCCGATGGCCAGCGACAGGCGCGGCCCGGCTTTTTGCGAAGCGGTGACAAGCAGTGGCTGGTTCATCAGTCGATTACCCGTCCCTTGAGGGCGAACAGGCCTTGCGGGCGCTTCTGGATGAACAGAATGATCAACGCAAGGATGAGGATCTTGCCAAGCACCGCGCCGATCTGCGGCTCCAGCAGCTTGTTGGCGATGCCTAGGCCGAAGGCGGCCCAGAGGCTGCCGGCCAGTTGCCCGACACCGCCGAGTACCACCACCAGGAACGAGTCGATGATGTAGCTTTGGCCCAGGTCCGGGCCGACGTTGCCGACCTGGCTCAGGGCCACGCCACCGAGCCCGGCGATACCGGAGCCGAGGCCGAAGGCGAGCATGTCGACGCGCCCGGTGGACACGCCACAGCAGGCGGCCATGTTGCGGTTCTGCGTCACCGCGCGCACGTTCAGGCCGAGCCGCGTGCGGTTGAGCAGCAGCCAGGTCAGCAGCACCACGGCGAGGGCGAAGCCGATGATCACCAGGCGGTTGTACGGCAACACCAGGTTCGGCAGCAGTTGGACACCACCGGACAGCCACGCCGGGTTGCTCACTTCGACGTTCTGCGCGCCGAAGATCAGGCGGATGGCCTGGATCAGGATCAGGCTGATACCCCAGGTCGCCAGCAGGGTTTCCAGCGGGCGGCCGTACAGGTGGCGGATCACCGTGCGCTCCAGCGCCATGCCGACCCCGGCGCTGACGGCGAACGCCACCGGCAGGGCGATCAGCGGGTAGAACTCGATGGCGCCCGGGGCGTAGCGCTGCAGCAGCACCTGGACCATGTAGGTGCTGTAGGCACCGAGCATCAGCATTTCACCGTGGGCCATGTTGATCACCCCGAGCAGGCCGAAGGTGATCGCCAGGCCCAGCGCCGCCAGCAGCAGGATCGACCCCAGCGACAGGCCGCTGAACGCCTGGCCCAGCAGCTCGCCAACCAGCAGCTTGCGTTTGACCTGGGCCAGGCTGGTTTCGGCAGCGGTACGCACGCCGGCATCGCTTTCGACGCCGGGCTGCAGCAGCGCCTCCAGGCGGGTGCGGGCGACCGGGTCGCCGGTCTCGCCGAGCAGGCGCACGGCGGCCAGGCGTACCGCAGGCTCGCTGGCGCCCAACTGCAGGTTGGCCAGGGCAAGGCCGAGGGCGGCGTGTACGGCAGGGTCCGCTTCGTTGGCGAAGCGCCGGTCGAGGAAGGCCATCTGCGCCGGTTGCGCGCTCTTCTGCAGTTGCTGGGCGGCGGCCAGGCGCGCGTCGCTGTTGTCGCTGAGCAACTGGTGGCTGGCCAGGGCGTTGTCGATCAGGCCACGCAGGCGGTTGTTCAGGCGCACCTTGCGGGTGTCGCCTTCGGCGATGCGGCCTTGGCGCAGGTTTGCCAGCAGCGCCAGGCGCGCGGCATCGGGTTGCGCCGCCCAGCCTTCGAGCAGGCGAGCCTGTTCGGCGGGCTTGGCGCTGAGGAAGAATTCGCCCTCGCTGGCCTGGGATGCCAGGGGCAGCATAAGGAGCAAGATGAGCAGGAGTCTGAGCATGCGGGCAATCCTGGAAATCAGTGTGGATGCTTCGCGGGGCAAGCCCGCTCCCACAGGCTCGAGGCTGTTCTCAAGACCTGTGGGAGCGGGCTTGTCCCGCGAATGGGCTGCACAGCAGCCCCAGTGCACTCAGTTACCTTTCACTGCGTAATCAGGGCGCTTGTCGTTACCCGGAATGAACGGGCTCCAAGGCTGTGCCCGCAGTGGCTGCTCGGTCTCCCAGACCACGCTGAACTGCCCGTCATCCTGGATCTCGCCGATCATCACCGGCTTGTGCAGGTGGTGGTTGGTCTTGTCCATGGTCAGGGTGAAGCCGGACGGTGCCTTGAAGCTCTGCCCAGCCAAGGCTTCGCGCACTTTGTCGACCTCGGTGGACTTGGCTTTTTCCGCCGCCTGCGCCCACATGTGGATGCCCACATAGGTGGCTTCCATCGGGTCGTTGGTCACCGCCTTGTCGGCGCCGGGCAGGTTCTTGGCCTTGGCGTAGGCCTTCCAGTCGGCGACGAACTTCTGGTTCACCGGGTTATCCACCGATTCGAAGTAGTTCCACGCCGCCAGGTGGCCCACCAACGGCTTGGTGTCGATGCCACGCAGTTCTTCTTCACCCACCGAGAAGGCTACCACTGGCACGTCGGTGGCCTTCAGGCCCTGGTTGGCCAGCTCTTTGTAGAACGGCACGTTGGAGTCGCCGTTGACGGTAGAGATGACAGCAGTTTTACCGCCGGCGGAGAACTTCTTGATGTTGGCGACGATGGTCTGGTAATCGGCATGGCCGAATGGGGTGTAGACCTCTTCGATGTCCTTGTCGGCCACGCCTTTGCTGTGCAGGAAGGCGCGCAGGATCTTGTTGGTGGTGCGCGGGTAGACGTAGTCGGTGCCCAGCAGGAAGAAGCGCTTGGCGCTGCCGCCTTCTTCGCTCATCACGTATTCCACGGCCGGGATGGCCTGCTGGTTGGGCGCGGCGCCGGTGTAGAAGACATTTGGCGACATCTCTTCGCCTTCGTATTGCACGGGGTAGAACAGCAGGCCGTTGAGCTCTTCGAACACCGGCAGCACCGACTTGCGCGACACCGATGTCCAACAACCGAACACCACGGCAACCTTGTCCTGGGTCAGCAGCTGGCGGCTTTTCTCGGCGAACAGCGGCCAGTTGGATGCCGGGTCGACCACCACCGGTTCGAGCATCTTGCCATTCACGCCACCCTTGGCGTTGATCTCGTCGATGGTCATCAGCGCCATGTCCTTGAGCGAGGTCTCGGAAATGGCCATGGTCCCCGACAGCGAATGCAGGATGCCGACCTTGATGGTCTCGGCGGCCTGGATGCTCCAGCTAAGGCCCATCGCCGCAATCGATGCGCTGAGGGTAAAGGCCTTGATCAGACTGCGACGCTTCATGTGCTCTCTCCGCTGGTTTTTTTTGGTGTTGGCCAAGCGGGAGGGGCGTTGCAAGGGGTGTGCCGAATGGCGAGAGGCGCGTAATAGACGGGGTGTGCGAGGTATTGGGGCGCGGGAAGGGGCCAGGTTGGTGCTTGAAAGATTTGCGTGCACAGCATTGGGGCTGCAAAGCAGCCCCTTGCTGCATCAGTTGTTGCGTACAGCCGCGCGCGGGTGGCGCTTGCTGCGCACACCCTGGTAGGTGACGGCCAGCAGCACGAACCAGATCGGCGTTACCAGCAGCGCCGAACGGGTATCCGCCTCCAGGCTCAGCAACACCAGGATGAAGGCGAAGAAGGCCAGGCACACGTAGCACATGAAGCGCCCGCCGGGCATCTTGTACTTCGATGCCTGGTGCAGCGCTGCGCGGGTTTTGCGGTACTTCAAGTACGACAGCAGGATCAGCGTCCAGACGAACATGAACAGCACCGCCGAAACCGTAGTGATCAGGGTAAACGCCTCGACCACGTCAGGAATCAGGTAGATCAGCACCGCGCCCAGCAACAGGCAGGTACAGGAGAAGTACAGGCCGTTGGCCGGTACCGCGCGGCGCGACAGTTTCTCCAGTGCCTTCGGCGCGTCACCTTCCTGGGCCAGGCCGTAGAGCATGCGGCTGGTGGAAAACACGCCGCTGTTGGCCGACGAGGCCGCCGAGGTCAGCACCACGAAATTGATGATGCTGGCCGCTGCCGGCAGGCCGGCCAGGACGAACAGTTCGACGAATGGGCTCTTGCCCGGTACCACGTCGCGCCACGGGGTCACGGCCATGATCGCCAGCAGTGCCAACACGTAGAACACGATAATACGGATCGGGATCGAGTTGATTGCCCGGGGCAGGGTGCGTTCGGGGTTTTTTGCTTCGGCGGCGGTGGTGCCGACCAGTTCGATACCGACGAAGGCGAACACGGCGATCTGGAAGCCGGCGAAGAAGCCCATCAGGCCATTGGGGAACATGCCGCCGTCGTTCCACAGGTTGGCCAGCTGCGCGGTGCGCCCGCTGGGCGACTCGAAGCCGCTGATGACCATGTACAGGCCGGTGGCAACCAGGCCGAGGATGGCGACGATCTTGATCAGGGCGAACCAGAACTCGAGCTCGCCGAACATCTTCACGGTCACCAGGTTCAACGACAGCAGCACCGCCACGCAGGTCAGCGCGGGTATCCACTGTGGCAGTTCCGGGAACCAGAATTGCGTGTAGGCGGCGATCGCCACCACATCGGCGATGCCGGTGACCACCCAGCAGAACCAGTAGGTCCAGCCGGTGAAGTAGCCCGCCCAGGGGCCCAGCAGGTCGGCAGAGAAGTCGATGAACGACTTGTAGTTGAGGTTCGACAGCAACAGTTCGCCCATGGCGCGCATGACGAAGAACAGCATGAAGCCGATGATCATGTAGACGAAGATGATCGATGGGCCGGCAAGGCTGATGGTCTTGCCCGAGCCCATGAACAGGCCAGTGCCGATCGCGCCGCCGATGGCGATGAGCTGGATGTGGCGGTTGGTCAGGTTGCGCTGCAGATGCTGCTCTTCAGCGGGAGGGGAAGAGGTCCGGGTCATTGGCTGCATTCCATTGAGGGTCAGTCTTTTTTTGTGAAAGCCAAGTAGGCTAACACGGGCGTCCCAATTCGGGGCGCGACAGATCGACACGACTCATGGGTTGCAGTGGGCCGCTTTGCGGCCCCGCAGGCCTCAAGCCTGGGCCAGTACCCGGCGGCGCACCACCAGGCTGTCGACCAGCCACATCACTACCATCGACACCCCCACCAGTGGGAACATCACCCCCAGCACGACCATCACCCCGACCGCCGTCTTCCAGCGCGGCAGGTCATGGCGCAGCGGCGGCACACCCAGCCCGCCCGTTGGCCGGCGCTTCCACCACATCACCAAGCCACTGACCGACCCCAGCAGAATCATCAGGCACACCACAAGGATGATGATCTGGTTCAACGCCCCGAACATCTTGCCTTCATGCAGCATCACGCCCAGCTCGGTAGCCCGGGCGACCGGGCTGTAGTCCTGCCAGCGCACGTCGGCCAGCACCTTGCCGGTGTACTGATCGACATGCAGGGTGGCGTCGTTGCGCGGGTCGTCGGCGAACACCGCAACGGTGAACACGCCGTCGGCCGTGGTCGGCAAGGTAATGCTGTAGCCCGGCTCGACCTGACGCGAAGTGGCGATGTCCTCGACCTGCTGCAAGCTCACTTGCGGCGCTGCCGGGGCGTTTGACATCATGTGGTGCCCGGCATGTTCGGCATGGGCGCCGGACTGCGGCATGGGGGTGTTCTCCACCGCCCAGGGCACGGTCTGGCGGTGGGCGCTGTTGAGCTCGCGGGCCTGCTGGTCGGACTTGGGCACGTCGTTCCACATCGCGGCGGGAAAACGGTTCCATAAGTCGGCGTACTGCTTGCCCCACATGCCCGTCCAGGTCATGCCACTGAGCAACATCAGCAGCAACAGGGCCGAGCCCCAGAACCCGGTCACCGCATGCAGGTCACGCCACAACAGCCGACCGCGTGCGGAAAACCGCGGCCACAGCACGCCGGCGCTGTTGCGCCCGCGTGGCCACCACAGATACAGGCCCGACACCACCAGCACGATGCCCCAGCCTGCCGCCAGCTCGACCAGGCGATCACCGACCGTGCCGACCATCAGCTCGCCGTGCAGGGCACGGGCAACCGCCTGCAGGTTCTGTTTGCCATCCTGCTCGCCGAGCAGCGTGCCACTGTAGGGGTCGACGAACACGTTCAGTTCGCGCCCGCCGTCATGCACCACGAACTGCGCGCTGCGCTCGGCATCCAGCGGCGGCAGGTACTGGCCGACATGGCCTTGTGGATAAGCCTTGCGCACCTCGGCCAGCAGGGTGTCGGCAGGCTGTCGATGATGGCCGGCCTCGACCACCATCAGGTCGCGGTACAGCAGCGGGTCGAGCTGCGGTTTGAACAGGTAGATGATCCCGGTGATCGCCAGCAGGATCATGAACGGGGCGACGAACAGCCCCGCGTAAAAATGCCAACGCCAGGCCAGGTTGTAGAAAGAGATGCGTGTTCCGCGCATGGGAACCTCCTGTTTGACCAGGTGAGGGGCGCGACCGCAGCCGCGCCCATTGTTGTTGTCAGAAGCTGAAGTCGACCTTGGTCCAGAAGGTCCTGCCTGGCTCGTTCACCGGTTGTGGGTCTGTGGCCGGGTAGCCGAACCCGGCGTTCCCGGCCAGGTTCAAGTGCTCGGCGTAGGTTTTGTCGAACAGGTTGTCGACCCCTGCGCTGAGCTTGAGGTTGTTGTTCACCTTGTAGGCACCATTGAGCGAGAACACGCCGAAGCCAGCGCTCTTGTCGTAGTCCTTGCCCACCACATTGCCTTGGTTCTCGGCGATGCGGTTTTGCGCGGCCACCAGCCGCCACAGGGCGCCGACACTCCAGACGTCGCGGCTGTAGGTCAGGCCCAGGCGGCTCTCCAGGGGCGGCATCTGAGGTAGCGCTTTGCCATCACTGCTGTTCTTGCCCCAAGCGTAGGCCAGGGTAGCGTCGGCTTTCCAGTTTTCGCTGAGCGTGTAGGCCGCGCCCAATTCGCCGCCCATGATGCGCGCGTCGATGTTCTGGGCCTGTGAGGTGCTCATGCCCATCATGCCGGTGCGGTAGTCGAACAGAATGTAGTCGCGGATCTGCCCGACATACCCCGAGGCCCAGGCCTCCAGGCGTTCGTCGCGGTACTGGATGCCGAAGTCGAGCTGGGTGGTCTTCTCTGGCTTGATGCCGTCGAAGGCGTTGGCAGCACCGGCCGGCGCTTGCTTGGGCGAGAACAGTTCCCAGTAGTCGGGGAAGCGCTGGGCATGGCCCAGGCCGATGTAGGTGGTGGCGGAAATGGCCGCCAGGTCGTGCTCGTAGCGCACGAAACCGCTGGGCAGGGTATCGGCGCGGGTGTCGCCTTCAGTGGCACTGCCTTTGCGAAAGTCACGGGCCGAGGCACGGTCCAGGCGGGCGCCGCTGATCAGCCGGTCTGCGTCGCTGACATACCAGGTCAGCTCGCTGAAGGCACCGTAGTTATGGAAGTCGGCGTCCTTGGTCCAGGCCTGGCCCTTGTGCGCATCGACGCCCATGCCGCCGCGCTGGCGATGCTCGTTGGTCTGCGCATCGATGCCGCTGACCAGTTGCACATCGGCCCAGCGCCAGGTCGCCTTGACCCGGGCGCCCATGGTGCGGCGGTCGACGTTGCTGACCATGGGCATGCCCATCATGCCGCTGCCGGAGGGGGTACGCAGGCTGTAGTTGTCCATCACGTGGTCGGCGTAGTTGTAGTAGACCTGCGCCTCGACCTTGTCGAGCACGTCGCCGAGGTTGGACTTCTCGAACCGCAGCCCCAGGCTTTCACGCTTGAACTGCGAGCCGTCCATGCCGCGCCCGGCATAGCGTGCTTCGCCGTCGCCCTTGCCGGCGGTGAGTTCCAGTAGGGTGTCCTGGTCGGGGGTCCAGCCGAGGGTGACATCGCCGTTCCATTTGTCCCAGCGCGACGGCACGGTGTCATCGTTGCCGTCATGGTAGTCGTCCGAGCGCGACTGGTTGCCGACGAAGCGGGCATAGGCCTGGCTGTTGCCGGCGGCGGCGTCCAGTACCTTGTCGAAGCGGCCATTGGAGCCGGCCAGCAGGCTGGCGTTGACGCGGCTGCCCAGGGTGCCGAATTTTTCCGGTTCGCGTTCGAAGAGGATGGTACCGGCCGAGCCGCCAGGGCCCCAGATCACGCTTTGCGGGCCTTTGATCACGGTCAGGCGGTCGTAGGTTTCGGGTGATATGTACGACGTCGGTGCATCCATGCGGTTGGGGCAGGCGCCCAGCATCACGCCGCCATTGGTGAGGATGTTCAGGCGTGAACCGAACATGCCGCGCAACACGGGGTCACCGTTGGTGCCGCCGGAGCGGATTGCCGAGAAACCGGGGATGGTCTTGAGGTAATCGGCACCGTCGCTGGCCGGTACCGGCTGGCGTGGGTCTTTCGGGTTGGTGACCACGGTCAGCGGCGAACTGGGCGCCACGGCGGTGATCACCGTCGGGCTCAGCTCGGGGGCGGCATGCGCGTGCTCGGCGTGGCCGAGGTCGCTGGCCAGGGCCATGGGCGCGATCAGCGAACCGCAGACGGCGGCGATGGCCCCGCGCAGGGACAGGGCAAAAACAGGGGTGCAGCCAGACATAATGATTCCAGTCGATCAGTCATGAGTGAGCGCGAAGCCTCCTGGCTCCGTGCGGATAATGTGTTTTCAGACGCTGATCGAGGAAGGCGGCGCGCGGCTGCGCGCACCCGGGAATACAGCCTGCCGGGCATGCCCCTGGCGCGTGGTTGCAAGAAGGTGAGTGGAGGGGACTGCTACGCCGGCACTGAGCGGGCTGAGGGTTTGCGGCAGTGCGGGGCAGTTGAACAACAGGCTGCAGTAGCCGCACTTTTCCCACATCACATGCAGTTGGCCATCGCCGCCATGGCCATCATGGCCGTGGTGCGAGTCCACGCTCTGCGCGTGCTCGGGGGCCATCGACATGCCCGTCGGCATGTTCATGCCGGCGTGGTGGCCCATCGGCATCGACTGGGAAACCAGCGGGCCGATGAAGATCATCCACATGGCGAACAGGCTCAGCCAGCCGCCCCCGACGCGCCTGCGTTCAGGGCGGGGGGTACGGCTGATGCTGTTGCGCGGCAGGCTCATGGCGAGTGCCTGTCAGCTAATGTTCAGTGCGCGTGTTCGTGAGCCTGGGGCTGGCCCGAGGGCGCCTCTTTCTGCACGGCGACTTCGACCGTGACATCACCGGCTTTCTCGAAGTGCAGGGTCAACGGGAAACGCTTGCCGTCGCTGAGCAGGCTGCGGTCCTTGGGCTGCATCAGCATCACGTGGTAGGCGCTGGGGGCGAAGGTCACATCCTTGCCGGCGGGTACTACCACGCTGGGCACCTGTTGCATCTTCATGGTGCCGCCGGCCGTCATGGCGTGCTCGTGCAACTGGGCGTCATCGCTGATGGGGCTGTCGACACTCAGCAGGCGGTCATCGGCCTGGCCATTGTTGTGCACGACGAAATACGCGGCGACGTTGGGCGCGTTGGGGGGCAGTTGCAGCGACCAGGGGTGCGCGATGTGCAGGTTGCCCACGGTGTATTCGTGGGCAGTGGCGAAGGCGCTGGGCAGCAGCAGGGCGGCCACGACGAGGGCTTGCTTGAGCATGGTGAGTCTCCGATCTGTTCAGGTTCAGGCAGACAGCGTGAGCAACTCAGACCAGAGGGGAGGCACGGGGGTTGAGCGCGGGCCATAGCTGGCGCGGCGTGGGTTGGTAGTCGGCAAGCAGCGGCAGGTGCCCGGCGTGCAGTGTCGGCGGGTTGTGCAACTGCGGCGGGTAGCCGGGCAAGGCCAGCAGCGGCGCGGCACCCGAGCAGCACCAGCAGTTCATCATGCTGGCGCTGTCGTCGCTTTGCGGGCCGAGGTCGATCTTGGCCAGGGCCTGGACGTCGACCTTGGCCTTGTTGGCCATGCTGGAACAGAAAGCCCCCCACAGCAACTGCTCGGCCGGGCCCTTGGGCGCGGCAGAAGACAGCGGCATGGCCAGCAGGTTGAACAGCACTGCTAGGCAGGCTATCCAGGCAATGTGCCGACGTGGGGGCATGGAGAGATCCGGTCAGGAATCGTGGTGGGTATTGTAAGGCGCAGTATAGGTAAAAAAGGCGGGGTGCGGTGAAGTGACGCAGGTGGGGAGGGGCTGGGGCCGCTTTGCGGCCCCTTCGCGGGGCAAGCCTGGCCCGCTAACTCAGGGCTTGTTGCGGCCCATCAGGCCGCGCACGGTCTCTTGCAGGTCTGCCGGCAACACCACGACTTTGGCATTGCTGCTGCTGGCCAGGTTCTCCATCGCGCCGATATAGCGCTCGCCCAGCAGGTACATGGCCGGCACGGTATCGCTGCCCACGGCCTCCTTGACCAGCGAAATCGCCCGTGCCGACGCCTCGGCCAGGTTGATCTGCGCCTCGGCGTCCAGCTTGGCGGATTGCAGGCGTGCTTCAGCTTCGAGGATCGCAGCCTGCTTGGCACCTTCGGCACGGGTGACGTCGGCTTTACGTTCACGCTCGGCAGCGGCCTGGCGTTCCATGGCCAGTTGCATGTTCTCGGACGGCTTGATGTCCTGGATCTCGACCGAGCGCACGGTCACGCCCCAGTCTTCGGTCTGTTCGGACATCGCCTCGCGCAGGCGGGCCTTGATCTGCTCACGGCTGGACAAGGCTTCGTCCAGGTCCATGGCACCGACGATGGCGCGCAGCGAGGTCATGGTCAGGCTGGTGACGGCGAAGGAGAAGTTCTGTACACCGTACGAGGCCTTCTGCGGGTCGACCACCTTGGCGAAGCACAAGGCGTTGGCGACGATCACCGCGTTGTCCTTGGTGATGATTTCCTGCTCTTGCACATCGAGGATGATGTCTTTGGTGGGCAGGCGGTAGGCGACCACGTCCACGTACGGAATGACGATGTTCAGGCCCGGTTTGAGGGTGTTGTTGTAGCGGCCCAGGCGCTCGACGATCCACTCCTCGCCCTGGGGCACGATACGCACCCCCTTGAACACGGTGATCAGGACGAACAGGGCGAGGGCGCCCACGACGATAAGGCTGGTCATGATACGAACTTCCTTTCAGTACGGATTCAGGCCCGGATGACGCGGGCGGTATTGCCTTCGATGGCGGTGAGGCGCACACGCTCGCCGGACGGGATTTCAGTGTCGGCGACGCAGGTCCATTCTTCGTTGCCGAGGATTGGCTTCTGGAAACGCACGCGGCCTTTCTGGAACTCGGAAACGCTGGCGGTCAGCAGGCCGACTTCACCGATCACGCTATCGGCCGTCCAGCGCACATCCGGTTTTTTGCGCCGGAACAACTTGAACCACAGGGCGGTGGTGGCTGAAGACAGCAGCACCCACAGCAGCACCTGCATATCCAGCTGCAGGCTGGGTGCGGCGAGCGAGATGAGCGAAACCAGCACGGCACCGATGCCGAACCAGAGAATGAAGAACGTAGGCAGGACCAGTTCGAGCAGGATCAGCGCGATACCGAATACCAGCCAGATCCACCATTGCATTTCCATATGACTGAAGCCTTCCGGGGGAGGGGGGAAGAGTTTAGGGCAGAGGATGGGCGGAAGGCTATTCAGACAAGTTGGCGTTGGGTGTAGGAAGACGCTACAAAACTCACGCCATGCGTCTCTTCCTTACCCGCGACCCAAGTCAGCCATCAGTGCCCCTTGCGAAGTGTATTGCCGGTCTACATCGGGCAGCGCCGGCCGCTCCAGAATCAACACCGGCACCCCCAGCTCCCGGGCCACTTCAAGCTTGGGCTCGGTCGCCAGGCTGCCGCTGTTCTTGCTGATCAGCACATCAATCTGCCGCCGCGCGAACAACGCACGCTCGTCTTCAATACGAAACGGCCCACGTGCGCCAATCACTTCGCAGCGGTCGTTGCCCGGGCAGGCTTCCAGGGCCCGCAATGTCCAGAACTGTTCCGGCGGTATCTCTGCCAGATGCTGCAACGGCTCGCGCCCCAGCGTGAACAGCGGCCGCCGGAAGGGCGCGAGTGCGTCGATCAGGCCCGCCCAGTCTTGCACCTCGCGCCAGTCGTCACCCGGCTGCGCCTGCCAGGCCGGCCGGCGCAACGCCCAGCACGGAACACGTGCAGCGCGTGAGGCAACGGCGGCGTTGTGGCTGATTTGCGCGGCATAGGGGTGGGTGGCATCGATCAGCAGGGTGATACCCGCCTCACGCAGGTAGCGGGCAAGGCCTTCGGCACCGCCAAAGCCGCCAACCCGCACCTGGCATTGCAGGCCCTGCGGCACGCGGCCGATGCCTGCCAGGCTGTAGACATGCTGCGGGCCCAGCTGGCGGGCGATGGCCAGGGCCTCGGTCACGCCGCCCAGCAGCAGGATGCGCGCGCTCATTGCACGCCCGCCTGGCCGACGATACCGCCTTGGCGGTCGATGGCGAACACCTCGACCTGGACCTGCGCGGGCACCACGCTGCGGGCGAATGCCAACGCATGCGCGCAGACGGCGTCGCCCAGGGCGATGCCGGCGGCATGGGCCAGTGCCAGGGCTTGCTGGCTGGTGTTGGCGGCGATGATCGCGGCCTGCAGGTTTGCATCGGCGCCGACAGCCGCCGCCCAGCCGGCCAGTTGCGGCAGGTCGATGCTCGAATGGCGGCTGTGCAGGTCCATGTGCCCGGCGGCCAGCTTGCTGATCTTGCCGAAGCCACCGCACAGGCTCAGGCGCGCTACCGGCACCTTGCGCAAGTGCTTGAGTACGGCACCGACGAAGTCGCCCATTTCGATCAGGGCGATTTCCGGCAGGCCGTAGACCCGGCGCATGGTGTCTTCGCTGGCGTTGCCGGTACAGGCGGCAATGTGCGTGTAGCCGTTGGTGTGGGCCACGTCGATACCCTGATGGATCGAGGCGATGTAGGCCGCGCAGGAAAACGGCCGGACGATGCCGCTGGTGCCCAGGATCGACAGACCGCCGAGGATACCAAGGCGCGGGTTCATGGTCTTGAGCGCCAGCAATTCACCGCCCTGCACGTTGACCGTCACTTCGAAGCCGCCGTGATAGGCACACGCCTCGGCCAGGCGTTGCAGGTGTTCGCCAATCATGCGCCGGGGCACCGGGTTGATCGCCGGCTCGCCCACCGCCAGTACCAGCCCCGGGCGTGTCACGGTCCCCACGCCATGGCCGGCGACAAAGCGGATGCCGGGCTCGGCCAGCAAGCGGACCTGGCTGTAGAGCAGGGCGCCATGGGTCACGTCCGGGTCGTCGCCGGCGTCCTTGAGGGTACCGGCTTCGGCGCACTGGCCTGCGCGACGGCAGAACTCCAGGCGCATCTGCACCACCTTGCCCTTGGGCAGGGTGATGCTCACTGCGTCGTCACAGACGCCTGTCAGCAGCAGGCGCGCCGCTGCGAGGCTGGTGGCGGTGGCACAGCTGCCGGTGGTCAGGCCGCTGCGCAGCGGCGCGGGTTGTTCGTGGGTTTCTTCACGCATCGAAGGGTTTCACCACGTCCAGCAAGGTGATCGGCAAGGCCTGGCGCCAGGTGTCGAACGCCCCCAGCGGCTGCACGTGGGCAACATGGATACGGGTCAGCTCGCCACCGTGCTGCTCGCGAAAATGCGCCAGGGCCAATTCGCTTTGCAGGGTGACTGCGTTGGCCACCAGTCGCCCACCCGGGCGCAGACGCTCCCAGCACAGCTCCAGCACGCCTTCACGGGTTACCCCGCCACCGATGAAGATCGCGTCGGGTTGCTCAAGGCCTGCCAATGCCGCCGGCGCCTTGCCGCGTACCAGTTGCAGGCCAGGTACGCCCAGTGCATCGCGGTTGTGTTCGATAAACCCCTGGCGCCCTTCGTCGGCCTCGATGGCCAACGCACGGCAGGCAGGGTGGGCACGCATCCACTCGATGCCGATCGAGCCACAGCCTGCGCCCACGTCCCACAGCAGCTCGCCGGGCTGCGGGGCGAGGCGGGCCAGGGTGATGGCGCGGACATCGCGCTTGGTCAGTTGGCCGTCATGCTGGAAGGCCATGTCTGGCAGCCCGGCAACCCGTGGCAGGCGTGGTGCATCGGGCGCGGCGAGGCACTCGATGGCCACCAGGTTCAGCGCTGCAACCTGGGTGTGAGGCCAGTCCTGGGCGCTGCCGGCCAGTTCGCGTTCATCGGCGCCGCCAAGGTGTTCGAACACGCGCAGGCGGCTTGGCCCGAAACCACGCGCGCACAGCTGGGCGGCAATCGCGGCAGGGCTGTCGCCGTCGTTGCTCAGCACCAGCAGGCGGGCACCGCTGTGCAGCTGGGCATTGAGCGCCGCCAGCGGCCGGGCGACCACCGATACCACCTGCACCTCCTGCAGCGGCCAGCCCAGGCGGGCGGCAGCCAGGGCGCAAGAGGACGGCATCGACAGCACGCGCATCTCACTGGCGGGCACCTGGCGTGCCAGGCTGGCGCCGACGCCGAAGAACATCGGGTCGCCGCTGGCCAACACGCAGACAGGGGCACCGCGCGCTGCAAGTACCGGCGCCAGGGAGAACGGGGTGGGCCAGCTCAGCCGCTCGCCGACCACGCAGCGCGGCAGCAAGGTCAGTTGGCGGGGGCTGCCGAAGATCCGCGAAGCGCCCAGCAGGGCGCGCCGGGCCTGCTTGCCCAGGCCGTTGAAGCCGTCTTCGCCGATGCCTACTACTGTCAGCCAGGGTGCCATGTGTTTCAATCCGCCATTTCTGGGGCGCGAAGCGGCCCCGGGTAAACGATAAGCTCGACCACCGGCTTTTCATGCCGCCGGACAAAGCAGGCATAATACCGCGCCTTCTACACTCAAGCGCACTTCACAGATTGCCGGACACCCCTTTGAAGCAGGCCCAAGCCCCCGATGTTTCACCTCGCCCCTCGGCCTGCCCGGGGTTGTGGCGCATCGTCAGTGCGCGTGATGGTGGGATTTGCCGGGTCAAGCTGCCCGGTGGCCTGCTGCTGGCCGATCAGGCCGATGCCGTGGCCGAGGCCGCCGAGCGCTTCGCCGGCGGCGTGATCGAGGCGACCAACCGCGCCAACCTGCAGGTCCGCGGTATCGGCAGCGACCACAGTGGCCTGGTCGCCAGGCTGCTGGCCGCCGGCCTGGGCCCGCGCGATGCCGCCGGTGACGATGTGCGCAACCTGATGCTCAGCCCGCTGGCCGGGCATGACCCGGCCATGTTGCTGGATACCCGACCATTGGCGGGGCAGATCCTCGCCATGCTCGAAAGCACACCGCGCTTTCATCAATTGTCGGCCAAGTTCGCCGTGCAGCTGGACGCCGGCGAAGGCCTGGCCATGCTCGAACACCCCCATGACCTATGGCTTTCGGCTCTGCACCTTGAGCAGCGCACGTGGCTGGCTTTTGGCCTGGCGGGCTGCCCGGCCGACGGCCAGGTGCTCGGTGCCGTGCCGCTGGAACAGGGCCTGGCCCTGGTGCGTGCGGTGCTGGCGCGTTTCCTTGATCTGGCGTCTGCGGACCAATCGCGTATGCGCCAATTGCTGGAAGGCTGTTCGGCCGCGTTTTTCGTCGAAGGGCTCGGCCTGGAGATTCGTCGCGATGCTGCCGTGCGGCAATGGCGCCGTGCACGAAACCACCCCGTATGGCTGGGGGTACTGCCACAAAACCACGGCCTTGCGCTGGGCGTCGCCCCGCCCCAGGGCCGGTTGACGCCGGAGATGCTGCGCGGTGCCGCGCACATCGCCCGCCACCTGGGTGACGGCAGCCTGCGCCTGAGCCCCTGGCAAAGCCTGGTGTTGACCAATCTCGATCCGGCCCACATCGAGCAGGCCCAGGCGCAGTTGTCCGCCTTGGGCCTGCTTTGCCACCGCCATGAGCCGCTGGCGCGCATCACCGCGTGCACCGGCAGCAGTGGGTGCGCCAAGGCCCACGGCGAGACCAAGGCCGATGCCGTTGCCCTGGCCGCGCTGCTCGGCCCAGGCGTTCCCGGCAGCGTGCACCTGTCCGGTTGCCCCCGATCCTGCGCCGTGGCCCATGTTGCCCCGGCCACTTTGCTGGCCCGTTCACCGGGCCGTTACGACTTGTATGTGCGCGATGCGCGCCTGCCGGGCTTCGGTGCCCTGCGCGCCATCGACCTCACCTTGAACGAAGCAGGCGCCATGCTCGACCTGCCGACGGAGCACCTTGATGATTGACTACATCCGCGATGGTCAGGAGATCTATCGCAATTCCTTCCGGATCATCCGCGAGGAAGCCCGACTCGAGCGGATACCCGCAGACCTCGAAAAGCTCGCCGTGCGCGTGATCCATGCCTGCGGCATGGTCGAGGCCATCGACGGCTTGCAGTTCTCCGAAGGGGCAGGCCGCGCCGGGCGCGAGGCCCTGGCCAAGGGCGCGCCGATTCTGTGCGATGCGCACATGGTTGCTGAAGGCATTACCCGCGCCCGGCTGCCGGCGAACAACCCGGTGATCTGCACCCTGCGTGACCCGAGCGTGCCTGGCCTGGCCAAAGACGCCGGCAATACCCGTTCTGCCGTGGCCCTGGAGCTGTGGCGCCCACACCTGGAAGGCAGTGTGGTGGTGATCGGCAATGCCCCGACCGCACTGTTCTACCTGCTGGAAATGCTCGACGCCGGTGCGCCCAAGCCTGCGCTGATTCTCGGCTTCCCGGTCGGCTTCGTGGGTGCGGCCGAATCCAAGGCCATGCTGGCCGCCGACAGCCGCGGCGTGCCGTTCGTGATCATGCAAGGCCGCCTGGGCGGCAGCGCGATGGCCGCTGCCGCGGTCAACGCCCTGGCCACGGAGGTGGAATGATGACCCCACGTGGACGTCTGCTCGGCCTGGGCGTAGGCCCCGGCGACCCTGAACTGATCACCGTCAAGGCCCTGCGCCTGCTGCGCGAGGCGCCGGTTGTCGGCTACTTCGTGGCCAAGGGCAAGCGCGGCAACGCGTTCGGCATCATCGAGGCGCACCTACAGGCCGAGCAGACACTGCTGCCGCTGGTCTACCCGGTCACCACCGAAGCGCTGCCGGCGCCGCTGTCCTATGAACAGGTGATCAGCGATTTCTACGATGAAGCCAGTGTGCAGGTTGCCGAGCACCTGGATGCAGGCCGCGACGTGGCGGTGATCTGCGAGGGCGACCCGTTCTTCTACGGCTCCTACATGTACCTGCATGACCGCCTGGCGCAGCGCTATGAGGCCGAAGTGATCCCTGGCGTCTGCTCGATGCTGGGGGGGGCGTCGGTGCTGGGCGCGCCGCTGGTCTACCGCAACCAGAGCCTTTCGGTGCTGTCGGGCGTGCTGCCGGCCGAGGAACTGAAGCGGCGCCTGGCCGATGCCGATGCTGCCGTGATCATGAAGCTTGGCCGCAACTTCCCCAAGGTGCGTGAGGTGTTGGCCGAGCTGGGCCTGGACAGCCGTGCGCTGTATGTCGAACGGGCAACCATGGCCAACCAGAAGATCGTGCCGCTGGCGGAGGTCGACCCGCTGTCGTCGCCGTACTTCTCGCTGATCATCGTACCGGGTGAAAAATGGCAGGGATGAGCATGCACAAGGCACCGGCAATCGTCGTGCTTGGCCCTGGCAGCCTGGCCACGGCGCAGCGCATTCAGCTGTGTTATCCACAGGCCTCGATCCATGGCCTGAGTGGCCGGGTCGAGGGCGCCGATCAGCTTTACGCATCGTTTGGCGACACCCTGCGCACGTTGTATCAGCAGGGCACCCCGATCATCGCCCTGTGCGCCGCTGGCATCGTTATCCGCAGCCTGGCCAGCCTGCTCAGTGAAAAAGGCGTCGAGCCGCCGGTGCTGGCAGTGGCCGAGGATGGCAGTGCGGTAGTGCCGCTGCTCGGTGGCCTGGGTGGGGTGAATGTGATGGCGCGTGAGATCGGCGAAGCACTGGGCGTGGCCGCAGCCATCACCACCAGTGGCGAACTGCGCTTTGGCACCTGCCTGCTGAACCCGCCACAGGGCTATGCCCTGGCGGACATCGAGCAAGGCAAGCGCTTTGTCTCTGACCTGCTGGCCGGTGAGGCGGTGCGCGTCGAAGGCGATGCACCTTGGCTTGAGCAGGCGCAGCTGCCCGCGAGCGAGAGCGCCCGGCGCACCATCCATGTCGGCCATCAGGCACGCCCGAGCAGCCGTGATGAGCTGTTGATCCACCCGCGTTCGGTCGTGGTGGGCGTCGATACCGCTGACCTGCAAGGCATCCGCGCCGCGCTGCAGGCGGCGGGTATCGCCGAGCAATCGCTGGCCTGCCTGCTAGCTGGCGAGCACGCCATGGCCGATGCCGCCCTGCACGAGGCTGCACAGGCCCTTGGCGTGGCGCTGCGTTTTGCAGCCAAGCCTGGCGACCTGCGTGACATGTTGGCCCAGGCGCTACCCGGCGCCGAGTTGATCGCGCAGGCGGGTACCGTCATCGCCGTGGCCCCGGCGCCGGTGGATGCCGCGCAGGTCGGCCGCCGCCGTGGTCGGCTGGCGGTGATCGGCCTTGGCCCTGGCGCTGCCGAGCTGATGGTGCCGGCGGTCAAGGCCGAGCTGGCCCGCGCCGAGGACATCCTCGGCTACGAAACCTACGTGCGCATGGCCGGGCCGTTCCGCGCCGATCAGGTGCAGCATTGCACCGACAACCGCGAAGAGATGCAGCGCGCTCGGCATGCCTTCGAACTGGCCGCCCAAGGGCGTTCGGTGGTGGTGGTGTCGTCGGGTGACCCGGGCGTGTTCGCCATGGCCGCAGCGGTGCTCGAAGCGTTGCACGAATCCAGTGACCCGGCCTGGCATCGGGTCGATCTCGAGATCCTGCCGGGGGTTTCGGCCTCGCTGGCCACTGCCGCTCAGGCGGGGGCACCGCTGGGGCACGACTTCTGCGTGATGTCGCTGTCGGACAACCTCAAGCCGTGGTCGATCATTGAAAAACGTCTGGACCTGGCCGCCCAGGCGGACCTGGTGCTGGCCTTCTACAACCCGATTTCCAAATCCCGACCGCATCAGCTTGGGGTGGCACTGGAGGTTGTGCGTCGGCACCGCGATGGGAGCACGCCTGTAGTCCTTGGCCGTGACATCGGTAGGCCGGGGCAGACGCTGAAGGTAGTCACTTTGGCCGAGCTGCTGCCGGAAATGGTCGACATGCGCACCATGGTCCTGCTCGGGTCGTCCACGACCTGCCAATTTCCGAGGGCCGATGGCGAACAGTGGGTGTACACCCCGCGCTGGTACCCGGCCCCGGGTTGAGGCACCGAGGGAACCTGTTCATGCCTGTTACCCGGCCCTTTGCAGCATAGGGTGAAGGCCCCTCGACGATACCCGTCGGGGCCTTCAAGGACCCTGCAAATGACCGATGAAAACACTATCAATGGCGATAGCATCGCCGTTGTCGAGCAATCGCTGCTCGCGCTCAGCGCAGGCATGTCGGTGCAAAGCCGGCGCGATGCCAAGACAACGTTCCAGTTTGCCTCTCGTGTAGCGTCCAAGCTGCATGATCGCGATGGCGAATCCGAAGCCTGGTTCAACAAGTTCGTGGAGGTGATGCTCACCTTGGGTTGGGCGGTGGGTAAACGCTCCTACGAGCGCGACTATGACCAAAGCCGATCGCTGACGTTGGGGCCGATTGCTTTCAAAGTCGCCAGCACCGCAGGCCAGGCCTTGCTCGGCGGCCCCATGGGCGCGGCCATGGCCAAGCTGGCGGGCAAGGCCCTTTCGGCACTGGGCAACATCGAGGAAGCCCAGCAGATCTACAAGCAAAACCTCAAAGGCCACCCTGTCTCGACCACGGGGCTGGCGGCCTGCATCGAAACGCCTGAAGGCGAACTGTTCATGCTGGTGAATGCCTTCAGTGCCTCGCCGAGTGAAAACGACCTGAATACCACCGTGTTCGAATGGAAGAGTTCGAGCAAGGAGCGCTATTGCGGTTCGGTTGTGCTCAGTCTCAACGAAGTGGTCTACACCGACGAGGTGCGGGCAACGACCGAGCAGAAGCTGATCGACAAGGCGGTCAAGGCTGTCAGCGAATTTGAAATCTGACAGCGGAGCGGGGCTTTCAGGCCCCGTTTTTCTTCTCATGTGATTGAACATCGAGGTATTGCGATGAGTAAGGATGCCTATTCCTTATGGCTCGTTGGCGGCACGGCTTTGTTGGTCGCAGAAGTGGCATTGCCGTCTCGGCAATATGCACTGGACTCGTTGCTGTTTGCACAGTTGCGTTCGGACAAACTGAATGGCTCACGCTTTGCCGATTATGCACGCTGGTACAGCGGTTACCGTGAAGCGTTGGAAGCGCGTGGGTGGGTCATCCCAGGCAGTCGCAGTGATTATCAGCCCTTGCAGGGCAGCGTCCCGCTGACTCAGCGTCTTACCGATGAATTGCAGGCCCGTCATCCGGGGCTCACGCCCTATTTGCAGGCAGCCATCGCCAGGCTGTCTCAGAAAGAGGTGCAGCAGTACCTGCGGCCTTTCACCCTGGACGAGCACGGTCAGGCAACCCATGTGGTCTACGAGCTGGGGGTGATGCTGCCAGGCCCTTCCCTGGATCTGTGTGGGTTGGCCTTGACCACTGCCACGCCTGCCACCCAGATCCACCCTGGCGCGGTATTGGCGTCGTCACCCACCGATAAGGTCGATCTGCGCACTACCCTCGCAACCCTGGGCGAGCAACTGACCGAAGTTGACCGTGAAAGCCTGCACGTGCTGCTTGAGCGCAAGCAGTACGCAGAACGCATCAGGAACTTGGGCGTGCTGAACCCGGAGGGCAGCCATGCAAACCTATGAAGCCGCAGTGGTCGGTGCCAGCCTGGTCTCTTTCATCCCCGGTATCAGCTTAGGACAGCGCAAGGCCGTCAAGCTCGCCGCACTGTGGGCTGAGACTGTGACGTTGCAGGATATGGCCAAAGAGACTGCCCAGGAACAGTATCAGTACTACCGCAAGAAGTTGATGTACCTGGGGTGGGACGCGAAGTCGGCTGAAGAAGTGCATTGGCCGGACCCTGAGCGGCCGAAAATCGTTGATCAGGCGCTGAGCAAGATCGACGCCATCGCCGGGGTTCGGCATTCCAGCCATATGGCACTGGCGCTTGAGGCACTGAATAAGAACAGCAAGCCGTTGCTGCATTTTGAAGCGCGCAGTATGGATAGGGCGCAGTTTCAGCTTCTGTCCTGCGCGCCGGTGAGTGGTAGCTACGTGGACATCGTGGTGTATCACGAGGCCGGTAAAACCGCAGCGTTCACGGCAGGATTTGTGTTTCGTGAGCGCCGCGACATGCGCGTGAACGCAGAGCTGGTGCGGTTCAATACACGTCTGTTCGACCAGGAACGCCGCAGTGCGGTTGAGCGTGCGTTGGTGAGCATCGCGCTGAAGGAAATCCATGAAATGGAGGTCTAGAGCACGAGGTAACCCTTGATCCCGGTAAAGATGATCTGCGCCGCCAGGGCACAGACGAACAGCCCCATCAGGCGGCTGACGATCTGCAGGCCCTGGTCGCCGAGCAGCCGCTCGATGCCGTGCGACAGGTACAGCACCAGGCCCACGGTAAAGCTGGCCAGCGCGATACTGACGATGGCCAGCAGCTTGTCGTCCCAGTGCGGCTGGCCCACGCCCATCACCAGCAGCGCACCGATGGTGCCGGGGCCGACGGTCAGCGGGATGGTCAGCGGCACGATGGTCACATCCTGCTGCACGTTGTCGGCTTGCACGGCGGGTTTGCCCTGGGCCATGCCCAGCGCAGAGATGAACAGCACACTGCCGGCGCCGATGCGGAAGGCGTCGGCGGTGATGCCGAAAATACCGAATATCGCCCGCCCGAACAGGTACAGCAGTATGCTGGCGACCAGTGCGGCGAAGGCCACCTTCCAGGCCAGTTGCTTGCGTTCCTTGCTGGAGTGGCCGCGGGTCAGGCTGATGAAGCAGGACAGCACGAAGAACGGGCTGTAGAGCACGAGCATCTTCAGGTAGACGCTAAACAACTCATGGAGCATGGGCGTTGATCCTCGGCTGCGGTGCAGGCCTGTTGGCACTTCATCGGCATGGGTTACGGGATAGGCGCAGGGTCCGTCTTGGCTTCCCGGTGATTCGCCCAATACTGGATCAGCTCGCGCAACTGCGACAGCTCCACCGGCTTGGCCATGTGCCCATCCATGCCCGCCAGCTTGGCGCGCTCCTTGTGCTCGGCAAGGATATGCGCAGTCAGCGCCACCACCGGCGTGCGCTGGCGCTGCTGTGCGGCTTCCCACGCGCGCAGTTGCTGGGTCGCCGAGAAACCGTCCAGCACAGGCATCTCGCAGTCCATCAGCACCAGGTCATAGCGTTGCGCTTTCATCGCTTGCAACGCCTCTTCACCGTTGCAGGCCGTGTCCGGCTCAAGGTTGAGCTTGCCGAGCATGCCACGGATGACCTTGGTGGAAATACTGTTGTCCTCGGCGACCAGCACGCGGAAGTCGCTGGGCAGGTCCAGTGCTTGCGGGGTACCGGGCAGGCTGGCGGGCACCGCTTGCTCACGGCCGCGTTGGGCCAGCTCTTCAGCCAGCGTGGTCTTGAGTGTATAGCCCGCCACCGGTTTGGCGAGAATCCGCTTGACCCCGGCATTGCGCGCGATGACCTTGCTCGGCGCATTGCTGATGCCGGTGAGCATCACCACCAGGATGTCGTGGTTGAGGCTGGGGTCTTCCTTGATCTTGGCCGCCAGTTGCATACCGGTCATGCCGGGCATGTTCTGGTCCAGCAGCACGGCATCGAAGTAATCACGCAAGTGGGCCTTGGTGCGCAGCAACGCCAGCGCCTCCTTGCCTGACGGCACCGCGCTGACATTCATGCCCCAGGCGCTGCACTGCTGTACCAGCACCTTGCGGCAGGTGTCGTTGTCGTCCACCACCAGTACCCGAGCGTCGCGCAGCGGGCCGTCGAGGTCGGCGGGTGGCTGTTCAAGGCGCGAAGGGTCCAGCGGCAGGGTCAGCCACAGGGTGTTGCCCATGCCGCTGCTGCTCTTGATGCCGAATTCGCCCTGCATCAGGCCGATCAACTGCTTGGCGATGACCAGCCCGAGGTGGCCGCCCAGCTTGTTGCTGGAGAGGAAGTGGTGGCTGTGCAGCTCGGCTTGCAGCAGCGCTTCGCGCTCGGCGGCGGGCAACGGTTCGCCGCTGTCTTGCACGGCAATGCGCAAACGCGGGGTCGCGCCGCGCTGGTCGAGCGCCACCACCAGCAGGATCTCGCCCTGGTCGGTGTTTTTAAGAGCATTTTCCAGCAGGCTCGACAGCGCCTGGCGCAGGCGTGTCGGGTCGCCACTGATCACCCGTGGCACTTGCGGCTGGGTAAAGCTGATCAGCTCGATGTTCTGCTGCTCGGCCTTGGCCCGGAAGATGTTCAGGCAGTCCTCGATCAGGGCGTTGAGGTCGAACTGCACATCGTCCAGCTCGATCTGCCGTGACTCCAGCTTGGAGATGTCGAGAATCTCGTTGATCAGCGTCAGCAACTCGTTGCCGGCACTATGGATGGTTTGCACATAGTCGCGCTGCTTGACCGACAACGGCGTGCCGAGCAGCAGCTCGGTCATGCCCAGCACGCCGTTCATGGGCGTACGGATTTCGTGGCTGATCTTGGCCAGGAACTCGGCCTTGGCGTTGATCTCGGCATCGCTGGCGGCCAGTGCACGGCTGGCGCTGAAGCGCTCTTCGCTCATGCGCCGCAGGCGTTCGCTGACCGCCAGGTTCAGCAGCAGGCCGCTGATGACGGTGAGGCCCATGAGCACGCACAGCAGCCAGGGCGTGGAGGTGCGGGTCAGGCCCAGCAGCGCCGGCAGCAGTACCAGCCCGCCAAGGTTATAGACCACCATGGCGAGGCTGAACAGACGGGCTGGCGCATAGCCCTTGTACCAGTGGAAGGTGCTGACCAGCAGCATGCTGACGCTGCCCAGGGCCAGCAGCGCATAGGTCATCAGGTTGAGCGGCAAGGTGTCGACGAACAGCAGCACCAGGCCACTGACTGCTGCCACCAGCATCTCGCCTTGCAGCAGGCGGTTCAGCCGCGGCGAATTGCGCGGCGAGAAGAAATGCAGGGTGAAATACAGCCCGGCCAGGCCCGCGAGCACCAGGGTGAGATAGGCAGCGGGCGTTTGCGCACTGTGCCACACATGCCACCAGGGGCCGCTGAGGTTGAGCAGGATCAACCCGCTGAGCAACATCAGCCCGTGGTACAGGGCCAGAATCAGGGTAGTGCTGGAGCGGCTATAGAGGAAGCGGATCAGGTTGTGCAGGATCAGCATCACCAGGCCGCCAAAGAGCATGCCGAACAACAGTGGCCGGCTTTGGTCCGAGGCAGCCACGGCGGCGGGCTCCAGGCTGATCGCCGGGCGCAGTTGATGCTCTGAGACCAGGCGCAGGTAGATGTCCAGCGGCTGCTTGCTGTTGGGCAGGGGCAGTACATGGTCGCTGCCGCGCAGGGTCGGGCTGGCATTGCCGGCCTGGCGCCCGTGGTGCAGCTGACGGAGTAATTTGTCGCCCTCGAGGGCGTAGAGGTCCAGGCCAGACAGGTCTGGCGCGAAGACCCGCAGCAGTTGCTCCTGATCGCCGGGTTGCAGGCGATAGTGCAGCCACAGGGCTTGTTCTGCGGGGGCAGCGTCCAGGTCAGCGAGCAGCAGGGGGCTGAACTGGTTGCGGTAGCGGTCGGAGCGCACGTCGCTCAATTGCAGGTTGGCCTGTTCGTCGAGCAGCACGGACCAGCCTCCGCCTTCTTCGGCCGAAGCCGGGAGCAGGCAGAGCAAGGTCAGCAAGCTGACGATCAGAGCTGTGGCAATCCGAAGCCGACGCACTACGAAATCCCTTCTTAGCCGATGTGCCGGATACTAACTATGCGCGGCGCGCCAAGTCGAAGGCAAGGCCCACACAGGGCCCTGTCGACGAGCCGAAGGCCGTGGGCGCAAGGCGTCACGGCGCTTCGGTAAAGGTTACTGCTGGTGTTCACCGCGCTCGCGGGCGATGGCCCGGTAGCCGATGTCGGTGCGGTAGAAGCTGCCGTCCCATTTGACCTGCTCTGCCAGGCGGTAGGCCTGCTGCTGAGCGGCTTCGACGGTCTCGCCCAGGGCGGTCGCGCAGAGCACACGGCCGCCGGCGGTCACCACCTGGCCATCTTTGAGGGTGGTGCCAGCGTGGAACACCTTGCCTTCGAGCTTGGCAGCCGCGTCCAGGCCGCTGATTGCGTCACCCTTGGCGTAGTCGCCCGGGTAGCCGCCGGCGGCCAGTACTACGCCCAGGCTCGGCCGTGGGTTCCACTGCGCTTCGACCTTGTCCAGGGCCTTGGCGAAAGCGGCCTCGATCAGCAGCACCAGGCTCGATTCCAGGCGCAGCATGACGGGCTGGGTTTCCGGGTCGCCGAAGCGGCAGTTGAACTCGATGACCTTGGGGTTGCCCGCCTTGTCGATCATCAGGCCCGCGTAGAGGAAGCCGGTGTAGACGTTGCCTTCCTCGGCCATGCCGCGCACGGTCGGCCAGATGACCTGGTCCATCACGCGCTGGTGCACGTCGGCGGTGACGACCGGGGCAGGGGAGTAAGCGCCCATGCCGCCGGTGTTCGGGCCGGTGTCGGCGTCGCCGACGCGCTTGTGGTCCTGGCTGGTGGCCATTGGCAGCACGTTGTGGCCGTCGACCATGACGATGAAGCTGGCTTCCTCGCCGTCCAGGAACTCTTCGATCACCACACGCGAGCCAGCGTCGCCAAAGGCGTTGCCAGCCAGCATGTCACGCACGGCGTCTTCGGCTTCCTGCAGGGTCATGGCGACGATCACGCCTTTGCCCGCAGCCAGGCCGTCGGCCTTGATCACGATCGGCGCACCCTTTTCCTGCAGGTAGGCCAGGGCTGGCTCGATTTCGGTGAAGTTCTGGTAGTCGGCGGTCGGGATCTTGTGACGCGCCAGGAAATCCTTGGTGAAGGCCTTGGAGCCTTCCAGCTGGGCCGCGCCCTTGGTGGGGCCGAAGCAGTCCAGGCCACGGCTGCGGAACAGGTCGACCACACCGATGACCAGTGGCGCTTCCGGGCCGACGATGGTCAGGTCGACGTTCTTCTCGGCGAAGTCGGCCAGTTGCTCCAGGGCGCACACGTCGATGGCAACGTTCTCGCACTTGGCTTCAATGGCGGTGCCAGCGTTGCCTGGGGCAACGAAGACTTTCTCGACGCGTGGGTCCTGGGCAACTTTCCAGGCCAGGGCGTGCTCACGGCCGCCGCTGCCGATGATCAAAACTTTCATGTCAAAACCTCGAATTCTTTCGGGCGTAAGGCAAAGCCTCACGCTGTACGAGGTCGCAATGAAGCAGATGCCTGCTTCAGTGCGGCCGATTGCCGTAAATCAGTGGCGGAAGTGGCGCATACCGGTGAAGACCATGGCGATACCGGCTTCATCAGCGGCAGCAATCACCTCGGCATCGCGCATCGAGCCACCTGGCTGGATCACGGCGCTGATACCCACTTTTGCTGCATTGTCGATGCCGTCACGGAACGGGAAGAACGCATCCGATGCCATGACCGCGCCTTGTACCTGCAGGCCAGCATGCTCGGCCTTGATTGCAGCAATGCGGGCGGAGTTGACGCGGCTCATCTGGCCGGCGCCGACGCCGATGGTCTGGCGCTGCTTGGCGTAGACGATGGCGTTGGACTTGACGAACTTGGCCACTTTCCAGGCGAACACCAAGTCATGGACTTCTTGCTCGGTCGGTGCGCGTTTGGTGACGATTTTCAGGTCATCGGCGGTGATCATGCCGATGTCGCGGCTCTGTACCAGCAAACCACCGTTGACCCGCTTGAAGTCCCAGCCGGCAGCACGCTCGGCAGGCCACTCGCCGCACTCCAGCAGGCGTACGTTCTGCTTGGCAGCCACCACGTCGCGGGCGGCCTGGGAAATTTTCGGGGCGATGATCACTTCGACGAACTGGCGCTCGACGATGGCCTTGGCGGTTTCGCCGTCCAGCTCGCGGTTGAAGGCGATGATGCCGCCAAACGCCGACTCGGTGTCGGTGGCGTAGGCCAGGTCATAGGCCTTGCGGATGCCGCCTTCTGCTTCCGGTACCACGGCCACGCCGCACGGGTTGGCGTGCTTGACGATGACGCAGGCCGGCTTGACGAAGCTCTTCACGCACTCCAGTGCGGCGTCGGTGTCGGCCACGTTGTTGAACGACAGCTCTTTGCCTTGCAGCTGGATGGCGGAGGAGATGCTCGCCTCACCCTTGCGCGCTTCGACATAGAACGCCGCGCTCTGGTGCGGGTTCTCGCCGTAGCGCATTTCCTGAGCCTTGACGAACTGGCTGTTGAAGGTGCGCGGGAATTCGCTGCGGTCGGACGTCGACAGGGTTTCTTTGGCCTGGTCGATGGTGCCCATGTAGTTGGCGATCATGCCGTCGTAGGCAGCAGTGTGCTCGAAGGCCTTGAGCATCAGGTCGAAGCGCTGGGCGTAGGTCAGGCCACCGGCTTTCAGGCCGTCGAGGACGCTGGCGTAGTCGCTGGCGTTGACCACGATGGCGACATCCTTGTGGTTCTTGGCGGCCGAGCGGACCATGGTCGGGCCACCGATGTCGATGTTCTCGATGGCGGTCGGCAGGTCGCAGCCTGGCTTGGAGATGGTCGCTTCGAAGGGGTACAGGTTGACGGCGACCAGGTCGATCGGCTTGATGCCGTGCTCGTTCATGATGGCGTCGTCGACGCCGCGACGGCCCAGAATGCCGCCATGGATTTTCGGGTGCAGGGTCTTGACCCGGCCATCCATCATTTCGGCGAAGCCGGTGTAGTCGGCCACTTCCACCGCGTTCACGCCGTTATCCTTGAGCAGCTTGTAGGTGCCGCCGGTGGACAGGATCTCGACACCGAGCTGCTGCAGCTCACGGGCGAATTCGAGGATACCGGTCTTGTCGGAGACGCTGATCAGGGCGCGGCGGATCGGCAGGCGGGTAGTCTGGTCGGTCATTTCGGATTCCATAACGCGGTGGAGTCAGCAAAAAAGGCGTCCCTTTGCAGGAGCCGCCTTTTCTGATTGGGATTCTGGCTTACAACAAGTCGTACTGCTTGAGCTTCTTGCGCAGGGTGCCTCGGTTGAGCCCGAGCATCTCGCTGGCCTTGGTCTGGTTGCCCTTCACGTAGTTCATCACGCTTTCAAGCAGGGGCGCCTCGACTTCGGAGAGCACCAGGTTGTACACGTCCGTGACGGTCGCGCCTTCCAGGTGGGCGAAGTAGTTGTGCAGCGCCTTCTCGACGCTGTCGCGAAGGGTCTGGCCCTCTTCGCTCGGCGTGTTGAGGTGCTGTTTCAGGTTGGCGTTGTCGCTCACGGGCGTTGTTCCACTCACAAATGTCTCGGTCATCATCGTCATGCGGCCACCCCTTGTCCGTCCTCTGTCTCAAGGCTCTGTCGACGTTCACTGAAAAACGCGCGAACGTTGGCGCACTGCGCTTGTGTGTCTTCCAAAGCATTGAACCGGGAGCGAAACTCCTTGCCGCCGGGTCGTGTCGCCAGGTACCAGCCAACGTGCTTGCGGGCAATACGTACGCCCATCACATCGCCATAGAAGGCATGCAGCGCGGCCAGGTGCTCCAGCAGGATGCGTTCCACTTCGTCCAGCTGCGGGGCTGGCAAGTGTTCGCCAGTACGCAGGTAATGCTCGATCTCGCGAAAGATCCATGGCCGCCCCTGGGCGGCGCGGCCGATCAACAGGCCATCGACGCCAGTGGCGTCCAGTACCGCCCGGGCCTTTTCTGGCGAAGTGATATCGCCGTTGGCAAATACCGGGATAGACACCGCCTGCTTGATGGCAGCGATGGTGTCGTATTCTGCTTCGCCTGTGTACAGGTCGGCGCGTGTGCGGCCATGCACCGCCAGCGCCTGGATACCGGCCTGCTCGGCGATCTTCGCCACATTCAGGCCGTTCTTGTTCGCCCGATCCCAGCCAGTGCGGATCTTCAGCGTCACCGGGACGTCCACGGCGCCTACCACGGCGTGGAGAATCTCGCTGACCAAGGCTTCATCTCTCAATAAAGCAGAGCCTGCAGCTTTGTTGCAGACTTTTTTTGCCGGGCAGCCCATGTTGATATCGATGATCTGGGCACCCGCTTGTACGTTGGCCTTTGCCGCCGCCGCCATCATCTGTGCGTCACCACCGGCGATCTGTACCGAGCGTGGCTCGGGATCACCTTCGTGGATGCGGCGCAGGCTCGACTTGCGGCTGTTCCACAGGTTCATGTCGCTGGACACCATCTCCGATACCACCATGCCTGCGCCAAGGCGCTTGCAAAGTGTTCGGAAAGGCTGGTCCGTGACCCCGGCCATGGGGGCGAGGATCAGGTTGTTGCGCAGTGTGTATGGGCCGATGCGTACCGCCGACATAGGTGATCCCTGTTGTGGGGCCGAATCTTGGAGTTCGAAAAAGGGTGGGCATGATACCCGCTCTCGGTGACTGGATAAAGATGGATTTGGATAAAATCTGAACAGTTGTCGGCTTATGACTTTGAGCTTCAAGCCGCAAGCCGCAAGCGGCAAGACAAAAGCGGGCGCGGTCTGGGCCTCTTGTCTTGTAGCTTGCGGCTAGCCGCTTGTCGCTTATTCCGGCGAGCGGAAGCTGAGGCTGTAGTTCACGGCCTTGGGGCCCGGGTCGAGGATGTCCAGGGCGATGTGGATCGGGGTCTGGCTGGGCATTTCGCCACGCCCGGCCAGTTCGCCGGAGAGGTACTCGCTCGGCTTGAAGCGCCGGCTGGCGATCAATTGGCCATTGAGGTCGGCGAAACGCAGCTCCAGCAGCGGGAACGGCTGGGCGAAGGGCGCGCGGTTGTAGATGATCGCATCGACGATCAGCGCACCCTTGAAGTCCGGATGGCTGCGCACCACCAGGTTGCTGCTCTTGATGCGGGCGATGTCGACGCGGGTCGGCACCTTGCAGCCCAATACCGGGCACAACTGCTGGAAGATCGGCCGGTACTGGTCTTGGCGGGCCATTTCGTCGAAGTGGAACCAGACGTACTGGAACGCCAGCAGGCCGGCGGCCAGCAGCGTCAGGCAGCCCCACAGCAGGCGCTTGCCCCAGTTCGGCTGGGGTTTTTCCCAGCCCAGTTGCAGCGGGTCGTCGACCACGTCGACCAGCGGCTCCTTGCGCGGTGCACGCTCGGGTCTGCTGGACAGGCCTGGCTCCAGGCGTTCGCCGGGCAGCGGCGCGTCAGGGTCGTCGTGATGGGCCGACAGGTGCAGGTCCAGTTCGTCGTCGTCGCGGGCGCTCAGGCCCTTTTCCGGGGCGGCATCATCGCTGGCGGCGAAGTGCTCGCTGACGAACGCATGGTGCTCGTCGGCCTCGATGTCCCGGCGTACAGGCGGCTCATCGTCGATGTCCAGGTCCAGATGGCCGCCCAGGGTCGGCTCGGTGCGATCGCCCGGGGCCGGCTCCAGGTCCAGAGGTTCCTGTTCCAGCAGCACCGGTGCAGGCGCGGGCGCCTGCTGCGGCTCGAAGCGGTCGTCGGTGGCGTTGCCGAACAGGGCGTCGGCATGCGTGTCCGGCTGATGCTCGTCACGGCGGGCCTGCAAGCCGTTGTCCGGCTTGACCGGGCGAGCGGCGGCAGGGTCGCCGCGACGTTCAAGGCGGGCAAGCTCCTGGTCCAGGTCCAGTTCATCCAGGGCCTGGGCGGTGAGCGCCCAGTCTTCCTCGATGGCCGCTGGGCGCTCGCTGATGGGCGGATCGGGCGTAACCGCAGGCGCGGCGACCGGTTCGGCAGGCGCGGCCGGTGCTGGCGGCACCACGGGGGTGCTGGCGGCATCGGTACGGTTCTGCTCCAGCAGTTGCTTTGCGGCGTTGAACACCTGCAGGCAATGGCCGCAACGCACCACCCCGCGCGCCACACTCAACTGGTGATGGGTGACGCGAAAGCTGGTCTGGCAATGCGGGCACTGGGTGACGAAACTGTCGGTCATGCGGCGATCCGGGGTTGTACAGAGGTTATTCTAGGCCCGCTTAACGGCGGCGACCACTGATGCGCACCCAACCATCGCGTACGGCGATCGGGTCCAGCTCGAAGTCGGCGGCGTAGGCAGCGGCCACTTCCTCGCCTTGTTCGGCAAGGATGCCCGACAGTGCCAGCAGGCCGCCAGGGCGAACCAGGCCAGACAACTGTGGCGCCAGCGAGACCAGCGGGCCGGCCAGGATGTTGGCGACCAGTACGTCGGCTTGCATGGCCGGCATGTGCTCGGGCAGGTACAGGGGGAACTGTGCGTCAGCGATGCCGTTGCGCCCGGCGTTGTCGCGCGAGGCTTCCAGCGCCTGCACGTCGATGTCGGTGCCGACCGCTTCGCGGGCGCCCAGCAGCAGCGCCGCGATGGCCAGAATCCCCGACCCGCAGCCGAAGTCCAGCACGTGGGTGCCTTCGAGTTGCTGGCCGTCGAGCCATTCCAGGCACAGGGCGGTGGTCGGGTGCGTGCCGGTGCCAAACGCCAGGCCCGGGTCGAGCAGCAGGTTGACTGCGTCCTTCTCCGGGGCTTCGTGCCAGCTTGGCACGATCCACAGGCGGCGGCCGAAGCGCATCGGCTGGAAGTTGTCCATCCAGCTGCGCTCCCAGTCCTGGTCTTCGATCACTTCGGCCTGATGCTCGGGCAGCTCGGCGCCGGTCAGCAGGCGGACGTGGGCGAACACCTGCTCGGGTTCGGCATCGGCCTCGAACAGGGCCAGCAAATGGGTGTGCGACCACAGGGGCGTGGTGTTGAGGTCGGGTTCGAAGATCGGTTGGTCTTCTGCGTCCACGAACGTGACCGAGACGGCGCCGACTTCAAGCAGCGCGTCTTCGTAGGTTTCGGCTTGTTCCGGGCTGATGGCCAGGCGTACTTGCAGCCAGGGCATGGCGGGCACCTTTGGTAAATCGACAGGGGCAGCCCGAGGCTGCGCGAAGGCTGGCAGTTTACGCGAGTGCGCAGGGTTTGTAGAGAAGACCAGGCGCGGACCCTGTAGGAGCGGCCTTGTGTCGCGAAAGGGCCGCAGAGCGGCCCCGGCGATGGCCGAGCAAGCACCAGGCAGTTGCTCCCACAGTTTATCGTGGTACCTAGACGAAGCAGAGCGAAAGCGACTCAGCTATATAGGCAGGCTTGTCTTGATCCTCGATTTCCAACGTTGCAATCGCCTTGAGCAACCATTGCCCCGGCTTCTTCTCCACCACTTCAGCCAGGTCCACCTTCAGCCGCACCTTGCTGTTGACCTTGACCGGCTGGATGAACCGTACGCTGTCCAACCCATAGTTCACCACCATCTTCAGCCCTTGCGGCAGGACCAGGATGTCCTCCATCAATGTCGGGATCAGCGACAACGTCAGAAAACCATGGGCAATGGTGCCGCCAAAGGGTGTTTTCGCCGCCTTTTCCGGGTCGACATGAATGAACTGGAAATCGCCTGTGGCCTCGGCAAACAGGTTGATGCGCTGCTGGTCGATCGTCAGCCATTCGGAACGTCCGAGTTCCTTGCCAACGTACTGCGAAAGCTCTGTAACCGGTACATAAGGCATCGCGACTCTCCAGGTTGTCATTTGGTACGAAAGTGCAAGGTCAGCACGGCGAACCGTTTCAGTCAAGTTATGCGTTTTTCGGCGAATATCGGCTTATAGCTGCGGCGTGCTTATAATGGCCGCCATGCCCGAGGGAGATGCTTATGCTGTTGCGTGGTTTGACCTGGCTGGTGTTGTTCCAGCTGTTGGGTACGGCGATCAATCACCTGTTTGTGCCGTTTTTACCGGGGCCGATCATCGGCTTGCTGTTGCTGCTGGCCTTTCTGATGGCCCGGGGTGAGGTGGGCAAGCCGCTCAACGAGGCTGCCGGCAGCCTGCTGCGTTACCTGCCTCTGTTGCTGGTGCCTCCGGCGGTGGGGGTGATGGTGTATGCCAAGGATATTGCTGCCGACTTTTGGGCGATTGCCGGTGCGCTGTTCATTTCGTGCCTGCTGACCTTGGTATTCGTCGGCGTGCTGATGCAAAAGCTCATCCATCGCCAGGGCAAGCGCGAGGAGCAGCCATGATGCTCGACTGGCAAGGCGCGCTCGACGCAGTCATCCACCACCCCTTGTTTGGTATCGGCATTACCCTCGGGGCTTACCAGGTGGTGCTCGCGGCGTACGAGAAGACCCGCTGGATCTTCCTGCAGCCGGTGCTGGTTTCGATGCTGCTGGTGATCGGGGTGCTGCTCGTGTGTGGCATCGACTACAGCGAGTACCGCAAAAGCACCGAGATCATGAACACGCTACTGGGGCCTGCCACCGTGGCTCTGGCTGTGCCGCTCTATCTCAACCTACGGCGGATCCGCCAACTGTTCTGGCCGACATTTACTACGCTGGTAGTCGGGGGCCTGTTCGCCACCGTCTGCTGCCTGCTGCTGGGCTGGTGGTTCGGTGCCGAGCACATGATCCTGATGACCATGGCGCCAAAATCGGTGACTTCGCCGATCGCCATGCTGGTGGCTGAGCAGATCGGCGGCGTGGCCGCACTGGCTGCGGTGTTCGTGTTGATCACCGGTGTGATTGGCGCAATCTTCGGCCCAGCGCTGCTGACCCGGCTGGGTGTGCACAGCCCCGAAGCGCGTGGCATGTCGCTGGGCGTTACCGCGCACGCGGTGGGCACTTCGGTAGCCTTGCAGGAAAGTGACGAATGCGGCGCTTTTGCCGCGCTGGCGATGAGCCTGATGGGGGTGGCCACGGCGGTGTTCCTGCCGCTGGCGGTCAGCCTGGTGGCTTGAGGAGTTGTGATGACGCTACCGCTGTTTCCCCTCAATACCGTGCTGTTTCCCGGCTGTTTTCTCGATTTGCAGATTTTCGAGGCGCGTTACCTGGACATGATCAGCCGCTGCATGAAGCAGGGGGCGGGCTTTGGTGTGGTGTGCATCCTTGAAGGCGAGCAGGTCGGCAAGGCGCCGCCGGTGGTGGCTTCGATCGGCTGCGAAGCGATGATCCGCGACTTCGTGCAGCAGGATAACGGCCTGCTGGGGATCCGCGTCGAAGGGGTGCGGCGTTTCAGCCTGGAGCAGACCGAGGTGCAGAAGGACCAGTTGCTGGTGGGCCAGGTGCAATGGCTGCCGGAGTTGGCGGACAGCCCGGTGGGCGAGCCGGACGAAGACCTGCTGGCGTTGCTGGTTGCCTTGGGCGAACACCCGATGGTCGAGGCGCTGGACATGCCGCGACCGGTGGACGGGCGGCAGGCGTTGGCCAATCAGTTGGCGTACCTGCTGCCGTTCATGGAAGAGGACAAGCTCGATCTGCTGGCGATCGATTCGCCGCAGTTGCGCCTGGAAGAGATCCAGCGGCTGTTGGAGCGCATCCAGGGCGAGTTGTTTGCCTGATGCTGCGGTGCTTTAGCGGGCCTCAGTACTGATAGCGCAGCAGCGCCTGCGGCAATGCATGCATGGCAAAGAACGCCAGCAACGCAATGCACGCCGGCAGCACCAGCCACCACACCCGCAGCGGCAGGGCGGTAAGCGGTTGGCGGTACTGCGACAGGGTCAGGCTCAACGCACAGACGCAGCACGCCAGCAGGGCGCCGGCCAGAATGTCGGTCGGCCAGTGCGCCCCCAGGTATACCCGCGACAAGGCAATCGCCAGGGCGGGGATGCACCCCAGCATCACCCAGGTCAGGCGCATCCGCGGCGGTTGGCCGCGCCCGGCGAGCACCGCCATCACCAGAAAGAACGCGAACGACGCCGAGCTGTGGCCGCTGGGCATGCTGTAGCTCGTCAGCGGGTCGGTCAGCACCTCGGGGCGCGCGCGGGCGAACAGCCATTTCAGCGTGCCGTTGGCTAGCGCCGTCCCCATCAAGGCGCCGCCGGCAAACAGGGCGTGGCGCCATTGCCGGGCGAGCAGCAGCAGGCCGGTCAGCAGCCCGCCGAGAAAGAACTGGGTGCGAAAATCGCCTAGCCGGGTCACCAGCACCACAACGCCGTCGACGGCCTGGCTGCGGTGCTCCTGCACCAGTGTCATCACGCCCTGGTCGAATTCGTGCAGGTACGGCCAGCCGAGGAATACCCCGGCCAGGGCTGCGAAGCTCATGCCGGCGATCAGTCGTGTTCCATGGCGCTGGTCACGAATGCTGGTGGTCAGGCTGAGGCCGATGATGACTGCCAGGGTGCCGGCGATGATGCCGGCATCCAGCCAGAAGCCTTCCGGTAGCGGTAGACGCATGGCCGCGCCGGTGGCCCAGCCTGGCAGCAGGTAGGCGACCGACCAACCGGCGCCGGCCACCAGGCTGACGGCGATGAAGCGCGGCAGCGGCATGTCGAACATGCCGGCGACCATTGGCAGCATGGGCCGCAGCGGCCCGATGAAGCGCCCCACCAGCAGGCTGGCGATGCCATAGCGCTGGAAGTAGGCCTCGGCGCTGCCGATCCATTCCGGGTGATGGCGCAGCAGCGGCAGACGCCGGATGTTCTGATGGAAATACTTGCCCACGGTGTATGACAGCGCATCGCCCAGCAAACCGCCGAGAAAACCCAGCAGCAGGGTTTCGCCCAGGCTGAAGGTACCGCTGCCGGCCAGCACGGCGACCGCGAACAGCAGCACCGTGCCAGGCACGATGATGCCGGCAATGGCCAGGCATTCGATGCAGGCCACCAGGAAAATCGCCAGGCCAAGCCACTGTGGGTTGGCGCTTAGCCAGCCGGTCAGGCTGTCGAGCCATTGGCCCATGTGTCAGCTTCCTTGTTCGAGTATGAAGAAGTCTTGGCCTTCGACTTGGCCACGACGCAACGGGTTCCGCGTACAGACGCGGGCGTATTCGGCGTCGACGAAGCGGTACGGCAGGTGTTCGTCGCGCCCGTGTGGGATGCCCAGGCGGGCGGCCTGGATCACTCGCGGTACGGCGATGCCGCAATCGTCGACGTAGAACCGCTCGGGGTCGAACCGTTGGGCGTCCCAGTGCGGCACTTTCAAGCCCAGTGCGCGGCACAGCAGGGTCTGGCCGGCGCAAAGGCGCTCGGCCGGGCGCAGGTTGCCGCTGGCATCGGGGTTGTTCAACTGCATCTGTGCCAGGCTGTTGGCGCCTGAGGTCGCATCCTGCCAAGGGTAGGCGGATTTGATCAGCACGGCGTTGCCCGGGCCTTGGGCGCTGAAGTTCAGTGAGTCGCCACCGCGGGCGTAGTACATATAGATGTGCCCGCCGTCGAGGAACAGCGCCTTGCGTTTTTCGGTGTAGCCGAGCGAAGCATGGCTGCCTTTGTCGGTAAGGTAGTACGCCTCGGTCTCGATGATGCGTGCCGCCAGCCACAGGTCGCCTTGGCGATGGCGGATGACCTTGCCCAGCAGGGCCTTCGCCAGAATTTGGGCGTCACGGTCGAAAAAGCTGTCGGGCAGGGCTGGCATGCTGGCAGTTCGTCGGTGGAAAGGCGGGGATAATAGCAATGAATGGCTTAATCGAGGCTGAACCAGTGCCCTGATTCATTGGTATCTATATGTTTCGCGCCAGGGTGATGTTTGCCTTGGGAGGGGTGGCGCTCGACCTCACAGGCACCGAAAAACCCAAGTCGTGAACTGCCATTTTCTACCATCCGCCAGCCGCCGCTGGGCGTATACCTGCGCGCCAGTTATAATCAGCCGATTTCCCCTTCGCCAAGACACCGAACCCATGACTGAGTCCGTTCTTGACTACATGACCCGTTTGGGTCGCGCTGCTCGCCAGGCTTCCCGGGTGATCGGCCGCGCCAGCACCGCGCAGAAGAACCGCGCCTTGCAAGCGGCCGCCGACGCTTTGGACGCCGCACGCGCCGAGCTGACCGCCGCCAACGAGCTGGACCTGGCCGCCGGCCGCGGCAATGGCCTGGAGCCAGCGCTGCTCGACCGCCTGGCGCTGACCCCGGCGCGTATCGACGGCATGATCACCGGCCTGCGCCAGGTGGCCAGCCTGCCGGACCCGGTCGGTGCCATCCGCGACATGAGCTACCGCCCATCGGGTATTCAGGTCGGCAAGATGCGCGCTCCGCTGGGGGTGATCGGGATCATCTACGAATCACGCCCGAACGTGACCATCGACGCTGCCAGCCTGTGCCTTAAATCCGGCAACGCGACCATCCTGCGTGGCGGCTCCGAAGCAATCCACTCCAACCGTGCCATCGCCACCTGCATTCAGCGTGGCCTGGCCGAGGCCGGCCTGCCGGCGGCAGTGGTGCAGGTGGTCGAGACCACCGACCGCGAAGCCGTGGGCGCGCTGATCAGCATGCCCGAGTTCGTCGATGTCATCGTGCCGCGCGGCGGCCGTGGCCTGATCGAGCGTATCAGCCGCGATGCGCGGGTGCCGGTGATCAAGCACCTGGACGGCATCTGCCATGTCTACGTCAGCGAGCACGCCGACCTGGACAAGGCCTGGCGCGTCGCCTTCAACGCCAAGACCTACCGCTACGGCATCTGTGGCGCCATGGAAACCCTGCTGGTCGACCAGCGCGTAGCCGAACGGTTCCTGCCGGAAATGGCCCGCCGTTTCCAGGAAAAGGGTGTCGAACTGCGTGGCTGCGAGCGCACGCGTGCGTTCATCGACGCCAAGCCGGCCGGCGAAGACGACTGGCACACCGAGTACCTGGATGCGATCCTGTCGATTCGTGTGGTCGATGACCTGGACCAGGCCATCGAGCACATCAACCACTATGGTTCGCACCACACCGATTCGATCATCACCGAGCACCAGGGCCAGGCCCGCCAGTTCATGGCCGAGGTCGACTCGGCGTCGGTGATGCTCAATACCCCGACCTGCTTTGCCGACGGTTTCGAGTACGGCCTGGGTGCGGAGATCGGTATTTCCACCGACAAGCTGCATGCCCGCGGCCCGGTCGGCCTGGAAGGGCTGACCTGCGAGAAGTACGTGGTGATCGGCGACGGCCAGCTGCGCGGCCAGGAGTCCTGCTGAGTTGAGCAAGGCCCAGGCAGTCCGGCGCATCGGCATTCTAGGCGGCACCTTCGACCCCGCGCACATCGGCCACTTGCGCAGCGCGCTGGAAGTGGCCGAGCTCATGGCGTTGGACGAGTTGCGCCTGCTGCCCAACGCCCGGCCGCCGCACCGCGACACGCCGCAAGTGGCCGCGCAGGATCGCCTGGCGATGGTGCAAAGTGCCGTGCAGGGTGTCGAGCGCCTGAGTGTCGACGCCCGCGAGCTCGCGCGCGACAAGCCGTCGTACACCATCGACACACTGGAGTCGATCCGCGCCGAACTGGGCATGCACGACCAGTTGTTCCTGGTGCTGGGCTGGGATGCCTTTTGTGGCTTGCCAGGCTGGCACCGCTGGGAAGAACTGCTGCAACACTGTCACATCCTGGTGCTGCAACGCCCGGATGCCGACGTAGAACCCCCTGACGAGCTGCGCAACCTGCTGGCTGCGCGCTCCGAGAGCGATCCCACCGCCATGTCCGGCCCGGCGGGAAATATTTCGTTCGTCTGGCAGACCCCGCTTGCGGTGTCGGCTACACAGATCCGACAGCTGCTGGCCAGCGGCAAGTCGGTGAGGTTCCTGGTGCCGGACGCCGTACTGGCCTACATCGAGGCGCACGAACTGTATCGTGTGCCTAACTGACGGTGCTCCGGCACCTCATCCAACAAGTTGAACGAGTTTTATATGAACAAGCAGAAAATTCACGGCGAAGCACTGGTCCAGCTGACCATTACCGCGCTGGAAGACGTCAAGGCCCAGGACATCCAGGTCATCGACGTCAGCGAAAAACACAGCCTGACCGATTACATGATCATTGCCACCGGTACCTCCAACCGCCAGATCAGTGCGATGCTGGAAAAGGTCCGCGAAGCGGTCAAGAGTAAGGGCGTTCAGCCGCTGGGCGAAGAAGGCAAGGGCGACAGCGACTGGGTGCTGCTCGACCTGAACGATGTCATTGTGCACATGATGACTGCCGCTGCCCGCCAGTTCTACGACCTGGAGCGCCTGTGGAAGGGTGCTGAGCTGAGCCGTGCTGCCGATGGCAAGCACCACAACCCGGAGCACGCCCACGAGTACTCCGACAAGCTCAAAGACCGGGAATAAGGAAACGTCGTGCGTCTGCGCCTGATCGCGGTCGGCTCGCGCATGCCCAAGTGGGTCGAGGACGGTTGGCATGAATATGCCAAGCGCCTGCCCCCGGAGCTGTCGCTCGAGCTGGTGGAAATCCCGCTGAATACCCGTGGCAAGAATGCCGACGTCGCTCGCCTGATCCGTCAGGAGGGCGAGGCCATGCTGAGCAAGGTGCAGCCTGGGGAACGCATCGTTACCCTGGAGGTCCATGGCAAGCCTTGGAGCACCGAGCAACTGGCGACCGAGCTGGACCGCTGGCGCCTGGATGCGCGCACGGTGAATTTGATGGTTGGCGGCCCCGAAGGGCTGGCGCCTGAGGTCTGCGCGCGCGCCGAGCAACGCTGGTCGCTGTCGCCGCTGACGTTGCCGCACCCGTTGGTAAGGATACTCATCGGCGAGCAGATCTACCGCGCCTGGACCGTGTTGTCCGGGCACCCTTACCACAAATGAGCCTGTAAGCAGTCCGATGTCGCAGCCGATCCGTCTCAAGGACCACGAGAAAGACGCCCGCCTGGTGCGTAACCGCGTCGTGGTCGGCGCGGTGGCGATCATGCTGCTTATCTGCGTCTTGATCGCGCGGCTGTATTACCTGCAGATCATCCAGTACGACTACCACTCGACGCTGTCGGAGAACAACCGGGTGCATGTGCAGCCGATCCCGCCGACCCGCGGGCTGATCTTCGACCGTAACGGGGTGATCATCGCCGATAACCGGCCCAGCTTCAGCCTGTCCATGACCCGTGAACGCGCAGGGGACTGGCAGGTGGTGCTGGACAACATCGTCGAAGTGCTGGAGCTGACAGCGGACGACCGCGCCCTCTTCGAAAAACGCATGCGCCAAGGCCGCCGGCCGTTCGAGCCGGTGCCCATCCTGTTCGAGCTCAACGAAGAGCAGATTGCCCGTGTGGCAGTGAACCAGTTCCGCCTGCCGGGCGTGGAAGTGGTCGCGCAGTTGGTGCGGCACTATCCGCAGGGTGCGCACTTCGCGCACTCGGTGGGGTATGTCGGGCGCATCAACGAGAAAGAGCTGAAAACCCTGGACCCGGTGAATTACAGCGGCACGCACCATATCGGCAAGACCGGTATCGAGCGCTTCTACGAAGATGCCCTGCACGGCCAGGTCGGTTACGAAGAGGTCGAGACCAATGCCCGCGGCCGGGTACTCCGGGTGCTCAAGCGTACCGACCCGAAGCCGGGCAAGGACATCGTCCTGAGCCTGGACATCAAGCTGCAGGAAGCCGCCGAGGCGGCCCTGGGTGGCCGGCGCGGCGCAGTAGTTGCGCTCGAACCGCGCACGGGTGAGGTGCTGGCAATGGTCAGCCAGCCGAGCTTCGACCCCAACCTGTTTGTCACCGGCATCAGCTTCAAGGCCTATGCCGAACTGCGTGATTCGATCGACCGGCCGCTGTTCAACCGCGTGTTGCGCGGGCTGTACCCGCCCGGCTCGACCATCAAGCCGGCGGTGGCCATCGCCGGCCTGGACAGTGGCGTTGTCAATGCCGGCAGTCGGGTGTTCGACCCAGGCTATTACCAACTGCCCAACTACGATCACAAGTACCGTAACTGGAACCGTTCTGGCGATGGCTGGGTCGACCTGGATACCGCGATCATGCGCTCCAACGACACCTACTTCTACGACCTTGCCCACAAGATGGGCATCGACCGCCTGTCCACCTACATGAACAAGTTCGGCATTGGCCAGAAAGTGTCCCTCGACATGTTCGAAGAGTCCTCCGGGCTCATGCCGTCGCGTGAATGGAAACGCGCCACCCGCCGCCAGGCCTGGTTCCCCGGCGAAACCCTGATTCTCGGTATCGGCCAGGGCTACATGCAGGCCACGCCGCTGCAGCTTGCCCAGGCCACCGCGTTGATCGCCAACAAAGGCGTGTGGAACCGCCCGCACCTGGCCAAGACCATCGAAGGCCAGCCACCGGTGGACGACAACCCCATGGAAAACATCATCCTGCGGGACAAGTCCGACTGGGCCAAGGTTACCCATGGCATGGAGCAGGTGATGCATGGCGCACGGGGTACCGCGCGCAAGGCTGCGGTCGGCGCCCAGTACCGTATCGCCGGCAAGAGCGGTACCGCCCAGGTGGTGGCGATCAAGCAAGGCGAAAAATACGACCGCAACAAACTTCAGGAACGCCACCGCGACCACGCCCTGTTCGTCGCCTTTGCACCGGCCGATGACCCGAAGATCGTGATTTCGGTGATGGTCGAGAACGGTGAGTCAGGCTCTGGCGTCGCCGCACCGGTGGTGCGTCAGATCATGGACGCCTGGTTGCTCGACGAGCACGGCCGGCTCAAGACCGAGTTCGCTCCCGCCACCGTTACTCAGGAATCGGCCCTGTGATGAACAATTTCGATCGCATGCTCTCCAGCGAGGATGTGATGCGTCGGCGCGCCAGTTTTCTGCAGCGCATTCATATCGACGGACCGTTACTGGTCATTTTGCTGGCCCTCGCGGCCGGCAGCCTGTTCGTGCTCTATTCGGCCAGTGGCAAGAACTGGGACCTGCTGCTCAAGCAGGCCACCTCGTTCGGCATCGGCCTGGTGTCGATGTTCGTCATCGCCCAGCTGGAGCCGCGTTTCATGGCGCGCTGGGTGCCGTTGGCGTACCTGACGGGGGTGCTGTTGCTGGTGGTCGTGGACGTCATGGGCCACAACGCAATGGGCGCGACGCGCTGGATCAACATCCCGGGGGTGATCCGCTTCCAGCCCTCGGAGTTCATGAAGATCATCATGCCGGCGACCATCGCCTGGTACCTGTCCAAGCGCACCTTGCCGCCGCACCTCAAGCATGTGGCGATCAGCCTGGTGCTGATCGGCGTGCCGTTCATTCTGATCGTCCGCCAGCCTGACCTGGGCACGGCGCTGCTGATTCTCGCCTCCGGTGCCTTCGTGCTGTTCATGGGGGGGCTGCGCTGGCGCTGGATCGTCAGCGTGGTGGCCGCCGCGGTGCCAGTGGCGGTGGCCATGTGGTTCTTCGTCATGCACGACTACCAGAAGCAGCGCGTGCTGACCTTCCTCGACCCGGAAAGCGACCCGCTGGGCACCGGCTGGAACATCATCCAGTCCAAGGCCGCGATCGGCTCGGGCGGCGTCTTTGGCAAGGGCTGGCTGCTGGGCACCCAGTCGCACTTGGACTTTTTGCCCGAGAGCCACACCGACTTCATCATTGCGGTGCTGGGTGAGGAGTTCGGCCTGGTCGGCATCTGCCTGCTGCTGATCGTCTACCTGCTGCTGATCGGCCGCGGGCTGATGATCACGGCCCAGGCGCAGACCCTGTTCGGCAAGCTGCTGGCGGGCAGCCTGACGATGACTTTCTTTGTATACGTGTTCGTCAATATCGGTATGGTCAGCGGCCTTCTGCCCGTGGTGGGCGTGCCGCTGCCCTTCATCAGCTATGGCGGAACTTCGTTGGTGACGCTGCTGTCAGCGTTTGGCGTTCTGATGTCGATCCATACGCACCGCAAATGGATCGCACAGGTTTGAATAAGGTGAAGAATTTAATGCAAGCAGTGCGTAACTGGGCTGCCCGTTGTACGCCGTGGATCGGTGCGGTGGGCCTGTTCGGCGCTGTCCAGCTGGCCCATGCGGGCGACTACGATGGCTCGCCCCAGGTGGCCGAGTTCGTTGGCGAAATGGCCCGTGACTATGGCTTTGCCAGTGAGCAGTTGACCGGCGTGTTCCGCGAAGTGCAGCGTAAGCAGTCGATCCTCGATGCCATCTCGCGGCCGGCCGAACGGGTCAAACCGTGGAAGGACTACCGGCCGATGTTCATCACCGACGCGCGCATCGCCCGTGGTGTGGACTTCTGGCGCCAGCACGAAGCGGTGCTGGCCCGTGCCGAGCAGGAATACGGGGTGCCGGCGCAAGTCATCGTCTCGATCATCGGCGTAGAGACCTTCTTTGGCCGCAATACCGGCAATTACCGGGTGATCGACGCCCTGTCGACGCTGGGCTTCGACTACCCGCCGCGGGCCGAATTCTTCCGCAAGGAGTTGCGCGAGTTCCTGCTGCTGGCCCGCGAAGAGCAGCTTGACCCGCTCACGCTCAAGGGTTCCTACGCCGGTGCCATGGGCCTGCCGCAGTTCATGCCGAGCAGTTTCCGCAACTATGCCGTGGACTTCGACGGCGATGGTCACATCAATATCTGGAACAACCCGGACGATGCCATCGGCAGTGTCGCCAGCTACTTCAAGCGCCATGGCTGGGTGGCCGGCGAGGGCGTGGTCAGTCGTGCCATGGTGCAGGGCGAGCGTGCCGACGAAGGCCTGACCACCGGTATCGAGCCGGTGAAGACGGTCGGGGAGTTGCGGGCGCTGGGCTGGTCAAGTCATGATGCGCTGCGCGATGATCTGCCGGTTACCGCCTTCCGCCTGGAGGGCGAAAACGGCCCCGAGTACTGGATGGGCCTGAAGAACTTCTACGCGATCACTCGCTACAACCGCAGCGTGATGTATGCCATGGCGGTGCATCAGCTTTCGGAACAGCTGGTCCAAGCACGGGGCGTCAAGTAATGCGCGCAATGATCTCTACCAACGCTTTCAAGCTGCTGACCTGCCTCGCCGTCGGCGTGGCCCTGGCCAGCTGTTCTTCCAGCCGCCCGACCCCGCAAAGCAGCGGTAACACCGTGCGCACGCAGCCCGGGCTGGACATCAACCGTGCCCACAAGGACGGTGCGCCGTGGTGGGACGTGGATGTGAACAAGATCCCCGACGCCACGCCGACGGTGCACACCGGCAACTACAAGGCCAACCCGTACACGGTGCTGGGCAAGACCTACTACCCGATGCAGGAATCGCGCAACTACCGCGCCGAGGGTACCGCGTCGTGGTATGGCACCAAGTTCCACGGGCAGAACACCGCCAACGGCGAGCTCTATGACCTGTACGGCATGAGCGCCGCGCACAAGACCTTGCCGCTGCCGGCCTATGTGCGGGTGACCAACCTGGCCAACGGCCGCAGCGTGGTCCTGCGGGTCAACGACCGTGGCCCGTTCTATTCCGACCGCATCATCGACTTGTCGTACGCAGCGGCGAAAAAGCTCGGCTACGCCGAAATCGGCACCGCGCATGTGCGCGTCGAAGGCATCGACCCGCAACAATGGTGGGCCCAGCGTGGCCAACAGCCACCGTTGGTGCTGAAGGAGCCTCAGGTCGCGCAGACCCAGTCGATCCCGGCCAGCACCGGCCGCGTCGAGCAGTGGACCCCGCCACCGCAGCAGCACGCGGCGCCTGTCGTGCCCGTGCAAGTCGGCGGCAACAATGTGCCGGCGGGCAACGGCGGCAGCTTCCTGCAGGTGGGCGCCTTCGCCAACCCGGACGCCGCCGAGTTGCTGCGTTCTAAGCTGAGCACCATGGTCAGCGCACCGGTGTTCATCAGCTCCATCGTGCGTAACCAGCAGACGCTGCACCGCGTGCGTCTGGGGCCGATCGGCAGCCAAGGTGAGATCCAGCAGGCGCAAGACAGCATTCGCCTGGCGAACTTGGGGCAGGCCAAGCTGGTCACAGCTGACTGACCGAGTCGGCTTCTTCGCGGGTAAACCCAAGCGGTTTACCCGCGAAGCGGGCTACACCAAACTGTCGGTTTTGTCATGAATTGCCGGGCGCGCGCATGTACAATGGCCGTTTTTGCCCGCAGCGACATAAAGCCGCACTTCGTGGGCACGGCCCAAGGCCTTAAAACTAGACTGACTGGCGCTGGGTACACGACGTGGCCCAGGGAACATCTCAGACCATTAGCGATTTTCGAGAGACGGATGAACATCACCAACCTTGCCAAACGACTTTGCCTGCCCGTACTGCTGATGATCACGCCTGCTGCTTTCGCGGCAGAGCAAATGATGCCGGCACCACCGCAACTGGCAGCCAAGTCCTACGTACTCATGGACGCGTCCAGCGGCAACGTGCTGGTCGAGAACAACGGTGACGAACGCCTGCCACCGGCCAGCCTGACCAAGCTGATGACCGCCTACATCGCCACCCTGGACATTCGCCGTGGCCAGATCGGTGAAAACGATCCGGTTACCGTTAGCGAAAACGCCTGGCGTACCGGCGGTTCGCGCATGTTCATCAAGGTCGGCAGCCAGGTCACGGTCAGCGACCTGCTGCACGGCATCATCATCCAGTCGGGTAACGATGCTTCGGTCGCCCTGGCCGAGCACATCGCCGGCAGCGAAGACGCCTTCGCCGACATGATGAACAAGACAGCCGCCGACCTCGGCATGTCCAACAGCCACTTCATGAACCCGACCGGCCTGCCGAACACGGAGCACTACTCCTCGGCGCATGACATGGCCCTGCTGGCGCGTGCGATCATCGACGTCGACCCGGCCCACTATGCGATCTACTCGCAGAAAGAGTTCTTCTGGAACAACATCAAGCAGCCCAACCGCAACCTGCTGCTGTGGCGCGACAAGACCGTCGATGGCCTGAAGACCGGCCACACCGACGAAGCCGGTTACTGCATGGTGGCTTCGGCCGTACGTGACGGCCAGCGCCTGATCGCCGTGGTGTTCGGCACCAACAGCGAGCAGTCCCGTGCCGCCGAAACCCAGAAGCTGCTGACCTACGGCTTCCGCTTCTTCGAAACCCAGACCTTCTACCAGAAGGGCACCGAGCTGACCCAGGCCCCGGTCTGGAAGGGCGCCACCAGCCAAGTCAAGGCGGGCCTGGCCAACGACCTGACCATGACTATGCCTAAAGGCCAATTGAAGCGCTTGCAAGCTTCGATGACCATGAACCCGCAGCTCACCGCGCCGATCGCCAAAGGTGACGTGATCGGCAAAGTGGAAGTCAAACTGGACGAGAACGTGGTTCACAGCGCCGACCTGATCGCCCTCGATGGCGTCGAGGAAGGTGGTTTCTTCCGCCGTATGTGGGATAGCATCCGTCTATTCTTCTACGGGTTGTTCAACTGATAACGTGACCTGCCACGCTCCCGCTGTTCATGCGGGAGCGTTGTTGTTGCCACGGCTTACGAGGCCGTTTCCGCCATGAGCGAACCTGACGTCAAGTCGCACAAGATCGAATTCCCCTGCGCCGATTACCCGATCAAGGTGATCGGTGACACCGTGGTCAATTTCAAGGACACGGTCATCGAGATCTTGAAGAAATATGCTGAGGTCGACATGCAGACCTTGGCCGAGCGCCAGAGCAAGGAAGGCAAGTACACCACGGTGCAACTGCACATCGTTGCCACCAGCGAGGATCAGTTGCACGATATCAATAGCGCCCTGCGTGCTACCGGCATCGTGAAAATGGTGCTCTGATGTCCGCCTGTCTCGGTTTTCGCGATCTCGGCCTGCAGCCCTATGAACCGGTGCTGGAAGCCATGCGTCGCTTTACCGAGCAGCGTGGGCCCGACAGCCAGGACGAAATCTGGCTGGTCGAACACCCTTCGGTCTTTACCCAGGGCCAGGCTGGCAAGGCCGAGCACCTGCTGATCCCGGGCGATATCCCGGTGGTACAGACCGACCGCGGTGGCCAGGTGACCTATCACGGCCCCGGGCAGTTGGTGGCTTACCTGCTGCTGGATGTACGGCGGCTGGGGTTTGGTGTACGTGAGCTGGTCAGCCGCATCGAGCAGGCGCTGATCGACCTGCTTGCCAGTTACGATGTCCAGGCCGCGGCCAAGCCCGACGCCCCGGGTGTCTATGTCGATGGAGCGAAGATCGCCTCCCTCGGCCTGCGAATCCGCAATGGCCGTTCTTTCCACGGCCTTGCCCTGAACGTGGACATGGACCTTGCGCCATTCCGCCGAATCAACCCCTGCGGCTATGCGGGGCTGGCCATGACCCAGCTACGCGATCAGGCAGGCCCGATCGAACTCAACGAGGTCAGGACAAGGCTGCGCGGACAGCTGGTCAAGCACCTCGACTACGCTGAGCAGACGACCCTCACGGGCGGAATCGACTGAATATGACAACTGTGCAAGAAGCCGTGCCGAACCTGATACCTACCCTGGATGCCACCCCGCGCACTGCGCCGAAGAAGGTGGAAGCTGGGGTCAAACTGCGTGGCGCCGACAAGGTGGCGCGCATCCCGGTGAAGATCATCCCCACCGATGAGCTGCCGAAGAAGCCTGACTGGATCCGTGTGCGCATCCCGGTTTCGCCCGAGGTAGACCGCATCAAGCAACTGCTGCGCAAGCACAAGCTGCACAGCGTCTGCGAAGAGGCCTCCTGCCCGAACCTGGGCGAGTGCTTCTCTGGCGGTACCGCGACCTTCATGATCATGGGTGACATCTGCACCCGTCGTTGCCCATTCTGCGACGTTGGCCACGGCCGACCGAAGGCACTGGACGTCGATGAGCCGAAAAACCTCGCGGTCGCCATCGCCGACCTGCGCCTGAAGTACGTGGTGATCACCTCGGTGGACCGCGACGACCTGCGTGACGGTGGTGCCCAACACTTCGCCGACTGCATTCGCGAGATCCGCGCCTTGTCGCCGGGCGTGCAGCTGGAAACGTTGGTCCCGGACTACCGTGGCCGTATGGATGTCGCCCTGCAGATCACCGCGCAAGAGCCGCCGGATGTGTTCAACCACAACCTGGAAACCGTACCGCGCCTTTACAAGGCAGCGCGTCCCGGTTCGGACTACGACTGGTCGCTGGACCTGCTGCAGAAGTTCAAGCAGATGGTGCCGCACGTGCCGACCAAATCGGGCCTGATGCTCGGCCTGGGCGAGACCGACGAAGAAGTCATCGAAGTGATGCAGCGCATGCGCGAGCATGAGATCGACATGCTGACCCTCGGCCAGTACCTGCAGCCCTCGCGCAGCCACTTGCCGGTGCAGCGTTTCGTGCACCCCGACACCTTCGCCTGGTTCGCCGAGGAAGGCTACAAGATGGGCTTCAAGAACGTCGCCTCCGGCCCGCTGGTGCGTTCTTCGTACCATGCCGACCAGCAGGCTCACGAAGCCAAGATCAAGCTCTGAGCCTGGTCTGAGCCACACATGCCGATGCGCGCCGAAAGGCGGCATCGGCATTTTTGTTTAGGCTTTTTTCCTACTGTGTTGGAAAGCCTTGCGTATTTAGATTTGGGCGGCCCTATACCTGCAAGGAGTTGCACGATGTACTGCACTGAACGCACTGAGTCACGCCTGCCTGTTGCACTGCCAGGCAATGCCTGCTTTGCCATCGTCGCCCCGGCCGGTCCGGCACGGCTGGATGCGCAAAAGGCCAGCCAATGGTTTGCCGGGCGTGGCTACCGTTGCCGTATCTACCCGGGTGTGGAAGAGGCCCAGGGTTACCTCGCAGGTACTGATCAGCAAAGGCTGCAGGACCTTCACGATGCCTTCGCCGATCCAGCCATCGATGCGATTGTGTGCATGCGCGGGGGTTACGGCAGCATGCGTTTGCTCGATAGGCTCGATTTTGAGCTCATTCGCCGTAATCCCAAGCCGCTGATCGGCTACAGCGACATCACCGCGCTGCACACGGCCATCTACCGCAAGACCGGGTTGATTACCTTCCATGGGGCGATGCTCAATGCCGACCTGCTAGGCGCCAAGCAGCAACCGACCGAGTCGTCGCTGGTGGCCCAGTTGATGGGGCAGGTAGGGGCGGGGGATGCGATCGCTCATCCGGCAGACTTTGCCCTGAGCTGCGTGGTGCCGGGTGTTGCCAGCGGGCGTTTGTTGGGCGGCAACCTGTCGATGCTGGGTGCGACCCTGGGCACTGTGGCCCAGATCGATACCCAGGGCTGCATCTTGTTCATCGAAGACGTCAACGAGCCGCTGTTTCGCGTCGACCGTTTGCTGACCCAGTTACGCCTGGCGGGCAAGTTTGCGGGGGTGAAGGGGGTGCTGGTGGGGGATTTCGCCGGTATTACCGTGGCGGCTATGACGCCGTTGCTGCAGGACATTTTCGGGCCGCTGGGTGTGCCGGTGCTGGCCGGGTGGCGCAGTGGGCACTGTGACCCGAATGTGTGCTTGCCGTTGGGAGCCGAGGTGGTGCTGGACAGCGAGAAGATGAGCCTGGTGTTGCAGCAGGATCTGTTCAGGGCTTGATGGGGCTGCGCCGCAGCCCCAACTGCCTCAACGCTGACGCAAGCGCTCAAGCAGCTTGTGCGTCGGATACCCATCCGCCGGCCAACCCAACCCCTGCTGGGCGGTGCGAATGGCCTTGCGGGTATTGGCGCCAATGATGCCGTCGGCATTGCCCGCGTCATGCCCGCTGGCATTGAGCAGGTGCTGCAGCTCCATGCGTTCGCTGCGGCTCAGGGGCAGGTCCTCTTTCGGCCAGCTGCCGGCAATGAACCCCCAGCCTGAGAACCGATCACCCAACAGGCTCACTGCCAGGGCATAGGACGATGAGTTGTTGTACTTGAGGATCGCGCGGAAGTTGTCCAGTACCAGGAACGCCGGACCGCGAGCGCCCGCAGGCAGCAGCAGGGCGGCGGACAGCTGATTGCTGTTGGCGGGCAGTTGGGTGCCGGCTGGCAGTGTCACGCCCAGTTGCAGCCACTCGCTCACCGGCTTGCGCAGCGAACCATCGGCCAGCCAGAAGTCGAAACCTGCCGGCACCTGCACTTCAAAGCCCCAGGGTTGGCCACGCTTCCAGCCGGAGCTTTGCAGGTAGTGCGCGGTCGAGGCCAGGGCGTCCGGGGTGCTGTTCCAGATGTCCCGGCGGCCATCGCCGTCGAAATCCACCGCATGGGTGTTGTAGGTAGTCGGAATGAACTGGGTCTGGCCCATTGCACCGGCCCACGAACCGCGCATGGCCTCCGGCTGGATGTCACCGTTCTGCAGGATCTGCAGGGCGGCAATCAGTTGGTCCTGGGCGAACTGCGGGCGGCGGCCTTCGTAGGCCAGGGTCGCCAGCGAGCGAATGACCGACTTGCTGCCCTGGAACTGGCCGAAGTTGCTTTCCATGCCCCAGACCGAAACCAGCACCTGGCGATCCACGCCATAGCGCTGTTCGAGGCGGGTCAGCAGCTCTGCATTCTGCTCCAGCAGTTTCTTGCCGTTGCGCACACGCAGTGGCGACAGGGCGCCTTCAAGGTACTCCCACACCGGCCGGCTGAACTCAGGCTGGCTGCGGTCGGCCTTGATCACGTCCAGGTCGGGGGTAACACCGAGGAATGCACGGTCGAAGGTGTTCGGCGAAATACCGGCCTGCAGCGCTTGTTGGCGGAAGCCAGCCTGCCATTGCGCGAAGGTTTGCAGGGGTTGGATCTCAGTGCTGGCGTCGGGCGTTGCACCGGGCAGGTTCACCACTGGAGCGGGCTGGGCAGGGGCCAGCGGCAAGGCATCGGCGGCGGTGGGTTTTTCCGCGCAGGCGACGAGCAGGATGAAGCTGGAGGCCGCGATCAGCTGGCGGGATTTCCAACGGGGGAGAAGACTGAAGAGCATGCACAGATCCAGAATTTCAGGTCAGGTGCCGACCATACCATGCCTGCGCTTTCGATGCTTTCATGCGGCCAAAAAGTAAGAAGCCTCCCAATCTCTCGATTGGAAGGCTTCGCGGCGGTAGCTGCCTTTGCCCTTGTCTGGTTGTTCCTGTCGGCAGCGGAACAAGGGCTGGGCGACGATCGACTTGGCCTTGTTGGGGCCGTGCTTTTTCGGCTTTTTGCTCATGGTGCAGGTTCCCGATGGGTGGCTTTCGGGGCGCACTGTAGGCCCCAGGGCTACTACGGGCCAATTGATTGTGTTTATGGGTGGCAGTACGCGACGCTCGTAGGAGCGGCCTTGCGTCGCGAAAGGCGTGCGCAGCGCGCCCGGCTATTGCGAAGGAAGCGCCAATCGCTGCCCCGCCATCAACAACGAAAGCCGCGCCAGCCCGGTCCAAGGCGACCCCTCGGCCTGCCCCTTGATCTGCGCATCGATACGTTGGGCATCCTGCAACAGCTGGGCCCAACGCTGCGCGGAAAGGCGCTGCAGTGCTTTGCTGACCAGCGGGCGGCGTTTATCCCACACCGGTGGTCGTGCTTGGCTGAAGGCTTTGTCCAGCGGTACGCCCTGGCTGAACTGCTGAGCCAGCCCGGCCAGTTGCCGCAGCTCGCGGGCCAGTGCCCACAGAATCACCGGTGGCTCCACGCCTTCACCGCGCAGCCCTTCGAGCATGCGCAGGGCATGCGCGGCTTCGCCATTGAGAATGGCATCGACCAGCCCGAAGACATCGAAGCGGGCGCTGTCGGCGACTGCCGACTGCACGGTCTCCACGGTGATCTGGTTACCCTCGGCCAGCAGCTTGAGCTTTTCGATTTCCTGGGCGGCGGCCAGCAAGTTGCCTTCGACGCGTGCGGCAATCAGGTCGACCGCATCACGCTGCGCCGAAAGGCCCGCCTGTGACAGCCGCTGGTTGATCCACTGGGGTAGCTGGTGGGCATCTACCGGCCAGATCTGGATGAACTGGCAGTGGGCGCCTTCGATCAGGGCCTTGCCCCATTTGGTCTTCTGCGCGCTGCCGTCGAGCTTGGGCAGGCTGATCAGCAGCAGCGTGTCCTCGGCCGGGTTGGCGCAGTACTCCATTAACGCGGCGGCGCCCTTGTCCCCGGGTTTGCCAGAGGGCAGGCGCAGCTCCAGCAGGCGGCGCTGGGCGAACAGGGAAAGGCTGGCACCGGCCTGAAGCAGTGTGCCCCAGTCGAAATTGGCGTCGGCGCTGAACACCTGGCGTTCGTCGAAACCCTGCTGGCGTGCGGCGCCACGGATGGCGTCGGCGGCTTCCTGGCACAGCAACGGGTCGTCGCCACTGACCACGTAGACCGGTGCCAGGGCGCCTTGCAGGTGCTTGTTGAGTTGGGCGGGGGCGAGTTTCATTGGAAACAGGCGGGGCACCGGGGTGCCCCGCGCGGGCTCAGTTGCCCGGAACTTCCAGTGGCGACTGCTGCGGCGTTTCAGCCTGCTGGCTGCGGGCCGCTTCCAGCGCGTCGGCTTCGGCCTTGGCGCGTTCGTCGGCTTTGACCTGCAGCTCGTCCAGTTGGGCCGGGGTCAGCATTTGCAGGCGTACAACCATGGCGTTGACCAGGTCGCGGCGCATTTCTTCACGTGCCCGATTGGCTTCCTGCTCGGAACCGGTGATGTTGGAGGCGTCACGCACGTAGATCTTGCGCACTTCCAGCTTGTCGCTGAGCAGTTCCAGGTTGTTCAGGCCCTGGATGCTGTAGTTCAGCACCGTGGTCAGCTCGTACTCGGCCGAGCGGCTGCCACCGCTGTAGGTTGCGGCGCGCTGGTTTTCCTGCTCGTTGGTCAGGACCAGGCGGTACGGTGCGCCGGCGTGCACGTTGACGCCGCTGCGCTCCAGCACCTGGCGCAGTTCGGTCACGGTTTCGCCATAGGCATTACGTGCACTGACGTCCATCTCCTTGACACTCAGCTCGGTAGAGCCAGTGCCGCGCAGCTGGAAACCGCAGGCGCTGAGCAAAACGGCCAGGCCGATTACCAGCAGATTGCGTTTGATCATGTTGTTGCTCCCTCTTGGGCCTGTACCGCCCGCCCGCAGTGGCTGCGGGCGGGCGTGCCATCAATTGGCGACGATGTTGACCAGCTTGCCCGGCACCACGATGACCTTGCGGATGGTCAGGCCATCGATGAAGCGCAGGACATTCTCGTTGCTGCGGGCGGCGGCTTCGATTTCCTCGCGGCTGGCGGCGGCCGGCATTTCGACCTGGCCACGCAGCTTGCCGTTGACCTGTACCACCAGGACGATGCTGTCCTGCACCAGCGCGCTCTCGTCGACCGCTGGCCAGCCAGCATCGATGACCGCCTGGTCGTGGCCCAGCGCCTTCCACAGCTCGTGGGAGATGTGCGGGGTGATCGGTGCCAGCAGCAGCGTCACGGCTTCCAGGCCTTCCTGCAGCAGGGCGCGGTCCTGTTCGGTGGCTTGCGGGGCCTTTTCCAGCACGTTCATCACGGTCATCACCTGGGCGATGGCGGTGTTGAACTTGTGGTACTGGCCCACGTCGGTGCTGGCCTGCTTGATGGCGGCATGGATGGCGCGACGGATGGTTTTTTGCGCGTCGTCCAGCGCGGCGACATCCAGCGTGCCCGGCAGGCCCTGGTTGACGTGGCCCTGGGCCAGGCGCCAGACACGGCGCAGGAAGCGGCTTGCACCTTCGACGCCGGAGTCGGACCACTCCAGGCTCATGTCAGGTGGCGAGGCGAACATCATGAACAGGCGGCAAGTGTCGGCGCCGTAGGCTTCGATCATTGATTGCGGGTCGACGCCGTTGTTCTTCGACTTCGACATCTTCTCGGTGCCGCCGATTTCCACCGGCAGGCCGTCGGTCTTCAGGCGCGCACCAATGATCTTGGCCTTGGCGTCACGCTCGATTTCGACGTCGGCCGGGTTGAACCAGTCCTTGCCACCGTTGCTGGCGACGCGGTAGTAAGTCTCGGCGACCACCATGCCTTGGGTCAGCAGGTTCTTGAACGGCTCGTTCGACGTGACCAGGCCTTCGTCACGCATCAGCTTGTGGAAGAAGCGCGCGTACAGCAGGTGCAGGATCGCGTGCTCGATGCCGCCGATGTACTGGTCGACCGGCAGCCAGTGGTTGGCCGCTTTCGGGTCGACCAGGCCCTGATCGTAGTTTGGCGAGGCGTAGCGGGCGAAGTACCAGGACGACTCGACGAAGGTGTCCATGGTGTCGGTTTCGCGCTTGGCCGCAGTGCCGCATTTCGGGCAGGTGCATTCGTAGAATTCTGGCAGGCGCGCCAGTGGCGAGCCGGCGCCGTCCGGTACCACGTTCTCCGGCAGGGTGACCGGCAGCTGGTCTTCCGGTACCGGCACGTCGCCGCAGGACGGGCAGTGGATGATCGGGATCGGGCAGCCCCAGTAGCGCTGACGGCTGATGCCCCAGTCGCGCAGGCGGAACTGGGTACGCGACTTGCCGAGGTCCTTGCGGATCAGGGCGGCCTCGATGGCGTCGAAGGCGCCGGCGAAGTCCAGGCCGTCGAACTCGCCGGAGTTGATCAGCTGGCCATGCTCGCCATAGGCGGCCAGCCACTCGTTGCCGACGTCATCGCCAGCGCTGGTGCGCACCACGGCCTTGACCGGCAGGTTGTACTTGTGGGCGAACTCGAAGTCGCGCTCGTCGTGGGCCGGCACGGCCATCACCGCGCCATCGCCGTAATGCATCAATACGTAGTTGGCGACCCACACCGGCAGCTTCTCGCCGGTCAGCGGGTGGTCGACGAACAGGGAAGTGGGCATGCCCTTCTTCTCCTGGGTGGCCATGTCGGCCTCGGCGACGCTACCGCTCTTGCACGCGTCGATGAACGCCTGCAGCGCCGGGTTGCCCTGGGCGGCCTGGGTGGCCAGCGGGTGTTCGGCGGCGACTGCGACGTAGGTGGCGCCCATCAGTGTGTCGGGGCGGGTGGTGAAGACCTTGAGGGTGCCTTCGTGGCCGATGCTGGCCTGGTCGAACGGGAACTGCACTTCCATGCCGCGCGACTTGCCGATCCAGTTGCGCTGCATGGTCTTGACCTGTTCAGGCCAGCCCGGCAACTCGTCGAGGCTTTCCAGCAGCTCGTCTGCATAGTCGGTGATGCGGAAGTAGTACATCGGGATTTCGCGCTTTTCGATCAGCGCGCCCGAACGCCAGCCGCGGCCGTCGATGACCTGCTCGTTGGCGAGCACGGTCTGGTCGGCCGGGTCCCAGTTGACGGTACCGTTCTTGCGGTAGATGACGCCCTTTTCGAACAGGCGGGTGAACAGCCACTGTTCCCAGCGGTAGTAGTCCGGCTTGCAGGTGGTGACTTCACGTGCCCAGTCGATGGCCAGGCCCAGGCTCTTGAGCTGGGTCTTCATGTAGTCGATGTTTTCGTAGGTCCACTTGGCCGGGGCGACGTTGTTTTTCATCGCCGCGTTTTCCGCGGGCATGCCGAAGGCGTCCCAGCCCATCGGCTGCAGGACGTTTTTGCCCAGCATGCGCTGGTAGCGGGCAATCACGTCACCGATGGTGTAGTTGCGCACGTGGCCCATGTGTAGCTTGCCGCTCGGGTACGGGAACATCGATAGGCAATAGTAAGTGTCTTTGCCTGGCTGTTCGGTAACAGCGAACGATTGTTGCTCGTCCCAGAAGTTCTGGGCGGCGGCTTCGATATCACGGGGCGTGTATTGTTCGTGCATGGCTACTTTTGGCTGAGAGAGAAGAGACCTTGTTCCAGGCAGCGGAACCTCGCTGCAACCGGTACTCCGGTGTCGTTTAGAGTGAACGCCGTAGCATACAGCAGCGCCGCGCATCGTGGGAAACCTTGATTGCTAATGGCCGCTGGTCGCGGCAAACGGCTGCTTTTTAGAGTGACGCTAAGCTCAGATGTGGGGGGAGATATTCTGACCTTCAATGAGGTGAACGGATGGGAGAGACGCAGCTACCCGCAATCAAACCGGAGCTTTACGAACGCCTGATCGACCGCCTTGGCCTGGCGCTGGAAGTTGCCAGGACATCGGTAAGATTGCGCGACGAGATGCCAGCCGAGCTGGAGTTGCGTGGCCTTAGCCACGCAGAGTTCGAAGTGATCAAGGCGTACCTGGACACCCTCCCGGAGCGCCAAAATGCCTGTGCCGGCAGTTACCCGCAAGCGGAGCCGACATCGGCCAAGATCATCTGGCTCAAGGACAAGAAACGCCCCGCCAGCACGGCGAGATCCAGGACGCTGCCACATCGTTAGCCGTTCAGGACGCCAGCCGCATGCCATCGCGCGCCGGTTCTTCAATACACTTCTCACGATCGTCGCCGGCCGCACACTTGTTGCCCGGCGTCGATCCTCTTAGGCTGCACGCCTTCCATGGAGGTGTGGCCGATGCCGATCCGATTCTTCATCAAACAATGGCTGATGCCGCCTGGCGTCCTCTTGCTGCTGCTGTTGGCGGCGTGGTGGCTGCGCAAGCGGCGCCCACGGCTGGCCGGGCTGTGCTTCGCCGTGGGCCTTGGCAGTTTGTGGCTGATGAGCCTGCCGCTTGCCGTGCAGGAATCGGCGCGCCTGCTGGAGACCGAGCCGCCGCTGGCGGTCAGCGAATGGGCGGGCCTTGCGGGCAGGGCGGATGCCATTGTCGTGCTGGGCGCAGGGCGCGAGCGCGGTGACCCGGCCTGGGGTGGCGATGACCAGCCCACTGCAACGGCCCTTGAGCGCATGCGCTTTGCCGCACGGTTGGCCAAGGCCTCGGGTTTGCCGGTGCTGACCAGTGGTGGCTTGCACTATGGCACGCCGCCCAGTGAAGCGCGGTTGATGGCCGATCGCTTGCGTGAGGATTTTGCGGTTGAGGTGAAATGGCAAGAGCAGGCCAGCCGCACCACCTGGGAAAATGCCCGGTTCACGGCGGACATGCTGCAGCCGCTGGGTATTCGCCGGGTGGTCGTGGTGACGCAGGCCTGGCATATGCAGCGTTCGCGCTGGAGCTTCGAGCAGGCAGGGTTCGACGTGGTGCCGGCGCCGATGGGCTTCCTCGGGCGCGAGCATGCCCGCCCGTTTGCCGGGTTGCTGCCGGAAAGCCGGGCGATGTGGCAGAGCGGGCAGTTGCTTAATGAAGCGGTGGGGTTGGTGGGGTATCGGTTGTTCTACTGATCTCGGAGGTGCTCGGTCTTTGTAGGAGCGGCCTTGCGTCGCGAAAGGGGTGCGCAGCAGCCCCAGCGATCTTCTTTGCGCCACAGAACCTGGGGCCGCTACGCAGCCCTTTCGCGACGCAAGGCCGCTCCTACAAGACTGCGCCGGTCATTAAGGAGGGCGCAGTCAAACAGTCTTGGCAATCCGCCCTGCCAGCAACGCCCACCCGAGCAACAGCACACAGACAATCGCCAACGGCCACGAACGCCACTGCAGATAAGGCGTCAGCTGCTGCATCGGCACCACCTCGCCATACAGCACCGCCGGCTGGAACTGCGGGATCTGCGTGGTAATGCGCCCAAACGGGTCGATCAGCGCGGTCACACCGTTGTTGGTGGCGCGGATCATCCAGCGGCCGGCTTCCAGTGCGCGCATCTGTGCCATCTGCAGGTGCTGCAGCGGGCCGATCGAGGTGCCGAACCAGGTGTCGTTGCTGATCGTCAGCAGCAGGTCGCTGCGCGCTGCCAGGCTGGCGGCAAACTCGGGGTAGACCACTTCATAGCAGATGTACGGTGCGACCTGATAACCCTTGGCCTGCAGCAACGGCTGGTCTTCCGGGCCCCGGGCGAAGTCCGACATGGGCAGGTTGAAGAACTCGATCACGCCGCGCAGCATGTCCTGCAAGGGCACGTACTCGCCGAAGGGCACCAGCTTCTGCTTGAGGTAGGTGCCGTCACCTTCGCCGGTTACGGTAATGCCGTTGTAGTAGCGGCGCTGGTGGTGCACCACCTCACGCACCGGCACGCCGGTGATCAGCGCCGAATGGCGCTCGGCGGCAAAGCGCCCCATCACGTCGATGTAGCCCTGGGCCTGGTCCTTGAGCACCGGTACCGCAGTTTCGGGCCAGATCAGCAGGTCTACCGGCTTTGAGGTGAAGCTCATGTCACGGTACAGCGCCAGCTGGGCGTCGATGTGGGCCGGGTCCCACTTCAGGTCCTGCGCGACGTTGCCTTGGATGGCGGCCACCTTCAGCGGCTCGCCGGCAGGCTTGGTCCAGGCGTGGCCCTTGAGTGCCATGCCCAGTAGCCAGGGGGCCAGCAGCAGCACGCCGGCGACGGCCAGGAACGAGGGCCGGGCACGCAGGCGGGGCAAGTTGCACAGCAACGCGGCGCTAAGCGCCAGGGTGAACGAGATCAGCCATACACCCCCCAGCGGCGCAAGGCCCGCCAGCGGGCCGTCGAGCTGGCTGTAGCCGGCATAAAGCCAAGGGAAGCCGGTGAGGAACCAGCCGCGGAAGGCCTCCTGCAGCAGCCACAGGGCCGCGAAGCACAAGGCATCAGCCAGTGGCGCCTCATTGCGCCGCAGCCAGCGCGCCCACAGCCACGCGGGCAGGGCGAAGAACCAGGCCAGGGCGGCGAAGAACGCCAACAGCAGCAGGATCGCCAGCAGCGGCGAGGCGCCGCCGTAGGTGGTCATGCTGACGTAGATCCACCAGGTGCCGGCGCCGTACAGGCCGAAACCGAAGCACCAGCCACGGCCCATGGCCTGGCGCGGGCTGAGCTCGCGTAGGCCAAGGTAGAGCAGGGCGATGGACAAAAGGGCCAGCGGCCAGATGTCGAATGGCGCCAGGGCCAGGAGGGTGGAAGCGCCGGCCGCCATGGCCAGCAGGTTACCGGGCCAGCCGGGGCGGGTGATCCAACGCATGATTGTCCTTAGCGGGTGATCGGTGTCAGGCGCAGCAAGTGTACCCGCCGGCTGTCGGCATTGAGAATGCGGAACTTGTAGGCGCCGATCTCGGTGGTTTCGTTGCGCTTGGGCAGGTGCCCGAATGCGCTCATCACCAGGCCGCCAACGGTGTCGAATTCGTCATCGGAGAAGCTGCTGTCGAAGAACTCGTTGAAGTTCTCGATCGGCGTCAGTGCCTTGACCAGGAAGTCGCCGCTGGGCAGCGGCTTGATGTAGCTGTCTTCCTCGACGTCATGCTCGTCTTCGATGTCGCCGACGATCTGTTCCAGTACGTCTTCGATGGTCACCAGGCCCGCCACACCGCCGTATTCGTCGATGACCACGGCCATGTGGTTATGGTTGGCACGGAACTCGCGCAGCAGCACGTTCAGGCGCTTGGACTCGGGCACGAAGGTAGCCGGGCGCAGCAGGTCCTTGATGTTGAAACTGTCGCCGTTCTCCTTGAGGATCAGCGGCAGCAGGTCCTTGGCGAGCAGGATGCCCAGCACATCGTCGTGGCTTTCGCCGATCACCGGGTAGCGCGAGTGCGCGGCGTCGATCACCGCCGGCAGGAACTCGCGAGGCGACTGGCTGGCCTTGATGCTGATCATTTGCGAGCGCGGCACCATGATGTCGCGCACTTGCAGGTCAGCGACCTGGATGGCGCCTTCGACGATGGTCAGCGCTTCGCTGTCGAGCAGCTTGTTCTGATGGGCTTCGCGCAGCAGCTCAAGGAGCTCCTGGCGGTTTTTCGGCTCATGGGCAAAAGCCTGGGTCAGTTTACCCAACCAGGACTTTTGCCCGTTGCTCGATCGATCTTCGCTCATGGCGGTTACTCGTGATCCTTGCAGTGTCAGTGTGTGATTGAATCGGTTTCGTCGTCGGCATAGGGGTCCGGGTGGCCCAGTTCTGCCAGCAATTCTCGTTCCAGGGCTTCCATTTCCTCGGCTTCTTCATCGTCGATGTGGTCGTAACCGAGCAGATGCAGGCAGCCGTGTATTACCAAGTGCGCCCAATGCGCCTCCAGGGCCTTGCCCTGTTCGGCGGCTTCGCGCTCGACCACCGCCACGCAGATCACCAGGTCGCCCAGCAATGGGATATCGAGCAGGTCATCGGGCACGTCGGCGGGAAACGACAACACGTTGGTCGCGTAGTCCTTGTGCCGGTAGGTGTGGTTCAGCTCGCGGCCTTCGGTTTCATCGACCAGGCGAATGGTCATTTCCGAGTCGGCTGTGCGCTGGCGAAGGGCCAGCTCGCACCAGCGACGGAAGGCGGCATCATCAGGGGCGGCGGCGTCCGTGGCCCGTTGCAGGTCGAGTTCAAGCATCTTTGCCGGGTGCCTCTAGCTGGGCCTGACGGCCTTCGAAGCGGTCGTAGGCCTCGACGATGCGTTGCACCAGTGGGTGACGAACCACATCTTTGGGTTGGAAATGGGTAAAGCTGATACCCGGAACATCCCTGAGCACGTCGATCACATGCGCCAGGCCCGACTTGGTGCCACGCGGCAGGTCGACCTGGGTGATGTCACCGGTGATCACCGCAGTCGAGCCGAAGCCGATGCGGGTAAGGAACATCTTCATCTGCTCAAGCGTGGTGTTCTGGCTCTCGTCGAGGATGATGAAGCTGTTGTTCAGGGTGCGGCCACGCATGTAGGCCAGCGGGGCGATCTCGATCACTTGGCGCTCGATCAGCTTGGCCACGTGCTCGAAGCCCAGCATTTCGTAGAGCGCGTCATACAGCGGGCGCAGGTACGGGTCGATCTTCTGTGCCAGGTCGCCGGGCAGGAAGCCGAGCTTCTCGCCCGCCTCGACCGCCGGGCGCACCAGCAGGATGCGGCGCACCTGTTCGCGCTCCAAGGCATCCACGGCGCAGGCCACGGCCAGGTAAGTCTTGCCAGTACCGGCCGGGCCAACGCCGAAGTTGATGTCGTTGGCCAGGATTTCCTTGACGTAGCGCTGCTGGTTGACGCCGCGCGGGCGAATATTGCCCTTGCGCGTGCGCAACGAGACGCTGACCTCGTTGACCGCCGGGTTGTCGATGTTCTCGACGGTCGACTCCTGCAGGTACAGATGGACGGTTTCCGGCGACAGGTCAGTGGCCTTGGCCTCGCGATAGAGGCGGCGCAGCAGCTGTTCAGCAGCGGAAGTGGTCTTGGGCTCGCCGATCAGTTCGAACTGATTGCCGCGGTTGCGGATCTCGATGGCCAAGCGTTGTTCGATCAGGCGCAGGTGCTCGTCGAACTGGCCGCACAAGTTGGCGAAACGGTGGGCCTCGAAAGGTTCGAGGATGAAACGATGGGGTTCTATGGGTGCGTTCAAGGTCGTTTTTAGCCGCCCGACGGCAATGGATGTGAGCTCAAGAATAACCCTTGAATGGCAGTGGCGAAAGCACTGAAACGATCAAGGGTCTTGCGGCCTGTGCCGGCCCATCGTGGGCTTGCCTGCGAAGCGGCCGGCACTGCTATGATGCGCGCCTTTTCTTACACATGGGTTATCCCGCCAAACATGAGCAAACGCGAACCCGCCATCTATAAAGTGATCTTCCTCAACCAGGGGCAGGTCTTCGAGATGTATGCCAAGCAGATCTTCCAGAGCGACCTGTGGGGCTTTCTGGAAATCGAAGAGTTCGTCTTCGGCGAGCGCACCCAGGTGGTGGTCGACCCCAGCGAGGAAAAACTCAAGAGCCAGTTCGAAGGTGTGATCCGCAGCTTTGTGCCGATGCATTCGATCGTGCGCATCGATGAGGTCGAGCGCCTGGGCACGGCGAAGATCAGCGAAGCCAAGGGCGGCGGCAACGTGATGCCGTTCCCCATGCCGATGCCGGAGAAGTAGGGCGGTTCAGGGCAGTGGCGAGAACGGCGTGCGGCCTTCGGCGTTCTGCAGTTCGAGCAGGTACTTGCGGAAGATCTGGCCGAGCACCTGGGTGGCATGCTCCAGTTCGTCGCGGGGCATCTGTTCGGTGACTTCGTCGGCCATATCCAGCGCATCCTCGGCACCGTTGACTGCCGCCATTTTCAGCAGAATGTAGGCCTGCACGTTGTTGGCCTTGACCCCTTCGCCCCGGTAGAACATGGCGCCAAGGCGATATTGCGCCTGGGCGTGGCCTTGCAGCGAGGCCTTCTGGAACCAGTTCAGCGCCTTGTTCAGGTCTTTTGGCGTCTGGGTGTAGTAGTACTCGCCCAGTTCGAACTGCGCCTGGGCATCCCCCGTCGTCGCCGTCTGCTCGCAAGCCTTTAGGGCATTGGCGAGGTCTTCTGGCTGAACATTCAGGGTGCAGCGGCCCGTCGCTGGAATCAGCAACGAGTTACCGCCCTCCGCCAGGGCCAGCAGGGGCTGAAGAAGCAACAGGCAGCCCAGGGTCAGGGCGCGGCCGGTGCGGTTCATGGGGATCGACTTACCTCTGCAAAGCTGCGGCCAATGTCTCTGGTGGCACATTATGGGATAAGCAACGCCAACCTTACAAAGTTTTACTCGAATTTCTGCATGGGTGGGGGAGTTGGCTGATTGTCTCGGGCTTTTTTGCGCCTGCACCCGCCGCCTGGTGGGTGCAGGCAATGCCACTTACTTGAGTTTCGCGAACGCTCGCTCAGCCGCATCCAGGGTGATCTGCAGCTCTTTGTCACCGTGGGCGATGGAGGTGAAGCCGGCCTCGAACGCACTCGGCGCCAGGTACACGCCACCTTCGAGCATCAGGTGGAAGAAGCGCTTGAAGCGGTCTGCATCGCTGGCCATCACGTCGTCGAAGGTGACGATGTCGTCGGCGCCACTGAAGTACAGGCCGAACATGGCACCCGCCTGCGTGGTGACGAACGGCACGCCAGCGGCATCGGCGCGTTGCTGCAGGCCGTCGAGCATGCGGCTGGTGAAGTCGGTCAGCTCGGCGTGGAACCCAGGGCGGCTGATCAGCTTCAGCGTGGTCAGGCCGGCGGCCATGGCCAGCGGGTTGCCCGACAGGGTGCCGGCCTGGTAGACCGGGCCGAGCGGGGCGATGCAGCCCATGATCTCGCGCTTGCCGCCGAAGCAGCCGACGGGCATGCCGCCGCCGACGATCTTGCCGAAGGTCGACAGGTCAGGGGTGATGCCATAGTGGCCTTGGGCGCCGCCCAGCGAGACGCGGAAGCCGGTCATCACCTCGTCGAAGATCAACACCACACCGTGCTTGTCGCACTGCTCACGCAGGCCTTCGAGGAAGCCTGGCGCGGGCGGTACGCAGTTCATGTTGCCGGCGACCGGCTCGACGATGATGCAGGCCACGCTCTGGCCGACGTCGGCCAGGGTCTTCTCGACCGCGGCAATGTCGTTGAACGGCAGGGTCAGGGTGTGTTTGGCGAAGTCCGCCGGTACGCCCGCCGAGCTTGGCACGCCTTGGGTCAGCAGGCCCGAGCCTGCCTTGACCAGCAGGCTGTCGGAGTGGCCGTGGTAGCAGCCTTCGAACTTGATGATGGCGTCGCGGCCGGTGTAGCCACGGGCCAGGCGGATGGCGCTCATGGTGGCTTCGGTGCCGGAGCTGACCATGCGCACCATCTCCATCGATGGCACGAGCGAGCAGACCAGGTCGGCCATCTCGGTCTCCATGGCCGTCGGTGCGCCATAGGACAGGCCGTGCTGCAGCTGGTTACGCACCGCGTCGAGTACTTCAGGGTGGCCGTGGCCGAGGATCATCGGGCCCCAGGAGCCGACGTAGTCGACGTAGCGCTTGTCATCTTCGTCAACGACATAAGCGCCTTCGGCATGCTTGAAGAACAGGGGCGTGCCGCCAACGCTCTTGAACGCGCGGACCGGCGAGTTGACGCCGCCCGGGATGTGCTTCTGGGCTTGGGCGAACAGGGATTCGGAACGGGACATGGGATCTTCTCTCGAAATCAGGAAGCGAACAGGGCATTGAAGGCACGGGCGCGGCGGGTGACTTCCGGCGCGCTATCGGTACCAAACAAGCCGTGGATCACTGCCAGCAGGTCGGCGCCATGGGCGACCAACGGGGCAGCGTTGTCGAGGGTGACGCCGCCGATCACGGCGATCGGCAGCTTGACCTGGGCGCGGGCCTGCTCCAGCAGGTCGAGGCTGGCGGCCGGCGCGCCCGGCTTGGTCACGGAGTTGAAAAACCGCCCGAAGGCCACGTAGCTGGCGCCTTCGCTGGCGGCCTGCCGGGCCAGGTCGAGCTGGGCGTGGCAGGTCGAGCCGATGATGGCGTTGCGACCGAGCAGGGCGCGGGCCGGGGTGAGTGGGCCGTCGGTCTGGCCCAGGTGTACACCCACGCCCAGGCGGGCGGCCAGTTCGGCATCATCGTTGATGATCAGTTGGGTATCGTAGCGCTCGCACAGGCGCATCAATGCTTCGGCTTCACGCAAGCGGCGGGCCGCATCGTCACTCTTGTCGCGGTACTGCAGCAGGCACACGCCGCCCTCCAGCGCCGCTTCGACATGAGACAGGAAACGGCCGGCGAGCAGCTGGCTGTCGGTGATTGCATACAGACCGCGTAGCTTCATCTGAAAGCCTCGTATCAGGAGCAGAAGTCCAGGGGCAGACGGCGTGGTACGAACTGGCCGCGGCCCAGTTGCTCGGCGTCACGCAGGGTCCGCCAGGTGTAGTCCAGGGCGCTGCGTACAGCGCTTTGCAGCTGTTCGCCGAGGGCCAGTCGGCCAGCCAGGGCACTGGCCAGGGTGCAGCCCGAGCCATGATAGCTGCCAGGCAGGCGCTGGCAGGTCCAGGTATGGGGCTGGCCGTCGCGGCTGTACAGGCGGTTGTGGATTTCGTCTTCGTCGCCGTGACCGCCGGTAATCAGCAGGTGTCTACAGAACGGCAACAGTTTCTCGGCACACTCGTCAGCCGTGCCTTCCGGCAGTTCGGCCAGAATGCGCGCTTCCGGCAGGTTGGGCGTGGCGATGGTCGCCAGCGGCAGCAGGCGCTCGCGCACGGCATAGCCGACCTCGTCCTTGCCCAGGCGGCCACCGCCGCCGGCACGCAGCACCGGGTCGCAGACCAACGGCAGGTGCGGGTGGGCAGCCAGCAGTTCGGCGACGGTGTCGACCATGTCGATCGAACCGAGCATGCCCAGCTTGACGGCGGCCACCGTGGAGTCGGCCAGCACGGCGTTGGCCTGGGCCAGCACCCACTCGCGGTCGAGTACGCGGAAGTCGGAAACGTTGACGGTATCCTGGACGGTCAGGGCGGTCACCGTAGGTGCGGCGTGACAGCCTTGGGCGATCAGGGCTTCGATATCTGCCTGCAAGCCGGCGCCGCCACTGGGGTCGTGGCCGGAGAGACAGAGGACAACGGGGCGGGAGCTGTAGGTATTCATGGGCGGCGAGCTTACCACCAAACCTATTTGTGGGGATCGTCCTACAAACGGGTTTTGTTGATCGAGTGGTCAGATTTATTTGTGTGAATCTTCTGAAAGTATTGATTTAGAGCTGTTTTATCGTGATTTCAGGTGGTCGATTGCCAGGTGGGAAAGCTATGCTAGAGTGCTCGGATAACTCGACAAACGGGTTCTGCCGGATTACGTCGTCTCAAACGGATGGGAGGCAACCGCGACGCGACCGGACAGGCCATGCTGGGGCTGTATGCGCTATTTGCTGATTGTGCTTCTGGGCTTGTTGCCTGTGCTGGCCGGGGCGGTCGAATTCGACGATGCCACCCGCCACCTTCCGTTGGGCCAGGCCATGCAGGTCTTCGAGGACCATGATGGCAGCGCCAGCATCGCCGAGGTCAGTGCGCCTGCGTTCGCCAAGCGGTTTCGCGCGCACCACGAGCCGGTGTTGAACGCCGGTTACTCCACATCGGTGTTCTGGCTGAAGATCGACTTGCACTACCTGGCATCGGCCACTGCCTCGCCCCGTGAATGGCTGCTGGAACTGGCCTACCCACCCCTGGACCACCTTGAGCTGTACCTGCCCGACAGTGCCGGCGCTTACCGCCTGGCCCAGCGCACGGGCGACGCCTTGCCCTACGCCAGCCGGCAGATCCGGCAGAACAACTACCTGTTCGAGTTGCCGCTGCGCCCTGGCCAGGCGCTTACCGTCTACCTGCGCCTGCACAGCCAGGGGTCGGTGCAGGCACCGCTGGCGTTATGGTCCGCCGAAGCCTATATGGAGGACCAGCCGACTCGCCTGTACGTGTTGGGCATGATCTACGGCGTGCTGCTGGTGATGCTGGTGTACAACCTGTTCATCTACCTCAGCGTGCGGGATGTCAGCTACCTCTATTACATCCTCTATATTGCGTCGTTCGGCCTTTACCAGGTTTCGGTGAACGGTGCGGGGGTCGCCTACTTCTGGCCGGACAGCCCCTGGTGGGCGAATGCTTCGACACCGCTGTTCATTGGCGCCGCCGGCTTGTTTGGCTGCCAGTTCGCGCGGCATTTTCTACAACTGGGCACGATCAGCCGAGGCTTCGACCGGTTGCTGCAACTGTTGATGCTCGGTGGCGCGGTGGTGATGGTGCTGGCCGTGAGCATGCCGTATGGCATCGCCCTGCGCATGGCCACGGTGCTGGCGCTGCTGTTTACGGTCAGCATCTTTACTGCCGGTGTGTATGCCTGGTCGCGCGGCTTGCGGGTGGCGCGCTGGTTCATCATCGCCTGGTCGGCGTTTTTGCTGGGCGGGCTGGTCAACACCTTGATGGTGCTGGGTTACCTGCCGAACCTGTTCATCACCATGTATGCCAGCCAGTTGGGTTCGGCCCTGGAAGTGGCACTGCTGTCGCTGGCGCTGGCCGACCGTATCAACAGCCTGCGCGAGCAGCAGGCGCAAACCTTGCGTGAAACCGGGCGAACGCTGGAGCAACTGAACCTTGAACTGGCCCGGAGCAACCGCATGAAGGACGAGTTCCTGGCCAGCGTGACCCATGAGCTGCGCACACCGATGAATGGTGTGATCGGTTCGCTGGAGCTGATGCACACGCTGCCGATGGACGCCGAGATGGCCCAGTACCATCGCACGGCGGCAGGTTCGGCGCAGGGCATGATGGACATGGTCGACGACATCCTCACCCTTTCCGAATTGCAAGGTGGTCGCCTGCGTGCGCAGCCTGCGCCGTTCAGTTTGCGCAACCTGCTGCAGGGCCTGCGTGCCGCGCATGCCGGCCAGGCGCTGGGCAAAGGGTTGTACCTGAGCCTGGACATCCCCGCCGAGCTGCCGGATGCGCTGTTGGGTGATGCGCAAAAACTCAGCCGCTGCCTGGGTTGCCTGCTCGACAACGGCCTGAAGTTCACCCATCAGGGCGGGGTCATGCTGCAAGTGCGCGGTCGACACCTGGGGCCGGACAACCTGGCGCTCACCTTCACGGTCAGCGACAGTGGTATCGGCTTTGATGATCTTGACCAGGCGGCCCTTTATCAGCGTTTTTATCAGCTCGATGGTTCCATGACCCGGCGTTATGGCGGGCTGGGGATTGGCTTGTCGATTTGCCGGCAGATGGGGGAGTTGTTGGGGGCGACGTTGTCGCATGACTCGACACGGGGGTTGGGGAGCCGGTTCGAGCTGACGATGAAAGTCGCGATATCGCAGGTGCAGTTGCCTGCGCACTCGCTGCAGACGCGTCGCTCGTTCTAGGTATATCGATAGCGGGGACGACGCGTTTGGGGCTGACAGTTCAGCGATCGGGGGACTTGTCGATGACCGGCTTGATGGATGGTGATCGGCAGATGCTCTGGGCTTCGCGCTACTTCACAGCCATGGCCAAGGCGTTGCTGGATGATGCCGAGTTGGGCTTGATGCGCTGATTTTTGTATCGGTTGTACCGCCCCTTGCGCGGGTGAACCCGCTCCCACAGGAGTTGTGCTTAGTCTGGAAGATGCGCGCTCCGTGTGGGTGTGGGTTTATCCGCAAAGTAGCTTTACGATCAGCTAATCTGGTGGGGATCGACCAGTAAGTAGCTTAGCTATATGGTCGGCGTCTTTGGGCACATGGGCTTGTGATTTGGTGTTGTGCTTTTTACGTTTGGTCTCTTATTTTATCAGCTTTATGAGGTAATATCCCGCTACCCAGGCAACGCCAAGGGTGTTTAATGAAGATGCAATGAGTATTTTTCTTCTCAAATGTCTGGGGAATTGTAAGTGGTCTTGCTCATCCAGTAGCCCTCTACGAATGCTTGAGGCGGGGGATCCAATGGCGCCAGCGATTACAGAAATAACTAGAATTCTGGAACCTATTTTTTTCTCTCCCCACATGCCGGTCGCAAATGGAAGGCACGCGCTCCGTTGGAGTGCTGAGGTCATTTCATTATACTGGCGAGAGCAAGCGATGTGAAGGTCAGATACAATCCCGATCAAGGCGAGGCAGATAGGAGTACCTAACAAAAAAAGCCTTAGTTTTACGTCAAGGTGATCAATCATCCCCAAAGACCTCGAAGACTAATTCGCCGAACTCCTCACCCGCTTCCATACCACCGATGCTGCCGGCCAAAGCGCCTCCACCCGTGATCACTATTCCGCATGCTACGGCGTAGGGTCCGAATCTCCAGCAAACCTTCGCAGAGATTCTGCCCGCAAATTTTCCTCCCAACCAGCCACCCGTTAAGCCACCGGAGAAATTACCTGCCTCAGTAACGCTGACTTTTTCACAGGCATTTGTATTGCCCTCTTTGCATGCCTCAGAAATTTTCAAAGCAGATCCGCCACCGCCAATAGCAATGCCAATATGTCCTCCGGCCTTTAAATATTTAGCCATCTTGGCAAGCTTGTCCAAATGTGTCGAGTAACCAGGTATGTGTGTCGGTCCTCCCGCTTTACTCCAGTGGTGCACCAAGCTTCTCGACGAGATCCCCAAGTCCCGGCGCAGACTTTCATAGTTTCCGAGATTGAGGCGTTTGTTCAGAACGGTGGCTTTTAAGTTCGTACTCAATTGCGTGAACAGCTTTTGACGCTCCGCAAAAAACTTAGGGTGCCTAAGATGCCCATGTTTGATGAATTGATTTTTATGCAGGTCTTCTATTTTTCGCAATATGTCGCTGAGCTCATCCAGCGACTTGCCAACCATCGCCTCGCTAACCCCCATCGCCAGGCTCACATCGCTGAGCAGCCCGGCAATTTCGGCCTGATGACGCATCATGAATTCGGCTTCCTCCGGCGTCAGCGTCTGCCAACGCTTCCCGTGCCTGTTTCGCCGCACTCATCGCATGCAGCTCTTCACGGTTGCAGACCGGGCGCCTCTGGCCGTCGCCAATGACAAGCGACTGCTTATCGGGTTACTCGTTGGGGGCTGGGGCTGTGCATCATGGACGGTCGTAGGTGCGGGCGCTCTGCGCGGGGCCGGCCCATTGTGTGCACGCGCAACCAGACGATTGCTGCCTAGAGGGCAGCCGCACTGGACCAGTGCGCCATCCACGGCGGTCGGTATCCCGTCCTGCTTCCATCGGCTTTCGCCTTCAACGATGGTCCCCTCGTTACCGCAGAGTGGGCAGGGTGTTGTTTTGTCGCCCACCAGCAGCCAGCCTCTCCCGTGTACACGCCCACGTGCCTGGCCGGCGATACAGAGGGCACCTGTGGTGGTCTGGTCACCGTCGAGCCCCTGGCCTTTGCCAAGGATATTGAGACGCTGGCTCATGGTTCGTTTCTTCCTGAAAGGGTGGAAGCCCGAACCTAGCACTCTGGAAACAGCCCTTTTCACTGGAAGAATGGTTTGGGAAACTTCTTACGCGAAATGCAGATTTGGATGTCGTCCAGTAATCACCGCCGTAGCCAATTGCCATCCCGATTAGTCATTTTTGTCACTTTGACTGACCCTTAGGGAGTGCTTCACTGGTCCTTTCAAGCATGCCCGGCTCCAGGAGCTCCCGATGAACCTGCACCAGTACGCTGAAACCCACGAAGTCACCAACCAGCCGCCGTCGCTTGATGGCGCCAACCTGTACCGCCTCGACCTGCCATTGCAGGAATGGTCGCGGCGCTTTGGCGCCGGCTGGGCCGAGTCGCGGGTCGATGCCTACGGTGCCTTGGCCGGCGGCCCGCTGATGCGCGCGGGCTTCCTGGCCAACGCGCACAAGCCGGAGTTCAGCAGCCACGACCGCTATGGCCATCGTATCGACCTGGTCGAGTTTCACCCGGCCTATCACGAACTGATGCGCACCGCGGTCGAACATGGCCTGCCATCATTGCCCTGGGCCGAGCCGCGCCCCGGTGCCCATGTGGCGCGGGCTTCGATGACCTACCTGCACACCCAGGCCGAAGCCGGTACCGGCTGCCCGCTGACGATGACGTTTGCCGCGGTGCCGGCGCTCAGGCTGCAGCCTGAGCTGGCCGAGTACTGGCTGCCCAAAGTCCTGGCGCGTGAATACGACCCGCGCAATGTCGGGGACCGGCACAAGGCGGGGGTCACCCTTGGCATGGCCATGACCGAGAAACAGGGCGGCACCGATGTGCGGGCCAACACCACGCGCGCTTATCCTGTGGGTGCGCCTGGGCCGGGCCAGGCCTATGAACTGGTCGGCCACAAGTGGTTTTGCTCGGCGCCCATGTGCGACGCCTTCCTGACCCTGGCCCAGACCGAAAAAGGCCTGAGTTGCTTCCTGTTGCCACGCCATCGCCCGGATGACAACCGCAACCAGTTCTATATCCAGCGGTTGAAAAACAAGCTGGGCAACAGCTCCAATGCCTCCAGCGAAGTGGAGTTTCGTGGCGCCCTGGCGTGGATGGTCGGCGAAGAAGGGCGCGGGGTACCGACCATCATCGAAATGGTCGCCATGACCCGTTTCGACTGCATGGTCGGCTCCAGTGCCTTGATGCGCCAGGCCTTGACCCAGGCGGCCCATCATTGCGCGTATCGCAAGGTCGGCGGCCGGGTGCTGAACGAGCAGCCGCTGATGCAGAACGTGCTAGCCGACCTGGCGCTGGAAAGCGAGGCGGCGCTGGCCCTGAGCCTGCGCATGGGGCAGGCGCTGGAACAGCTCGATGACCCGCAGCAGGCGCATTTTGCCCGGCTGGTCACGGCGGTGGGCAAGTACTGGATCTGCAAGCGTGCGCCGGCCATGATCAATGAAGCCGCCGAATGCCTGGGCGGCGCCGGGTATGTCGAAGACAGCATCCTGCCACGGTTGTACCGTGAGGCGCCGGTCAACTCGACCTGGGAAGGCTCGGGCAATGTGCAGTGCCTGGATGTGCTGCGGGCCTTGTCCAAGGAACCCGGGGTGCTCGATGCGCTGTTCGCAGAACTGGGGGACGGCCATGGCGACCCTCGGTTGGCCGCCCACATCGGCAACCTCAAGGGGGCGTTCGCCGACACCGCCGACATCCAGTATCGCGCCCGTCAGTTGACCGAGGACATTGCCCTGGCACTGCAGGCCAAACTGCTGCTGGAAGCGGGCAATGCGGTGGTCAGCGATGCCTTCATCGGTAGCCGCCTGGCCGGTGGCGGCCGGGCCTATGGGGCGTTGCCGCGGGGTGTGGATGTGCACGCGCTGGTGGCCAGGGCTACGCCAGCCTGGCAACACTGATCAATGGGGGTGTATTTACCCTCGAAGGCAGGCAAGATGGTCCACATGCATGTCCAGACAGGAAGCACAGTGTGAGCCACGCTTTTGTAGTCGTTGATACCCCAGAACAGGCCGTCGACCGTCTGGCGGCCCTGCATGCTCAGGCCACCGGTGCCCTCAGCCAGGCCCTCAAGCAATACCTCAAGGACCGAACCGAACCAGACGCCGAGGAACGCGGGCTGTTCCGTTACCCGGCGCTGCGCCTGACCTACTACAGCCAAGGTGAAGTCGCGGCCACCACGCGTGCTTACGCCAAGGTGCAGGTAGCCGGTACCTATAGCGTTACCGTCACCCAGCCGGCCGCCTTCCGCGGCTATTTGCTGGAGCAGTTGCGCCCCCTCATGCACGACTACACCGTGACGGTTGAAGTCGGCGTCAGCGAGCAGAACATCCCGTACCCCTACGTGGTCGACCAGGGCGACGAACTGGCCGGCAGCGGTATCACCGCGGCGCAGCTGGCGCGGGTGTTCCCCAGCACCGACCTGTCGGCAGCCACCGACAATATCGCCGATGGCCTGTACGACTGGGACAGCACCGAAACCCTGCCGTTGGCCTTGTTCGATGCCGCGCGCGTGGACTTCTCGCTGCGCCGGCTGGTGCATTACACCGGCAGCGACTGGCGCCACGTGCAGCCGTGGATCTTGCTGACCAACTACCACCGTTATGTCGACCAGTTCATCAGCCATGGCCTGGAGCAGTTGCGTGAAGACCCGCGCTTCGTGCGCATGGTGTTGCCGGGCAATGTGGTGATCGAAAAGGGCATGGACCATGGCGAGACCCAGGCCCTGGTGGCCAGCGTGGTCTGGCACCGTTACCAGATGCCGGCCTATCACCTGATTGCGGGCGACGGCGACGGGGTCACCCTGGTCAACATCGGCGTCGGCCCTTCCAATGCCAAGAACATCACCGACCACCTGGCCGTGCTGCGCCCGCACTGCTGGCTGATGATCGGCCACTGCGGCGGCCTGCGCCAGTCGCAGACCATCGGTGACTATGTGCTGGCGCACGCCTACATGCGGCGCGACGGTATCCTCGACCGCGTGGTGCCGCCGAACATTCCCATCCCGGCCTTGGCCGAGGTGCAACTGGCCTTGCAGGAAGCGGCTGCACAGGTGACCGGTGAGCGTGGCGAAGAGCTGAAGAAACGCCTGCGCACCGGCACCGTGCTGACCTACGACGACCGTAACTGGGAGCTGCGCTGGGCCCAGGAGCGGCCATTGATCAACCTGTCACGTGCGGTGGCCGTGGACATGGAGAGTGGCACCATTGCCGCCCAAGGCTACCGGCTGCGTGTGCCGTACGGCACCTTGCTGTGTGTGTCCGACAAACCTCTGCACAGTGAGATCAAGCTGCCGGGGTCGGCCAACGCGTTTTACAACCGCGCGGTCAGCCAGCACTTGAAGATCGGCATCGCCGCACTGGATCTGCTGCGTACCGAGCTCAATTCGCTGCACTCGCGTAAACTGCGTAGCTTCGATGAGCCGCCGTTCCGCTGAGGATCCATGCCCCTGCCACCCCGTTCCAAGCCGCGCCGCCCCCAGGCGCGGCCTGCTGACCAGCGTCGCCAGCCCAAGGCGCCGCCGGCCGAGCCACGCCTGATCCTGTTCAACAAGCCGTTCGACGTGCTGACCCAGTTCAGCGATGGCGAAGGGCGTGCGACCCTCAAGGACTTCATCGACATCCCCGGAGTGTACCCGGCCGGGCGGCTGGACCGTGACAGCGAAGGCTTGTTGCTGCTGACCAACGATGGTGGCCTGCAGGCGCGCATCGCCGACCCCAAGCACAAACTGGCCAAGACCTATTGGGTGCAGGTGGAAGGCGAGGCGAGCGACGAGCAACTGCAACGCCTGCGCGAAGGCGTGGCACTCAATGATGGGCCGACATTGCCGGCTGAAGCACGGCGCCTGGATGAGCCCGAGCTGTGGCCACGCAACCCGCCGGTGCGCTTTCGCAAGAGCGTGCCGACCAGTTGGCTGGAGCTGGTGATTCGCGAGGGGCGTAACCGCCAGGTGCGGCGGATGACGGCGGCGGTAGGGTTACCGACATTGCGCCTGGTGCGGGTGCGCATTGGTGACTGGGCGCTGGATGGGCTGGAGCAGGGGTGCTGGCGGGAAGTTGCAGCGAAGCTGTCGAGGTAGGTGCAGGGGGCCGCTTTGCGGCCCATTCGCTACGCAAGGTAAAGCGCCGCGCGCCTACACGCCTTCCAGGAATGCCACCACCACGCTCTTGATGATGAAGGCCAGCACCCCCAGCCCCAGCACGAAGAACAGGATCATCGTGCCAAACCGCCCGGCCTTGGACTTTTTCGCCAGGTCCCAGACGATGAAACCCATGAAACCGATCAGCACGGTGACCAGGATAATCATCATCCATTCTTCGAATACGGCGGGATCCATCTGTGTTCTCCAGGCAGTCTGAGCGCTCGATCATACGCCGGGCGCCCGGGTATTCAACGCAGGTGCGTCAAGGGCAGTTCGGTACTGGCCAGCACCTGGTTGAGCACGAAGCTCGAACGCACGCTGGTGACGCCTTCGATGCGGGTCAGGCTGCCTAGTAGCAATTTCTGGTAATGGTCCATGTCTGGCACCACCACTTTGAGCTGGTAGTCGGCGTCCATACCGGTGACCAGGCTGCATTCGAGCACCTGCGGCAAGTTGCGGATGGCGGCCTCGAAGGTTTCGAAGCGCTCCGGGGTGTGGCGGTCCATGCCGATCAGCACATAGGCGGTCAGGCTCAGGCCGAGCTTCTTGCGGTCGAGCAGGGCAACCTGACGCGAAATGTAGCCGTCGTCCTCCAGCTGCTTGACCCGACGCGAGCACGGCGAAGGTGACAAGCCGATGCGTTCGGCCAGCTCCTGGTTGGAAATGCGCGCATCGCGCTGCAATTCGGCAAGGATGCTCAGGTCGTAGCGGTCAAGTTTGCTCATGGAATATGCCTTTTCTGTTCCGATTGCGGTGAATTATCAATCCGCGATGAAAAATTGCGCAAGTGCTATTTATCTGAGCAATCTTCGCAATCCTCTGTCACCTCCGGTTCGGTATCTTTATCAACAGAATCACTGCCCGGACAACAGTCCACGGCGACGCGCCCTAGGCGGGCGGTCGCGGCCAGCCATCCAACAGGATCCGCCAGGCCCCCGGGCTACACACCGTCCAGAAGACGATGTGAGGTGAGCCGGCGCCACAAGTGCCGAGCACGGACGACAATTCCCAAAGGGAGGCCCCACGGCCTCCCTTTTTTCATGTCCGCGATTTTAACTTGCCGCTGTGGCCGGCGCGGTAGACTGGCAGCGGCTGCAGTCATTTTTTACCGAGAGGAACACCATGAAGTCGCGCATCTGGCAGTTGGCAGGTGTTGGTTTGGTTGCGTTGAGCATCAGTCTGGGCGCCTTGGCCCAAGGCCCGGATGAGGCGCACGGTGGGCATGGCGGCGACCCCAATGGCGCCCCTGCGGGCCGCTCCCCGCTCAACTCGCGCGACGAAGTGCGCCAGACGCAGCCGCCGCGCGAGGGCTATTACCAGGACATCCCTCGGCGCAATGGCGATAACCGTCACTGGCAGGCCGGTGGGCCTGGGCAGCGGCCGGGCGGTGACTGGCAGGGGCGCCCGGACGGGCATGGCAATGGCTGGGGGCCGGGGCCGCAGTATCGGCCAGGGCAAAGCATCGACCGCTTCCCTGACCGCTACTGGAAGGTGCCCTACCGCGGGCAGGACTACTTCTACTCGGGCGGCTACTGGTACCGGCCGCATGGCGGCAGTTACATCGTCGTGGCGCCGCCCTATGGGGTAAGGGTGGAATACTTGCCGTCGTATGCCCGCGAGGTATGGTTGGGCGGGGCGTTGTTCTTCCTGGTTGCCGATACCTATTACCAGTACCTGGCGGACAGCCGCGAGTACGTGGTGGTCAACCCGCCGGGGGTGGCGCCGGCGCCTGTGCCGGCTGGCAACGGTTACGACGTGGTGGCCTATCCGATGAATGGCCAGGGGCAGGAGCAGCAGGAGCAGGACCGCTACCAATGCCATCGTTGGGCGGTGAGCCAGTCTGGGTTTGATCCGGCCACGGCGGTTTATGCGCCACCGGGCAATGTCACAGACACCTACCGGCGTGCGCTGGGGGCCTGTTTCAGTGGGCGTGGTTACAGCATCAACTGAGGCTGACGCGCCTACACCGGGTCCGCGTGCACCATCACATCCGCCTGTGGATAACGCTGGCGGATCACCTTCGATGCCGCCACGCACAAGCCGTGCGCCTCATGCAGCGCCAGCTCCCCAGGCAACTCCAGGTGCAACTGCACGAACCACTGGTTGCCCGATACCCGCGTGCGCAGGTCATGCACCCCTTTCACCCCGGGGATGGCCAGCACCAGGGCGGCCATCTGCTCGCCAACCTCGCCGGGCAGCGCCTTGTCCATCAGGATGGCGGTGCTTTCCCGCGCGATCTGCAGGGCGCTCCAGAGAATGTAGAAAGCAATGGCCAGGCCGAACAGGGCGTCCAGTTGCGACCAGCCAAACTGCGTCAGCAACAGGGCAAGCAAGATGCTGCCATTGAGCAGCAGGTCGGAGCGGTAGTGCAGTGAGTCGGCGCGCACCGCCGTAGAGCCGGTCAGGCGAATGACCTTGTGCTGCAACGCCAGCAGGGCAATGGTCAGCACCAGCGAAAGCAGCATCACCGCGATGCCGACCGTGGTGTCGCCCAACGGTTGTGGCGTTTGCAGGCGTTCGACCGCCTGCACCCCGATCAACACCGCGCTGACCCCGATAAACAGCGCCTGCGCCATGCCGGCCAGGGCCTCGGCCTTGCCGTGGCCGAACCGGTGGTCGTCATCGGCTGGGCGCAAGGCGTAATGCACGGCGAGCAGGTTGAGAAACGAGGCCACGGCGTCCAGTGCCGAATCGGTCAGCCCGGCCAGCAAGCTGACCGAGCCGCTCAGCCACCAGGCCAGTGCCTTGCTCAGCACCAGGATGCTGGCCACCGCCAGTGAGGCGCGGGTGGCCAGGCGCAGCAGGCGCTGGTGTTCAGCCGGGGTGATCATGCTGTGGGCGATGTCCTTGTGTGGTTCAGGCAGCCGGTACCCGCTGGTAGGCCGCCAGTTGCTCGACGCTGCCACGCTGCTGGATCAGGCGCGGGTCGTTCAGCGGCAGGCGCTGGCCCAGCTCGCTTTCGAGGATGGCCTGCAGCTTGAGGTTGTCGACCTTGCCATCGGGGCTTACCGCATCGCGCAGTTTTTCCGGGGCGACCTGGGCGGTGCGGCCGCCGGGGTAGTAGATGGCGCCGGTGGCGAAGTCGATGCCGAAGGCGATCAGCCCGGGGATCACGTAGAACAGGATGCCGATGGCGTCCATGGCGGCGACCACGGGGTCGATCTTGCCGTCGATCTGCCCGCGACGGTCTGGGTAGAACAGCGTGCCGCAGGCCGTCAGCTGGGTCAGCAAGGTGACGATGAGGGCGCCGCCGATGACACGGGATGGGATACGCATGTAAATCTCCGAAAAGGTATTCAGCAGGGGCAAGCGAAGCGCCAGCACCTGAAGCTAAGACCATGATAGAGCAGGCTGGGTTCGCCGTTATACTCGCCCGACTGTTCGAGGACCACCATGATTTCATTACCGATCGATACCGTGTTGCCCGCCTTGCGCCAGGCATTGGAAAACCGCGACGAAGCCGTGCTCGAAGCGCCGCCCGGCGCCGGCAAGACCACCCGCGTGCCGCTGGCGTTGCTGGACGCGCCATGGCTGGCCGGGCAGACCATCGTGATGCTCGAACCGCGCCGCCTGGCGGCTCGCGCGGCCGCCGAAAGGCTGGCCAGCGAGCTGGGGGAAAAGGTCGGGGAAACCGTCGGCTACCGCATCCGTCTGGACAGCAAGGTCGGGCCCCAGACCCGTATCGAAGTGGTCACCGAGGGTATCCTCACCCGCCGGCTGCAGGCCGACCCAGGGCTGGAGGGCGTGGGGTTGCTGATTTTCGATGAGTTTCACGAACGCAGCCTGGACGCCGACCTGGCGCTGGCGCTGAGCCTCAATGGCCGCGAGTTGCTGCGTGACGAGCCGCTGAAGATCTTGCTGATGTCGGCGACCCTGGAAGGCGAGCGCCTGTCGCGGCTACTCGACGACGCGCCGGTGGTCAGCAGTGAAGGGCGCATGCACCCGGTGGATATCCGCTGGGGGCGGCCCTACCAGCCTGGTGAATTCGTCGAGCCACGGGTCGTCGAGTGTGTCCTGCAGGCCCTGGCGGAGCAGCCAGGCAGCGTACTGGTGTTTCTGCCTGGCCAGGCGGAGATTCGCCGGGTGCATCAGCACCTTCAGGAAGCATTGGCTGACCGCCCGGGTATCCTGCTGTGCCCGCTGCATGGCGAACTCGACCTGAACGCGCAGCGCGCGGCCATCGACCCCGCGCCCAGCGGTATGCGCAAGGTGGTGTTGGCCACCAACATCGCGGAAACCAGCCTGACCATCGACGGCGTGCGCGTGGTGGTGGACGCAGGCCTGGCGCGAGTGCCGCGCTTCGACCCCGGCAGCGGCATGACGCGGCTCGATACCCAGCGCATCTCCCGCGCCAGTGCCACCCAACGCGCCGGCCGTGCCGGGCGCCTGGAACCGGGGGTGTGCTTCCGGCTGTGGTCCGAGGCCCAGCATGACCAGCTGGCCGCCCATGGCAGCGCAGAAATACTCCAGGCCGACCTTGCGGGGCTGGCCTTGCAACTGGCCCGCTGGGGCGTCACCCCCGATCAGTTGCGCTGGCTGGACCAGCCGCCAGCGGCGGCGTTCTCCCAGGCCCAGGACCTGCTGGCACGGCTCAACGCGTTCAAGGCCGGCAGCCGCGACAACTTGAGCGAGCACGGCCAGGCGATGGCCGAATTGCCGGCCCATCCGCGCATCGCTCACTTGCTGCTGCGCGGCCAGGACCTGGGGCTGGCCACCATGGCCTGTGATGTTGCGGCCTTGCTGGGCGAGCGTGATATCCAGCGTGGCGGCGGCGCCGACCTGCACAGCCGGCTGGCGCTGGTCAGTGGTGAAAGCAAAGCATCCCGAGGCGGTCAGGGCGGTGTGCAGCGTGCGCGGCAGCTGGCCCGCCAGTACCGTGGGCTGCTGCGCGGCAAGGTGGGTGCGGGCGTCGCCGACCCCGACCATCCACGCTGGTTGGGCGCGTTGCTGGCGCTGGCCTACCCCGACCGGGTCGCCCAGCAGCGACGCGAAGGCGGCGCCGAGTACCGCCTGGCCAATGGCCGCGCGGCATTGTTCGCCGAGGTCGATGCCTTGATGAAGTGCCCGTGGCTGGTGATTGCCGACCTGGGCAGCCGTCAGGGCCAGCGTGAGGAACGCATCTACCTGGCCGCCGAGTTCGACCCGGCGCTGCTCGACGGTGTGCTGGCCGAGCAGGTCGAGCGTGTCGACCTGCTCGACTGGGACGAACGCGAACAGGTGCTGCGTGCCGAACGCCAGACCAAGGTCGGCGAGCTGGTGCTCAGCCGCGAACCGTTGCCTGGCCTGGACGATGAAGCCCGCGCCAAGGCGCTGCTCGGCCTGGTACGGCGCAAAGGCCTGAACCTGCTGACCTGGACGCCAGAGTTGCGCCAGTGGCAGGCGCGGGTGGCCTTGCTGCGCCAGCTGGACCTGGAGAAGAACGGGCAGAGCGAGTGGCCTGATCTGGGCGACGAAGCGCTGCTGGCCAGCCTGGAAGATTGGCTGCAACCCTACCTGGGCAAGGTCTCGCGCTTGAGCCATTTTGCCGCGCTGGACCTGTCGTCGATCCTGCGCAACCTGCTGCCATGGCCGTTGCCGCAGCGTCTGGATGAGTGGGCGCCGGCGCATCTGGCCGTGCCGTCTGGCTCGAACATCCGCCTGGACTACAGTGAATACCCGCCCATTCTCGCCGTGCGTTTGCAGGAGCTGTTCGGCCTGGCAGACACCCCACGCATTGCCCAGGGGCGTCAGCAGGTCAAGCTGCACCTGCTGTCACCGGCACGCCGGCCGGTGCAGGTGACCCAGGACCTGGCCAACTTCTGGCGCACGACCTATGCCGAGGTGAAGAAGGACCTCAAGGGCCGCTACCCCAAGCACTACTGGCCGGATGACCCACTGGTGGCCGAAGCCACGGCGCGGGCCAAGCCTCGGGGTACCTGATGGGTTTCAGGCGGAATTACTCGGTGCCTGCACAGGGCGTCCGTTGCAAACCCGCGTGAGGAGGAAGATGGTTTCTTTGCCCTCCAAGACTCGCAAGTAAGAAAAGAAAGGATCGGCCACGGTCTGGTCGTGGTCGAGCCGCACCGTATGCCCTTGATGATCACGCCAACGGCATATCAAGCTGTCGTCGCTCCAGTACAGGGGATCGAACTTGAAGGGGGCGGACACGCTGGCGTACTGGTATAGCCCAAGGTAGCCGTTGCGGCTGACCCCCATCTTCTTCTCGTGGTCCGCTCCGCTGCCGGTGATCATGAAATGCAGGCGATCGGGTTCTTTCGAGTGAGACAGAAAACGAAACACGCTGGCAGGCTTCTGATGGCCTGCAATCAGCCAATCACTTTGGCCGCTGATCACCTGCTGATCAGCGTCTTTGAACAGGCTGAGGTAGACGGATTTGGGCTTCTCGCGCGGAAGGCTTTCGAGAGTGGTTGCCGGATCGAGGGCCTGCAGAGTGCCGAGGAATATCTCGGCACTTTCTGCCCAATGGCTATCGCTTGCTGCCCAACGGCAATCGGCTGTGGAAGTGATCATGGCGGCTCCGTGTCTTAAGGTCGCGAGCCGCCACGTTCACTGATACGGGACCATGCTGGCAGCGTGCAGGTCTTCCACGGCGCACGCCTTGTGCAAGGTCACTGGCGTCAGGCGCCGCTATCCGCTTCCAGTAACGTGAACAGGCGGTACAGCACCACAGTACTGAACAGCTGCAAGAAGCCGCTCAGGCTGTCCATGGCCAGTTCCATGCCGGGGGCTGGCTCCGGGAAGGCCATCAGCAACAGCCCGTCGATCAGCCAGATCGGTGCCAGCACGCCCAGCACGCAGATCATGATGCGCATGAAGTGGCCGGTGGTCATCCGCGCGCTTTCGCGCATCGCCTGCACCACCGGCAGGCCACGCAGCACCAGCAGGTATTCGGCGAACACCAGGTTGATCATGATCCACACGCCCGGGAAGATGAACAGCGCCAGGCCCGCCATGATCAGCAGCGAGCTGATCAGAATCAGCAGGGCCAGTTGCGGCCACAGTTGCAGGGCGCGGGCGAACAGGTCGCGCTTGGCGATGTCCTGGCCGTTGCTGCGGGTGTCGAGGTAAAGGATCAGCGCCGCGCTGTACAACGGGTAGAACAGCAGGCTGACCAGCATGCCGTAAGCCGGCGACGCCTGGTCGCCCAGCTGCCGGTACAGCAGCTGGGTGAGCAAGGCTTCAAGCACCACCAGCGGCAGGCACAGCTGGAGAATGTTTGGCAGGTGGCGGCGGAAGAAGTACAGGGAGTCGCGCAGAACGCTCAGCGGATTCATCGGTCAACATCGCATGGCAGTAAAAGCAGGGGCCTAACTTTAGCCCAAAGCGGGCGCGCAGCTGTCACTTGCTGAAAAAAGTTTCACCGCCGTGGTGATTGAATCCCATGCCTGCACCCCCCATCTTTGACGCTGTCCGTTGTCCCGCTTCCCCACGAGGTTGCCTCATGAACACTGAAGAACAAACCCTGATCGATAGCCTGTTCGGCCGCATCAAGCAAGCTGAAGACCCAAGCCAGCCCCGCGATGCCCAGGCCCAGGCGTGCATCGAGGAACACCTGCGTCAGCAGCCGGCGGCGCCGTATTACATGGCCCAGGCGATCCTGGTTCAGGAAGCTGCGCTCAAGCGCCTGGACGAGCAGAACAAGCAACTGGAAGCGGAGCTCAAGCAGGCCCGCGCTCAAGCCGAAGCCAGCCGTGCGGGTAGCAACGCCCCGAGCAACAGCGGCGGTGGTTTCCTGTCGAGCATCTTTGGTTCGGGCGGGCGCAGTGCGCCACCGGCGGTGCAACCGCAGCGGCCTTCGGCGCCTGTTCCTGCCGGCGGTGGCTGGCGTGAACCGTCTGCGCCGGGCTTTAACCCGCAGCCTGCGCAGCAACAGCAGCAAGGCTTCGGCGCCGCCCCGGCGCGGGGTGGCGCCAGCAGCTTCCTGGGCGGCGCGATGCAGACTGCTGCCGGTGTGGCAGGCGGGGTGTTGCTGGCGCAAGGTATCAGCAGCCTGTTCAACCACAACTCGCAGCCTGAGGAAGTGGCCGAGGTGATCAAGGAAGAACCGACCCCTGCCAGCGACAGCGGTGGCTGGAATGACCAGGGCGGGCAGCAGCAAGTGGCCGACAACGGCGGCTGGAGCAATGACCAGGGCGGTTACGCCGATACCGATTATGGCAGTGATGATGGGGGCTTCTTCTCCGACGACGATTCCTACGTCTGACGGGTCTGGCATACTGCTGGCATTTTGGGGCTGCAGGGCAGCCCCGAATTCCATCAGATGAAGGGGTTCCAGGTGAAAAAGATCGCGTTGTTCGCCGACGTGCAGAACCTCTACTACACCGTGCGCCAGGCGCACGGTTGTCATTTCAACTACGCCGCGCTGTGGGCCGAGGTCAGCCGTGAAGGGCAGATCGTCGAGGCCGTGGCCTATGCCATCGACCGCGGTGACAGCAAGCAGCAGCAGTTTCAGCAAATTTTGCGCAACCTGGGTTTCGAGGTACGCCTGAAACCGTTCATCCAGCGCAGCGATGGCTCGGCCAAAGGTGACTGGGATGTGGGCATCACCCTGGATGTGATCGATGCGGCCAGCCGCGTGGACCAGGTGGTGCTGGCCTCGGGTGATGGTGACTTCGACCTGTTGCTGGAGCGGGTCATCCAGCGTCACGGTGCTGAAGCGGTGGTGTATGGCGTGCCCGGGCTTACTGCGATGTCACTGATCCGCGCTGCGAGCCGGTATGTGCCTATTGAGGGGCGGTTGTTGTTGCGTCATTGAGGGGGTCGCCATTACATCTTCAGCGCCCATAAGATCGAGCGCCGCGCGGGCGGCGCTCGACCTTATGGGCGCTGAAAACCTACCGTCAAACTCGCTCCCCCCACCAAGTGTGCCGCTCATTTATTCTGGTTTTGTAACTTATTATTGCTCGGTAGCCTTTCTAAACTAGGCCACCCGTAAACGGATTTTGAGTAACCTTGCCATGCCTGCCTCCCGTCGCTTCCCGCTGCTGCTTATCGGCGCCTTTATGGCCCTGTATCTGGTCTGGGGGTCCACCTATCTGTTCATCCGCATTGGCGTCGAGTCCTGGCCACCGATGCTCATGGCGGGGGTGCGCTTTCTGATCGCCGGGGGCTTGCTGTACGGCTTCCTGCGCTGGCGGGGTGTGCCGGCGCCGACCTGGCCGCAATGGCGGGCGGCGGGGGCAATCGGCTTTCTGCTGCTCAGCTGCGGCAATGGCGGTGTGACCGTGGCCGAGCACGCCGGTGTCGCCTCAGGCGTGGCGGCGCTGGCGGTGGCGACGGTGCCGCTGTTCACCCTGGTGTTCGGCTTGCTGTTCGGTCACCGTAATTCGCGGCTCGAGTGGGCGGGCATCGGCCTTGGGCTGGTCGGTATCGGCCTGCTCAACCTCGGTTCCAACTTGCAGGCAAGCCCGATTGGCGCGGCACTGATTCTGTTCGCGGCGGCGTCGTGGGCATTCGGTTCGGTGTGGAGCAAGAGCTTGCCGTTGCCCCAGGGGCCGATGGCCAGTGCTGCCGAAATGCTGGTGGGCGGGGCAGTGTTGCTGCTGGGCAGCGTGGTGTCGGGCGAGCGCATGACCCAGATGCCGACCGCCGCCGGTTGGGGCGCGCTGGCCTACCTGGTGTTCTTCGGCTCGATCCTCGCGTTCAGTGCCTACATGTACCTGCTCAAGCATGTACGCCCGGCAGCCGCGACCAGCTATGCCTACGTCAACCCGGCGGTGGCGGTGCTGTTGGGTATCGTCTTCGCCGGTGAGCAGATCGGCGCCGAGGAATGCGTGGCCATGGCAGTCATCATTGGCGCAGTGGTGCTGATTGGCCTGCCGCAGTGGCGCAAGGCACCACAACCTGCGCAACCGCTGAAGGGCGAAATCTGCAAGTAAGCGGGGGTGTTGCGGTAAACTTGCCGCCTTCGCTGAACCCCCTGACGGTATTGCCATGAATTTCGCCAAACTCGGCCTGATCGAACCCTTGCTGCGTACCCTGCAGCAGCTGGACTACACCACCCCGACCCCGGTCCAGGCCCAGGCCATCCCTGCCGTGCTGGCCGGCCGCGACCTGATGGCCGCAGCCCAGACTGGCACCGGCAAGACCGCAGGTTTCGCCCTGCCGGTGCTGCAGCGCCTGGCGCTGGAAGGTGAGAAGGTTGCCAGCAACTCGATCCGCGCGCTGGTGCTGGTACCCACCCGCGAGCTGGCCGAGCAGGTACACAACAACGTGCGCGAATATGCCGAGAACCTGCCGCTGAGCACCTATGCGGTGTATGGCGGCGTCAGTATCAACCCGCAGATGATGCGCCTGCGCCGTGGCGTCGACCTGCTGGTGGCAACCCCAGGTCGCTTGCTCGACCTGTTCCGCCAGAACGCCGTGAAGTTCAACCAGGTGCAAACCCTGGTGCTCGACGAAGCCGACCGCATGCTCGACCTGGGCTTTGCCGAAGAGCTGCAGTCGGTGTACGCCGCGCTGCCGCGCAAGCGCCAGACGTTGCTGTTTTCCGCGACCTTCTCGGACCAGATCCGGGTGCTCGCCGGCCTGGCCCTGAACGACCCGCTGAGCATCGAAGTCAGCCCGCGCAACGCCGCCGCCTCCACCGTCAAGCAGTGGCTGGTGCCTGTGGACAAGAAGCGCAAGGCCGACCTGTTCTGCCACTTGCTGCGCAAGCAGCGCTGGAGCCAGGTGCTGGTGTTCGCCAAGACCCGCAACGGTGTCGACCAGTTGGTGGAGCGCTTGCTCAGCGAAGGTATCAACGCCGATGGCATCCATGGCGACCGCCCGCAAGCGACGCGCCAGCGTGCCCTGGATACCTTCAAGGCGCGTGAGATCCAGGTATTGGTGGCAACCGATGTGGCCGCACGCGGGCTGGACATCGACGACCTGCCGCTGGTGGTCAACCTCGACCTGCCGATTGTCGCCGAGGATTACGTGCACCGTATCGGCCGCACGGGGCGTGCTGGCAACAAAGGTGAGGCCATTTCGCTGGTGTGTGCCGACGAAGTGCAGATGCTGGCGTCGATCGAAACGCTGATTCGCCAGACTTTGCCGCGGCACGAAGAGCCGGACTTCATCCCTGAACACCGGGTGCCGATGACCGATGCCAGTGGGCAGGTGATCAAGAAGCCGAAGAAGGCCAAGAAGCCGAAAGAGAACAGCGCCAAGCGTGGCCTGGGGCGCTGGATGGACAGTGCCGAGGCGGCTAGCCCGGCGCCAGCTGTTAAAGCGGTGCGTAAGGTGCCTAGCTTCAATGGCGGACCGCGTAAGCGTAAGCCTTGAGCTAGCGGCGGCTCTGTGGGCGCGGGCTTGCCCCGCGAACACCGGCGAAGCCGGTGCCAGGCACTGCGTGCCTCTATTCGTGGAACAAGCCCGCCACCCAATCCGCCGCTGCCCGCCCGGCCCGCAACCCACTGGCAAAGCACGCCGTCAGCAGATAACCCCCCGTCGGCGCCTCCCAGTCCAGCATCTCGCCGGCACAGAACACCCCCGGCAGCGCCTTGACCATCAACCCCGCATCCAGCCCCTCGAAGCGCACCCCACCGGCACTGCTGATCGCTTCATCCAGCGGCCTGGCGCGCACCAAGGTAATCGGCAACGCCTTGATCGCCCGAGCCAGCGCTTGCGGATCGGCGAAGGTCGCCTGGTCCGTCAACTCCCGCAACAAGCCTGCCTTGACCCCGTCGATACCCAGCTGGCTGTGCAGGTGCTTGGCCATCGAGCGTGAACCACGCGGCCTGGCCAACGCTTCAGCAATTTTATCCACAGGCCGGTCTGGCAACAGATCCAGTAGCAGCACCCCGCGGCCCTCACGCTTGATGGCCTCGCGCACCGGCGCCGACCAGGCGTACACCAGGCTGCCTTCGACCCCTTGCGCAGTGAGAATGAACTCGCCCTTGCGCGGCAGGCTGCCCGGCACGCTGAGGGCAATGTTCTTCAGCGGTGCGCCGGCAAACTTGTCCTTGAGCAAGGTGCTCCAGCCTTCGACTTCAAACCCACAGTTGCTCGGCTGCAAGGGCGAGATATCCACAGCCCGCTCAGCCAGCAGTGGTTGCCACGCACCGTCTGAACCCAGGCGCGCCCAACTGCCCCCACCCAGCGCAAGCACCACTGCTGCCGCTTTCACCCGTCGTTCACCCTGTGGATAAGCGATCCGCAGGCTGCCATCTTCATGCCAGCCCAGCCAGCGATGGCGGGTGTGGATAACTACGCCGCTGTCGCGCAGGCGCTTGAGCCAGGCGCGCAGCAGCGGGGCGGCTTTCATGTCGCGAGGGAATACCCTGCCCGAGGTGCCGACGAAGGTTTCGATACCCAGGCCGTGAATCCACTGGCGCAGGGCTTGGGCATCGAAGCTGCGCAGCAGGGCGTCGATCTCGCCCTGGCGTTCGGCGTAGCGCGCGACGAAAGCGGGGTAGGGCTCGGAATGGGTGATGTTCATGCCGCCGACACCGGCCAGCAGGAACTTGCGGCCTACCGAGGGCATGGCATCGAACACCTCGACCGCCAAGCCCGCCTGGGCCAGCGCTTCGGCGGCCATCAGGCCGGCGGGGCCGCCACCGATGACGGCGACAAGGGGAGGGGATGAAGGGCGTAGATCGGGCATGGGCGGCGGCAGGCTGTGGAAAAGAGTGCGCATTCTAGCGCAGCCGGCCCTGCGGAAGCACTGGTCAAAAAATGATCAGATCTTTGCAGGGCACGCAGGCAAAGGGCTGCAGCAGCTTTCGCGCAGCTTATCCACAGGCGGTTCCACAGTCATTGTGAACAACTGATGACCTTCGCCGCGCTGTGATGGAGGATGCCATGGCGCCGCGCCAAGGCTGCGCGGTCCTTGCTGTAGCCACCGCCGATCACCCCCACCACCGGGATATCGCGGCCCAGGCAATGGCGCATGACCCTTTCGTCGCGGGCCGCCAGGCCTTCGTCGGTCAGTTGCAGGTAGCCCAGGGCGTCGTCCTTGTGTACATCCACGCCGGCGTCGTACAGCACCAGGTCGGGTTGGTACAGCGGCAGCAGGTAGTTGAGGGCATCGTCCACGACCTTGAGGTAGGCGGTGTCGCCCATGCCGCGGGGCAGGGGGATGTCCCAGTCGCTCTGCGCCTTGCGGGCCGGGAAGTTCTGTTCACAGTGCAGGGACACGGTGATCGCGTCGGGTATGTCCTGGAGGATGCGCGCGGTGCCGTCGCCCTGGTGCACGTCGCAGTCGAAGATCAGCACCCGGTGCACCCGCCCGGCCTCCAGCAGGTAGCGGCTGATCACGGCCAGGTCGTTGAAGATGCAGAAGCCGGCGGGGTGATCGTAATGGGCGTGGTGGGTGCCGCCGGCCAGGTGGCAGGCGATGCCGTGCTCTAGGGCCAATTCGGCGCACAGCAGCGAGCCGCCCACGGCGCGCACGGTGCGCCGGGCCAGCGCCTCGCTCCAGGGCAGGCCGAGGCGGCGCTGGTCCTCGCGGGACAGGTCGCCGTTCATGTAGCGCTCGATGTAACCGCGGTCGTGGGCCAGGGCGAGGATGTCGTTGGGGCAGATCTGCGGGCGCAACAGGTCCTGGTCGCGGGTCAGGCCGCTGTCGACCAGGTGGTCGCGCAGCAGGCGAAACTTGTCCATCGGGAAGCGGTGGTCGGCGGGGAACGCCGGGCTGTAGTCATCGTGGTAGATCAGCGGCAACGGCATGGTGAGTTCGCAATCGGGGCCAGTGCTGATCTTGCCAGTTCTTGGGCGGTCGGTGTTATTGCCTGTGGGCGCTGGCTGGGCCAGGTGCTTCACGGGAGGTGTTTAGCGCCCGTCATACGCCCCTCACTGGGTTAAACCTTCGCCCGCGCCTACGCTGTAAACTGCAAGACAGCAAAACCGGAGCACACCCCATGACCCCCATCCCCCAACTGGAAAGCGCACGGCTGGTGCTGCGCCAATGGCATGACGACGACCTGCGCGAGTTCGCCGCGCTGTGCGCCGACCCTCAGGTGATGCGCTACTTCCCGGCACCGCTGACGCGCCTTGAGGCGGCTGCGCTGATCGGGCGTATCCGTGGCCACTTCAATGAGTACGGGTTCGGCCTGTGGGCGCTGGAGCGCAAGGACAGCGGCGCGTTCATCGGCATGACCGGGCTGTTGCACGTCAGCTTCGATGCCGACTTTGCGCCTGCAGTGGAAATCGGCTGGCGCCTGGCGCGGCGCCACTGGGGCCTGGGCTTTGCCAGCGAGGCCGCCTGGACGTGCCTGCGTTGTGCCTTTGCCCAATTGCGCCTGGATGAGGTGGTGTCGTTCACTAGCGAGAGCAACTTGCCCTCGCAAAAGGTCATGCAGGCCGTTGGCATGCTGCAAGACCCGAGCGGCAGTTTCGAACACCCGCGCCTGCCGGCCGGCCACCCGTTGCGCCCGCATGTGCTGTACCGCATCGACCGTGCACACTGGGAGCAGACCCTGCGTGGCTGAATGGATGGCCATGCGCGGTGCGAATGACAAACCCTGTATCATTTGCCTTCATGAAAGTGCTGTAGAGCCGTGATGCCTTGCTAGGAGAACCCCCGATGAGTCATGTGTTGGACGACCTGGTCGACCTGTTGAGCCTCGAGTCCATCGAGGAGAACCTGTTCCGTGGACGCAGCCAGGACCTGGGCTTCCGCCAGCTGTACGGCGGGCAGGTGCTGGGCCAGTCATTGTCGGCGGCCAGCCAGACGGTCGAGGACGCGCGCCACGTGCATTCGTTGCACGGCTACTTCCTGCGCCCTGGCGATGCCAGCCTGCCGGTGGTCTATTCGGTAGACCGGGTACGTGACGGTGGCAGCTTCAGCACCCGGCGGGTGACCGCGATTCAGAAGGGCCACACCATCTTCACCTGCAGCGCGTCGTTCCAGTACGACGAAGAGGGCTTTGAGCACCAGGCGCAGATGCCGGATGTGGTCGGCCCGGAAAACCTGCCCAGCGAAGTCGAACTGGCCAGTGCCATGGCCGAGCACCTGCCCGAACGCATCCGCGACAAGGTGTTGTGCGCCAAGCCGATCGAAATCCGCCCGGTCACAGAACGCGACCCGTTCAACCCCAAGCCGGGTGACCCGGTGAAGTACGCCTGGTTCCGTGCCGACGGCAACCTGCCGGACGTGCCAGCGCTGCACAAGTACCTGCTGGCCTATGCCTCTGACTTCGGCCTGCTGACCACCGCGCTGCTGCCCCATGGCAAATCGGTGTGGCAGCGCGACATGCAGATCGCCAGCCTCGATCATTCGCTGTGGTTCCATGGCAACCTGCGTGCAGACGAGTGGTTGCTGTACGCCACCGACAGCCCTTGGGCCGGCAATGCCCGCGGCTTCTGCCGGGGCAGTATCTTCAACCAGGCCGGGCAGCTGGTGGCATCGTCGTGCCAGGAAGGCCTCATTCGTCATCGCAAGGACTGGGCATGAACCTGAGCGAAGTGCGTAACTGGGTGTTCGACATGGACGGCACCCTGACCGTGGCGGTGCACGATTTTGCGGCAATCCGCGAAGCGCTGGAGATCCCGGCCGAGCACGACATCCTGACCCACCTGGCGGCGTTGCCGGCGGCGCAAGCGGCGGCCAAGCACGCCTGGCTGCTGGAGCATGAACGCGACCTGGCGCTGGCCTCGACGGCAGCGACGGGCGCGGTGGAACTGGTGCGCGAGCTGGCCGAGCGCGGCTGTCGGCTGGCGATCCTGACCCGCAATGCCCGCGAGCTTGCGCATGTCACGCTAGAGGCCATCGGCCTGGCTGACTGCTTCGCGGTGGAGCATATTCTTGGCCGTGACGAGGCCGCGCCCAAGCCTAGCCCGGACGGCCTTTTGAAAATTGCCGGGGCGTGGGGCGTGGCGCCCCGCGAGCTGGTGATGGTCGGTGACTACCGCTTCGACCTGGATTGCGGGCGCGCGGCCGGGGCGCGGACCATACTGGTCAACCTGCCGGACAACCCGTGGCCGCAATTGACCGATTGGCATGCGGCGGATTGCCGGGCGTTGCGGGTGATGCTCGGCTGATCGTTGGTGTTGGCAAGCTGCCTGCACTGGCTATGCTGAACCGAAATTTTTCCCTTGATGGAGACCCAGCCATGAGCAGCAAGGCCATCTACGTCCAACCTGGCGGCGGCTACGCCAACGTCCAGGTCGGCACCTGCGAGGCGCTTGCGCCACAGGCCGGCGAAATCACCGTGCGTTTGCACGCCAGTTCCCTCAACTACCACGACTTCGCCGTGGTCAGCGGCATGTGGGGGCCGAGCGAGCGGCGCATTCCCATGGCCGACGGTGCCGGTGAAGTGACGGCGGTGGGGGCCGGCGTCAGCGAATTCCAGGTGGGTGACAACGTTGTCAGCACCTTCTTCCCCGACTGGCTCGACGGCCAGGCCAATGTCGAAGGGTTTGCCCGGGTGCCCGGTGATGGCCTGGATGGCTACGCCCGTGCGCAGGTCACCGCGCGTGCCACGTCCTTTACCCTGGCGCCCAAGGGTTACAGCCACGCCGAAGCGGCCACGCTGACCACCGCAGGCCTTACCGCCTGGCGTGCCTTGATGAGCGACGACCACCTCAAACCCGGCGATACCGTGCTGGTGCAGGGTACCGGCGGGGTGTCGATATTCGCCTTGCAGTTCGCCAAGCTGGCGGGTGCGACGGTGATCGCCACGTCGTCCAGCGATGCCAAGCTCGAGCGCCTCAAGGCCCTGGGCGCCGACCACCTGATCAACTACAAGAGCACCCCGGCCTGGGGCGAGAAGGTGCGTGAGCTTACCGGCAATCGCGGTGTCGACCATGTGATCGAAGTCGGCGGCCCGGCGACCCTGGAGCAATCGATGATTGCCGCGCGTATCGGCGGGCATGTGTCGTTGATCGGTATCCTTACCGGGGTGGCAGGGCAGTTGCCGCTGGTGCAGGCGCTGGTGCGGCAGATCCGCTTGCAGGGCGTGCTGGTCGGCAGCCGGGCTCAGCAGCAGGCAATGGTGCGGGCGATCGATGCCAATGGCTTGCGGCCGGTGGTGGACAAACACTTCGAGCTGGAGCAGATCGTCGATGCCTTCCGCTATCAGGAGAGCAACAAGCATTTCGGCAAGATCTGCCTGACCTGGTAGTTGCTGCGCCGACAAGGCGTTTGTAACGAGCGACCTACAACCCGATACATTCCCGCACATGGGTAGCACCAGGCGGCTGGCTAGAATGCCCCGCTTCTGATGCGACTGATTCTCTTGAAGAGGATGCCCCCATGTGCGTACTTCCCCGCCTCTGGCAGCGCTTGCTGCCTTTTCTGTTGTCGATGGCGTTCATCCAGACCGCCAGTGCCGTGCAAGCCACCGATGTGCTGGGGCGCAAGGTCGAGCTCGACCATGCGCCCCAGCACATCGTGCTCGGCGAGGGCCGGTTGTTCTTCGCCCTGGCACTGCTCGACCGCGACAACCCCTTCCAGCGCGTGGTGGGTTGGCAGAACGACATGCGCCTGCTCGACCCCCACACCTATGCGGTGTATGCGCAAAAGTACCCGCAGATCACCCAGTTGCCGCTGATCGGCCAGGCCACCGAGCAAAGCGTCAGCGCTGAACAGATTCTCGCGCTCAAGCCCGACCTGGCGATCTTCAGCATTGCCGGCGAGGGCCCGACCCAGCACAGCCCGGTGGCAGACCTGCTGGCCAAAGCCGGCGTACCGGTGCTGTTCATCGACTTTCGTGTACACCCCATCCGCAATACCCGGGTCAGCATGCAAGCGCTGGGCACGCTGCTCGGTCGCGAGGCCCGGGCCCAGCAATACCTCAGCCTGTATGACCGCCACCTGAAGCGGGTGACCGAGGGCGTGGCCGGCCTGCCGGACAACGCGCGGCCCAAGGTCTTCCTCGAACTGTTGGCCGGGGTCTGGCAGGCGCCTGGGCACACCACCGGCAAGAGCGGCCTGGGCAGCGTGGTCGAGGCCGTGGGCGGGCATAATATTGGTGCCGATGTGGTGCCGGGCGCGCTCGGCGATGTGAGCGTCGAATACGTGCTGCAGGCCGACCCAGATGTGTATATCGCCACCGGCAACCGCGCACCCGGCGTGCTAATGGGGGCTGGGGTGTCGCTCGATACCGCGCGCCAGAGCCTGGCCAAGATCGCCGCACGGCCGGAATTCGCGCCACTGCGGCCAATCCAGGCGGGCCAGGCGCATGGCCTGTGGCATGACTTCTACAATTCGCCGTTCAACATCCTCGCCATCGAAGCCATGGCCCGCTGGGTACACCCCGAGCGCTTCGAGGGCCTCGACCCGCAGGCGACCCTGGCCGAGATCAACCAGCTGCTCAAGGTCGGCCTGGACGGCCAGTACTGGGTCGACGCCAAGTGACTGCACTGGCTCAGGATGGCGCCGCACTGGCCGCCTGGCACTATCGCCGGCTGCTGTGGCGGCGCGGGTTGCTGGTAGCGGGGCTGGCGCTGGTGCTGCTGGTGTCGGTGCTGGGCGACCTGGCCAGTGGCGCCTCGGGCATGAGCCTGGGGCGTTTGCTGCAGGGCATTTTCGAGCCGACCACGCTCAGTGCCACCGAGCGGGTGATCATCTGGAACGTGCGCCTGCCGTACGCGTTGATGGCGGTACTGGTGGGGGCGGCGCTGTCGCTGGCCGGTGCCGAGATGCAGGCGATCCTCGACAACCCGCTGGCCAGCCCCTTCACCCTGGGGGTGTCGTCGTCTGCTGCGCTGGGCGCTTCGCTGGCGATTGCCTACCCGCTCGGGGTTGCCTGGCTGGCGCCGAGCGCCCAGGTGACAGTGATGGCGTTTGCCTTCGCCTGCCTGTCGGTGGTGCTGCTGCAGATGATGTCGCGCTTGCGCGGTGCCGGTGTGCAGAGCCTGGTGCTGTTTGGCATCGCCTTGGTGTTCAGTTGCAACGCGCTGGTGTCGCTGCTGCAATTGCTGGCCACCGAAGACGTGTTGCAGCAACTGGTGTTCTGGACGTTGGGCAGCCTGGCGCGGGCCGACTGGCACAAGCTTGGCCTGTTGGCTCTGGTGCTGGCGGTGCTGCTGCCGTTTTCGCTGCGCGCCGCGCCAGCGATGACCTTGCTGCGTATGGGCGAGGACCGCGCGCGCAGCTTTGGTGTGGACACCCGGCGCCTGCGCCTGGCCTCGTTGCTGCGCATCAGCCTGCTGTCGGCCACTGCGGTGGCGTTTGTCGGCACCATTGGCTTCGTCGGCCTGGTCGGGCCGCACATCGCGCGTTTGCTGGTGGGTGAGGACCAGCGGTTTCTGTTGCCGGCCAGTGCGCTGGTGGGCGCACTGATGCTGTCGTTGTCGTCGCTCGCCAGCAAGCTGCTGCTCCCTGGCGTGATCGTGCCGGTGGGCATCGTCACGGCCCTGGTGGGTGTGCCGGTGTTCGTGGTGCTGGTGTTTCGACGGGGGAGAAGCCTGTGAGCCTGTCGATCGATCATCTTTGCGTTGCCTACAGCGCACGGCAGATTCTGCATGGGGTGACGCTGCCTGCGTTGCCGGCGGGTAGCCTGGTGGCGCTGGTCGGCCCCAACGGCGCGGGCAAGTCCACACTGCTGCGGGCCTTGGCCGGGCTGGAGCGAATGCAGGGCACACTGCGCCTGGATGGCCAGGATGTGACGCGGCTGGGCTTTGCCGAGCGCGCCCGGCGCCTGGCCTACATGCCGCAACAGCTGCCGCCGGGGCTTGCCTTGGGCGTGCTGGAAAGCATCGTTGCGGCGTTGCGTGTCGGCGGCAGTGACGACCTGCTCGGCCATGCCTTTGAGGCGCTGCGGCAGTTGGGCATCGAGGGCCTGGCCGAGCGCTCGCTCGACAGCCTGTCGGGTGGCCAGCGGCAGTTGGTGGCGCTGGCGCAGTTGCTGGCGCGCAATCCGCAGGTACTGCTGCTGGATGAGCCGACCAGTGCGCTGGACCTGCACTACCAGTTGCGGGTGATGGGCGCGGTGCGTGAGCGGGTAGTGGCGCATCGGCTGCTGGCGGTGGCGGTGCTGCATGACATCAACCTGGCGGCCAGCCAGGCCGATTGCCTGGTGGTGTTGCGCGAGGGCCGGGTGGTCGCCTGTGGGGCGCCTGCGGATGTGCTGAAACCGGCGATGCTGGCCGAGGTGTATGGGGTCGAGGCGAGGGTCGAGCAGTGCTCGCAGGGGCGCTTGCAGGTGTTGGTGGATCGGGCGCTGGCCTGATGCCCGGCCTGCGGTTTGTAGGAGCGGCCTTGCGTCGCGAAAGGGCTGCGAAGCGGCCCCGGCAATCTCTGCTGTGACATAGAACCTGGGGCTGCTGCGCACCCCTTTCGCGACGCAAGGCCGCTCCTACAAAGGCCCGCAAGGTGGTTTCCACAAGGTCATTCGGGCAGCAATCTGTCGCGGCTGTTGGACAGGTGCAGGCACATCGCCGCCCGCGCGGCATCCGGATCCTGGCGGCGGATGGCATTGAGAATCGCCTCATGCTCCAGGTTGGCCAGGTACGCATGCCGGGCCAACCTGGCCCCGGCACGTTCGGCCAGGGCCATGCGGTTACGTGGGATCAGGCCGCTGCCAAGCTGCACCATCATTTCGCTGAAATACAGGTTGCCGGTGGCCTCGGCGATCAACAGGTGGAAGCGCCGGTCAGCCTCGATGCAACTGTCGCCGGCGGCCGCCAGGTCTTGATAGTCGTCCAGCGCCTGGCGCATGCGTGCCACGTGCCCGTCGTTGCGACGCACCGCGGCGAGGGCGGCGGCCTGGCCTTCGAGGCCGATGCGCAGCTCCAGCAGGTCGCGCACGCTGGCGGCGTTTTCTGCGCCAACGCGCAGGCCTGCCTGGCGCTGGCGCTCGATCACGAATGTACCGATACCGTGGCGGGGCTCCACCAGCCCTGAGGCCTGCAACTTCGACAAGGCTTCGCGCACCACAGTGCGGCTGACCCCATGCTCGCGCACCAGGGTGTTTTCCGAGGGCAACTTGTCGCCGGGTTTGAACGTGCCCAGCAAAATCTGCTGGGTCAGGCTGGAAACCAGGTCGTGGGCGCGGCTGTGGCCGCGAACACGGGTGGGGGCTGTGTCCATGGTGGGCTCGGTGTTATCGGTTGGCTTGTACGACAAGTTAATTCATAAAAATAATTTTTGCTGGTTTTTAGTCTGATGAAGCCAGCGCTGTGCGCAGTTGTTTTTGAAAGATCGCAGCATTTTCTCATTATGGCAGCTTGTATTTTGCCTTTTTGGCGACTTTATCGATCTTGTCGTACAACTTCGCGAAGCCTATGCTCCCCCCACTGTCATGTCAGACAACCCGCATAAAAACAACTAGTGGGAGACCCGCAAAGTGAACGACACCCTCGCTCCGCCTGCCTGCAATGGCGGCGACACACTGGCCAGCGCCGTGGCCAAGGTCAAACGCCATGTGCTGCCGCTGTTCGTCATCATGTTCATCGTCAACTACCTCGACCGCGTCAACATCGGCTTCGTCCGCCCCCACCTTGAAAGCGACCTGGGCATCAGTGCGGCGGCCTATGGGTTTGGCGCCGGGCTGTTCTTCATCGGCTATGCACTGTTCGAAGTGCCCTCCAACATGCTGCTGCAGCGTGTCGGCGCTCGGCTGTGGCTGACCCGCATCATGTTCACCTGGGGGCTGGTGGCCACGGCCATGGCCTTCGTCCAGACCGAAACCCAGTTCTATGTGCTGCGGTTTCTGCTGGGCGTTGCCGAGGCCGGCTTCTTCCCCGGGGTGATCTACTACTTCACCCGCTGGTTGCCAGGCGCCGAGCGCGGCAAGGCGATTGCCATCTTCCTCAGCGGTTCGGCGCTGGCCTCGCTGATCTCCGGCCCGCTGGCCGGCGCATTGATGCAGATTCAGGGGCTGGGCTTGCACGGCTGGCAGTGGATGCTGTTCATCGAAGGCATGGCGTCGGTGACGCTGTGCTTCTTCGTATTCTTCTGGCTCGACTCCAAACCGCAGGATGCCAAGTGGTTGAGCCAGGCCGAGCAGGCGGCGCTGGTGCAGGCCATCGACAGCGAGCAACGTCAGCGTGAGGCAGTCGGCGCGGTCAAGCTTTCTGCCTGGAGCCTGCTCAAGGATCGCCAGATCGTGCTGTTCTGCCTGATCTACTTCTGCATCCAGTTGACCATCTATGCCGCGACCTTCTGGTTGCCGAGCATCATCAAGCGCATGGGCGACCTCAGCGACCTGCAAGTCGGCTTTTTCAACTCGATCCCCTGGCTGATCTCGATTCTGGCCATGTACGCCTTCGCTTCCGGTTCCAGCCGCTGGAAGTTCCAGCAGGCCTGGGTGGCCGCCGCGTTGGTGATCGCCGCCATCGGCATGTTCATGTCCACCACCGGTGGCCCGGTGTTCGCCTTCGTCGCCATCTGTTTTGCCGCCATCGGGTTCAAGTCGGCCTCATCACTGTTCTGGCCGATCCCCCAGGGCTACCTGGACGCCCGCATCGCGGCGGCCGTGATCGCGCTGATCAACTCGGTCGGCAACCTCGGCGGCTTCGTCGCGCCCACCACCTTCGGCCTGCTCGAACAACAGACCGGCTCGATACAGGGCGGCCTGTACGCCTTGGCGGTGACGTCGGTGCTGGCGGCGATCGCCGTGTTCTTCGTCCGCACCCGCCCCAAGGGCACCCCTTCCGATGAGTTCAAGGCGCCTTCGGCCCTGGGCCAGACCCACTGATGACTGCGAGATAAAAACCATGAACATGCAGACGACACCCGCCGTGCACTCCGCCACCCTCGTGGTCACCGACCTGCGCGTGATCCCGGTGGCCGGCCACGACAGCATGCTGCTCAACCTCAGTGGCGCCCATGGCCCGTACTTCACCCGCAACGTGGTGGTGCTGCGCGACAGCGCGGGCAACACCGGCCTGGGCGAAGTGCCGGGTGGCGAGATGATCCGCCAGACCCTGGAAGACGCCCGCAGCCTGGTAGTCGGTCAGCCCATTGGCCATTACCAGCGCGTGCTCAATGCCATGCGCCAGGCGTTCGCCAACCGCGATGCCGGCGGCCGCGGGTTACAGACCTTCGACCTGCGCATCGCTGTGCACGCGGTCACTGCCGTCGAGTCGGCCTTGCTCGACTTGCTCGGCCAGCACTTGCACGTGCCCATGGCCGCACTGCTGGGTGAAGGGCAGCAACGTGAAGCGGTGAAGATGCTGGGTTACCTGTTCTACATCGGCGACCGCCAGCAGACCGACCTGGCCTACCGCGCCGAGGCCGATGCTGACAATGACTGGTTCCGCCTGCGCCATGAGCCGGCGCTGACGCCCGAAGCCGTCGTGCGCCTGGCCGAAGCCGCCCGCCAGCGCTATGGCTTCAGCGACTTCAAGCTCAAAGGTGGCGTACTGCGCGGCGAGGAAGAAATGGAAGCGGTGACCGCCCTGGCCGAGCGCTTCCCCGATGCACGCATCACCCTCGACCCGAACGGCGCCTGGTCACTCAAAGAGGCCATTGCCCTGTGCCGTGACAAGCACGACGTGCTGGCCTATGCCGAAGACCCTTGCGGTGCCGAGAACGGTTACTCGGGCCGTGAGGTGATGGCCGAGTTCCGCCGCGCCACTGGGTTGCCCACCGCCACCAACATGATCGCCACCGACTGGCGGCAGATGGGCCATGCGATCCAGTTGCAGTCCGTGGACATCCCCCTGGCCGACCCGCACTTCTGGACCTTGCAGGGCTCGGTACGGGTGGCGCAGATGTGCCATGACTGGGGGCTGACCTGGGGCTCGCACTCCAACAACCATTTCGATATCTCGCTGGCCATGTTCACTCAGGTGGCCGCAGCGGCGCCGGGCGAGATCACCGCCATCGATACCCACTGGATCTGGCAGGACGGCCAACGCCTGACGCGTGAGCCGCTGCGCATCGTCGATGGCCAGGTGCGCGTGCCTGCGCGGCCGGGGCTAGGGGTGGAGATCGATGAGGACCAGTTGGCCAAGGCGCATGAGTGCTACTGCAACATGGGGCTCGGCGCGCGCGATGACAGCGTGGCGATGCAGTTTCTGATACCGGGCTGGCGCTTCGACAACAAGCGGCCTTGCCTGGTGCGCTGAGTCACGGCGGTTCGTTACCCCGATAAACCCGCTCCCGCTTGGGAGCGGGTTTTTTCATGCTTGGCCGATACACACCCAAATGAAAAGCGATAGCGCCAGACGGCCGGATGGCGCGTTTGGACATGCCAATCGCGACATCTGACGGGAATGGAAAAGCGTTGTCGTGATCGCACACCTGCGGGACGTTCTCGTGTAATTTTCCTACGCCTTACGGGGCTTAAATGAACCCCGAATTCTACTGATGTGTTGCTCTGAAAGCGTGCAGAAGGCCAACAACAGCGCGTGAGCGACGTGTCATTTCAATGGCCTCTCAAGGAGATACTGTTCGCCTACGCCTGCCCCCGTCCTTCCTTGTGTCAGCAAAAAGAGAACAAGATCAATGAACACCGTGGGATCTGATGGCAACCTTGCACAAGGTTTCAAGCCACGTCATGTAACGATGTTGTCCATCGCGGGCATCATCGGTGCGGGACTTTTCGTAGGCTCCGGGCACGCGATCGCTGCGGCCGGGCCAGCCACCATAATTTCATACTTCGTGGCCGGTACCTTGGTGGTACTGGTCATGCGCATGCTCGGCGAGATGGCCGTAGCGCACCCTGACACCGGATCGTTCTCCACCTACGCTGACCAGGCCATCGGCCGCTGGGCTGGCTACACCATCGGCTGGTTGTACTGGTGGTTCTGGGTGTTGGTGATCCCCATCGAGGCACTGGCGGCAGGGCATGTGCTGAACGCCTGGTTCCCGCAGGTGGACAGCTGGATCTTCGCCCTGGCTTCGGTGCTGCTGCTGGCGGGCACCAACCTGTTCAGCGTGGCCAAGTACGGTGAGTTCGAATTCTGGTTCGCGATTCTCAAGGTCACGGCGATCCTTGGCTTCATCGGCCTGGGCTTCGCGGCGCTGATGGGCTGGTTGCCAAACCGTGAAGTCAGCGGGTTGAGCGGGTTGATCGCCGAGCACGGTGGCTTCGCGCCCAAGGGCTGGTCAGCGGTCATCGGCGCGTTCATTACCGTGATGTTCAGCTTCATCGGTACCGAGGCTGTGACCATCGCCGCCTCCGAGTCCAGCGACCCTTCACGCAACATCGCCAAGGCCACGCGTTCGGTGATCTGGCGGATCAGTACCTTCTACATCCTGTCGATCTTCGTGATCATCTCGGTGGTGCCGTGGAACGATCCACAGCTGGCGGTGGTGGGCTCCTACCAGCGTGCGCTGGAGATCATGAACATCCCCAACGCGGCCTTCATGGTCGACCTGGTGGTGCTGGTGGCGGTGACCAGCTGCATGAACTCGTCGATCTACATTGCTTCGCGGATGATGTATTCGCTGGCCAAGCGCGGTGATGCACCGGCCTTCCTGAACAAAACTTCGAAAGTCGGCGTGCCGCGCTCTGCGGTGTTCGGCAGTACCTTGATCGGCGCGGCCATTGCTGTGCTCAATTACTTCGCGCCCAAGGGCGTGTTCGAGTTCCTGCTGGCCAGCTCCGGCGCCATCGCCTTGCTGGTGTACCTGGTCATCGCCATCTCCCAGTTGCGCATGCGCCGCCGGCTGGAGCGCGAGAACACCGAGCTGAAGTTCCGCATGTGGCTGTTCCCGTGGTTGACCTGGGCCGTGATCATCTTCATCGCGGCGGCGCTGGCGGTGATGATGTACACGCCTGAGCACCGGGTGGAAGTGAGCTCGACACTGGGCTTGGCGATTGTGATTTCCTTCTTGGGGATCGTCACTTCGCGGGGGCATGCGCAGGTGGTGGCGGCGCGGTCGGTGGGGTGATGGAGTGGTGGGGGCAGGTGCTTGGCTTGGGTTTTGTAGTGGCGCTCGATCTCACAGGCGCTGAAAATGCCGAGGCGAACACTGACGCCCCACCACCCTTCAAACAGCCAATCAGCGGCGCACCCTTTCGATATACCTGACCACCGCTGGCGCCTTCTCGAAACGCCGATGAATCAGGCTCAGCCACGAACTGGCCTGGCAATCGGCAATGCGTCGGTAATTCACCTGCGCCAAGCTGATGCGCTGCACCACCGACTCCGGCACCACGGCTATGCCCTGGCCCAACGACACCAACGTGATCACCGCCACCAGGCTACCGGGTTGCGGGCCCAGTCGCGGGACAAAACCCCCTTGTGCCGCCACTTCCAGCGTGCCGGAAATCTGCTCGGGCAGGATGAAGGTTTCACCGGCCAGGCGTGCCGCCGGGATCTGTGGCAGCTCGTTGATCCGTGAGCTGGCGGGCAGGGCGAGGACAAAACCTTCCTGGTGCAGGCCGATGGCTTGCAGCGTGTCAGGCAGCTCCATGGGCGAACGCACGTAGGCGAGGTCGAGCAGGCCGTCGCTGACCCTGTCGGGCAGCTCGGCCATGGGCAGTTCGCGGATGTTCAGGCGCACGCCGGGGTGGCTTTCGCTGAAGCCGATCACTTGCCGCTGCAGCATGCCCGAATAGGCAGCAGAGGCCACATAGCCCAACTCGATGCTGCCACTCTCGCCTCGGCCCGCACGCTGCGCACCCAGTTGCGCCGCGTCGAACTGGCGTACGGCCTGTTCGGCTTCGATCAGCAAGGCTTGGCCGGCGGCGGTGAGGTTGACCTCGCGCTGGCTGCGTTCGAACAGGCGTACGCCCAGCTCGCGTTCCATGTCCTGGATCTGCCGGCTGAGGGTGGGCGGGGCGATGCCCAGCTGTTCCGCAGCCCGGGTGAAATGGCCATGTTGGGCGACGCAGAGGAAGTAGCGGAAATGGCGGATTTCCATGCGGTGTTACCTGCAAGCTAATGACGCGGGCCTTGGCGGCTAACAAGCCTCGGGGCTGACGGCGTTAAGGTGAGGACAACACTACAAGGCTGGTGGCGTGGCGGCAAAGGTATCGGCAGTTGCCGGTGACACAGCAAGGGGCCCCATGACAACCAGCCCGCTTCTGGAGCCTTGCCATGCCCATCACCGCTTCCCCGCGCTTCACCTTGCTCACCGCCTCGCTGGTCTGTGCGCTGATCATCCTCGACACCAACATCGTTGCCGTCAGCCTGCCCAGTATCGCCCGTGACTTGTCCGGCTCGTTTGCCGACATCGAATGGGTGGTCAGCGCATATCTGCTGGCCTTCGCCGCGTGCCTGCTGCCCGCCGGCAGCCTGGCCGACCGCTTCGGCCGGCGGCGCATGCTGCTTATCGGCCTGGCCGTGTTTGGTGCCGCTTCGCTGGCCTGTGGCGCCGCCCCCACCCTGATGTTCCTTGACCTGGCCAGGGCCGCCAAGGGCATCGGCGCGGCCATGCTACTGACAGCCGCCCTCGCGGCCATCGGCCATCGCTTCCACGAACCCCAGCAACGCCTGAGCGCCTGGGCCTTCTGGGGCGCCTGCATGGGCGCCACCATCACCTTCGCACCCCTGCTCGGCGGGGTGATTGCCAGCACCCTGGGCTGGCGCTGGATCTTCTACATCAACCTGCCGCTGGTGGTGGTGCTGGCAGTGATGGTGCTGCGCAGCGTCGAGCCCTCGCGCGACAGCGCCGCAGCACGCCTCGACCCGTGGGGTAGCCTGACGTTCGCCGGCAGCCTGGGTTACCTGATCTGGGCCATGATCGACGCCAACCAGGTCGGCTGGGGCAGCGCCCAGACCCTGGGGCGGATGCTGATCAGCGCGTTCCTGTTCGGCCTGTTCATCATGGTCGAGCGCAGCCAGGCGCGGCCGATGATCGACTTGCGGCTGATGCGCAGCGGGCGCTTCGTCGGTGCCTTGCTGGGCATGTTCGCCTACGCCGCCTGCGCCCAGGTGATGATGACCCTGTTGCCGCTGTACCTGCAGAACGGCCTGCAACTGTCGGCCCTGGCGGCCGGTGCGGGCATGCTGCCATTCGCCGTGGCCATGTTGCTGACCCCGCGGCTGGGCATGCGCCTGGCTGCGCACTTGAGCCCGGCGCAGGTGTTCACCCTTGGCCTGGTGCTGGTGGGGGTGGGCAACCTGCTGTGTGCCTGGGCCGCAGGCTACGGCGGCTACACCGCCTTTGCCCTGGCCAGCCTGGTGCTGGGCGCGGGCGCAGGCCTGCTCAATGGCGATACGCAGAAGAACATTATGGCCTGCGTGCCGCGTGAGCGCACCGGCATGGCTTCCGGGCTGAGCACTACCACGCGGTTCGGCGCGATTGTGCTGGCCATCGGTGTGCTTGGGGGTGTACTGGCTACCCGTAGCGGGCAATTGCTCTACGACTCGATGGCCGCCGTGGCGCCCGCGCAGCTGGGCCAGGTTGCCGTGATGGCCACGCGGGTTGCGGCGGGCGACTTGCAGGCGGCGTTGGCCGTGCTTGAGCCCTGCTTGCGGGAGGCGGTGGCCCCCTTGGCCCGCCAGGCGTTCATGGGTGGGTTCGAGGCAGTGTTGCAGGCCGCAGGTGTGGCGGCGCTGCTGTTCGCGGTATTGGTCGGCGCGTTGCTGAGCCGGCCACTGCCCGCCCTGCAGGAAGCGCTGGTGGCGGACGGGCAGTTATAGGGCCGGCGGCTTTTGCACAATGTTGTGAAAATAAATGAGGTGTTTTCTCATTCTCGTTCGGCTTGTAGGGAAGGCCGGAATACAGGCCAGTCCGCCAGCACTCCACGGAGCGAGAAAATGAGTTCGACCCCGGTTCCCCAGCGCCACCCCTTGAATCGAGCCTTGCACGGCGCCTTCCTGGGGCTGGTTGTCAGCAGCTATGCGTTGCCGTCGCTAGCGCAACCATTGCCTGCTGATCACAACAACCCGCTGCAGCAGTGGAGCATCCCTGCCGGCCCGCTGGCGCCGGCGCTTGACCGCTTTGCGCGACAGGCAGGTGTCAGCCTTTCCTACGATGCGCAGAGCATCGCCGACCGCACGACCCAAGGCGTACAAGGCCCGCTTGAAACACCGGCAGCCCTGTCGTCGTTGTTGCAGGGCACCGAGCTACAGGCGCAGCAGCAAGGCCCGAACGCCTACCTGGTGATCCCGCAAGTAAAGCCTGCCGGCCCGCTCGAACTGGGTGCGACCGAGGACTATCGCCTTGCGCCGGTCATCATCAATGCCAAGGTCAAGGCCAGTGCTGACGACGACACCGACTCGGTGGTTGCCAAGGAGCTTTGGGTGGGTGGCAAGGTCGCCACCAGCATCCTCAACACACCTGCGTCCGTGTCTGTGGTTACCCGCAAGGAAATGGAGCAGCGCAGTGTCAGCACCACGGAAGAGGCGCTGCTCTACACCCCCGGCGTCATCAGCGACTTTTATGGCTCGGACGACCGCAACGACTACTTCCAGATCCGCGGCTTCCAGGCCACGACCTACCGCGATGGCCTCACCTTGAGCTCGATGCGCGGCGTGCGTGAAGACCCGTTCGCCTACGAGCGCATCGAGATTCTGCGCGGCGCCAACTCCACCCTGTTTGGCCCGGCAGACCCAGGCGGCTCGGTAAACTTCGTGACCAAACAGCCGCGCTTCGAGCAGTTCGGCCAAGGCTACGTGACCTACGGCTCCTATGACCATGCCGAAACAGGCATCGATGTAGGCGATGCCCTGAACGACGAAAAAACCCTGGCCGGCCGCTTCACCGCCAAGCTGCAGAACAGCGACCGCGAGTACGACCATTCCCAGGACGACAACCGCTTCGTGATGGGTGGCCTGACCTGGGCGCCCACCGACTACACCTCCGCCACAATGATTCTGGACTACCTGAAGACCGACAGTTCGCCGAACAGCGGTGGTTACCCGCTGGACAAGGAATACGACCGCAGCGATTTTTACGGTGAGCCCAGCTACAACTTCCACAACGTCGAGCGCACCAGCCTCAGCGGTAATATCACCCACGACTTCGACAACGGCTTCGTGCTGCGCAGCAACCTGCGTTACAGCGAGTTGAGCGATGACTTTGGCTACGCCTACCTCAGCGATAGCCCGACGCGCGTTGGCACCACCATTCCCCGCTACGTGTTTGGTACCGACAGCGACGCCGACCAACTCAACGGCAACCTGATGCTGCAGTACGATGCCCAGTTCGAGCACGTCGACAGCAGCACCCTGGTGGGTGTGGAATATCTGGACTCGACCACCAAGCAAAGCTCCGTCTATGGCCTGGCGCCTTCGATCGACATCGCCAACCCGGTATTCACCGGTGTGCCAGGCGGCATCACGCCCTATACCCGCAAAAAGAATGACGCCACGACCAAGGCGGTGTTCCTGCAGCAGAACCTGTCGTTCTACGACCGCGTCATCGCCACTGCGGGCGTGCGTAATGACTCCATGGAGCTGTCCAGCAAGGAGTACATCGGCGCGGTGGGGAGTGAAAGCGACAACTTCTCCGAAACCTCTTACCGCGGTGCGCTGACCTACATCGTCAACGATGAGGTTTCGACCTACGTGAGCATGGTCGAATCGGTCTCGCCGCCCCAGGTCGGCGTCACCCCGCAGACCGGCCGGCAGTACGAAGTGGGTATCAAGTATTCGCCCATGGGCATGGACGCGTTGTTCTCCGCTGCCATTTATGACCTGACCCAGGAAAACGTCACCATCGCCGTGGTGCTACCGAGCGGCATCATCGAGCAGCAGACGGTAGGTGAGTCCCGCGTGCGCGGCCTTGATCTGGAAGCCAAGGCGCAAGTGACGCAGAACATCAGCGTGATCGGGGCTTATTCGTATATGGAGTCCGAAGTGCTGCGCGGGGCGTTGTATGACGGCTCGTCGCTCAAGGGTAAGGAATTTACCACCGCGCCGAAGCATTCGGCTTCGTTGTGGAGTTACTACAGCATTCCCGATACAGACGTGAGCGTCGGCCTGGGCGCGCGGTATGTTGGCGCTTATTACATGGATGCTGCCAATACCAAGAAGAGCGATGGGACCACGTTGTTCGATGCGGCTTTGAACTACCGAATTGCCAAGGGCACCGACCTTGCCCTGAACGTCAGCAACCTGTTTGATGAGCAGCATGTGGTGGGTTCCGGCACGGCGAACTACTACAACCCGGGGCGCGAATTCACGGCCAAGTTGAGTTACAACTGGTAAGGCGGGCTTTTGTGAGGCCCGCCTCGCGGCGGGCCAGCAAGCGGCCTGATGCGCTAGCCAGGCTGCCCAGAGGTGGCGTAATGCAATTATTTTTACCCGCTCGTCCAACAATTTAAGCCAGAAAATTTGGGCTGCGACGCAACGTTCGCGGTGGCTAGGGGTCAATCAAGCAAGTTGATGGCAAAAGGCCCCTATCGCATAAAGGTGAATGGATAGTGGAAAATCGCCGTCCGACCCTCGGCAGGGTCCATCGTAGCGGCCCCAGGCGCGCTTGAAAGCAGGATGGACAGACCGGGTCGAGGGCGAACTTCAAGCCTTGAACGATCACACTCTAAACGCGAAATACCCTGTGTCCGTACAGGGTTTATGGAGAGGTCTGGACCACGATCTAGGCCTGTCATGGAGGATATGTTGCGAAATCTGCTGTTCACCCTGCCCGCCATCCTGTCGGCCTGGCCCTTGCGCCAGCGCTGCCCGGTCGCCTGCCCGGCATTCTGAACGCTCATGAATGACCAGGCTGTATAGATCGAAAGATTAGTCCTGCCACGCATTTTTCAAAGTGGTGTTCTGATGGTGCGCCTCCTCGCCTAAGGGGTGCGGCACCTTATGGCCTTGCCAATGAATAAAACCCTTTGAAATCAGGTATTTATTGCCTTTTAGCGGCAGTGCGCAGCTATGGATAACCCTTTCTTTTCCATGGTCAAGGCGTCATGAAGGGTGGTCCAGAAATGGCATGAGGGTTTATGAAGGGGTAACAGAGGCGTGCAAAAATACGTCGCGGATTGCAAGGATTGTCCCTATCTGTCAAAATTTCGGTGTTGCACCTTTCTAAGTTTTGGCTGAAAATGCTGCTCACGGAGCGAGATATGGATGAACTCGAGTCAACGACAACATCATGGGGCAGCAGGTCCAGCGAAGACGTGGATGTACGCGCGCTGCGCCGCTACAACCGAATGCTCTGCGTGCTGCTGGATGTCGGTGAGTGGGCCTGCATGGCCTTGCTCCCCTGTGTAGCGGTCGCCGCCATCTGGCTCGTGACACAAACGAATTTTGAAAACGTCGTGTTCTATGACGGAACCGACTCGATTTGCATTTACGACGGAACGACAGGGGAAATCCGGAATGTCGAGTAAGGAAACCCAGCACGGAACCCCGAGTGGCGATGGGCCGGAAGCTCGTCGGGGCACCGATGAAGAGAAGCTGCTGGAGCTGGCGCTGGACGAAACGCCCGGGGAGGCAGCGGCTACCGTCCGGGAAGTCAAGCGTCTGCAGCTGGAGTGCCTCGACCTCAAGCGCCGTAACAAGCGCGTCTGGGGCCAACTGTTGGCACTCACATGCGTATTCGGCTTGACCATCGGCGCCGTCGTTTTCTGGTACCCCAAGTACCGCTGGATCCCGACCACGGATAACCACGCCATCTGTGAAGTCTCGACTGAAAGCAACCCACGGGTCACCCCTGCGACCTTGGCTGAGTACGCCAAAGACGCCGTCGTCAATTCGTATTCCTACGACTATGTGAATTACCGCTCCAACCTCAATGCCGCCGGTGCCCGCTGGTACACGGATGACGGGCGCAAGGCCTTCCTGAAGACGCTGGACGACTCGGGGAACCTGGAGCGCGTGCTCAAGGGCCGGATGATATTGCGTGCCATGGCGACTCAAGTTGCCCAGGTCGAAGAAAGCGGTGTGCTCGCAACAGGTCAGAACTACTGGCTGGTACAGGTGCCTGTCGCCATCGAATTCTATGTCGGTGGTGACCAGCAGGCGCGCTCGCGCCAGGACTTCCTGGCGGCTGTCACCATCGTTCAGATCCCGGCTTCGGCCACTAACACCAAAGGGATCGCCGTCGATTCTGTTCAGCTGTCGCCGTATATCTCAAGGAAGTGACCATGAAGAAGCATCTGATCGCATCGTTGATTGCGAGCGCTATTGTCATGCCTGCGTTTGCCAACGAGCCGCAAATCGCGCCCGTTACCGTCGATGGCGCCGGGCAAGTCGATGCCGCGCAGGCCAATGAAGCGCCACCCCTGCCGCCCATGAACGGCCTCGGTCGGCAAGTAGCCAGCGCTGCTCAAGTGGTCTACCCACGTCCGGAAGATGTCGTCAACGAAACCATTCAGGATGTGCAGGACTCGCAACTGACCCCTGCGCAACTGGAGCTGGTCAAAAAGCTCTGGCTCGATCGTGAAAAACAGAAAGCCACGCCCTACGTCAGCCCGGCCAAGCCTGTGACTCGCACCCTGGCACTGAACCTGGATCCGGGCGTGTCGCCGCCCATCGTTCGCCTGAGCAAAGGCCAGCAATCATCGATCGTGTTCTCTGACTATGCCGGGCAACCGTGGATGATCCAGAACGTCTCGATCAACCGTGAGTTGTTCAGCGATGGGCGCGAGCGCGGTGCGCAAGGCGGTCAGGGGCAGGGCGGCGGGGTGACGCCTACCAACATCCTGACCCTGGACCCAGCCACTGCTGCTGCCTACGGCAACGTGACCGTCACCCTGCGTGGCCTGTCCACCCCGATCATTCTGATTCTGGCCGCAGGCCAGGAGGAAGTGGACATGCGGGTGGATGCCAAGGTGCCAGGGCGCAACCCTGACGCTGCGGCCTCGGTTGCCCTGCAGAACATGCCAAGCATCGACAATGCGCTGACCTACTTCCTCGATGGCGTGCCGCCGAAGGAAGCGCTGCGCCTGAGGGTGACCGGGTTGGATGGCGTGGAGGCCTGGAGCTATCGCCAGAACATGTATGTGAAAGCGAAGGCTGACGCTCAGTACCCGGCGTACACCAACGCTGCGCGCAGCACGACTGGGGTGGCCGTGTATCGCTACGCCGGCTTGCAGAACAGCGTCACGTTCACGACCGGTGGGCAAGCCGTTACCGTCTTCATCGAGCAAGGGAATCTGCAATGAGTGAGAACAATACACCGCCCAGTGACGCAGGCTTTGATGAAGAGCACGATCACCTGGTGGCCGATCGCGACGAAGCCTCTGCCGGGAAGTCGGACAAGGCGCGCAAGTCGAACGAGATGCAGCGCAATCTGCAAGCCGTGTTCGGCTCGGGTGTTGGCAAGGTCTCGCTGATTGCTGCTGGCATCGTGGTGGTTGCGTTGGGGGCGCTGGCCTACAACGGCATGACCGCCAAGGACGAGCCGGTCGGCCAGACGGCCAAGGTCGATGTGCCTCGTGCGCCACAGCCCGAAGTGTCGGTCGATCCGATTTCGGCTGCCGAAGCCGAACGTCGCAACCAGCGCAGCTCACTGGAAGCTCAGCAGGCCGCCGAGCGCGGCATGTCGTATCAGCCGGGCTTCGACCCCAACATCGTGGCCTCCACCAGCAAGGACTACGCCCGCGATCAGGCGGTGCAGTTCAATGTACCTGGGCAACCCTACAACGATACCAGTGCTCCGCCGCCGATCTATGTCGGGGCCGGCCAACCGCCCCGCGAAGAGGCGGCGAACGCTGCGCTAGCGGCTCGCCAGCAAGGTGGTGCGGGCAACGCCCAGGTAGAGGAGCAGGAGCGTCGGCGCCTGGAGGAAGAGCTGAAAAAGGCCCGCCAAGAGCGCGATGCCTACGTTAGCGAGCTGAAAAGCGAAACGCTCAAGTCGATCAAGCAGCTCATGGGCGAGTCGGAAAGCGCCAAAGGGTTTGCTGAAAAAAGCAGCTTCAGCACGGTCAGCTACTACCCGGCCGAGCGCGCTGTGGCCGACGACGGGGGCGCTATGGCGCGTACCGCCAAGGACAAGAAAGACCCCAGCGCCATCGAGGCCGTGGGCGATACCGACCGCGAATTGCTGATCAAGACCGGCACGATCATGTATGCCACGCTCGATGCCGAGGTCAACACCGATGACGGCGGCGATGTCCTGGCAACCATCCGTGGCGGCAAGTGGAACGGCTCCAAACTGATCGGCAAGATCGAGCAGGCGCCGGACAACATCCGCGTCAAGTTCACCATTCTTGCGCCGCCGGTAAACGACACACGCCCCACCATGCGTATCAGTGCAGTGGCGCTTCGCGAAGACGATGCCAAGCAAGGCATTGCCGAGACGAAGGACCACCACACCATGGAGCGCTACTTTGCACTGGGCGCTGCCTCGCTGCTGTCCGGTTACGGCCGGGCCTACCAGCAGACGGCGGGCACCACGGTCATCAGCCCGAGCGGCGTAGTGGCCCAGACCACCACCGAGCCTTCCTCCAAGCAGGTTATCGGCATGTCGGTTGGTGAGCTGGGTACCTCCATCGCCTCGGAAGTGCGCCGTGGGTTCAACCGGCCTGCTACTTACGCGACGCCTGCGAACAAGGGCTTTGGCCTGTTCTTCCTGCAAGACGTTCACGATCAATCTCGATAAGGAGTTCGACATGAAGAACTGGTCGTTCGGAAAACTTTTAGGCGTTTTTGCCGGCAGCTTCGTGGCCCTCATCCTCATCGCCGTGATGGTGATGAAGGTGTCGTCGTCGCCCGCCAAAGCCAAGCGCATGACGCCAGCCCAGGCGCAGGCTGCGCAACAGCCGCGGATGGATGTGCTGAGCATTGAGTTGGCCAAGTCCAAGGAGCAGGCGCAAGCCGCCCTCGAGGCCCAGCAGAACAGTGAGAAACAGCTGAAGATCGTGCGTCAGGAATCCCAGCACAATACCCAGCTGCTGCTCAACCAGATCAAGCAGCTGGATAGCACCCTCTCTGGGCTGAACCAGCGCATGGACTATTTCGAGGCGAGCCGTCAGCGGGTAGACATCGTCAAGCCGCCGCGCAAGGCCCCGGTAGCCACCCCGGCGCAAGGGCTTGCCAAAGGCGGCCATGCAATCCCGCAGTCCAGTGGCTACAAGGTGCAGGCGATTGTCGGGCACCGCGCCTGGGTCAAGAGCGGCGAGCGTGAAGACAGCGTAAAAGCCGGCGAAAGATTGCCGCCTGTACAGCGTGAACTGAATGTACTCGCGGTGGATGGCAACAGTGGCATCGTGGTCACCGCGCCCGCGCTTTAAATAGGGAAATACACATGGCAGCCGGATATGCCGATCTCGTAGATGTGATGGTCAACATCGGTAAAGTCATACCGACGGCGATCATGATGTGCCAGGGTATTGCCGCGCTTATCGGGCTTTACCTGACCTCTGCTGCGTTGGTGGAAATTTGGGGCGTTACCCACGACAACGCATTGAAGTATGTTGCCGGGCGCCAGCGGTTTTCCGTCGGTTCAGCGTGTGTGCAATTGGTCATTGGCTCGATTTTACTGGCCATCGGCACACTGGAGTGGATGGGTATCATGTCGCGCACGTTGACAGGCGATTATGCCAACTCGCGCATGCTGTCTTATTCCTCTTCCGGGAGCACGTTGCAAGCGCAAGCACAACTGGCAACGCTGGCCCTGTTGGGCATCATGCAAGTGGTCGGTTTCATTGCCATGGTGAAAGGCTGGTTGACGGTTAACGGTTATTACAACAATCAAACGCAAGCCGGCTTGGGTACTGCCAGTGGGTGGATTATTGGCGGCATCTTGGCGTGGAACTTCAAATGGTTCAGCGATGTACTCAACAACACAATCGGATTCAATCTGGTTGGACTTTTCACGCCGTGGTCGTAACGGCTTCACGCACTATGAAACCCAAGGAGCGTCACTCATGAAAGCACTCAAAACCCTTAAAGCTGCTTACGATTCGGCCAAAGTTCGCGCAATTACCGCTGCTGTCGGCGCCCTGACCGCGCCATCGGCATTCGCCATCACCAAGACCGACCTGACCCAGGATACCTCTGGCGGCAAGACGGCCAGCGATGTCATGACCAACATCGACGACACCGCCCAGGGCGGTGCCACGCTGCTGATCTCCCTGGTGTCGATTGGTGGCTTCGTGGTCGTGGCCATGTCGCTTTACACCCTGTGGAAAGCTTCCAAGGACGAGCGTGAAAAGCCACTGTCCGCCATCGTCGGCCTGTTCATCGGCGGCTTGATGGCGGGTGTCGGTACCGTGATGTGGATCATGCGCAACACCACCGTCGGCTAAGGCTGCGCGCCGCCTACCGTAGCGCGGGGCGCAATGCCCCGCATTCTCAATAACCGTTTCGGGGATTTCAGACGTGAGCGAACAACCCTCTCCTGAGAACAAGGCCGTCAATGTCCCCACCCTGGCAAGTGGCTATCTCAGCCGTACTGCCAACCAGCCGGTATTTGGTGTGCGTCGACCGCTTTGGCGCTCCGACGATGACCAACGCACGTTGCTGAGTGAAGCGAACGCCAAACTTCGCACGGCCGTGTGGCAGCGCGACAATTACACCTGCCGCTTCTGTGGTTTCAAGTCTGCCAAGTTTCAGGAACTTCACGCGCTGGATGGCAATGCCGAAAACTGCAGCAAAGAGAATCTCGTCACTGCGTGCAACTTGTGCCGCCAGGTGCATCACCTGGGCGCGTGTGCCATGAACAACACGGGCTTTTTCGTGGCCGTTCAGGAGTTGACGCAGACCGAAATCAACCTTATTGCCCGTTGTATTTACGTGAACGAATTACTGGGCGATGTGGCCGTCAATGAGAAACTGGCCAGCCTGCTGGCGGCGTTCAAGTTTCGTGGCAGCGACACCCTCAAGGAAGTGTATGGCGGTGAACTGATCACCGTGCTTGGCGTGGCAGAAACACTCGCCAGCAAGCACCTGGTCAGTGATGAGGAATACGCCAGGCGTGGTGAGTGGCTGGCCCCGCTGCGCCTGTTTCCCACCAAGCGCGCATTCAAGGACGGGCAACTTGAATACTACGCAACGCATAACCGCGCGCTGTTTTTGCCCGACAGTTGGTCTGCATTGACCGGCCAACTATTCAAGCATTTTGCTTAATGCACCCGAACGCAGAGCTGATCAGCCTCGCCGTTGAGAACGTTATCAAGGGAGAACAAGGACATGTTTAACAAACTCGAGGCGGTGATCCTGACGGTTCTGAGCCAGCTCAAAGCAGACGTGCAGGACTACTGCGACCTGGAGACGGTCGATGGTGGGCAGTCCATCGTCGCCAACGACGGTTCGCTGGCTTCAATCGTGCGCTTCAACGGCACCAAGAGCGTGCTGGGTCGCGAACAGTTCGAACGGCTCGTGAGCTTGCTGGAAGCATCGCTTGCCGTGTACTTCAAGGTGCGCGGCCATCACCTGCAGATTGTCTTCAGCCGTGACCTGGATGCCACCGCGCCGCTGGAGCAGAACGCCTTGCAGCAGGCGGCTACCGCCGAGCGGCTGAACCTGAACGTACGCCACCTGATCAATGAAGGGGTAAAAAAGTACGCGCAGTATGTGTATGACGAAGAATGCTACCTGGTGTTCTGGTCGCGGCCCGCGCTGCTTGACCAGACTGAAAAGACGATGGCCCGCGAAGCCACCAACGAGTTCAGAAAAGCCTCGGACTGGCCCGCTACCGCCGAGGCGCAGAACCTGCTGCGCCCCATCTCCTACCTCAAGGATCGCCACCTTTCCTTCGTCGCCAAGATTACCGAGGACCTGACGTCCCCCGAGTTCGGCTGCTCGGCCGATGTGCTCGACGTCAGCGAAGCGATTCGCGCAATCCGTGCCAAGGTGAACCCCGACATTACTCCGCGTAGCTGGAAGCCTTATATTCCTGGCAGCGCAATCCCGATGCGCTGGAAGGCCAACAACCGCAGCAATGACAAGTCGGAGTTCATGTACCCCACGCTGCCCAGCCAGATCATGGTCACCTCTGGCGAAATTGGCAGTGGGCAACGCACAAGCCTGCTGCCAGACCCCACCAGCGTCAGGGTCGGCTCGCGGGTGTATGCGCCTTTGCTGATGTCGATTCCGCCGGCAGAGCCGCAGTACTTCAATACCCTGTTCAACAGCCTCAACCGTGCAGAAACCCAGGAAAACGGCGTGTCCAGGGCCTTGCCGTACTCCATGTCGATCATGCTGTCTTCCGATGGCATGAGTGTGCTGGCCTGGAAAAGCCTGTTTGCCCAACTGCTTTCGGTCACCTCCGAACAGAACCGCAACATCAACCTGGCCACCAAAGAACTGCGCGAGCGTGTGCGCGACGGCGAGTGCATGGTAAAGCTGCAAATTGCCGCGATGACCTGGTCCAGCCCCGACGAGAAAGGCGTGAAGGAACTTGCGCTGCGCAAATCGAAGCTGTGGCGCACCCTGGAGGCATGGGGGCAACCGGTATTCATCGAGCGTACCGGCAACCCGATGCAGGCGTTCCAGTCCAACTGCCTGGCCTTGACCACCAAGCACCTCGGCGACCCTGCGGCCGCGCCGCTGGGCGATGCGGTGGCCATGCTGCCGCTGACCCGGCCCGCGTCGCCGTTCCAGGAGGGGTCGACCATCTACCGTAGCCTGGATGGCAAGATCCTCAAGTATCAGCGCTTCTCGTCCCAGCAGACCACATGGATCACCTTGATCGCCGGCAAGCCGGGTTCGGGCAAATCGGTGTTGATGAACAACAACCATTTCGAGTCCTGCCTGATGCCGGGCCTGACGGGCCTGCCCTACATCGGCATTACCGATATCGGGATTTCCTCGTCCGGCTTCTGCGACCTGGTTCGCGACAACCTGCCACCCAGGCTTCATCACCTGGTGGTGTACAAACGTTTGCAGAACGCCAGAAAGGACTGCATCAACCCGCTTGATACGCCGCTGGGCCAGCGTTATCCACTGCCAAAGGACCGTGAGTTCAACAAGAACTTCCTGACCATCCTGGTGACGCCGCCCGAGCGCGAAAAACCTTACGAAGGGATGAGCAACTTTGTGGGGCGCATGGTCGACCTGGCCTACCGACGCAAGGACGACAAGATCGAGCGGGCCAGCCCGGAGACCTACAAGCCCGGGCACAACGACGTGGTGGACACGGCGGTGGCGCAGCTGGGCTTCCGCATTCTTCCTGCCACCACCTACTGGGAACTGGTCGATGCGATGTTCGACGCCGGCATGGTGTACGAAGCCGAGGTGACCCAGCGCTATGCGGTGCCGACCCTCAATGATCTGGTAGCGGTGGCATCGACCGAAGAGGTTCGCGCCGAATACGAAGGCTCTGGCGAGGTGGGGCGCAGCCTGGTCGATGCCTTCATCCTCGGCATTCGCGAATCAGTCGGCGACTTCCCGGTGTTCTCCGACCACACCCGCTTCGACGTGGGCAGTGCCCGCATCGTTGCCCTCGACCTGCAGGACGTTGCGCTGCAGGGCTCTGCTTCGGCCAAGAAGCAGACTGCACTGATGTACATGATCGCTCGCCAGTGCTTCATGAAAAAGGTGGCCTTCTCGAAAGAGGACTTCCCCTTCTTCACCGAGAAGTACCTGCCGTTCTACGAGCGTCTGGTCGCCGACCTGGTAGACGAATACAAGGTCATGTGCATGGACGAGTTCCACAAGACTGGCGGCCACTCCGGGCTTCAGGAACAGATGCAGACCGACGGCCGTGAGGCGCGAAAGTGGAACATGGAAATCATCCTGGCTTCCCAGTTGATGGAGGACTTCGGCCCGCTCACCAAGATCGCCACGGCCACGTTCATCCTCGACTCGGGCACCAAGGAAACCCGCGACTGGCTCCGCAAGAACATTGGCCTTTCCGATACCGAAGAACATGCGCTGGTCAATTTCGTCCACGGTGCGAACAAGCACGGCTGTACGTTCCTGGCGCGTTTCGAGACCAAGAACGCCAGTTACAGCCAGCTGTTCACCATGTCTGCCGGGCCGATGCGGCTCTGGGCACTGACCACCACCGCCGAAGACCGCAAGCTGCGCACCATGCTCTATGAGCATATGCCGCGCCCGGATGCGTTGGCGCTGCTTGCCCGACGCTTCCCGTCAGGGGGCTGCAAGGACATGGTCGAGCGGCTCAAGCGCGAAACGTTCAAGGACGTCGAGTTTGTCGATGACGACATGGAGCAGTCCGTGATTGCGCGGATCGCCAAGGATTTGGTCGCTGACTACATCAGCGCCAGTGCATTCGAAGACGTGGTTTAAGGGGGCGACAGATGGCTCAGTACAAGGGCGCATCCCGTCAGCATGAAGTCAGCAGCAGCCGGCGGCGCAAAGATACTCGCCTGGCCGGGCAGCGCTTCAGTGACTTCTTTCAATCTGCCGAAGGTGCGGTGTTCGGTACGTTCGCGTTGCCGATCCTGGCCCTGGTACTGATCAAGGTGCCTTTTTCGGGTGAGCTGCTGTTGCTGCTGGCCTGGGCCTTCAAGCGCAAGTTCGTGGCGGTGGATAACCGGGCGTTCGATTTCCCGTACCGGGTGCCAAAGCTGGCGGATGTCAACGATGGTTCCTACAAGGGCAAGAAGAAGGGCGAGGGTGTCACCCTCTTCGGCAACGACCTGGAAACCAAAGAGCAGATCTACGCCGGCGACAGTGACCTGAGGACGCACCAGCTGGTACTGGGCACCACCGGTTCTGGCAAGCCTCAGCCCAAGCATGCCAAGGTACTCACGCCGAAGGGCTGGGTTGCGATGGGCCAGGTCAAGGTGGGCGATAGCGTGTGCACACCCGATGGCAAGCACGCCGCTGTGTTGCGGGTGATCGAGCAGGGCATCCAGCCGATCTGGACCATCGCCACGCGCGACGGCCGCCGTGCCCAGGCGACCGGCGACCACCTGTGGCGCGTCCTCAGCCGCGAACCGGACGGCACTGAACAAGCCCATACCGTGACCACCGATGCCATTCGGGCGCTGATGGCCCGTGGCGTCGTGGTGATGCTGCCGAAGGTGCGCAAGAAGCGCGGTACGGCCAAGTTCGACGGTTGGGCAGAGGTCTGGAAAGTCACCGCTGCCGGCCAGGCGCAGTGCCAGTGCATCGAGATCGATCACCCACACCACCTGTACATCACCGACGACAGCCTGGTCACCCATAACACCGAGCTGTTGCTGGGCATCGTGTTCAACGCACTGGTACAGAACACGGGCTTCATCTATGTCGATGGCAAGGGCGACCCCAAGCTGCAGAAGGAAATATTCCGCCTGTCGCGCTACCTGGGGCGTGAAGATGACCTGTTGATCATCAACTTCATCACCTCTGGCCGCGACTTCGTGGAGAAGCAGGTCGACAAGGTCACCAACAACATGAACATGATGGGGAACACCTCGTCCGGCATGTTGATCGAGCTGATCGTCTCGCTGATGGATGACTCGGGCGGTGGCGGCGACATGTGGAAAGGCCGCGCAATCATGTTCGTGGCGGCGTTGACCCGGCCACTGACCTACCTGCGTGACAAGGGGCACATCAACCTGTCGCCAGAGAAGTACCTGGAATACTTCGAGCTGAACATCATCGAAGAACTGGTGTGGGAGCACGGTGGCAAATACGGCGACATGTTCGATGTCATCGTCGCACCGTTGCGCTCGTACCTGCTGACGCTGCCGGGCTATCAGAAAGCCAAGTTGAAGAAGCAGGAAACCAAGACCCTCGAACAGCACGGTTACATCGTGATGCAGCTGGGGCGGATCTTCAACGACCTGACGTTCAACTATGGGCACATCTTCAAGACCCGGGTCGGCGATGTCGATTTCTACGATGTGGTGATCAACCGACGGCTGCTGGTGGTGCTGCTGCCTGCACTGGAGCGGGCACCGGACAGCATGCGCATGCTCGGCAAGATGATCGTCGGCAGCATCAAGCAGATGATGGCCGGCTGCCTGGGTAACCGGGTTGAAGGGGTTGTGCGCGAAATCATCGACAGCCGCCCCACGGGCTCGGAGTTCCCGTTCTATACCATCCTCGATGAATACGGCTATTACGCCGTGGTCGGCTTCGCGGTGGCCCCGGCCCAGGCGCGCAGCCTGGGCTTCAGCGTGACGTTTGCCGCGCAGGACTTCTCTTCGCTTAAAAAATCCAGTGCCGAAGAAGCCGATGCCACCTGGGAAAACACCAATATCCGGGCCGTCGGCCGACTGACTTCGGGTACCGAGTCCGAGACCTGGCGGCGCGTGCAGGGTGCGGCGGCGGAGTCTTCGCAGGCCATGGTAGGTAATTTCGAGCGCTCGCCGGGGGGCGCCAATGAAAAACTGCGACAGTCCGACAATGTCGCGATCGAGCAGCGTAGCCGGTTGAACTACGACGACGTCGCCATGCAGGAAAACGGCGAATTCACGTTCCTGATCGGCAAGAAATCGCAGAATGGCAAAACCGGTGGCGTGGCGCTTATCCGTGGCCTTGGCTTCTACACCGCTGGCCCTGCACCCAAAGAAATGCGGATCAACGACTTCATCCCTGTCGAGCCGCCAGAGCCTTCGGACCTGCCTCAGAGCAGGGCGTCGCGCAAGGCGTTTGTCGACAGCCTGAAAGACGGCTCATTCGCCAAGCGGGTGCGCTCGGTGGTGAAGGGCGACCCGACCTTTGCTCGCATGCACAGCGCCTTCGAGCATAACTATGCAGATGCCGACCGGCCTGTGCTTGGCCGCCTGGACACCTCGTTCGCTGTACTTGGGGCATATCTGTCGGGCAGTTTGCAAAAGCCACCGGCCGCTGCGCCCTTGCCGGTAACGCCAGCGCCTGAGGCCGTGGCGCAAGTTGCTGTTGCGCCTGCACCCACGCCGCAGCCTGACCCGCTGAGCCAGGCGTCGATCGAAGCAAGCCTGCTGGCCGTGGCGGACATGATCGCTGAGACGGCAGTGGCGCCGGTGGTTGCCGCCCCGGATGAAAAGGTATTGGACGCGGCGTGGGAGGGTGAATTGGCCATTGCCGAGCCGCAGCAGTTGCTCGACATGCAGCTGATGGCGGCCGGCGAGGGCTTTGAATCGTTGTCCGACAAATGGGCCGCGCAGGAGCGGATCCAGACTACCTGCGATGCCATCGCCCGCGAAACGGCCTATGTCATCGCGCCCGAGCCTGAAGCACTCGGCGTGGCTGGGGTACGCAAACAGTTGAGTGACCTGGATGCGCGATGCCGTGAGTTGATCAAGGGGCAGCCAGACAGCTAAGTGGCAACCCGTTGGTCGGAAGCTGTTTGATGGTTGTGTCATAAATTGACGACGATATAAATCTGACAGATAATCAGAAACTAGAATTTCTGCATGCTATGGTGAGGCGATGGGGCTGTTCAGCACAGGGAAGAAAGTAGCGAAGTACGCGTTCATCAAAATGCCGATGGCGGCGTTGGGCGTAAACCAGCTGCGCATGGGCAACCAGCACATCAAGTCGCTGTGGCAGTCGAATTTCAGCCCCGCCTGCCCGGAGTGCGAGCGGGGTGTGCTGCTCAAGGCCGAAGGCGATCACCAGGAGCTTGAACAAAGCCCCAAGGGCAAGATCCGCGTACTGCACAGCTGGGGCTGCAACAACTGCGACTTTGCGTTGTTCGAAGAGGATGACGTCAAGAAGGTCCGGGATCACGCCGCGCGCTATCGCAACGAGCGGGTCAAAGAACAGCTGACGACCATCGAGCGCGATGAGATCGACCGCATCGCTCGCAACCACCGGTTGCATTCCAGGGCGTTTTTCATCGCCAGCGTTGTCGCCATCCTCGGGTTTATCTACATGCTCGCAACCGGCGCGGGCGTGATGGTGGCCCTGAACTGGCTGTCGATCGGCTTCGCGCTGTGGGTCTTCGGCATGAAGAAGTCCTACCGCTGCTGGCAGGTTTCGACAGGGCAGTTGTTCGTCGAAGGGGCATTCTGGTTCTGGTTCCAGCACCAGAAGTGGATCATCTGAGCATGGCCGGCAAGTGGTTGTACCGCGTAGTCGTCCCGTTGACGCTGTGGCCCGCGTTGGCCCAGGCGGACGACTTTTATGCCGTGCGGCCGGCGGACATCGAATGTGTCGTTCAGGCAGCCCAGCGCCAAGGCGTACCTGCCAATGTGCTGCTGGCCATTTCCAGCAAGGAAAGTGGCAAGAACGGGCAGAGTGTCTCGAACAGCAACGGCACTTTCGACCTTGGCCACTTCCAGATCAACACCACCCATTGGGGCCCGAAAGGCGTGTTCGCCTCATACCCGGCAATCACCAAGTCCGATGTCGCCTGGCGGGGCTGTTACAACGCGGAATTGGCAGCATGGCTGCTGCGTCAGAAGCTCGACGAAAGAAACGGTCAGGATTTCTGGACCCGCGCTGCCAATTACCATTCCCGTACCAAAAAATTCAACGACATCTACAAGAAAGGCCTGATTCCGCTCGCGGTGAAATGGGGCAAGTACCTCGAACAGCAGCGCCACGCCCAGTACGTGGTGAGCTACCAGTAGAACAGGCCACCGCCAGTGCCCGAAGCGCTTGAGCGTAGGGCACGCCGGGTCGATCAGAATGACAACTTCAGGAGTTTTTACATGAAAGGAATGCTCATGGGTGCACGCGGCGGCTGCAAGGCTGGGGGCATGCTGCTTGCGCTGTTTGTGCTGGGTGGGTGCGCAAGCTCTGCCAAACCGACCACCGATGACACCGAGGCCTTTGCCAGCCGCATCATCGCGGACAAGGTGGCCGTGGCGGTCAACTCGCAGCACAACTATGTTTCGTCGCTGACGGCCGACCGCGTCAAAGCGGCCTCCAGGCAGGCTGCGGTCGACACCGACCAGGTGGATATCGACTTCATCGGCAAGCCCCAGGAGCTGTTGCAGACGTTCGCCAGCCGCTATGGCTATGCCTATGTCGAAAGCGGCAAGCGCGTGGACCTCAAGCCGATCAACATCTGGGTGCGTAAAGCCACGCCCATTAACGTGCTCAAGGATGTGGGCGTGCAGATCGACACCGGCGCCGATGTGGTACTCGACAAGAGCACCAACACGCTGCGCCTGATCTACAAGCCTGTACCGCTGGCTTTGGGGAGGGGCTGAACATGGCGATGGACATGCCCCCGATGACCCTCGAAGACGCTGAGCGCCTTTACGACAAGCCGGCTTATGTTCAGCAGCAGGGTGACGCCGGTGATGCCAGGTCGGCCGTGGAAGCCATGCGTGACGAGAAGAACCAGGCCTCGGCGGCCCGCGGCGAGGCCATTCTCGATGCGGCATTGCAGGTGGGGGTAAAGGCTGGCCTGGCGTGGCAGCTGACCAACATCAACAAGGCACTGAAGGAGCGCGAGCGTGAGTTCGATACGGTCTACGACTTCAGCAACCTGATGATCCAGGACCGTGTGGTGCCGCCGGTGATCACCGAGGCGCGCGATCTGTACAACCAGGACGGTGACTACACGCTTCGCCTTTCGGGCGCGTCCTACAAGATCGAGTCGCAGGCACGCTTTTCGTCGGTCCCGCCAAGCTGGCGCGAGTACCTGAGCTTCCCGCTGCCCGCCATGGACCGCACGTCCCTGGTGTCGGCGCTGATGCCACGCTCGGACGAAGAAGAACGCGTGTGGAAACTGGCCGTCCGTGACGGTTGGAAGCAAGGCGTCGAGCAGGCCAACCTGATGCTGACCTATGGTTTCGACCGGATGAACCGCGACATCGATGGCATGCGCCGTTTCAGCACGTTCGCCCGCCACGGCCAGATCACGATGCCGATCATTTCCGGTGCCGCGATCCCTGTCACCAAAGAGGGGCAGACCATGGCGGTGGACGAGACCCTGCTGCGCATCACCGCGTTGCCGCAGTTCAACGACAACATGAATGTATGGCGCAGTTCGATTGCAACGTCGACCGCAGCCGACCCTGTGCGCAGGCCGCCGGCACCGCGTGCACCCAGCCCGGCGCCGGCGCCTGGTGTTTCCAGCCAGCCCGGTGCGGCCAAGGCATTTGCCGTGCCCGGTGGTGGTGAGCTGCGCACCCAGCCTTCGGGCAGTGAAGGCGGGCCGCAATGAAGCAGGACTTTCACGATGACGTGATGATGCTGGAACCCGGTGCGATGATCGAGCGCCTGGAACGGCTGACCAGTTATGAAGACCCCTTTCGCTTCGACCGTGCCGAGCAGTTCAAGGCGATGATGCTGGAAACGCTGAGCCATGGCGTCAGCGACATCTTCATTCAGCCCGCATTGCCGGTCGTGGTGAAGAAGTACGGCCGTCTGTATGCGGTCACCCGCCGTGCGCTGGATGTCGGGGAGGTCAACGAGCTGCTCAAGATGGCCGCCAACCGCGACACAGCCACCACCGATATCGTGTCCGGTACTGCGGTCAACGAGCGCTACGAGTTGTTCGACCCGCAGCGCAAGGATGCCCGCGGTGCTCGGCTGCGGTATGCCTACCGGGTTAACGCCTCGCCCATTGCCTGCCATGGCGATACGTCCTGCCAGATCGTCATCCGGGCGATCCCCGACGACCCACCGCGAATTCAGGACGTAGGCCTGAGCGAAGACATCGTGAGGATGGCCACGCCGCGTGACGGCATCGTGTATATCGCGGGGGCGACCGGTCATGGCAAGACCACCACCTTTGCCGCCATCAACCGCTTCATTCTTGAAAATGACACGCCGATCAAGGGCAACCTGATCAGCCACGAAGAGCCCATCGAATTTACGTACGAAAAGATTCAGAGCAAGCATTCGATTTTCGTGCAGTCGCAGATCCCTACGCACTTCAAAGACTTCTACAGGGCCAACCGCGAGGCCATGCGGCGTGCGCCCGGCCTGTGTGTGATCGGTGAATTGCGTGACCAGGAAACCATTCGGGCGGCGGTCGAGCTGTCGCTGACAGGCCACCCGGTGTTCGGCACGGTTCACGCCAAGGATGTCGCGGCGATCATGCGCAGGATGATCTCCCGCTTCCCCGAACAGGAGCGGGCGACCGCGATTTACGACCTGGTCGATACCAGCCGGTTCATGATGGCGCAGAAGCTCGTGCCCACGGTGGATGGCAAGCGTACGGCGGCCCGTTCCTGGCTGCGGTTCACCGAGCAGGTACGCGACACCTTGATGGACTTGACCGACATGGGCCGTGTGACCCAGCGGGTCGCCGAATTCGTGCGTGAGGAAGGGCATACCTTTGCTGCTGAAGCAGATCGCCTGCTGGCAGCAGGTTTGATCAGCGAGTCGACCGCCCGCGATCTGCGGCACGGTTGAGCGGGAAGCGCCCTGTAATGGCATTGCAAACGAGATTTTGGAGGGGTTATGGCAAAGGGACGGTACCACTGGAGCAGAAGCGCGCCACCGGCACGCTTTTTCGTCATCAACGCAAGCGCCGCCTTGCCTTGGTTGATGTTGCTGCTGGTGCCAGCGTTGTGGAAGTTTCTGCTGCCGTTGGCGCTGTGCATGACGTTCGGCCTGGTCTACATCGAAGTCGTGAAAAAAATGACCGTGCGCGCGGTGTTTCGCCAGGCCGGGGTTTTCCTGGTAGGGCGGGTGCGCACCACGCACAACATTCTCAAAGAGCTGGTCAGGTAGAAAGTACGCTGCACAGGGCCGGCACATGGCGTGGCGGCGTTGCGGGTGTGAAGGCATTTTTGGCCCAGGGAGGCGTTGAATGAAACAGCAAGGCGGTGGGCAAAGAAGCTTTACCTGGGATGACCCCGCCGTGCTCATCGGCATCATTCTGGTGCTGTACCTGGGGGGCTGGGGCGCGTGGTCTTTCGCCCATGACAAGATTGCGACTGTCTATGTCTACATCCGTTACGTGGAGCTCTGGCTGTTGAGCGTTGCGGGCGAATTCGCGGCGCTTCCGGGTATTGCTTCGATCAACCAATGGGTCGGGCGGATGTGTGCGCCGGACGGTATTGTCGGCGCCTGCCAGCGCGATTTTTCGACGGTGGCATGGAGTGAAATCACCTCGTCTTCCCTGGTGGTGAACGGGTTCCTGCTTGTGGTGATGGTGGTGCTGTCGGTGCGCATGTTCATCCGCATCAACAAGACCCACCCCAAACTCAAATTCACCAAGACGCACAACATCAAGAGTTATGTGCAAGAGAGCAAGGCGCAGTACCCGCACCTGCGTATGTTCGCGGAACTCGACCTGATTGCTCAGCCGCTTGATCATCCGGTATTCGGCATGTCGCAGACATCCCGCCAGTTTGCCTATGAGCACCTGCTGATCAGCGGGTGGGCAGAGCAGGCGGACCGCAGCTGGGCGCCGACCCTGGATCGTGAAAAAGCCACCGAGGTGATGCGTCGTCAGTTGGGCCAGCACTGGACCCGGGTGGGTAACCTGACCCCTGCCGAAACCCTGCTGGTGGCCATCGCGCTCCCTCGTGTGGTTGCCACGGATGCTGCCCTGGACGACGCCGCCTTCAAGGCGGCCATGGCCGACAGTGATTACATGATTGCCTGGTGCTGGGACCAGTTCAAAGCGCCTTCGGGCAAGGGCAGCAAGGGGCAGGGCGCGCCCGACCCTTATGCGTGGTTGAAACCTGAAGTGCCACTGGAAGTGCCGCGGGCGATCATTCAGAAGTACATCAAGCACCCTAACGCAAGCGCGATCCTGCACGCCCATGCGTTTGTCAGAACCATCATTTTCGCCATGTTCTTCCAGGCCCGGCGCCTGGGGGTATTGCCACCGGCGGAGATGCGCTGGTTGCGTTTCTTTGATCGGGACATGTGGTACGCCCTGCAGACCATCGGGCGCCAGGCGGGCTTCCCGGAGGCGCCGGGGATCCTGTCGCACTTTCTTTACGAGTGCAAAGCGGGTATGTCGCTGGCAGAGCCTCAGCTCGACAAGGCGGTTAACGGCCTTGAGCAAGCCATGTCGGCGTACAAGTACCTGGATGCCGACAAGAAGCGCTACGAGGCAGTGCAACAAGAGAAGCATGCTGCGGCCCAGGCGGCAGCACTTGCTGAGGGTGCGCCCTGACGCTGCGGCCTTGAGCGTATCGGTACCACTAAAGGGCCCTCTTTAAAGATGGCCCTTTTTTGTTTTTTTGGTGCCAAGTTCTACTTTTTTGTTAGAATACGGTCGTATTGGATTATTAATAAGGACATCGAGCCATGAAAGGTATGATTGCAAGACCTGTAGCCGTGTTGGCGGCGCTTGCGGCGGGGGTTTCAGCCGCCCATGCCGACCCTGCTCAAACGGCAGACCTCTCTTCCTTCATCACCGCTCAAGGTGCCGTTGCGGCAAACCCTGCGCAACAGCCACTCGATGACCTGACTGCGCAGCGGGTATCGCGCTACGGCCGCATCGTCAACGCCCGCCCTGTCGGCCTGGGCGGCTTGACTGCCTGGACCGTGGAAAAGAACGGCCACCAAGTGGTGCTGTTCAGCACGCCGGATTCCTCGGTGCTGTTCACCGGGGTGGCCTGGAATGCTGAAACAGGCGCGAACATATCCGACGCCTTCCTGCCGGGTGTGGCCCAGCTGAACAACACTCGCCCGGCAAGCCAGCCCGTAGCCGCTGCACCGGCCGCGCCGCAGATGTCGCCGGTTGAAGCCACGAACGTGCGGGAAGCTGCAGCCATGGACGGTAAATACCAGGGCGCGGTACCTGAGTCGATGAAGACGGTTGACTCGCTGGCGGGCGTCAAGGAAGGCGATGGCAGTATCGGCGATACCGTCTACATCATCATTGACCCACGCTGCCCGTATTGTCGCGAGGCGTACAACTTAACAAGGGCTTACGCGGCAAAGGGCCACACCATCAAGTGGATCCCGTCGGCTGCGCTGGGCAACCCGGCAGATGGCGTGCCGCTTGCTGCCACGATCCTGCAGGCCAAGGACCAGCGCACGCTTGAGCGGGTGCTCGGCAAGCACGAACAGATTCGCTCCGAGCCTTCGCCGGAGACGGTGGAGCAGCTGAGCACCAACCTGGCGTTTCTGTACGCAGCATTCGAAAACAACGGCAAGGAGCAAGCGGGTGTCCCGGCTGCCTTCTTCGTCGACCACCGCACAGGGAAGCCAAGGATGATGACGGGCCTTTCGCAGGCCGTCGTGCTTGAAGACATCTTTGGAAAACTTTAAGGAGCAAAGTACATGAAAGCCAAAGCCCCGAACTTCGAATTCGACCCCAGCATCCGCCTCTTCGGCTCGGCCGAGCACTTGTTGGTGGTGTTCGACAGCCAGAGCCCACATGACGCGCTGCGGGCTACCCGCACCGTGCGCATCCCCAAGGCGTTCAAGCAGCTGTCCCTGGTGGTGGCAGGGCTGGACGCCGCTGAAGACGATGGGCACCGGCGCATGCTGACGGGAAGTGTCAGCCTGGCGATCCAGGATGATGCCGACGTGTTGTCGAGCTACGAGCTGGCTGCCCTGCAGTTGGTGTTCCATGCCGAGGCGGATCGCAAGGGCGCGCTCACCCACATCGACCCGGCACTGGTTGCCTATCAGGTGCGCCAGGCGCTTTCGGAATGTTTGAACGAGGCCCTGAACGACTACTTCCAGCGTGAAGAAGCGCAAAAGGTTAGCGTGCAGCCGGAGACCTTGCAGCCGGCTGTGGCGAGTGCGCAGTACCACGCTGCAGCGCCCCAGCCGTCACGCAAGGCGCTGCGCGAGCAGGCCGCCAGCGACGCAGAGCGCCAGGCCCGGTCACGCCGGCGCAAGGCGGTATTGGCGTGGGTCGTGCCGCCGGTTCTGGTCATTGCCGTATTGTCGACTCTGTCACATCTTGCTTCCAGTCAGTCGCCGATTGAAAATGCTGTCGCGCAGCAGATGGCGAACGATCCCGAGTCGATCAAGGCGCAGGTCGAGCTGACCAAGCAGACGCTGCAGTCCATGGGGCTTGACCCAGGGCAGGGCGGAGACCTCGGATGCCTGGCACCGCAATGATCTCAATTGCTCCCATCTTCGCTGCTAGGCAGGTGCCGAAGGAGGATCTTTTCCAGGATTGGAGATAAGCAGGCGATGCTCGTGAAGCCTTCGTCTGCTGTTCTGCTTGAGCGGGGTTCTGCGCCCGCCAGCACTTGAAGACTATTTTGGATTGGAGAACCTTTAGGTACGTATATGCGACCAGCGAATGAAGTAAAAGACGGGGCTAAATTATTATCCCTTGCCCAAGGCCTGAGGTCGCTGCTGGTCCCCTCGCCGGATGTACTGGCAGATACCGTCAAAGAGTTGCACCCCTTGGTCAACTTGTCTGACAAGGTGCTGCCGTTGAAGTCGTATTTCAACATGGTCCAGGACATTCAGCGGACCAAGCATACCCACGCCGCCATGCGCGCCGCGGGTGAGGCGCTGAGCCGCGAAGCCATTCAGCAAGGCGTCTCGCGCAAGCTCTGCACCGAAGACATTTTCATGGTGGCGTGTTCTTTCCTGGAAGTGGAAATCGCCAAACAAGGCTCGGTGTACTACCTGAGCGGCGAGTCGCCCGACTTTAAAGAAACGAAGAAGAACCGAAACCCGCTCGATCTGTCCGATGAAGTCGTGCTGAAGAACCTTTCGAGCGGGTTGGCCCGCCCCGACACCGATCGCGGTGCAGTAGAGCGTGGGCAGATCGACAGTGGCTTCAACCACCTGGTGCGGTTGAACCAGTTGCATAACCTGATGCTGGAAAGTGTGCGGTTGATGAAGGCGGATGAGCGGCTGACCAAGGTCGATATCCGCAAGAAGTTCAACATCTCGCACACGGATTACGAGCGCATGATGTCGATGGCGCGCCGGTCGGGGCTTATTTCCTTCCGCAATCGGAAAAAGGACCCGTCAAACTCTTACACCTTGCGCAATGACAACCATGAGCGCGTTTCCGAACATGCGAAAAACTTCGGCCACACGCCGCAGAAGATGTTGAACAAGATCCTTGATGACTTCTTCGGCATGCTGGAAAAACGCAAAAAGCACGAGGACTGATGCAGATGGGTATCCAGGGCCAAAAGGATGTGGGGCCGGCAATCAGCGCAGAAGAGCGGGCACGGGTAACGCGGGCTGCCAGGCAAGTGGTGGCCTACGCCAACTTTCTGCGTTGGACGGCGAACTTCAAGCGGGACGAAGTGCTGCGTCATCCCCGGCATGAGCGCGTGATGTTGCTTTCGCCCATGCAAAGTGGGCGTTTCAGTTATGCGCTGGAGGGCGACACCCTGTATGTGGGTGTTCAGCCATTCGAGGCGGCCTGGGCTGCTCACATGCCTTTCCAGGCCGCTTACGTCTCCGATCGCCTGTACCTGTCGGTCGAAGGCGTCAGCTTCATGGATGCCCGCATGCCGCCCTTGTCGCTCGGCATTTTTGTTGATGAGAGCAGCAAGCGTGCGCTCATGGCGCGCGCCAAGTTCGTTCGGTTCGTGCATGTGAATGTGCGTGACGGCTACGTGATCGATGTCGGTGAGCCTTGTGGCGAGCCTGTCGAGATGCGCCCAGGTGATGTGGTGCAGCAACTGCAGCAGACCCAGCAGGCGAAAGTTCAGCAGCAAGACATGGGGCGATTCTTCTGATCGCGCTCAAGCAGAATTCACAAGTAAGGATACGAGCATGACCAAGTGCACACTCATCCTGCCTATTCTGGCCGCTGTGGCCATGGCGGGCTGTGTAACCACCGAGAAGATGCCGGACGGGACTACCAAGATTCGCTTTTCCGATGAGGCCGCCAATTCCCTGGCCTCGTTGATGCCTACTGGCGTCGTGACCGGGATCGCAGGTGGCGCGGGCAGTGGTGGGCTGGATCTCAACTACAGCCTGAGCCCCCTCAACAGTGGCGAGTACCTGTACCTGAACGGGCAATACGACTTCGAATGTGCCGCAGCCATGCTGTACAGCGCGAAGTCGGGCCAGCCCATGGATGCAAAAATCAGCAAAACCTGCCGCGACGGCTATTTCTTGCGCCAGGAGCAACTGCGCATGGCGGGCAAACCGTACGACAGGGGCGTGCCTGCCTATGACCCTGCCAACCCGTCCAATGCCTACTGGGAAAGAGTGGCCGGCCGAACCGTCAGCCAGCTAGCGCCGATCAACCAGTTCAAGGTCCGTTTTGCCGGGTATCCGCGCGTTGATCGCAACGGCAACATCTCCATTCGCGTGAGCTTCATGGGTGCTGCCGATGGGCAGTATGCAGACTTGGTCACCACGCCCGAGCGCACGCCGGTGGTGCTGGACGATGCTGGCTTCGCGCAGGGCATGCGCAAGCGAGTGGCAGAGCTCAACACCCAGATTGGTGAGTTGATTGCCTGTGAGGCGGTGCTTGGGTACAGCAAGGCCGTCGATAAAGGCCCTCGGCCTTCGAACATTTCAGCTGGCGACTATTCGCGTTATGAAGTGCGCTTCACGGTGGCATCGATGGGCTGCAAGGACCACTCCCGGCAGTTCTCGGCGGCTGCACGCTAGCGCTGCCAGTGGGCTTGCTGCGCAGTTGATCGCCGGCAAGCCCAGTCCCGCAGTGTGGAGGTGGTTGCCCATCATCTTCCATGCTGCGGGGTACTTGCCTGCGTTTGCTGCGCCACTCAGGTGCCGAGGGCGGTCATGGCGCCATGTTCCATGTATCGTCAGCCGCCACCGCTGCCTCATTGATGCCGGGGCCGTGCCTGTCTGCGGCGTTCAGCCATTCCTGGCTGAGGTCCGCCTGTTGAGCGGCACGCTCGTGCGCAAACTCGCGCAGCAGAATGGCGTCCTCGATCGAGGTGACGACCTGCGCAGTCGCGCCGCCATACTCGCTGAGCAGCGTTCGGGTCGCTTCGGGTGGGAGCTGGTTGATGGCGCTGCGCAGCTCTCGGCCGTAATCGGCCAGAACAGGCTGCTTGTCAATGACGATCTCCGCCGCTTGAGAGGGGAATACGGAGGCTGTGAAGCTCTGGAAATCCTGTGCGCTCGGCATGGCGTGCGTCCTTACATGCTGTAGTCGTCGAGGCCCTCGCTGCGTGACAGCGATGGATTGGCGTAACGGGCAAATGTCTTGTCCAGGTCGGCGGCCAGGTACGCCTGTTCACTGTCGCGCAGCGCGCGCTTCATGAAGTCGCCGTCGCCCGCTACCGCAACCACCTGATCGCGCAGATTGCTCAGCAGCCCTTCACGGTCGGCCCGTGAGCCGGGCGTGTTGTCGATCGCTTCGAGTACATGCAGCAGCGATTGGCGAAGTTCGGTTTCGGCGGCGCCTTTTTCGGCTTGTGGGGCCGCGTCGAAGGCCACGGTGCTGATCACGGCGCGGTGGATGGCTGTGAATGCGCTGATTTCGGCTGCCCGGCTCTGCATGACCCGATCGGAGTTCAGGGTGTGAGGCGGCGTATTGCGCAGCCAGGCCGATTCCTGGTCAGCCAGCGTGTCGATGGTTTGCCGGATTTTCTGGCCGTCGGGGCCTTCGCGCAGTGCGGCTTGCGCTACGTTCTCAAAACTAATTGCCGGGTTGCCCGAGGCCTCGATGGCTTTCTGGCGCATTAACCCGGCGCCGATCACGAATCGGCTGGCATCACGTATTGATAGCTGCATCTATGTCCGTCGTTTTTCACAGGGCTTGAACGTGCCCGAATCAGTCGGCATCCAGCAACGTCAGCTTCCCTGCGCGGCTCACCGTACGCCAGTCGCATCGGCTGATGCGAAGCGTCGATTGCGGCTTTGCGACGTGCTGTGGGTGCTCCCTCGCAGACCTGGGTGCGTCTGCCATGAGTGACCATAGCATTTTTACTGTTTTATTTCTTGTGAGCGAGTCGAGTCAAACGCTTTTTTCAGTGTTTTATAGTATCCCCCACCATGGCCGGATGTGCCGAGGCGGGTTGAGCGCGAAAAAAACCGCCCATTTTCAAGCTAGGCGCTGAAACCCCAGTGATACGGGCGTTTTCGCCTGTTGTTGCGTTTGCGTGCCTGGTGGGGCTGCGTAAGAGCAATCTACTTTTTTAGCGGTTTTGCAGCCATGTGAAAGCCTAATTGAAGATGAAATTTCGCCATTTCATGGATCATTCGAGAACGGGTCGAGTATGCGAATGGAGGTCGATTTAACCACAGGGGCAGTATGTGCATTTCAAGCAGTATTCATGATTTTTCATGGATTTAAGCTTGTTTATAGCCTGTTTTGATAGGTTTTACTGTGGTGAGCTGGCAAGCTTGGGTGGCTTGTGAGATCGCCGATTTTCAGCAGCGCACGCGTTCTGAAATCGTTTTGTTAGTTTTCTTTCGTAACATTTTTTTGATAATTCTGTGATGTCTGGTTTAAGATTGCCCGACCTTAGCTATCCGCAGGATTACGGCTCACAGGGTGGAACCATGGCTCAAGCTAGAACGCATGCCCGTCTAGGCCTTCGCTTACGCGGCTGCACGACAGCTCATCTCAAGGACGACGGAGCACTCCAAGGGGAATTCGTCGCGAACGATTCAGATAATCCGTCCGCAATTCGATTCAGGTAGGTATTCACAATGGCTCAGATGCCGTTCTCTCCGTGCAGCGATCCAAGCGCCTGCACCGACCAATCGGTCAAGATGCTAGGCCGGATATTCGGCCCGGTCATCGATGCATTGGTCAAAGGCACCGACCCCAATACGGTTGAGGCAAGCGCGAATATCCTTGCGACGATGTTCGGCTTCTTCAACAGCGGGATCCTGATCATCGGCTCGCTGATCGTCTCGTACGTAGCGGTGATGGGCGTGACCAACACCGCCAACGACGGTGAGGCGATGGGCAAGAGCTGGTCCTCGTTGTGGACGCCGGTACGGATCGTGGCAGGTGGCGCCGTGTTGCTGCCGACAACCAGTGGCTTTTCTTTCATTCAGCTCATCGTGCTGATGTTCGCCTTGTGGGGCGTTGGTTTTGCCAACGGCACCTATAAAGCGGGCATGGCCATGGGGGTTCTGTCCCCAAACGGTGTTGTCGAAGGGGTGAACTCCCCCGGCAACTTCTATGGGCTGCGCGATTTTGCCCGCGGCTACCTGGCGGGGTCTTACTGCGCGACGGCGGCCAACTCGATCTATGCCGACAACACCGCCTCAGGTGCACTCCCTGAAGTTGGCGCGAAAAAGAACAGGACCGAAGACAAATTCACCATTGTGGATGGCCGCAAGGAATGGGTTTTCGACCTGAAAGACCGCAACAAGGTTACCAACCTGGCGGGCGGCTCCGCGTTTTGCGGCTCTGTGAAAGTGGCCGAATACCAGGCGCAGACGAAGACGGACGCCACTGCCCAAGCCTTGGAGCAGATGCGCGTGCAGGTTCAGGGCATCAAGCGTGCAGCAGCCATCAACATGATGAAAGAGCTGGATGACTGGGTGCGGCAGTGGCCAGCCACCATCAATGATACGGGCTGGGATCAAGTCGACTCTGGCCAGTTCAACGTCATTGTGAACAAGTGGGAGCAGAAGGTGGCGACCGATATCGTCGCCCAGGTCACCAACCAGGCGTCGGGTGTCAACGGGGGCCTCGACGACTTCCTGAAGACGCTTACCAATGATGGCTGGGCGGCAGCCGGGGGGTGGTTCCAGCGTGTAGGCATGGTCCGCGGGCAAATTGCAGGCGTGCTTGCCGAGCCGGTGGGTGCGGTCAGTGCGCCCTCCCTGGGTGCACTGCCTGGCGATGCCCGGTTCTTTTTGCTGGCCAACAGCGTGACAACGGTCACTGAGGCAATCGACAAAAAGGCAGAAGAGAAAACCAGCTACAAATCTTCGACCTCGGCCAAGCCCGAAGACATCGCGAGCCTGATCCCCAAGGACCCCGGCAGCGATATCAGTGTCAGCACCTTGCGCGCCGACATGGATGCGAAGATGTCGTCGTTCGTCAACGGCGTGATGCTGAACGTGGTGGAGATCGCCACGGGGGCGGGCAGCAATGGGCAGACGCCGCTCTGCGGAACGGCGGGGCAGATGGGTGGCTCGCTCAACCGCATGAAGTGCGTGGGTGATTACCTGGTCGTAGCTCGGGCCGGCATTCTGGTGGCCGATGTCGCCATCAAAAGTGCGGGAACAGCGGTGAGGGTGCTTGCGGGTACGCTTTCGTCGGTCAAAGGCTTGGGCAACGGGTTGGACCTGGACAAGGTCGTGACCCCGCTGTGGGACTGGGTGATGGAAGTGCCGGTCAAGCAACTGGCGTTGATGGCCAGCTACATCGAGCCGCTGGCGTTCTATTTTGCTGTGTTCCTCCCCAGCTTGCCCTACACGCTGTTCATGATCGTTTTTGTTGGCTGGTTGCTCGCTGTGTTGCAGTCGATCATTGCGGCGCCGCTCTGGGCTGTGATGCACATGACGCCGGACCGTACTTTCGTGGGCTCGCAGACGCAAGGCTACCTGCTGTTGCTGTCGCTGTTCGCTCGCCCGGCGCTGGCCGTGCTTGGATTGTTCGCGGCGGTGTTGGTGTCCGACCCGGTGATCGACTACATAGCCCAGGGCTTTTTCGCCATGCGCGGTGCGGTGGTGACCTCCTCGGGCAATGTGGGCATCATTTCGGAGTTTCTGACCTTCGCGTGGTGGTTCATGGTGTTCGGGCTGACGTTGTTGCCCGTGTTGTACATGATCTTCGGCTTGCCCCAGACCCTGCCTGACCAGGTGCTCAGCTGGATCGGCGGGGGCCTCGGCAGCATGGGTGAGACCAGTGCGGTGGCAGATATGCGAGGCGGCATGAGCCGGGTTGGCTCGAGCGTTCAGGGCAGTGGTACCGGCATGCGCCTGGGTGGCGGCACCCAGGGCAGGCTGCCACCGCCTGATGGCGGTTCGCCCAATGATCCCAAGGGGGGGGGGCCTCGCGGCGGCGGTTCAGGCGGCGGCACGCCACTGCTCAGTGCAAACGGCCAAGGCGCAGGTGGGGCGGCATCGCGGGAGTCGGATGCGACCGGCGACAGTGCGCCGAGTGACAGCCGCACGAACGGCCAGCGAGTCAGTGATGCAGCTGGTGTTGCCCTTGGCCGGGCAGTTGCGGGGGGGGCCGCTTCGACAGGCAGGGCCATGCGCAGTGCCGGCAGTGCTGCGCTGTCTGCCGGCCGTGCGGGCGTGGAATCGTTCCGCGGCTCGGAAGCAGGCTCTATTGGTGGGCGCATGCGTGATGGGGTGAAGGCGGGCGCGTTGACGGCCGGTGCCGGTCTGGCGTCTGCTGCGAGCGCCGCCGGGGCCGATTACAAGCAAGCGTTTTCGACCGCTGGTGCGGAAGGCAAGGCGGCGTATCACGAAGGTGCTGACGCACGTATCCAGGCGTTCAAGGAATCGCTATCGGCCGGGGCAGCACCTGTCGGAGGGGGGGGCGATCAGGAATCAGCCGCCTCATCTGCCGGCGGTGCGGATGACTCCGGGCTCAGCGACCATCAGTTCAGCAGCGCGACCCTTGCTGCCGGGGCGTCCTCGGCCAGTAACGAAGGTGGGCAAGCGGCAGCTGCCGACGGCTCCGGCCTGAATGCGCAGGATGGCGGTGCGGGCCAGTCGGCGGGTCGCTCGGCAGCGTCTGCCGGGCAGCCTTATGCGTCCAGCGGCGCTGCACCGGGCGGTGCGGCGACCGGCGCAAGTGGCGGCGATCAACAACCGGCTGCATCATCCGCCGGGCGGGCAGGCGACGCTGGGGTCAAGGACCATCAGTTCAGCGGCGCGACGCTTGCTGCTGGGGCATCCTCGGCCAGTAACGAGGGCGGGCGCGGGGCCGTTGCCGGCGGAGCCAGCAGCAACGCGCAGGCTGGTGCTGCTGGCCAGTCGGCGGGTCGCTCCACGGCGTCTGCCGGGCAGCCTTATGCCGCCAGCGGCGCTGCACCAGGTGGTGCGGCGTCCGTCGCGGATGGCGGTGCTCAGCAGCCGGCTGCAGCCTCCGCTGGGCGGGCAGGCGACGCTGGGGCCAAGGACCATCAGTTCAGCGGCGCGACGCTTGCTGCCGGGGCATCCTCGGCGAGTCACCAAGGCGGGCAAGCGACAGCTACCGAACGCTCCGCCGGCACTGCGCAGGAGGGTGCCGATGGCCAGTGGACCGGTCGCGGCACATCGCGTGCCGGTGAGCCTTATGCTACCGGCCGCTCCAATGTCGGCCACGAAGAAGATCGATAAGCAGGCAGGCCGCCTTGCTCCGAGCGGGTGGCCATTTGCCCACGGATAGCCGGCAGGCGGGGAATTATTCCCGCCCTTGGCTGTCTTGGACGGTGACGCGCAATGGGTGTGCGCAACTTGATACGCGGCTGAGGCCGCGCTGAGCAGAGGCTTCGCATGGTTGATAATCCACTGGAAGACCAGCTTCGACGGCTCCTTACCGGGCTGGCTGATCAGGCCATCGTGCGTGGTGAACAGTTCTTCTACGATGGCGGGGAGTTGTATGCCGACGATGTAGCCGATATCGGCCTGGTGTCCGTGTTGTGCATTGCCCAGGCGTTATCCGAGCGTACGGGGCTGGGCGGGTTCGGCTATGAGTTCGAGCTGGCTGCGCCTGCCAACCCAATCTTTCCGCTGCACGCCAGCCCTCAAGGTGAGCTGCCTGACTTCTTTCGGGTGGCACCCTTCGTGGCGGCGGTTTTCTACGGTGAGGTGCTCGCAGCCAGGCAAGATCTGACGCTGTTGTACCGCGCTGCTGTACAAGCTTTGCAGGATGGCCCTGGGCGTGCCTTTGACAAGGTGGGGGTGGCGAGCTGATCGCTGCATCTTTTTGTCAAAATAGCCTGTTAGAAAATTGATTTTCACCATATCTGTAGTTAGTATTCAGGCTACAGTGCCGCGCTAGGAGCATCCCATGCACGACGACGAAAACACGCGTCAAGCGTCTGGTCCCCACGAAGAACTACCCCCTGGGGTATTTCCGCCGATGCCAGGCTACACCACTGCTGACCTGCTCGCGGTTGCCAACGCCCCCGTCGAAGCATTGCTCGAAGAGCGCGCTATCGACCCCGGCCTGATCCGCGAAACCGTCATTGCGTTAGCCGAGCATTTGTATGCAGCATTCGAGCGAAATGACATTCAGTACCAAATTGCCACGTGGTACCAGAAGCCCTACGACCACCCAGAAATGCGCACACGCAGTATCGAAATAATTGCGGAGCAATTCGGCGTCATTGCGCTGGATGCGGCGGCAGATTCTTTGGACGGCTCACCCTTGCTCCACCTGGGTGAGGCGTTCTACGGAGATTTTATGGAGCGCGCGGGTAACGCAATAAAGGCCCACATTCTCAAGTTGAATGAAGCCTGAGCCGTCGTTGTTCATAGGGACATGAAATGAGTAAATCTGTGTACTTTAGTGTGTACCTGGATGGTACGGCTAATAGCAAAGATAATGATAAACCCACGGGTAGCCACACCAATGTAGCCCGGCTCTTCGAGCTGGATACCGCGCAAGGTACCAATCTGGCTGTCAACTCCGACCATGTGCCCTTGAAGTACGACCCGGCGCAATACGCCGGGCAGTCGGAGAAGATCTACCTCGATGGCGTGGGCAGCCAGAGGTCGAGCACGCCCAATGCGTTGCTCGAACGGGGAACCGGTTTGGGTGGCCAGAACCGTATCGAGCAGGCCTACGACGCCTTCGTCGCCTTTTGCAATAAAAACCAGGACCTCGATATCGATGTCAACGTGATCGGCTTCAGCCGTGGTGCGGCGCAGGCCCGCGCGTTGGCGAACGAGATCATCGACCGGGGTGTGCCAAGGCTCGACAGCAACTGGAAACCCACCCGTGAGTATCTTGTCCCGCCGGGCCAGGCCGAGATTAACAAGCTCGGCATATTCGACACCGTTGCTTCCTATGGCATCCCCATCACCGATAGCCACCCGAACAAAAATCTGGAGATAAGCAAAAACGTCAAGTCGACCACGCATCTGGTGGCGATGCATGAATATCGCTCAACGTTCCCTTTGACCAGTGCGCTGCGTAATGACGACAACTCGCGCATTGAAGAGGTGAAGTTCGCGGGCGCGCATTCCCAGGTCGGTGGCGGCTACCGTAATGATCTGTTGGCCGCTGGCCCGCTGGCGTTCATGTACGATCGCTTGAAGTCGGCGGGCATCGAGATGGGGCCAATGCCGCCGGAAGAGTTGAAGCGTATCGAGCAGTACAATGCATTGATCAAAGACCCCGAACGGCTGCAGGAAGCGTTGATCGACTCTCGCCTGATCAAAGGCAACGAGGCATTCAAGCGCAATGCCGATGGGTCGTTCACGCTTGTCAATAATCAAGCCTTCCCGACCGAGCGCGGTACGCTCTTGCCGTTCAGGCGGCAGGACCAGCCGTTCGGCCAGCAAGTCAATGGTCGCAAGGTCATCTTTGAAAACGATGACTCGCTGGGCGAGCCGCTTGTCCAGCGCATCGGCAGAAAGGTAGGTGAGAAATTCTTCGCGTGGGACGAGAAGGCTGAAAATAGCGCGGCCACCCCTGAAAACCCAGCCGGCAGCAACATCAAGGACAGGCTGGCGACCCGCAAGGCTGAGCACGCGTCACGATTGGCAGCTCAGTCTCAGCAGCAAGTGGCGGAACTCTCGTCGTTGCTCGCAAGCTCCAAGCCCGAAGTCGAACACCTCAAAAGGTTGGCGCTTGAAGAGGTTCCGGTACCCAAGCCGGCCTTTTCAGCCAACTATGCCGTGGTACGCATTGACCCCGAAGGCTCCTCGGCATTTGCCGATCTGGGTTTTGAATACGAGGCCAGCCGCATTGTTGCCGATGCGGCTATCGGCGCCCTTGCCAAAGCGCCCTTGGGTATCGATGATCCGTTCATGCTGCATGACACCAACGGCAATGTGGTGGGCACCCTGGAGGCTGTGCATGAGGCGCCATCGTTTGCCAGTGCGCGCGGCGTGCTGGTCGCGATCGACCTGCAGCATATAGACCCGGCGGCGCAGGCAGGGATGCTCTACGATGGCTTCAAGCAAGCTGCAACCTGGATCGCCGAGCGACCAGAAGGCACCTTGAAGGACGCCTGCGAGATACCCGGCGTGGATGGCAAGCCATTGGCGCGTGCGATGATTGCCTATTCTGCCGAGCGCGAACTGGAGCGTACCGTCACTTGGGATGCCCCCGAGCCGTGAAAGGGCTCGACGTTGCGTTGCATCAACAACAGGTGTCGGTAGGCGCATGCGGTTACGCTTTTTGCAGGCTGCTTGCTTAGAATGCACCTGTTACCGACGTGGGTCGGTCAGTCAATCCGTAAGGGCTACATGATGAAAATCCACAAATACCAGCCAGGCACCTTTATCGAGGTCGATGACATGGCCGGTGGCCGCCGGGTGGGGATGGTCTGCAAGGATGGCGTGACGTTCTGGGATTTACTCGATTCCGACCTCTGCACACCGCTGACGATTCACCCTTCCATGGCGCCGCAGGCGCTGGGCACCTTGACCCAGTTTGGCCAGGGCAACGGGTTGGTCAAGGCGACTCAGGCGCTGGTCGGCCATTTGCGTGCAGTGGGTGATCAGCGCCTCGATAGCGACCCGCTGTTTGTCATGCGCGCGTTGTGGTTCGTGTCGCAGCGGGCGAGCGGGGCGCAGGCCGTGCCTGACGCCGCGACACTGCTTTGGGCGTGCGAACAGGCTCAAGGCCAGGCGCAAGCAGCAGCACGCATCCACCAGATGGCCAAGCAGTATTGTTCAGCGTAGCGACTGCACCCAACTGCTTGTTCGAGCCGAAACGTCCGAGCCCCGCCTTCAGTCGGGGCTCGGTGCATCTGGGGTTGCCTGGCTGTCCAGTTGCCGCTCATGAAGGGCTGCATAGCCGTCCACGGTAGCGCGCAGGGTGTTCTGGGAGTGGCGGGAGACAGCGCCTGGGCTGTGCTGGCAAAGGCCCTCGAACACGCTCTGGGCGTCAAGCCGATGCACGCCAAAGGCTTCCTCCAGCGTCGCTCGCTCCACGGCTGGCCAGTCCACCTGTGTCGCCAGTTCGTGGCGCAGGCTCGCCGCTGCATGCTTGCCGAACACGTGCGCCACGCCAGCCTTTGCTTCCAGGCCAGGCAAGGCCTCAATGCGCTTGCGCATCTCGTCCTGGCGGTCGCGACGTTGCACGGCTGCGTTCTCCGAGGCCAACTCCACCAGTATCTCGCCGACGTTGGTAAAGCCTTCGCTGGCAAAGACCTCGGCAACCTTGCGTGAGCGCGGTTCCTCTTTGGGCAGGAAGATGGCCAGGCCATTGTCATAAGGGTGTGGCAGATCGCCCCAGAAGTGCGTTGCCTTGAAGTCGCGCAGGGCATCGAGCGCGTCAGAGAAGTAGGCGTCCTTGGCAACGGCGTAGATGGCGTATTCGTCGTTCAGCTGAGCCACCGCATCGGCATCCAGGCCGTAGCGCTCAAGGCGGCCTTGCAAGGCAACGGGTTGTTGCAGGTGCCTGGCGATATGCTGGGCCGCGACAAAGTGGTGCGAACCGCCGCTGTTGACCAGGTACAAGCCGTCATCCCAGTCGTGCCTGACCATGAAGTCGGAGCCGCCATGAACAATGCGCACCTCGGGCCAGCGCAGGTTTTGCGCAAGGCCCTCCTGGCTCAGGTCTTGGGTGAATGCCTGGCAGGCCTGCTCTGCCATCTGCTGCATGGAGTTGAAGCGATACAGTTCGGACTTCGACGCCGACAGGCCGGACACGTCGGTGATGTCGCAGGCGAAGTCTGCTGTCGTCTCGCGCCTGCTGAGCCGGGCCAGTGCGGGGATGTGCCGGTGCTCACCCTGATAGCGGCCGTTGGCCGAGCGCCAGCCTCTGACTTCGCCGCTGCTTTCGCTACCGTGGCCGAAGCCGATGCGGTGCGACCATTCATGCCAGCGAACCACGCTCGATAACGCGATGACACTTGCAGTGTCATCGACCCGCCTGCGCAGGGCGGGTTGCTCGGCAATGACCCGTCGCAGCCGGGCAGGGATGCCCAGGTCGTCCTTGACCGTTTCCAGAAACTTTGCAGCCAGTGTTCTGAAGCTCATGGCATGACTCCATTCAGCGCATGTCGGTTGGCGTGGCGTTACTGGGTGGCCCGTTTGACGGCGTCCGCGGCGTCGCGCGCTGTGCGTTTGATGGTTTTCGCCACTGTGCGCACATCGTACGCGCAACTGATGTAGGTGCTGCCTGAATCTACATACAGCCACTGGTCATGGTTGCCGACCTCTTTCTTGTAGTCGCCGATTGGGTCCTTGGGGACGCCGGCCAGCTTGGCCACCGTCTGGATGCTTTCGCCGCTGAATGCGCCGGAGTAGGAGTTGAAATCACCTTCGCCATTGGAGCCTGGGTGCAGTGCAAGCCGGGTGACGGGGCGACCGAAAACGTCCAGCGGGTTCGGCACCGTGTATTCGCCATCGGACAAGTCCGAGGCCTGCACGATGGCTTTGCCCTTGGCTGCTTTAACCAGTGCTTCGAACTCTTCTGGCGAGACATTGCGTTGGCAGGTCAAGACCTGAGCCAGGCGTGCGTTGGCCTCAGGCTGGTCGACTTGCTCGGCGTACGCCCCAGAGCAGGCGAGCGAAACCAGCAGCGGTACGGCGAGGTGCAGTGCTTTCATGCGGCAGATCCTTCTGGATGACAAAGTGCTATCAATTTAGCCTGTTAGAAAAACGTTTTTTGCATGGCCGCAGTGTGCGCTACGCCTTGCGGGCGGTCAAGCGAACGTCAGTGCATCCTCAGGATTTCACCTTGACGGCAAATGGCCTCAAATTCATACTCGCCATCACGAGCAACATTTTTCTAACAGGCCATTTTGATAATTGACAGGACGTTGAACGCTGGCTGATCGGCATCGCCTCCGCATGCTGCGACGCTTGTCTTGAACATCACCGTTCAGCTGGCCCTTACAAGGAGTTTTCAGGCATGTCCTACCCATTACCGCCACTTGCTGTGGAGCCGGGCCTGAGGGTGGTGGGCGATCGCCGCGCGGCCTTGTGGCTTTTGCTGGTGCCATTGCTGGGGGCACTGCTGGCCTTCGTCATTGCGGTCGCTGCGACCATGATGGGTGAAATGGCTGAAGGCTCGCCACGCTTCTACGCCGCGGCACTGTCGTTCTCGGTGCTTTTGTTTAGCGTGATTCTGCTGCCGGCCTACCTGCTCAGCGTGGGCTGGTACGCCTGGTGGACGCACGGCGCTGACCACCGTCGGCTGCGCCTGGGCCTGTGGCTTGTCCCGCTGGTGGCGCTGCTGTTTGCGTGGTTCCCCGTCACCTTGGTGCCAGGCCTGAAGCCACTTGGCCAGGACACTATCGACCCGCTGCGCATGTACTTGCTGGCAGGCGCACTGACGCTGCTATTGGGCTATGCCTGGTCGCTTATCGTTTTCGTGATCCTGCGGTTCTGGAGAGATGTATGAGCACCCTGATTGTCACCCCGCGCAAATTGCTACCGTTGGTGTTGGCGGTAGTGTCTGCGGCGCTTGCCCCACACGCTTTTGCGGGGTTTGAATTGATTGAAAGCCCAGCCGCGCCGGTGTCTTATGTAACTGCGGCGCCCCACGTGGACGACACTGCGCAGATGCAGCAGACGATCAACGCGCTGCGTGTGGAAATCCAGAGCCTGCGGGTTCGTCTGGCAGCCGCAGAGGCCGATGCCAACGGCAGCCGCCAGGAATTGCTGGCCATCAGGGCGGGGCAGGAGCAGGTCCAGGCCTCGATCAACCACATGACGCTCAACTTCGCCTTTGGCCACTCAAGGTTCCGCCCCAACGCCGCCGATGAAGACGTGTTGGTGCGCTCTGCTCATGCCGCGCGGCAGGTGAAGATCTTTGGCTACACCGACAGTGTGGGCACCCTGGAAGCGAATCGCCGCGTTGCCCAGCTTAGAGCGGAAGCGGCGAAGATGTACCTGGTTCGGCGTGGCGTGGAGGCCTCGAAGATCAGTGCCCAAGGCCGGGTGGGGGACTATATTGCGTCCAACGACACAGCCAATGGCCGCGCCGCCAATCGCCGGGTCGAATTCGAGTTCTCGACCACGGCCAATGAAGCCAGGCCCTCCTATGAAGTCAGTGAGGGCCGCGCACCGGTATCAGGCCTGCAGGCGCATGTTATCCAGGAATAACCGTGCCTCGGCAGCTGCCGCGATCGTAGCGTCGGCGGGCGATTCCCAGGCCACCCCGTTGTAACGCAGGCTGTAGCTTTCGCGGCAGGGGTGAAAGCCGATATGGGCCCAGTCGATCCCTTCGCGAGCAGCCCACTCGCCGAGGATTTCAGACCGGGTTTCGCCGGCCGTACGACGTTTTTCGATTTGCCCGACCACGTCTGCAAACAGGCGCAGGTTCTCAAGGTCGATACTGACCGAGGCCGGGCCGATATTCAGTACTCCACCCGGGTTACCGGGGGCAGCTTGAAATGCGCAATGAAACTGATGGCTCATTGATACTTCCTTGAAGTTTGGGCTGCAAACATACACACACTGTTGACAGTAACTTTGACCTTGAAGCCGCTTCAAGTTCAGTCTAGTCGACCCGGTGCAGGGAAGTTGAACATGTATTCACTTGGTGAACTTGAAGCATTCGTGGCGCAGGCCATCAGTGGCAATGTGTTTGCGCAGTCAGGCGGCGGCTTTGTCAGCGTGATGGCCAAGAGCACCCCGGCCATTCAAAAAGACATCCCGGCGGCATTCGAGATGTACACGCTGCTGGAGCATTTTCTGAAGACGTTGCCCATTCGCCATGAGGCGCTGGGCTTCGGTGCACCCACCATCAACCTCGAACCGGGTATCGTGGTGAGTCACGACGGCGGCAAAGTGATTGCCTTGTTGCCGATCCAGGCCAACCAGTTGGGCGACGTGGCATTCTGGCTGGCCGATGCGCTGCCCAGCCGAGAGGTCAAGGCCATGCCCGGAACGCTGGCACTGATGTTCACTGTCGAAACCCACGATGCGATAAATCACCTGCTGCCCGAATGGCTGGCCGCTTTCTATGTCCAAGGGGATGCACGGCATTGTGTGCCGATCCTGGCGCTGAAGTCGGTGCTGGAAGACGAACGTTTCGGGGGCGACTGGGTAGCGGTCGCCGTGCACCGGCTGACGGAGTTCGCCTTGCCCCAGGCAGCGGCGGAGCAGGCAGCCGGCGCGGAGATCAAGACCACACGTTAGGCGCTGTCAGCCCTGATCGCGGCACCCATCATCTAGAGTGTGAGGCGTGTGACGCGACGATGCGCCAATGGAAGGAGGTAACGAAATGGACCAAAACTGGGCAGCACGCAAGGGCAACATGAGCCTGGACGGCGGCTACAACGGCTCTGCGCAACAGGCTGAGGCCAACCTCCACGTTGGCCGCGACCAAGGGCGCCGGGAGGGCTTCGAGCAGGGGCGCTCCCACGGTTATTCACAAGGCTGGGATGCGGGCGCGGCCCACGCCAACCAGAAGCTGGAGCCGCTGCGTGGGCACGTGCGCCAGTACTTCGCAGAGGCGGTACAGCTCAGGGACCATGTGAAGCGTCAGAAGGCGGTAATCGACCTGATGTACGAGCAGTTGTCGCAAGTCGCCAAGGCCAACGAAGCCAACCGCAGCGCAGTGGCCGAGGAGGCCCGCCTGACCAGTGTGGTCGCCGCCCTCAACAGCGCCAATGAGTTGCAGGAACTCACCATCAAGGCGATGGAGAAGCAATTCGAGTCCACGTTTGCGCAATCTGAGCTGAAGACCGAACAGTACCAGCGCACCCTGGTCTTCACGCAGGCGGCACAAGGGCTGCTGGAGGAGCTTGCCGGCGAAGATACGCCTGAGGCCCGGCGTATCCGTGAGCGGTTCGTCGAGCGTTATCAGCAGCAGGTGGCGCTGGGCCTGCGTGAGGGGCACATCCAACGCCCGCCGGAGCAGGATGAAACGTTCCAGAAACAGCTGCCTGAAACACACCAGTTCATCCTGAGCATGCAGGCGGCGGTTGCACCGCGCTCGCAACCGGACGACTCGGACCCAGCGCCCTAGGCGCTGAGCCGGGCAGCCTCGGCTGGCTATTGCGCCGGGGCTTCAGCGGGCGGCAGTGGGGCAGGTGGGGGCGCGTAAGGGGTCTCATGGCCAGGGTTGCCAGGCTCAGCGCCTTGGCCGCCGGAAGGTGGGGCGTCCGGCGGCACGCACACCAACCCCGTTCGCACCTGTGCAGGGTACTGTTGCACCTGATACCCATACGCCGGCGGTTGGCGCATTTCGGGGGCCTGGCAGGTGCCTTCGACGACCCCCTGCTGAGGCGTGGCGAAGTCACAACGTTCACCTTCATAGCGACCGGAACACGACCGGTAGGCGGATACGGGGGTGATCCGCGTCGGTACTGGCACGTAGATGGTGGTGTTGCGCGGCAACTCCTGCCACTGCTCTTCAGCCGGCTCAGGGGCGTTCTGAGCCTGGGCAGCACTCACCAGGGCCAATGCGCTCAACGCCAGGGCGATCGATAGGGTGTTTTTCACAGGCGCCTCCAGGCATTACATGCCAGGTTCGTAGTCCGAACCGCTGGTGCGTGCGGGTGCCGGGTCGCTGTGATCCAGACCGGCATCCACGTCTACGCCACGTTCTTTCATCTCACTGATCATGTATTCGTAACCGACTGTGAAATGGGCCATGTCGTAGCCAGGGTCAGCCTGTTTGATCTTCGACGTCAGCGAGACGATTTCCAGTTTCACCGGGTCAGGTGTTTCGTCGGTATCCCAGTTACCCGAGTTGTTCTCCAGGTTGTTCAAGTGGAAGGCCTGGCTGAACGCCTTGCCATCCACGGTGATTTCCTGGGCCAGTTTCTGATAGAGGTTCTTGCCACCCAGGCCCTCGTCCAGGCTGGCATCGACCACCCGCAGGAAATCCAGATGGGCCTCTGGCGTGGCGGTGAGTTCTTTCCAGTTGCTGTATTCTTTCATTCCGTTCTCCTTGCTTGGATGTTTATGCCTGCGCCTTCATGGCTCCATTCGGCATTGGCTTGGTGCTGAGCCTGCCGCCGGGGTGGCGGCCCCCATCACGGGGTGTAATCGTTGCCTGACGATGGGCCCGAAGGCTTGCCACGGACCATGTCGACGATCCCTTGGAGCATTTCCTTGAGCCGCTCGGCGATGCGCTGCATGACGTCTTTGAGGCGCTCCAGGTGCGATTGCGCTTCGCCGTCGAAGGCCGGTGTATTGCCGGCGTTGGCATGCATGCTCTGGCTGGACGTTTCGAGCCGGTTCTTGAGCTTGTCGTAATGCGGGCTGCCGTCGGTTTCCGGGTTCAGCAGCTCTTCCTGGGCGCGCCCGTATTGCCGCGCCCAGCCGGTGAGGGCCTTGTCCATGGCTTTTTTGTTGCTCTGGGCCTCGGGCGACTGGCCTACAGCCTCGACGAATGTTTCGTGCAGGTCGGTGAATTCGCCATCGGGCTTCATCTTCTCGATCACTTCGGGCACGGTCAGGCCGGTTTGCTCGGCGCGCGCTTCGATCTGCTGGCGAACCTGGGGCATGTTGTCCGCATTCCAGAAGGCAACATGTGCCTTCTCGTAGTTGCTGGCGGCTTTCTCGACCTGATCGACCCGGTATTCGGAAAGGCGAGGCAAAACCGGCACCCGGCCAGCCGTTTCTTCCGAGAACGCAGGCTCTGCGGCTTCCTGCGCCTTTGAGCCGCCGCGCCAGGCATTGGCCAGCGCGTCCGCACCCTTGCCAAGGCCCTGCATGGCAGCACCCGTCAACGACGCGACGCCACCCACCAGCTCGGCAGTGCCACGCAACAAGGTTTCGGCACCATTGGCCTCGCGCTCCGAGCGTTTGCCAGAGGCAGCGTCATTCTCATGCAAGGAGGCGTTGATCCGCCGCACTTCCTCGGGGTCGAGCGAGTCCATTTTCTTCTTCACATCGCCCGCCACCTGCATCAGCGCATCGAGTGCCACGGGGTCGATCTCGGTGCGGGCAGTTGGCGCCTGGCTGGCGGGGGTATCCCGGCCAGCAGCCGCCCCCTGCGGCGTTGCGTTGGCGTCAGCGGCCTGCAACGCTGCCGCATCGATCGAGCGTGCGCTCCAGGTGGCTTGCGCCGAATGCTCGGCGTTGCCTTGGTAATCCAGCTGCACAGCCTGGCCGCGCTGCACTGCAGCGCCGCGTATGGCTTGCTCAAGCTCGGCGCCCCACAGGGTTTGCTCGCCAGCGGGGGATTTCAAGGTGACGTAGTAGCTTTTTGGTTGTGCAGGGTCGTTGTGAGCGGGCGCCGCGCCATGATGGACCAAGATGCCTGCGTAACTGCGCCCTGGCTCGGCGTGCGGCCCGGCAGCAGAGTGAGCGACGGCCGGTTCAGGCTTCTCGAGTTCTTTGGGTTCCATCTTTGATTACCTTTTCGTGGGCGCCGCGTTATTCAATGGATCTGGACACAGCTCCTTTCTGGGCGCGCTGATGCGCCCAATCGGTCTGTGCCCGTTGACCTGCCAATTTCTGCGACGCGTAAACGGCAAGCAATGCTTCAACTTTTTCTTTCTTGCGATAAATCGCTTCCGACAGGTAATTGCTGACACCTGTCGCCCGGTTGTAGTCGACCCACAGGGCGCGGCTGGAAACGTGCGTGATGCTGTTGTTCCACTCAGCGTCGCTGAACCGCCGGGTCGCTTCAGTCATCATCATTTCCGAAACCGACATGGTGTCGTAGCCACCAATGGGGGCTGTCGGCAAGGCACCATAGCCATCGGCGTCAGACAAGTACATCTCAGGTGTTTTGCCATCTGCTTCGGCGAGTGCGGCATCGGCGTTGGCAGCGGCCACCTGCACGGGTTCGGCCGTGGAGTCGGGGGCGACGCCGCCTGAGGGCACATTGCCGAACAGGATCTGGTGTTGCGCCTTGGTATCCTTGCCCAGGATCGGGTAGTGCTCCGGGTGGCCATCCTGAATGGAATAAGTTTGGCAGAAATAGGGTGCCGGGTCAGTCTTGTAGCCAATGTCGTCCTGGCGATTGAACACGGGCGGTAACTGGGCCGGGTTAAAGGGCCCACGGTGAGCATTTTCGGCAAACGCCTTGGCCCTGGCCGCATCCTTTTGCGCGGTGCCATAGGTGAAGTGCAAATGCTTGGTCATGCTGCTGCTGGGCGTATTGCCCGACAGGCCAAGTTGCTGCCCGGGTTTTACCGTAGCGTAGCGCTTCACGCCATTAGCAAAACCGCTAAGGTGGTAATACGCGACGATATCGCCGTTGTCCCGTTTGATCAGCACTGTGTTGCCCGCCGACCCTCGGCTTCCGGCAAATGCGATGACACCTTCAGTGGTCGCGTACACCGGTTGCGACGCGCCACTGGTAGAGAAGTCGAGGCCATCGTGCATGTGCGCTTTCTTGTTGGCCGAGCCGAAGTTGCCCGAGCCGCCGCCGCGGAATTTGCCGAAACGCCCGGAAACAACTTCCTTGTCGGTCGGCGATACCATGCAAGTGTCGGCAATGGCGCTGTGGGCGTAAACCGCCAGCCCCAAGGCAGCCACGCCTCGCAAGATCGTTCTGTTCATACCTTGCGCTCCGTCACTTAACACTCTGCTTCACGTTTTGCTTGGCGGCATCCGAGGCGGCTTGGCTGGTGCGGGCTTGTGCGCCACCTGCAGTAACTTCCAGCGACACCAGCGAAGCCAGTTGGGCTTCCATGCTTTCGTATTGGCGGTACTGCTTCTCTTGGATGGCCAGGTCCAGCGCCTTGATCTTCAGCAACTCGACCAGCGCGCCGCGCTCGTTCTGCGCCGCCATCACCCGGGCCCAGCTGTCGTATTCGGCGGTGTTGCCCGAATAGCGTTTGACCTCGTTACGGAAGTGCACCGCCAGCGGCAGGTCGGAGCCTGTCTCCTTGCCCTCTACACCCGAGTAGTCGAGCTGGATGGCCTTGAGGCTGGAGAGTGCAGGCGAGACCAGCGCGTCTTTACGGGCCTTGGACAGGGAATAGTCTTCGGCGGCAGACGATTTGCCTGCCGATGCTGGTACCGGGCCGTCAGGCAGGCCAGCGATGTTGTTGACGAACCCGACCTTGGCCTCGTACAGCGTTTCGCCTTCCATGGCGGGTTCGAACAAGGTAGCCACGGTCAGGTCGGCGCCCGGCATCGACCCGGTCGATTGGCACATGCCCGAATCGGCCTGGTCTTGCGTGCAGAACTTCTGCCGTGCCTTCACCAGTGCTGACTGGGCGCTGATCGGCTCGGCATAGGTGCCCGGTGCGGCGACGATCTCGGCTTTGACCCGTTGGCGAACCTCGGTGGTCATGTCGGCATCGCGGTTGCTCATCAGCGTTCGGGTCGAGTAGACCTTGCACGGCGAGAAGCCTTGGCCGAACTCACCGCCATAGTCGAAGCGGGCCTGCTTGACCCGCTGGGTCTGCGCCAGCACGTTCAGCGCGGTCGCCGTTTGTTGCGCCGCATTGCGCCCTGCCTCGGCAACGGTGTTGGCCGACAGGGCTTTCTGCTTGGTCATTACCGCGATGGCGGAGGTCAGGCGCTGGCTTTGGGTCTCGAGCAACGCCGAAAGGGAGGCGTCGACTGTGGACACCGCCCCGTTGAGCGTCTGGGTAGCCGCCGTGAACGCCGGCGCCACGACGGTTTCCTGATACTGCGGTGGGCAGTAGGCCCAGGCCAGCGTAGAGGTGAGGGCCAGCGATATGCCGAACGACACCTTCCATTTACGCGACTCGCGCGCTTCGTCGAAGTCCTTTTTCATACGCATCTCATTGCACCGCCTGCTTGGCGGTTTCAGACAGCACCTTCTGATAACGCGACTCCAGCGGCGCGTCGAGGCGGTCGGACGAGGCGACCACCAGTGTCGCCAGGTTGGCGATCAGCCGTTGGTTCTGCTCGTACTGCTGCTGATGGATCCATACCTCGAGGCCGCCCATCTTGGCGGCCTCCACCAATAGCCCGCGCTGGGTCTGGCGCGCCAGGTTGCCCGACCACTGCTCGGCTTCCTTGCCGCCGAAGTACTGGTTCACACGCAGCTTGAGCACTTCGTTGGGCGACTTGCCGCCGAACTGGTTGCTGCGGGTGTTGGCTGCGTTGATGGTCGACAAGCTGTAGGCCGGCACCGACAACATCGAGTCCTTGCGGTTTTTCTGGACCATGTAGGTTTCACCGGCAGGCGTCGCACCGGCCTCTTTGGCAAGCTTCTCGTCCGGCGGGCCAATCACATGCTGAATGTAGGCAGTACGCGCTTCGGTCGTCAGCGAGTTCTCTTCCGCAGGCTCGAACAGCAGGGCGGCATTGGTATCGCCGCCGGGCAAGGCGCTGAGCGTGCACAGCCCGGCATCCGCCTCTGCGGCGGTACAGAACTTGTCGCGGTGCTCTTTCAGGCGCGCTTGCATCGCCTGGGAGGTTGACGTCACCAGGCGACCCGGGGAGGCGTCGAGTACACCGACTGCCGCCTTGGCCTTGGCGGCCAGGGTGGTGAAGGCCAGGTCCATCGATTTGTTCTTGGCCACCGTACCGCAAGGGTCGAAGCCTTGGCCGGTCGCCGCGTTGAAGTCGAGGTAGGCTTTGGCGACCGCAGTGTTCTGCTGCTGCGCACGAATGGCGTTCACCAGCTGTTCAGACGTTTGCCGGTTGTTGTCCGCCACCACGTTTGCAGACAGCGCTTCCTGCTTGGTGGCAATGGCCACCGCCGAAATGATCTGCTCGAACTTGGTCGTCATCTGCGCACCGAAGCTGGTGCCAAAGGCGGCAATATTGGCGCCCACTGTCGCCGTGTGCGTCGATATCTGCGCTGCGGTCCATGCCTCTGCGGGGCCGAAACCGTACAGCGCACCGTAGGAAACACTGGAGAGCATTGTCGACCCCGCGACAATGCCCGCTAACTTGAGCCGAAAATTCATATCACTGCCCTGTGAGCATTGGCACGCGACGGTCCGTCACTTGCCCTACGAGAGAGTTGGCAGCCATCGCGCTCATCGCCGAGGTGGCGAGCTGCTGCGACTGGGCGGCGTTGCAGGCGGCTGAGGTGCAGTCGATGTGCGCCTCGGCGCGCTGATCGGTGATCATCGCGGTGTAGGCATACGCTGCCGCCTCGCCTTCGGGGGCGAGGGTGTTCTCGCTGAACGGCCCGGCGTAATCCACATCCCAGCCCTGCATGCCGTTGGCGTTGAGCGTGCACATGCCCTGCCTGGCCTCGGACACGGTGCAGTAGGTATCGCGGTGCATGGCCAGGGCCGACTGATCGGCCGTAACCCTGGAGCCCACACGCTGGGAGGCGTAAGTGGCCATCAGCCTTGCCGTGTCCTTGTCACGCTGGGACACGGCCTCCACGAACAGCTTGCCCTGCTCCTGGGCCGTGCATTTGATGGTTACCGGCTGCCCAACGGCAGAATCGAACGATGTCACGGCCTTCATCACCCGGTCGGACATGTCGATGGTGCCTACCGCGTTGGCCAGCTGCTTTTTCGAGTCGCTGTCCACCTGCGAGACGACGTTGGCCGACAGCGCGGTCTGCTTGACCGTCACCGACCAGGCACTCATTTCGCTCTGCATCGTGTTGAAGAACGTCAGCACCGATGCCCAGGTCAGCGCCTGGGCCGGCAGCGCCGTGGCCCCGACCGCAAGACCCACCGCCAGAACTGCTGCGATCTTTTTCATCGACAGCCCCTTTTAGTTGAACAGGCCCGCAGCGGAGCTGGACGACCCGCTGTTCGAGTTTGGCGAGGCACTTGGCGTGCTGACGGGTGCCGGTGCTGCGCTGGCAGGCGCCGCTACGCTATTGGTGCTTGCTGGGGCCGTGGTACCCGTGCCGGCACCGGCGCCACCGCCGAAGTCGGTCTGCACGTAGTTGAACGGGTTCACATCCACGGTGTAGGTGGCTTCGTAGCCTGCCGCGGCGTTGTGGTAGCCGCTGCCCAGCTCTGGGTCGAGCGTGCTCATGCCCTGGCTGACCAGGCCGTTGGTGAGGCCGTTGAGGTCGCCCAGCGAGGTGCCGCTGCTGACCTTGCCAATCGCCTGGTTGATCGGCGTGGTAACCATCGAGGCGACCTGCTGTACCGCCGAACACACCTTTTTCTGCGCGTATTGCAGAACCGCCGCCTGGGCGGAGGCGAGGATGCTGCCCAGGCTCGGGATGGAGCCCGAGAGGTCGAACAGGCTGCTAAGGCCACCGAAGCAATCCGCCGTGGCGCTGAACAGCGACTCGACATTGGGTGTGGCCGACGCCAGCTCGGTATGGATCTTCAGCGCATCGCCGATGGAGGCGCCAATGGTGCCTTCCTTGGTGCCCTCGGCGCAGTCCTCGGCATCGGCCTTGATGGCATCGGCGACGACCGAATCCTGCTGCGAGATCAGGCTGCTCGACGTCGCGCCCAGGCTGCTGGTTGCCCCGAAAGCCGGCCCGGCCAGCACCAGCCAGGCGCCCAGCACCCCGCCCAGCACCGCGCGCTTGCCCACAGATTTGCCTATCGCCTGTGCGACAGGGTTCAAGCGTCCCTTATACATCTGCGTAACTCCCCATGATCTGTGATATCTCGCGCAGCCGCTCCCCGCAGAAAATCTCGCTGAGCAGGTGCGTCTTGCTGAAGGCATCCAGCCGACGCCGAAACGCCGCCAGGTCCATCGACTGCGCTGAGTCGCTGCCTAACAGCGCGGCCAGCGCCCCGGTGAAAGCTTCATTGCGTTGCGCGACATACCGCACCAGGTACATGCAGCGCGACGAAGTGAGGTGTGCCAGCAGCTCGGCGAATGGCTGCGGAAGCCGATGCAGCACGCGCGCATAGGCCTCCACGAAGGTTTGGATTTCTTGCATCAGCAGCTGGATTTCGAACTGTTGCCCGGGAGCGTCTTCGTCAAAGTCCACGGCCCAGCGGTCCACGCGGTCCATGGCCATCAGAAAATTCAGCAGCTGGACATTGCGCGACGACGCGGCGAAGTGGCCCAAAACGCCGTGTGCCGTGAGATCAAGCTGGTCGATGGGCGGCACGGCCGCATCTGAGGTTCTGTCTTCGTCCATTCCCTGCACTCGCTTAAAGCATACTGAAATACGCTAAAATGCATCCTGTTTCTAATTCTGTATCAAAAAGACTGGCGTATCAACTTTTTGACAAAAGGATGTAGTAGGTCTGAGTGCTGGGTCGCATTGCGCGTTCAGCTGAACGTAAGGCGTTCTGTGGGTCACGCTCTGGCTAGGAAGATGACGTAGGTATGGAGGCTTGGGATGTCAGAAAAGGAATTGCGGTGCCGGCAGCATTACCAGTCGGTTTATGAAAGGAAGCAGCCTGTACTCGGTAAGGGGAGGGCTCTCGATGAATCCCTGCAGCATTTTCTGGATCAGCGCCCTTCAGGTAAAAATCACTCGGCACTTGACCGCGCGACGGGTTTGGCTTCAGCACCGTTTTGGCGTGATGCAGATGCAGTTGCACACTCCGAACTGGCCAGCTTGGCGCTGAGCCGCCTGCTGCATTTTGATAATGCAGCCAGTGTCGACCTGCTGCTGGAGCTGGCCAGCCATGCGCCAGATACCCTCAGATGGTCAATTCGTTACGCGAAGGTGTTCGAGCGTACTGATTCACCGCTATGGCTTGCGCTTCGTACGGCACTCACGGGGGATGAGTGGCAGGAATTCTTCGGGGTCTGTGACCGTTTGCTCGATCAGCTCAAGCCCTTTGATGAGCTGATCAGCAACGCTGAAAAACAGCTTGAGCATTTGTCCCTGCTGGAATTGCTTTCCTACCTCAGTGTGCTGGCTTATCAAGCGTTCTCCGAAGATGCCCCCGCTGATCGTTCTGGTCAGCAGTGGCAGGTCTACAGCCGCATTATCTTGAACAAACTCAGGGCTTGTTCGGAAGAGGATTTTCGTCTGAACGAGGCGCGGATCGGGCAGTCACTGAAACGGCATCTGTCACCGATCATTTTCCCTGGGGCGTTTACCCCAGACTCAGTGAGATGCCGTGAAAACCTCAACTCACTGAGCGTAATGATTGCGGCAACGCACGAGCGAATCGACTACGAGGCTTCAATCGACTGGTTCTGCTTCAATCCTGAATGTCGTTACCAGTTAAAGCCGGGTGAGCCCGTTATCTACAATGAGTCGGAGGCGGGGACAGAGCGGTGGCAACGTACCGGGCGCAAGAACGACCTGCTTTGGCACTACTGGATAAATCGTGCCGTGGAGGCATTCAGTACTTCCAGCATAGCCACTGAAATTATCGGCTCGCCCGAGAACCATGAGCTGAACCAGCTGGCCTACATCAAGGCAATACGCAGTGAGCTGCAACTGCAGCAGATCTACGGCCTGGGTGACAAGCTTACGCTCGATGATGGTGCTGAAGTTCAGCTTCACTCTGTGTTGCTGGCGAGTGAGTTGACCTCGGTGTTTTTCCAGAAGCATTTTATCCAGCCCTACCAGGATTACCTTCGCGAGTCCGGCGTGCTCGCCCATGCGCTTGGTCGATTGGCTATGAGCGGCATGCGATCAGGGGAAAACAGATTCCCCCTGACATGGTCCGAAGAGGAAGCAAAAGTCCGCAGGATCAAAGGCTGGACGGTCAGCAAGGAATACCCGCAAGGCAGCGCCGATTCCGCCAAGGCAATTCTCAGGTTCTGGACTAGCGACCTCAAAGCGCTTGCACAGCAGTTGAAACAGCATCCTGGGAAGCCTGTGCCACGCCTGGCTGAGCAACCCTTCTACAAAGTTGGCCGCTTCAGTTTTCAGTTTCCTTGGGTGGTCTCGGAGCAGAACAACGTGACCGCCGCCATCAATAATTTGCGACGCGTGAACGCCCGCCGAGCCGATGCACAGGCAGAAACCCAGCGTGTAGAGCTGGCGCTGGCCGAGAGCCTACGGCGACGAGGCTTTGCCGTAGAGGTGGGCTATCGGCCTCCCGTTACAGAAGAAGACGATGCCGGTGAAGTGGACTTGATCTGCCATCAGGATGGTGTGTTGCTGCTCATCGAGGTCAAGTCGGGTTATATCCGTTCAACCCGGCATGAGGTTTGGCTGCATCGCACCAACACCTTGCGCAAAGCCGCTTGGCAACTACAGCGTAAGCGGATTGCGGTGGCTAAGGCGTTGGTGGCTGATCTAGGTCTGCGTACCAGGCTGGGCTATGACGCGCAGCATCCCGAGGTGGATCTGCGGGCCTGGATCGTTGATACGTCCATTGAACTCGATGGGCAGGCAGTCGATGGGTTCAGAGTGGTATCACGTGAGGCGCTGGAAGTCATTTTGCGCGACGAGAAGCAGCTTCTTAAACCGTTGGATCAGCTTGATGAAAGTGGTCGCGATTCATTGTTCCCTGAGGGGTTTACGGCGGATCGATTTGTGGCTGTTGTCGAGTCTGATGAGCTGTGGCGGGGTTTCTGCTAGCGCTTGGGCAGTCATGACCTTTGTACTCACTGCCCTATATAAACGCCCTGTCTACCAGACCTTCAATCGTCGTATTTCGGGCTAAAAACGCTGCATCGTTCGGCATTTGGGGAATGCCGAACAACCCCAAAACTGCTGCCCTGCCTTCGCCCCTGATTTGGCGGTCCGAACCAGCAGCGCATTGCCACATTTAGGGCATTGCCGCTCGGCTGTCGGGTCGCTGCGGCGTTTCAGGTTTTGCACATGCTCGCGGTGGGTAGCGCGGGTAGGGGCACGGCGGCCGGTTTGCAGGGTTTGCAGCATGGCGTTCACATCGGCCTCGGTGAAAACCGGCTGATTAAACGATTTGATGTAGCGAATGAACTTGCTGCCTTGGGTCACGTTGGCCGGCATCTGCGTTTTGAACGTGCTGTCACCGACGAAGGTGATCACCGAGTGCAGGTGCTCGGCATTCACGCCCAAGGTCGTTTCCAGTGCTTTGAGGTGCTTGTAGTTCTGCCGCAGCGGGTTCTGGAATTTGAACGTGCGCTTGTAGAGCTTCTGCGTCCACTGGGGCTGCTTTTCGCTGCCGAAGATCCAGCCGTTCATATTCTTCGTTTCCAGCACGAAAATACCGTACACCGAGACGAAAACGTGGTCGATCTGGGTGGTGCCGTCCGGGGTGTCCAGGGTGATGTTGTGCAGGCGGCGATAGGTTTGCTCGTTCAGGTACAGGTAGGCGAAGTAGCGTACAAGCAGCTCGCCGAGGTAGCCCTTTACACCTGGAGACTTGAGTGCGAAAAGCAAGATGACGAGGGGGATGAACCAGCTCAGGGGGATCCAGTGCTGGGTGATGATGGGTGTGAAGTCCATTTCTTAACCTTACAAAAATATGGGTGACAGCGGCTATTCCAAACCGCTGTACGAACAGCCGTTGACCTAAAGGCTGGCTTTTACTTGAGCGATTGCTTCCCCGAGACGTTCGGTGAAGCCCGACTCACCTTGATGGCTCATTACCAGGCGATCGACTGCGCGTGTCATCGCCACGTATAGCAAGCGCATCTCGTCAGCTTCATCTTCGCCCTTGGCTGGCATTTCATGCAGGCGCGGGATCATCACAAAACCAAACTCCAGCCCTTTGCTGGAGTGCATGCTGACGATTTTTACCGAAGGGTGGGCGTAAAGCTTTGTGCGCTGAGAGCTCACGCGTGCGGTGGTGTAGGGGATACCTGCCGCCTTTAGCGCCTCTTCAACCCAGAAGGCCTGCTCGGTATGCCGGTAAATGACCGCCATGTCGTCCCAGGCTCTGCCGTTTTCATGTTCTGCCCTCAGCCTAGCAACCAGGCATTGCGCCTCTTGTGCAGCCCCAGCAAGGCTTAGAAGCTGTGGCATCTCACCCCGGCGACCTGCACTTTGGGGTGCAAGCACAGGTACATGGTCGTCTTCGGCGTCGCGTGCGCTTAGCAACTCCTTGGAGAATGCATGGGCAACCGACAGCACTTCCAGCGTGTTGCGATAATTGATACGCAGCACCGTGGTACGGCCAGAAGCCTTGATGCCTACGCTGGCAAAACTGAACGCCAATTTTGTGCTCGGCGCTTTGCCGCGATAGATCGCTTGGGCGTCGTCATACAGTACCAATAGGTCCTCGCGCTCACGATCAACCTGATGTACGACCAAACGGAACCACTCGGGTTTGAAGTCATGCCCTTCATCAATCAGGATGGCACCGTACTGTTCGGGCGCGAGGGCGCCGCTTTCCATTTGCCGAAGCACCTCTTCTTCCAGTGCTTGAATAAACTTCGCCCCTTTCATTTCGGGGATGGCGAGTTTTGCTTGGGTCAGCAAACTGTGGCACCAGGCGTGAAAGCCTACGACGGTTACCTTGTGCTCCTGGCGGTGCTGTTGCAGCACCTGGTTCAAACGCGCGGCAAGTGTTTTGTTGAAGCACAAGACCAGCACCGGTTTAGTGGCTGCGCGAGCCAGGTACAAGCAGCGATAGACCAGGATCATGGTTTTACCGCTACCTGCCACACCGTGAATCACCCGATGGCCATCGCCCATTGAGCGCGCCAACTGCTCTTGCTGAAGGTCCATCACTTTCAGCAGGCAGGGAAGGGGCGCGTCTTGTTCACTGAACAACCCGAACTGGGCGGGCGCAGGGCTCAAGCGGATTTCGGGGAAAAGGTGATAGCGCACTCGGTCGATCTGTTCTGGTACAAGATGCACGGGAAACTGATGGACCAGCATCTTGCAAACTTGCTGTTCGAATACGCTGCTGTCGGCGGTTTCGTACATCTCGTCCTTGCAGATGACCCGCGTCCCCTCCATCGCGGCACCAAGCTGTCTTGCCTCGAACTCTTTGCGAGTGATCTCGGTGAGCACCACCCCCCAGCTGTACGGCATGATCAGCTTGCCGGGCCGGTAAGCCTCAGCACCTTGGGTCAGCGCGCTGTCTTTCTCCAGTGCCTGAACGGTTTCAAAGGCATTCTTGCGGGCCTGCGCCAGGGGATTGATAACGGTTTTTTCCTGACCATCATCATATTTTTTCACATCGCTGGCCGTTATCGAGATCAGCGAAGTCACTTTCCAGTCTTTGACTTCGAGCACCAATAGCCCGATTTTCGGGTGCAACAGGACAAAGTCAGGTTGCAGACCTTTTGGGCCTACTGGCACGTTGAACCAGCATAACCAGTCGTTTGAGAGCTTTTTCTCGAGTCGCTCCGCCAGGCGTTTTTCGCCGGGAGCGTCGAAGCGACAGGCACTGAGTGCCGGGAAGAGTTGGGCCATATCCTTATCGTCCATATCCAAAAACGCCGTGCACAGTAGGATTTAATGTCGCGAGGTGCAAATCCAAAAGGAGGAGGAGGGGCAGCGGCGCTGCAGGATTCACTGATCGCGATTTTGGGCCGTGAGGGGAGGGCTGGGGGTAGCGTTAAGTCAAGGCGGCTTGCTTGGTTTTACCAAATAGCAGCTGATAGGACCGGGGAGATCTGAAACAACGCTGTAGCTATCTATTTTTACTGGCTAATAGGTCGTTAGATAACCTATTTGGAATACCACCTGGAATGCTGAATGATCGGGATTCTGATGGACAGTGGTTGTTGAACTCAGCCGAGCGACTCGTCAAAGTAAACACTGTCGGGCCTAGGTACCTCGCAATGCTGCGAGCTGACGCCGACCTCGTGATCCAACATCAGACTGACCAGACGTTTACCGTCGACCAGCAAAAGCCCTTCGACCGAGGGTGCGAACTCGACCGTTTGGACAGTGAAGCCTGAGGTAGAGATGAATACACCACGTATGGCTTTCTGCCCTGCCAGGGCGCCATAGAACGCCTGCAAATCGGGGCGGGCTACAGTGCTCTGCCAGCGTTTAGCCTGTACGCAAACGCTTTCCAGCCCCGATGCGTCCAGCGAGATCACGCCGTCAATGCCGCCGTCGCCACTACCCCCGACTTTCTGCAGCGACTAACGGTTTGCGCTGAAGCCGAGGCTGTGCAGGACGTCGAGCACGATGTGCTCAAAGTACGTCGGCTCGCTTGCAATAGGCAATCCAGCAGGTTGCCCGCTAAGCTCGTGCACAGCTCTAAGATGGTTTGGATCAGGAGCTCCTGCGGGCTGCTAGTGAAAAGGTCGGTCTTAGCGATCGGCGATGACGTGTCGTTGCTCTCCTCCAGTGATTCAGCATCCGGTGCTGCCTTTAGCTTCAAGCTCAAGAGGTTCACAGCTAGATGTTCGACCCACTTTGGGCTTAACGGGGCCGGGTTGGCGACCGCGCCTGGCCTTAGGTGCTGCGGCGCGCTGGGCTTTAATGCGCTCTAACAGGACGCTGGCCGGTTCGTCGTTCGGGTCTTGCGGCACAAGCTCGCCGCGGAAGGCTCTTGTAAGGATGCTTTGGGTCAAGAGGTCGATTCGCGCCTGGGCGGCTTTCACACGGACTTCGAATTGGTCGGCGAAAGCGAATAGTTTTTCGACGCGACGGACAATTTCAGTTTGTTCATGGAGCGGCGGCAACGTGACCGGGTAGTTTAGGATTTGTTTTCCGCTGATATGTGGAATGTCACTGCCCGTTTGATTAGGGATTAAGTAGTTCGAGAAGGCGTAATCTGACAGGAGTAACATTAAATAGTCGTTTAGAATTTTTTGAGATTGCTTAAAGCGGCAGACTCGCTGAACAAGTAGGCAGGGAAGGTCTTCTCTCTTCGCTCTGGCAAGCTTCAGCCCAGCAGAAACTATTGGGCGATCCATTGCAAGAATGATGTCTCCCTCCGATATGAGCAAGTACTCAAAGCTTGATAATTTTTCTTCTGGGAAAAATTTTGTTTCTATCCAGCGCAGAGAGCCAGGCTCAATATTCTGCCCTCTAAGTAGTCGAATTCCATCGGCGGAAAACTCGCTGCTTTTGAAGGCATGTCCGATATCAATAGCAACAAAATCCCCAAGTTTTCCCTTGTTCCATTTTTCATAGCCTGAACTGCACTGCTCAGACGTCAACCGCCCGGAAGTAGCGGCGGTAAGGACAGACTGTCGGAAGCGCTTGAGCAGCGCGGGGATGCCGTCGATGCGGCTTTTCAGAGTATCGATCTGAACCATTAGCTCTTCGAGCTTGGCGGCGATACGGATTTGTTCGGCGATAGGCGGGACCGATAGCAGAATCTCGCCAAGTTTTCCTCTAGAAATTCTTTTTCGTGTAGTTCCCGAAGAGTTAAGCTCCATCTCGCGCCTGATAGGCGATGAGTTCAAAAAGTGCATCAGCCATTTGTTTGAAACTCCGCTGCTCCCAGCGCGGAAAACAGCAATATCAACCACTGTCAAGCAACGCTGGGGCATAGCAGGCAACAGGCATGCGCGACCTAGTGGGGCAGGCATTCGGGCGATGAGAACATCGCCTTCCTTAAGCTCCGTACAGTTCAGGATGGAAAACTTCTCGTCGTTCACGTAGCGAGAGGACTTATCGAAAAATAAACCGTCACCAATATCTGCGAGCTGCAACAATCTGTTCGCGCCATTGGGATCTTGGTCTTTACTTTCAATCCAGTCCCCATCCGAAAAAATCCCGTCTGCGCCTAGCAGGTCATTTAATGTTGCAGTTGTCCACCCCTTCGGCAGCTCAATCATCCCCGTTCTCCTTGGCGACCACCAAGCCCATCACCTCAGCCATCAACTGCTTCTGCGCCATCACCTCGTCCCCTGCCCCTAGAGCCTTCATCAGCTCTTCCAGCTCGTGCAGCGCCTCGGTCAGCTCAGCCATGGCCTCACCCGCCAGCACTTCCGGAGCGGGCAGGTCGGTGGCGTCGAGGCTGCTTTCGTCCTTGAGCCAACTGATATCCAGTGAGTCACCACGTGCGCTGCGAATATAGTCGCGGGTAAAGCAGCGGAAGCGGCTGGCTTCACCAATACCTTCAACATTTTCGCCGCGCGGGCTTGCACCGTTGGGATCTTCGCCATAGGCGTCCTCGAACGGCTTGAGGTGAATTTGACCGAAGGGTGTACGCTTGCCGAAGCTAGGCATGTTGCTGCGTAGGTCATAGATCCACACGCGCTTTGTGCAGCTTTCTTCCTGGCGCGGGTTTTCTGCAGTGCCCTTGTGGAAAAACAGCACGTTGGTCTTTACACCCTGTGCGTAGAAGATTCCAGTTGGTAACCGCAGAATGGTGTGCAAGTTGCACTTGTCCATCAGATCACGACGTACCTCAGTACCAACCCCTGCCTCGAAAAGTACGTTGTCCGGCAGTACCACTGCGGCGCGGCCACCGGGCTTGAGACCGCGGTAAATGTGCTGAAGAAAAGCCAACTGCTTGTTGCTAGTGCGGTAAGTAAGGTCGTCGCGGGTCGGGCCGCCGCCGCCTTTAGCGGTGCCGAACGGAGGGTTGGAAAGTATCATGTCCACTTTGGGCAGCCCTGCCCCGGCCTGACCGAGGGCGTTGCCCAGATGTACCACGCCTTCATCGTCGCCTTCCATGCCATGCAGCAGGGTATTCATCAGCGCCAAACGACGAGTGCCAGGTACCAGTTCCACGCCGACAAAGGCGCGATTGCGCTGGAAGGCCTGGGCTTTAGCGTCTAGGTCGTAGTAGTCGTCAGTGTGGCTTTTGATGTAAGCGTCAGCAGCAATCAAAAAGCCCGCTGTACCGGCAGCCGGGTCCTGGATTGTCTCGCCCGGTTGCGGCTTGATGCAGCGGATGATGCTGTCGATCAGCGGGCGCGGCGTGAAGTACTGGCCGGCGCCGGATTTGGTCTCGCTGGCGTTCTTTTCCAGCAGGCCTTCGTAAAGATCGCCGAGACCGTCCTCGCGTGCGCTAAACCAGTCGATGCCATCAAGGCTTTTGATCAGTTGCTCGAGGTGGCGCGGTTCCTTGAGGCGAGTCTGCGCGTCAGCGTAGATGGCGGCGATCAGCGGGTCAGGGTTCTTGCCAAGGTCCAGCAGCATCTGCCTGTAGTGGTCGAGCAGGTTGATGCCGGACTTGCCCGCCAGGTCTGGCCAACGCGCGCCCTGCGGCAGCTTGTGGCTGAAGGAGTCGTTGTTCTGAACCTGCTCATACTCCATCTTGATGAACAGCAGCAGCACCAGTTCAGTTACGTAGTCGCTGTAGTTGATTCCGTCGTCGCGCAGTACGTCGCACAGGCTCCAGAGTTTCTGGACGATGTCGGAGTTGGTCATTTTCACTCTCAAAGTAGATAGGGATACGAGCCTGCACTGCTTGTGCAGCGCCACTGCGAATCAATGTCGATGCCGGGGGCGGTGATAAAACCTTCTGACTACCGGGCAAAAAAAAACCGCTCGATTTGTGCATAGCTGCCGAAGCAGCCATAGGCATGGCGGGTGTGATGCAGGGGAGGTTATGCACGGCAGCCCTGTTTTGCAAGCTGATTCGGACACCGGCCCAGTGAGTGAAAAACTCGGATTTCTGCTCGACCGGGACTCGGGATAGACACCTACTGACAAGTCTTCGAATGAGCAATAGATCAAGCCGCAGACCACAAATTGTCGTTCAACGTTTCCAGCACTGCTTCCAATTTGCCGCCAAGGTAACGGTCCAGACCTTTGCTACCGCCATCGGTTCGGAACGTGTCATTGACTTGCTGCGGATCGACCACAACTTCATGCACCAACTGTTTGGCAAGGCGCTCCAGCCAGCGGCGCTGTACCGGGGTCCAGGCCTGCATGGCATAAATGCGTTTCATCGCCTCTGCCACACGTTGATCAAACGGCAGCAAAGCCTCGCCAATAGCGGCCTGACGAATAAATCCGAGGATGCTGGCAGCGATTTCCTGGTTGGTATGGTTTCGCCAGGCGCTTTTCAAGCTAGCTTCGCTGAAACCGTTTTGGTCCAGCAACAATCGTACTTCGCGCAAGTGTTCGCGAGTCAGATCCTTGGGGCGGTTGACCACTACGCCTAGCGCGGCGGACTGGTTCAATTGGTTGTGGATGAATTGGTGGAAGCTTTCCAGAAAGTCAGCCGGCTTCTGATACTTACCATAGTTTTGCTCACGTACTACGAGCTCGTCTTCGTGCGCGGAGATGATCGGATACCGCTCCGATCCAAGCAGGACACTGACAGCAGCCAGCTGGTTGATCAGTTCGCTATGTTGGCGAATGAAATGGGCGGCTTGCTGTGGTCCGAGCTCATGCAAATGGGTGTGCAGTTTGCCAGGGGCGACCCCCCAGACATCCTGCAACTCGTCGAGCTTCTGTTTGATGGCCGGGTTACTTTCGGCTTTGTGCTCGGCTTTGCGCAGAATGCGCATGACCCTTTGGTTCAATTGGTCGAGCACGTCATTGGCGTGACTGCTGTCTTCCTGGCTGCCGGGCGCGTCGTGGCTGGCGTCGTCAGTAAGCTCACTCATCAATTGCTCCAGGGAGATATTCGGGTTCTTGACCAACGGCTTCATGGTGTCGACTTCCTCCAGGCTGGCATAGAGGTCGACGGGGTCATAGATGCGAAATACCGTTTTACCTATTTCGTCACAGCGGCGGGTAGCTCGGCCTTTCATCTGCTCATAGAGAATGCGCGAGCGCACGCGGCGCATGAACACCAAGTTGCAGATTGTCGGCACGTCGATGCCGGTGGTCAGCAGGTCAACGGTGATGGCGATACTTGGGTGCGGTTCGTTTTTGTAGCGGCGAATAAGTTGCTCAACCTTGTCGCTCTGGCCAGTAATGATGCTTACCGTCGCTTCGTTGTACTGTTCCCCGTAAGCGTCCTTGAAGGCATCATCCAGCAGGTTTTTCACGCGCTCTGCGTGAGCCTGATTGACGCAGAAGATCATGGTCTTTTCTTCGCCGAAGGGGTCCAGTTCCTTGGCCAATTCATCGCAGATGACCTTGTCAAAGGCGGGCGTTATGACGCGGCGGTTGAACGACTCAATATTGAAGTTGAGCTCGTCCTCCAGTTCCGCTGTATCGACTTCACCTGTCTGGGTATTGATGACATTAACAGACTCGCCCTTTTCAAAGCGGATGCCATGCTGGGTAAGCTGGGTTTCGTAGCGGATCGGTGGCTCGTGGTCGATCAGCCAGTCGTCGGCCACGGCCTCCCGGTAGCTGTAAGTGAACACCGGCTTGCCGAAAATTTCGCTGGTCTGTTTCGCTGGTGTAGCGGTGAGGCCGATACGGCAAGCGTCGAAGTAATCGAGCACGCGACGGTACTGCGAGAGATATTGGCTGGCATCGCGCACAACCAGTTCGCCTTCGGTCATCTCCTGGTCGAGAGTGTACCCTCGGTGGGCCTCGTCAACGATGATGCAGTCGAACTCACCTACGGACGGTGGGTTGTCAGAGCGGAGAATTCGGCTGACCATGGCTTGCACCGTGGCCACCTGAACACGGGTTTCCGCTTCGGCAGCCATGTCGCCCAGCGCTTTAATGTCGTAGATCTGGGCCAGTGTGTGGTTCTGCTCAAGCGTGGTGTCGTTAAACGAATCAATAGCCTGCTGGCCAAGGGCACTGCGGTCGACCAGGAACAGAATGCGCTTGAAACGCTCGGCTTTGAGAAAACGGTACATCAGGCCAATGATGGTGCGGGTCTTGCCCGTGCCTGTCGCCATCGCCAGCAGGCAGTTGCGCTGATTGCCTGCCAGCGCCTGTTCTACGGCCTTGATGGCTTTTTCCTGGTAGTCGCGCAACTTCAGGTAGCCAAAACCTTCCTTAGCCAGCTTTTCCTCAGCCTCAGACTTGCTGCGTTTGAGCAGGTCGAGGAGGTCACCAGGTGTATGAAAATCTTGCAGTGGTCTTCGGGTGTTGGCAGGGCTCCGCAAATCGCGGAACCAGGTACCGGATTGTTCTGCGAGTTGCTTGATATATGGGCGACCATTGCAAGCAAAGGCAAAGGGTACCTGGAAGTGACCCCTGCTGCCGTCATTCCAAGGCTGGGATTCACCCGCCAACGGCCAAGGCTGCAGATGTTCAGCGCCAAGCCTGAATTCGCGGGCGTACCGCTCGGCTTGGGTAATCCGGTCGGCAACATTGATGCTTAGACGTTTTGCTTCGACAATTGCGATGGGTACCAGGCCGGCGAATAGCACGTAGTCCGCGCAGGCTTTCGGACCACTGGTGGGCCATTCGGCGATAGCCTTGTTTTTGCCTTTCTCCGGGCGCGTACCTTTGCTGTAAGTGAGTTCCAAAGAGTCCGCTTCCCAGCCAGCGTCGTTCAACTGTTGGTCGATGAGGATGCGGGTAAGGTCCTCCGACAGTTGGAATTTGCTGCTGGCCTTTTTGGTTTTCTCTGCAACTTGCTTGCTGGCCTGCGGCTGCGCGGCGAGTTGCTTTTGCAGTGCCTTAAGGCTTAGCTCATGTTCTGCGCGCAACTTGGTTAAAGCCGCTTCGTGTTCTGCTGCTAACTGCTTGTGGTTTTGCGACTCGGCATCCATCTGCTCAGCTAGGACTGAGTATTCTTCTGCTTCAAGCTTGAGCAGGGTGGTTAGTTGCTGGTTGCTTTCCAACTGCTGGCTGGACTCGCTGAGCTGCGCCCTGAGCTGTTCGATCTGGCTTTGCAGGTCGCGTAGCGAGGTGCTGGGGTCACTCGGCGTGACGAAGGGGCCGGGTTTAAATGAAGCGGTGTTCTTGCCAAATGACTGGTGGTACCAGATGGCCAAAGCGCGCCCCACCTTGAGCCCATCCATAGCCTCGCGGTGCTGCGTGCGAAACTCATGAGTGGCTTTGTTTCCTTCTACGCGCAAGGTGTGAAACAGGTTACGAATATTTTGATCCAGCTGGATCTCACGGCTGAGTTTGTACAGCAGATCAGACTGGGTGGTGTGGGCATCGAACTCGATACCGGCACGGCTGGCCAGGTCCTGGGCCAAGGCTTCGCCAAGCTGGCGCAGTTTGATCAGAGTGGTGTTTGGATCACTGGCGAATGCCTGCTCGGCCGTACGCGCAAGCTGAAGGAAAACGGGGTCGTGTTCCTGGAGGAAAGCAAAATTGCTGCTGGCTGCCATGGTCGTTCCTTCGGGCACTTGGCCACTCTGTGCGCGCATCACGCTCTGCGGATGTGTAGTTGGCAATAGCTTAACCAAGCTGAAGCGGGTTTGACCATGGCAGAAGGCCACGGTTGTACCGACAGAGCTCGTCTGCGGAGCTGTTGAATTAGCGCACTGCTGCTTTGGATCTTCTGTAGTCGATAGTGGCTGTCACAATCAGAACTTCGCTTTGAGGATGAACGTCCATGGCTTTTCTAAACGACGAGCGAGCAGACGCACGGTCAGCAAATAGTAATATCGCGTCGCGTCTCTGTGTCCAATTAGGCGATGCTCAAGGAACCAAACCATATGCTTTTTCTGCCAAGCCCAGGGCGTTTTTAGCGCCCAGCGATCTGCGATTTCGGTCTGGATGATTTGCGCCTGTCGCACATGTCGTTTCTGGGTTGCGTGCGAGCCGGTCAGCACGCCAGCTAAGAACAGCTCCATGTCAAATGGCTTACTCATGACCGTCCTCCAATGTACGCGGCGATCACGTCAATCCGAGCATGTCCCAGCTCATAGCTGATTTGCCTCCGGGCATCGCGATCAAGGTGCTTATCTAACTGGCAGCATTGACCGCCATTGATAGGTGCGTGGAGTTGGGTGATTTGTTCATAGCGCTCACAGGCGTACGCCGCTCGTAGCTCGTGGAGGCCTTTGAGGCTGTGGGCATGCAGGATGTCCCGAGCTGGGCGGATGATTTTGTGCAGAAAGCTCAGGTAGCTTTCGTGCGGCGCAATCAGGTTGCGGCTACCCGTAGGCGACACCTGCCGTGCAAACCCAAGTGCGTCTTGAACATGGTGGTCCACCGCGATCCATCGTGGCGCTGAGGCGCCAGCTCGGCCGCCTTTAGTGCCATCCTGGATATTGATCCTGCCTAGGTCGTTGGCCTCACGGCTCAGCCGTGGCAAGTCGGCTAGGATGGCCTCACGCATGCGCATGCCGGTGGCTCGCGCCAACAGAACGATTGCAGCGGCGCGTAGCTGATGTTGGCGACAAAGTGCATCGACGATCTGTTTAACCTTTGCGCGGTCTTGGCCCTGCGGCACCAACTGTCGAACCCCGCTGCGCTGCATACCCAATGCCTTGCTCGGACTGGGGAATTTCACATACTGATCACCGCGAAGCGCTGCCATGGTCCTGTTAACGCTGGATAGCCGGTTTTGTGCGGTGCTGACAGCAAGGTCACCGCGCCTAACCACGTCGCGCAGATACGCCGCATAGTCCGCCAATACCTTCCGATCAATCTGCCGCGCATCATTGATACCCGGTCCCTGTTCGGAGCGGCACCACTTCACGAATGCCTGCCACCGATCACTGTGCGCCTTGACCGTGCCGTAATGGCCTCCGCCAAACATGTCTTTCAGCGCTTGCGGCCCCGCGTAGCTCAGTTGTCTGCCGTAACCGAAATTTCGGCCATCGCGTCTACCCACCAATGCCATGTCAGTCACCTCATCAGCCGCTCTCCGATTCTCACCCCACGTCATCCCGCCAAGAATGTTGAGTGTTATCAGGGATCAAGGCCCCTGCGACCTGTGGGGATGTCCTCTAACGCGGGACTGGCGGCTCCTTACGTCCGGGAGCAAGGGCATCTCATGATCTGGCCTCCTGAGCACCGTTACCGATGGGCGGGTGGAGGCAGCGCTGGCTGACGAGACCTGCGCCTGAAGATCCTGAGCCATGTGCAAGCAGCAATGCGATGACCGGGGCATGCCTGACTGTCAGTCAGGTGCAGTCCATTCCTTGTTCTGCGGCACCATCATCTACAACGCTGTTGCTGGTGACATCGGCGTTTGTCACGCCGATTGTCACGAGGGGGAATGCCGCAAAGCCATGTGCGACAAGGGTTGCAGCAGTGGTAGAAGTGCCCGTCTCTTTCCACAGAAAGAGACGGGCACAGGTTGGCGCAAGATTCGGCCAAGCGGATAGGTTGCTGCAGGGCAGCGATGTACCGAGTATCTGGCGCACGAGCGCCATAGGTGTAAGAGCATCCATCACATGGGTAGTGACCGGGCGAGCTGCCGGATGCGAATCGCCCTTGGGGAGAACCACCGGGGGAGCGGCGTGACCTTCAAGGTTCGGGTCACCTGGGGTGCTGTCATCGACAGCCTTTGCACGGCCAGTTCTACGCCTGTGGATAAACCCGGTCAAGGGCCGAAATTCAGCGCTCTTGGGGGCGTGAAAAGCGGTTATCCACCGGTGGAATTCCGTGGTAAATCCTGGACAACGTCGTGGCTTTTAGCTTTTCAAAATAAGGTCCATCCAAACAGGGCGGCTTTGCAGCCCTGTTTGGATGGACCCGCGCTGAGAAGCGGATAAGCGAGGCTGCTTGCCCCGAGTCACGAACGTTCAGCTGTTACCGCAATTCTTGCGCCTGCACAGTGCTAACGAATCGGCACCACATTTTTGTCTCTGACCTGGCCGTATGCAGAAGCGAGCAGGCTGCCGGTGGCGGCTTTCTGGATGTACTCACTCCACCAGGCCATCATAGGTCGACGGCGCTCTATGTAGTCGGCCCGGTTGTAAGCGCTGCGCACCTCATCCTTGTCAACATGCGCCAGTGCGACCTCAATGAGTTCGGGGTCCCACCCATGTTCATTCAAGATGGTGCTGGCCATTGAGCGCATTCCGTGGCTGACCAAGCGATCCTGAAACCCCATGCGTTTCAACGCCATGTTGGCCGTTTGGCTATTGGCGTGGGTGCGTGGATTTCTGTCTGCCGGGAAGACGTATTCTCGATGGCCGCTGTGAGTCTTCAGTGACTCCAACAGTGCGACAGCGTGATCACTCAACGGAATGCTATGTGGGCGGCGCTTCTTCATCCGCTCCGCTGGGATAGTCCAGACACGCCTTTCAAAGTCGATGTCTGCCCAGCGAGTAGTCGCTGCTTCGGCGGGGCGAGTCATCGTGTGCAACTGCCATTCGATCAGGCAGCGGGTGGTGCGTTTGATGCTGGCGTTCGCGATCTCCAGCATGAGCTCGGGTAGCTCTTCGGGTGGAAGCGCAGCCATGTTCTCTTTCTTGGGCTTCTTGAAAACCGCCCTGATCCCGCTGAGCGGGTTGGCGAAGATCAGGCCGGAATTTACGCCGTAGGTCATGATCTCGTTTAGCCGCTGGCTAAGACGTTTGACCGTCTCCAGGCTACCTTTCGCTTCGATTGGACGAAGCAATGCGATCACCATCGGCGCGGTGATTTTCGTCAGTGGTGTCGTCCTCAAGTCGGGGAATACATGCAGCGAGAGTGACCGCCAAATGTCCTCGGCATAGGCCGGGGTGACCGAGTCTTTCTTGAGCTCGAACCAGGCGGTGGCCACGTTCTCGAAGGTGTGTTCCGTTTCTGCGCGCTTGGCTTCATTCAACGTATTGCGTTGCACCTTCGGATCAATGCCCTGTGCAAGCAGCTCGCGCGCGTCGACTGCCATCTTTCGTGCATTCGCCAACGACAGTTCGGGGTAGGTCCCGAAGCCGATGTTGATGCGCTTCTTGGTCACCGGTTCGCGGTAGTTGAAATTCCACAGCAACGAGCCGTTGCTGCGTACTCGGAGCTGCAAACCGTCACCGTCCGTGAGGACATAATCCTTGGACGCGGGTTTGACTCCCTTGAGCTGTCGATCTGAGAGGCGGAGAGTTTGAGCAGGCATGAGATTGTCCTCAGGCACTGATTCGGTATTCCAAAGATTAGCACCGGGTGAGCTGGAATACCGTCTGGAATACCCGAACGGCTGGAACTCAAAAACTCTCAAAAGACCGCAAAAGCGCTGGAAGCCGCGTATTTACTGGCTTCCAGGCACAAAAAAAGACGTCCGTGGACGTCTTTGTTTGATCATTTGGTGGAGCCGGGGGGATTTGAACCCCCGTCCGCCAGTACTCCGCTGTCGGTACTACATGCTTAGCCGTGTCTACTGATTTAATCCGCAGCCGCCCGACGGGCAGGGTGCTTTGGATGAGTTGGGTAAGTTTTAGTCGCTTTGCCCCCAACGTGCTACACGACGATCCTGTTCTGTATGACAATCATTTCGGGTTTACAGGCATCCCCTGATGATTGCTGGAGCCGAAGCTACCAGGAGAGCGGGCTCAGCTGCTTACGCAGCGAGAGCGTAACCCTCGTAGTTTTCGTCATTGGCAACTATAGAAAGTTGCAACAGTGGATTTACGAGTTCTGTTACCAACTCGGCATGCACCTAGAGTTTCGCTACCGGCGTCGAATCCTAATCGGCCCCACACTCAGCTCTAGCTGACCGTACCTTTCGGCACGTGGGCTGAGTATACGCGCTAAAGCGGGCGGCGTCGACAGCAGGTTCCGCCGCCCGCTTCAGGCTCAGGCACCGCCGCCGCCCGAGCCGCTGCCTTTCTCGGTTTTTTCCAGGCGTTCCAGGACTTTACTGGTAATGGCAATGCATTCCTTGGTGTCGCCCGAGGCCTGTGCGGCTTTGGCTTTGTCGACGTGCTCGGTGAGGGCTTTGTCCAAGCCCTCGGAGGTGGCGCCGGCGGTGGCCATGCTGTCGTCGATTTTCTGCAGGTTGGCGGTGCAGAGGTCGTCTGCGGCGAACACTGGCGAGGCCAGGAGGGTAGCGGCCGCGAAGAGGGCCGAAAGCGCGGTACCTTTCATGGGTGACTCCTTCTGAGGCCTCTGGAAGGTGGGCCTGTAAGGTGGACTGCGTAGGTTTGGCGAGGGTTCAATCGGGATGGTGGCGGGGCGATATGATGGGATGGCTAGGCGTGATTGCGTCGCTTTGGGCGGCGGGGCTGTAGGGGAATTCGGAACTTGAAACCAAATGCTTCAGGTGGAATTGGTTTAGGAATTATCCTACCGGCGCCGCAGCCGTTTCTCTGTTGTCGTTGATGAGCGCAGGGGCTAGTTTCCCTGGGTCGCCATGGTTTGGCGATCGGGTGTGAGAGCCCGGCGATTACATCGTGCCAGTGTTATGGCAGCCGTTCGTGGGCAGGCTTCGGCCTGGCCGGAATTCCGATGTTCGCCGGTCTCTCACCCCGCGTACGGCTGCCACCTCCTTCTGTGAGAGGAAGAGGGTGATAGCTCCGTTTATGACATCGGAGAATTCATCATGAAGAAGAGTGTTCCTGACCCACCCAGCCAAACGTCTCCACGTTCGTTCTACACCATCGACAACAAGGTGCCTTCACCTGAGGCGCTGTTGTACGCCATTCAGCTGATGCGCGGTATTGAAGACACCTTGGACGAATACATCTGCGGTAATGCCGGTGAGCCGGGTATCGGCATGCTGGTGAATTCGGTGCATAACGTACAGATGAGCAGGGCGTTGGCTGAGTTGGTGCTGGCACGCGAGCCTTGAGGGCTTTGGGGGCCTAGTGCTTGTCATGGCATTTTTGGCGCCCATGAGATCGAGCGCCGCCCGCGCGGCGCATCGCGACGCAAGGCCGCTCCTACATTTGTTTCGGGCCAGTTATTCCAGAGGCATTGGCGCGCGACCCCTTGGTGCCCGCCTCGATATCGCGTCGTACAAACAAGGCGGTCGCGCGCAAATGCCACAGACCTCACTGGCCCGAAACAAATGTAGGAGCGGCCTTGCGTCGCGATGCGCCGCGCGGGCGGCGCTCGATCTCACAGGCGCTGAACATGCATTGGCGAACACCTGTCAGCCCTAACGCCATCTCATGCTTCAGATACTACGCGCCCGCGTCACCCGATCCACCAGGTAAACCAACCCGTGATAATCAATGCCACTATGGCTGGACAACCCAATCTCACAGGTGCGGCTGGTAGAAATCCCTTCACTGCAATACTGCACCGCATCCTTCAAGCTCCGCAGCGAATGTGCATTGAGCTCCGGCGTGGTAAACCCCTTGTCCCCCGCAAACCCACAACAGTGAATCCCTTCCGGTATCACCACCTGCTTGCTGCACCGCCGCGCCAGGTCTATCAGCGCCTGGCTTTCCCCCAAGTGCTGGGTGCTGCAGGTCACATGCACCGCCACCGGCTCTTCCTGCGGGGTGAACTCCAGCCTGTCCAGCAGATGGCTACGAATGAAGCGCACCGGGTCGTACAGGTCCAGGCGGGTTTCCCCCAGGTCCTGCACCAGGCGCAAGGTACACGGGCTGGTGTCGCAGTAGATCGGGTCAAGCCCTCCGCGGCTGGCATGCAGCAGGGCGTTGATCAGCTCCTGGCGCTTGTGCTCAGCCTGCTCCGGGTACCCCTTGGACGCAAACGGCTGCCCACAGCACAGGCTGTCGGCGTTCTCCGGAAACACCACTTGGTAACCGGCCTTCTCCAGCAGCCCGCGGGTCTTGTCCAGCAACGAGCTTTGCTCCCGGTCTGCATAGGCCGGCCCCATCACGCGTGAAACGCAAGCCGCCAGGTACACCACCCGTGGCCGGGCATCATGGCTCGCCGGGCCAAAGTCGATGCTGCGCAGGGGCTGTGGCATGGCCGGGGTCCACTGCGGCAGCCGGCCTTTGCTGGCTTTGCTCAACGCTGTGCTCAAACGGCCCAGGCGCGGGGCGCCGAGCAGCTTGCGGGCGGTGTTGGCGGCGGTCAGGGTCAGGCGGGCACCGCTCAGTGCCGTGTGGAAGTGGTCGGCCAGCCAGTCGGCGGCCTTGTCGTGCTCGGCGGCCTGGCTGCGCAGCTTCTTCACCAGCTCGCCGGTGTTGATGCCGACCGGGCAGCGCTGGGCGCACAGGCCGGTGGCGGCGCAGGTGTCGAGGCCTTGGTATTGGTAGGTCTTGAGTAGTGCTCGGGTATCGATGCCGGCGCGTTTCTTGGCCTGGATATCACGCCACATGACGATGCGCTGGCGCGGGCTCAGGGTCAGCCCCTTGGACGGGCACACCGGTTCGCAGAAGCCACACTCGATGCACTTGTCGACGATTTCATCGGCGGCCGGCAGCGGCTTGAGGTTTTTCAGGTGGATATCGCGGTCTTCGCTCAGCACCACATCGGGGTTGAGGATGCCGTTGGGGTCGAGCAGGCGCTTCAGCGCCCACATCAACTGGTACGCGTCATGGCCCCACTCCAACTCCACGAACGGCGCCATGTTGCGGCCGGTGCCGTGCTCGGCCTTCAGCGAGCCACCGAACTCCACGGCCACCAGCTGGGCCACGTCGTCCATGAAGGCTTGGTAACGCTTCACTTCCTCGGCGCTGTTGAAGCCTTGGGTGAAGACGAAGTGCAGGTTGCCCTCCAGGGCATGGCCGAAAATGATCGCTTCGTCGTAGTGGTGCTTGTCGAACAGCTGGATCAGGCGGTTGACGCCCTCGGCCAGTTGTTCGATGGGGAAGGTCACGTCTTCGATGATCACCGTGGTGCCGGTCTGGCGCACGGCGCCGACGGCGGGGAAGGTGTCTTTGCGGATTTTCCACAGCTGGTTGTACACCGCTGGGTCTTCGCTGAACTCGACCTTCTGCTCCAGCGGGAACTCGGCAATCGACGCCATCACCTGCTGCAGTTGCTCATGCAGCAGCGTCTGGCTGGCCGCGCGGGACTCGATCAGCAGCGCGCAGGCATTGTCTGACAGGCCTTTTACCCACAGCGGCATGCCGGGCATGTTCTGCACCGAACGCAGGCTGCGCCGGTCGAGCAGCTCTACGGCAGACACCGGCTGGCGCTTGAGCAGGGTGACCGCGCGGCAGCAGCTTTCGACGCTGGGGAAGACCAGCAAGGCGCTGGCTTTGTGCGGGTGGTCGGGCACGGTGTCGTAGGTGACGGCGCTGATGAAGCCCAGCGTGCCTTCAGACCCAACCAGCAGGTGCTGCAGGATGTCGAGCGGCTGGTCGTAGTCCACCAGGGCATTGAGGGACAGGCCGGTGGTGTTCTTCAGCCGGTACTTGTGGCGGATGCGGTCGGCCAGTTCGGTGTTGGCGCGGGTTTCACGGCCCAGGCGCGCCAGTGCTTCGAGCAGGTCGGCGTGGCTGTGCTCGAAGGCGCTGACGCTGGCCGGGTCTTCGCTGTCCAGGCGGGTGCCGTCGGCCAGCACCAGGCGCAGGCCGGCCAGGGTGTGGTAGGTGTTTTGCGCGGTGCCGCAGCACATGCCGCTGGCGTTGTTGGCGACGATGCCGCCGATCTTGCAGGCGTTGATCGAGGCAGGGTCCGGGCCGATCTTGCGCCCGAACGGTGCCAGCCAGGCGTTGGCCTGGGCGCCGATCACGCCGGGCTGCAGGCGGATCTGCTCGCCCTGGCTGCGGATTTCGCGGCCGTTCCAGTTGTCGCCGAGCACAATCAGCACCGAGTCGCTGATGGCCTGCCCAGACAAGCTGGTGCCGGCCGCGCGGAAGGTCACCGGCACGCGCTCGCGCTGGGCCAGTTGCAGCAGGCCGACCACTTCGTCCTCGGACTCGACGCGCACCACCAGCTTGGGGATCAGCCGATAAAAGCTGGCATCGGTGCCAAAGGCCAGGGTGGAGGTGGGGTCGTCGAAACGGCGTTCGGCGGGTATCAGGCGCTCGGCATCACGCAGGAACGCGGCGGGCAGGCTCATGCAATCTCCTCGCGGGGCCGCGGCGTCTGGTGCGCCGCATGCCCCGGTCAATCAGGCGGTGTTTCGTGCAGGCGTTCAGGCGCCCAGTTCGCGGACCAGCGAGTCGCGGGTGATCTCGCTGATCGACTTGGCGCCGGTGAGCACCATGGCCACGCGCATTTCCTTCTCGAACAGTTCGAGCAGGTTCTTCACCCCGGCCTCGCCATGCACGGCCAGCGCCCAGAGGAAGGCACGGCCGATCAGCACGGTGTCGGCGCCCATGGCGATCATGCGCACCACGTCGAGGCCGCTGCGGATGCCGGAGTCGGCGAGAATCTTCAGCTCGCCCTTGACCGCATCGGCAATCGCCGGCAGGGCGCGGGCGCTGGACAGCACGCCGTCGAGCTGGCGGCCGCCATGGTTGGACACGACGATGCCATCGGCGCCGAACTTGACCGCGTCACGGGCGTCGTCGGCATCGAGGATGCCCTTGATGATCATCGGGCCCTCCCAGAAGTCGCGGATCCACTCCAGGTCTTTCCAGGAGATCGACGGGTCGAAGTTGTTGCCCAGCCAGCCGATGTAGTCGGCAAGGCCGGTGGGGTTGCCACGGTATTTGGAGATGTTGCCGAGGTCGTGCGGGCGGCCCATCACGCCGACGTCCCAGGCCCACTCGGGGTGGGTCATGGCTTGCAGCACGCGGCGCATCGGGCCGTTGCGCCCGCTCATGCCGGAGTGGGCGTCGCGGTAGCGGGCGCCGGGCACGGGCATGTCGACGGTGAACACCAAGGTCTTGACCCCGGCGGCCTTGGCCCGCTCCAGGGCATTGCGCATGAAGCCGCGGTCCTTGAGCACATACAGCTGGAACCACATCGGCCGGTTGATGGCCGGGGCCACTTCTTCGATCGGGCACACCGACACGGTCGACATGGTGAACGGGATGCCATGGGCTGCTGCGGCGCGTGCCGCCTGCACTTCGCCACGGCGGGCGTACATGCCGGTCAGGCCGACCGGGGCCAGGGCCACGGGCATGCTCAGGGTTTCGTCGAACAGCTGGGTTTCCAGGCTGAGCTCGGACATGTTCTTCAACACGCGCTGGCGCAGGGCGATGCTGGCCAGGTCCGAGACGTTGTGGCGCAGCGTGTGCTCGGCGTAGGCGCCGCCGTCGGCGTAGTGGAAGAGGAAGGGGGGCAGCTTGCGTTGGGCCGCGGCGCGATAGTCGGTAGAGGCGGAAATGATCATGGATTCTCGCAGCGTTGCTTGAGGGGAACGCCGGGCGCGCCTTGGCGCCCGGCCCCTTTCACTTTAGTGATGAACCAGCATGCCGGTCAGCCAGTAAGCCTGGACCAAGGTGATCAGGCCCACGATGGTGGCGAAGAACAGGCTGTGCTTGACGGTGAAGCGGAACAGGTCGGACTCCTTGCCCACCAGGCCGGTGGCGGCGCAGGCCACGGCAATGGATTGTGGCGAGATCATCTTGCCGGTCACGCCGCCGCTGGTGTTGGCGGCCACCAGCAGGGTGTCGTTGACCCCGATCTGGTGCGCGGTGGTGGCTTGCAGCGAGCTGAACAGGGCGTTGGACGAGGTGTCCGAGCCGGTCAGGAACACGCCCAGCCAGCCGAGGAACGGCGAGAAGAACGGGAACGCGGCGCCGGTGCCGGCCAGTACCAGGGCCATGGTCGAGGACATGCCCGAGTAGTTGGTGACGAAGGCGAAGGCCAGCACCATGCCGATCGACAGGATTGGCCAGCGCAGCTCCCAGAACGTCTCTTTGAAAGTGGTCAGACCAGTTTTGAAGTTGATCTTCAGCACCGCCATGGAGATCAGCGCCGAGAGGAAGATCGCGGTGCCGGTGGCAGAAATCGGGTCGAGCTTGAACACCGCTGGCATGGCGGTCGGCGCGGCAACGATCGGGGCGGTCTTGATCACCAGCTGGTCAAGGTGCGGGATGGCGAAGTTGAACACGAAGTTGTACATCGCACCGCCCGGCGCGAACGCGGCCTTGAACGGTTTCAGGGTCCAGATGGTGACCAGCACGGTGAGGATCAGGAACGGCGACCAGGCCTTGAAGATTTCGCCGAAGCTGTACGGGCTCGGCTGGCTGCCGCTTGATTGCACGACTGCGGCGCCGACGCTGCCCTTGGCTTGCGCGAACGAGCGCTTGGGCTGCCAGACTTTCAGGAACAGGGTCAGGCAGATCAGGCTGGCCAGGGCCGAGGTGATGTCGGGCAGCTCTGGGCCGATGAAGTTCGAGGTGAAGTACTGGGTCACGGCAAAGCTCAGGCCGGCGACCAGGGCTGCAGGCCAGGTCTCCTTCACGCCGCGCACGCCGTCCATCATGAACACCAGCCAGAACGGCACGAACAGCGACAGCAGCGGCAGCTGGCGGCCGGTCATGGCGCCGATGTGGAAGGCGTCGATGCCCGTCACCTGGCCGGCGACGATGATCGGGATGCCCAGCGCGCCGAAGGCGACCGGTGCGGTGTTGGCGATCAGGCACAGGCCGGCGGCGTACAGCGGGTTGAAGCCCAGGCCCACCAGCAAGGCGGCCGTGATGGCCACCGGTGCGCCGAAGCCGGCCGCGCCTTCCAGGAAGGCACCGAAGCAGAAGCCGATCAGCAGCACTTGCAGGCGCTGGTCGTCGGTGATCGACAGCACCGAGCTGCGGATGACTTCGAACTGGCCGCTCTTGACCGTGAGTTTGTACAGGAACACCGCGGCAACGATGATCCAGGCAATCGGCCAGAGGCCGTAGAGGAAGCCGTAACCCGCGGCGGCCAAGGCCATGTCGACAGGCATCTGGAAGGCGAAGATCGCCACCAGTATCGACAACCCGAGGGTGATGCTGCCGGCGACGTGGCCTTTGAGGCGGAACACGGCCAGGGCAAGGAAGAAGAACACGATAGGGATGACCGCCGCCAGTGCGGACAGGCCGAGACTACCAAGCGGGCTATAGAGTTGTTGCCAGGTTTGCATATGGGGTGGCCCCTAATTGTTGTTGGTCAGCACTGGCATTGGATAATTGGTAAGACCAATTTACAATGTCTGGGCGCTAGGTTAAAAGCGCTGTCGTGGGTGTGTCAATTTGTCCGACACAAAACTTTCGTCGCGTGCCGATGAGCGGGCGTCTGATGAGCTTGGAAAAAACACCGGGTGATGGGTGTGTGTGCAGCGCGGATCGGCGAGAATAGGCGCCCCCCTGATATTTGCCGGGGGTTTGTGGAGAGCATGTGATGGTTTTTGATCAGGTCCGCCAACGGCGCCTGTCCGACGACATCGTCGATCGGTTGGAAGGGATGATTCTCGAAGGCACGCTGACCTCGGGCCAGCGGCTGCCGGCCGAGCGCGTTCTGGCCGAGCAGTTCGGTGTGTCGCGCCCGTCACTGCGTGAGGCCATCCAGAAACTGGTGGCCAAGGGGCTGCTGATCAGCCGCCAGGGCGGTGGCAATTACGTCGCCGAGTCACTGGGCTCGACGTTCAGCGACCCGCTGTTGCAGTTGCTGGAGCACAGCCCCGAGGCGCAGCGCGACCTGCTTGAGTTTCGCCATACCTTGGAGGCGTCCTGCGCGTATTACGCGGCCCAGCGCGCCACCGAGCCGGACCGTGCACGGCTGAAGGCGGCCTTCGACGCGCTGCAGGACTGCTATACCCGGGTTGACCAGGTGACGCGGGCAGAGGAAGGCGCAGCGGATGCGCGCTTTCACCTGGCGATTGCCGAGGCCAGCCATAACGCGGTCTTGCTGCATACCATCCGCGGCTTGTTCGACCTGCTCAAGCGAAACGTGGTGACCAACATCGGCGGCATGTACCAACAGCGGACCGAAACCCGGGACATGCTGATCAGTCAGCACCGGGAGCTGTACCTGGCGATTGTCGAGGGCAGGGCGGAGGAGGCGCGGGAGGTTTCCAGCCGGCACATTTTGTATGTGCAGGAGGTGCTGGAAGAGGCGCACGAAGAGGCGCAGCGCGTGGCGCGGGCAGAGCGACGCAGCGGACGTTAAGCGGCCAATGCTGATGCGCCTCTTGTAGGCGCGGCCTTGCGTCGCGAAAGGACTGCGTAGCAGGCCCCGGATTTGTGCGTCGCCGCTGATATCCGGGGCCGCTTTGCGGCCCTTTCGCGACGCAAGGCCGCTCCTACAGCAAGCGCGCAAGGGCGGAATCTAGTCTTCCTTGCCCTTGTTCCGCACGGCACGCTGCAGCTCGCGGTTGGAATCGCGTTCGCGCACGGTGTCGCGCTTGTCGAATTCCTTCTTGCCCTTGCCAAGCGCGATCTCGCACTTGATCAGGTGCTTGCTCCAGTACAGCGCCAAGGCCACACAGGTGTAGCCCTTCTGCGCCACCGCCGCTTCCACACGCTCCAGCTCGCGCTTGTTCAGCAGCAGCTTGCGCGAGCGGATGGGGTCGGCGATGACGTGGGTGCTGGCCGTGGTCAGCGGGGTGATGTGGCTGCCGAACAGCCAGGCTTCGCCATCCTTGAGCAGCACGTAGCTGTCGGTCAGGTGCGCCTTGCCGGCCCGCAGGCTCTTTACTTCCCAACCGGACAGGACCAGCCCGGCCTCGAACTTGTGTTCGATGAAGTAATCGTGTCGCGCTTTCTTGTTTTGCGCGATGGTCCCGGTCGGATGTTTCTTTTGTTTAGCCATAGGGGCGGCATTATAGGCAACTCGATGCGTCGTCGGCTATGGGATTTCGGTGTGCTTGAGCCACCGCAATGAATACCGGACAATACAGGCCCTGTCGTAGGTACAGAACCTGTTTTCGGCACGCTGCGAAGCGCCGCCACCCAGCCTTGGAAGTGACGCCTGGATGACTACCCATATTCAACGCTCCGCCCTGCTGCCGTATCCCGCCCAGGCGCTCTATGATCTGGTCAATGACGTGGCCAGCTACCCGCAGTTCCTGCCGTGGTGCTCTGCCGCTACCGTGATCGAGGCCAGCGACACGCACATGCGGGCCAAGCTAGAAGTGGCCAAGGGCGGCATGAGCCAGCATTTCGTCACGCGCAATGTGCTGGTGCCGGGCCAATCCATCGAAATGAACCTGGAGGAGGGGCCGTTCTCCCAGCTGCATGGTGTGTGGGTGTTCAAGCCGTTGGGCGAGAAGGCCTGCAAAATCAGCCTGGACCTGTCCTTCGACTATGCCGGCCCCTTGGTGCGCGCCACATTGGGGCCGCTGTTCAATCAGGCTGCCAACACCCTGGTCGATGCCTTCTGCCAGCGTGCCAAGCAGCTGAATAGCTGAGTGCTGGCCGCAAACGAAAAAGCCCGGGCCTAGGCCCGGGCTTTTTAATGCCACCCGCGTTTATTGCGGGGAGGTTTCCAGCGGTGCTGGCGTCGGGACCGGCGTGGCCTCGATGGTGTCGATTTCGCGCTGGATGGATTCTTCCACCGAACCCGGCTTGGCCGGTTTCTCTTCAGGCTGAGGCGTAGCCTGCTCTGGCTGAGCCGCAGGGCTGACAGTGGTGTCGCTGCTGCCACCGAGGATTTCCTGGTCGCGGCTCACCCCTGGCATGAAGTCGCCCGACAGGCTGACCAGTTGGTCGCCCTCGTTGAAGAAAATGCTCATGCGCTCTTGCTGGCGTTTTCCGCCACCAGGTTGCAGGCTGTACAGGTAGTCCCAACGGTTGGTGTTGAACGTATCCTGAATCAGGGGGTTGCCCATGATAAACCTTACTTGCCGTCGGGTCATTCCCGGGCGTAATTGGTCTATCATGTCCTGCGTGACGACATTGCCCTGCTGGATGTCGATTTTGTAAACCCCGGGAAACGAGCAACCGGCGAGTGCGAGCAGTCCCACTAGGGTGAGGCTGGTTAGCAAGAGCTTGGTGTTTTGCATCGGTGGGCGACTTCCACTATCTTGGCTGGACAACGTAAACCCCGATCATACCCGTATTAAGAGAAGCTGCGAAGCAGCATCGGCGAGAAAGCTGACCATGGTTGAAAATAGCGAATTACGCAAAGCCGGTCTCAAGGTTACCCTGCCTCGAGTAAAGATCCTTCAGATGCTCGACTCTACCGAGCAGCGTCACATGAGTGCCGAGGATGTGTACAAGGCCTTGATGGAAGCTGGTGAGGACGTTGGCCTGGCCACCGTCTACCGCGTGCTGACCCAGTTCGAAGCGGCGGGTCTGGTGGTTCGCCACAACTTCGACGGCGGCCACGCAGTCTTCGAGCTGGCGGATGGCGGTCACCACGACCACATGGTCAACGTGGAAACCAGCGAAGTCATCGAGTTCATGGACGCTGAAATCGAGAAGCGTCAGCGCGAGATCGTGGCCGAGCATGGCTTCGAGCTGGTGGACCACAATCTGGTCCTGTACGTGCGTAAGAAAAAGTAACGATTTCGATCGTTATAAATAGCAAAGGCGACCTTCGGGTCGCCTTTGTGCTTTGTGCTGCAGGAAAATGCTGGGGGCACGGCTCACGCCTTGCCGCTGACCACCATCTTGCGCGCATGCGCCAGGGATTCCTTGGTGAGGTCGATGCCGCCGAGCATGCGCGCCACTTCCTCGACCCGTTCGCGTTTGCCCAGGCTGGCCACCGCCGTGTGGGTGGTGTCGCTGTGGCGCACCTTGTGCACGAACAGGTGGTGGTGCCCTTGCGCCGCAACCTGCGGCAAGTGGGTTACGGTCAGTACCTGGCCGCGCTCACCCAGCCGGCGCAGCAGTTGGCCGACGATTTCGGCGGTGGGGCCGCCGATGCCGACGTCCACTTCGTCGAAGACCAGGGTAGGGATGCGTGAGGTCTGCGCGGTAATCACCTGGATGGCCAGGCTGATGCGTGACAGCTCACCACCCGAGGCCACTTTCGCCAGGCCTTTGAGCGGTTGCCCCGGGTTGGCGCTTACCAGCAGTTCGATCTGCTCCAGGCCGTGGGGCGACAGGTCGTTGCCCTCGTTAGGGATCAGTTCGATACAGAAACGCCCGCCCGGCATGCCCAGGCGCTGGACCTCCAGTTCCACGGCCACCGCCAGTTGCTGGGCGGCCTGCTGACGCAAGGCGCTCAGCTCGCGCGCCCGTTCCTTGTAATGCTGGGCATAGGCCGCCAGTTCTTCGCCCAGGCGCTCGATCGACTCGTCGCTGGCGTTCAGGCCTTCCAGCTCTTCCATCAACCGTTGCTGCAGGTGGGGCAGTTCGGTGGGGTGCACGCGGTGCTTGCGGGCCAGGGTATAGATAGTGTCGAGGCGTTCTTCCAGGGCCTGCAGGCGCATTGGGTCGGCGTCGAAGTGATCGAGGAAGCGGTTGAGCTCGCCCACGGCTTCTTCGACCTGAATCTGCGCACTGGCGATCAGGTTGGCGGCCTCGCCCAAGGCTTTCGGTGAGTTGCTGGCGGCGCCCAGCCGGTTGAGGCTGGCGGTGAGGGCGCTGAGCACATTGCCCGAGTCGCTCTCGCTGCACTGGTCGATGACCTGGCGGCAGATGCCGAACAGGGCCTCGGCATTGGTCAGGTTCTTGTGTTCCTGCTCCAGCTGCTCCAGCTCGTTTTCGCCCAGGCCGAGGTTGTCCAGCTCTTCCAGCTGATAGCTGAGCAGCTGGTGGCGGGCGCGCTGCTCGTCACCTGAATTGGACAGGCGCTCCAGCTCCAGGCGGGTCTGGTTCCAGCGTTTGGCAGCCAGTTGCACCTGGCGCGCCAGGTCGATGGCGCCGGCGTACTCGTCCAGCAGGCGCCGATGGGTGTCGGTCTTGAGTAGCGACTGGTGCTCGTGCTGGCTGTGGATGTCGATCAACAGCTCGCCGAGCGACTTCAAGTCGCCCAGCGGGCAGGGCGTGCCATTGATGTAGCCGCGGCTGCGGCCTTCGGCGGTGATCACCCGGCGAAGGATGCACGGGCCGTCGTTGTCCAGGTCGCGCTCGGCAAGCCAGGTGCGCGCTTCGGGGATATCTGCCAGGTCGAAGGTGGCGAGGATGTCTGCCTTGTCTGCGCCGGGGCGCACCACGCCGCTGTCTGCACGGTCGCCGAGGGCCAGGCCGAGGGCGTCGAGCATGATCGATTTGCCTGCGCCGGTTTCGCCGGTGATGACGGACATGCCGCGGGCAAGTTCGAGGTCAAGGTGCTCGACGATGGCGTAGTTGTGAATAGACAGGTGCAGCAGCATGGGGGCGGCTCCCGAAGGGTCAGGTCTGGTTATTTATACAGTACTTTTTTCTACCCTGACAATGCCCGCTCGCACATTCTCATCCGCCCGGGAAAACCATGTTGCCCCTTGAAGCTGGTTTTTCCGGCCCCATATAGCCGACAACAAAGGCGAGCCTGGCTCGCAATCCAGAAATCTGCGCAGGAGAGACCCAATGGCTGACGAACAGCTGAATGAGAAAGACCTTAACGTCGAAGAGACTGGTGCAGCAGATGTCGGCGCCCGTGTTCTGGAGCTCGAGGAACAGCTGGCCGCCGCCAAGGATCAGTCGCTGCGCGCCGTTGCCGACTTGCAGAACGTGCGCCGTCGCGCCGAGCAGGATGTCGAGAAGGCGCACAAGTTCGCCCTGGAAAAATTCGCTGGCGACCTGTTGCCGGTGATCGACAGCTTGGAGCGCGGCCTGGAACTGTCCAATGCCGACGACGAAAGCATCAAGCCGATGCGTGAAGGCATCGAGCTGACCCTGAAGATGTTCCACGACACCCTCAAGCGCTACAACCTCGAGGCTGTCGACCCGCACGGCGAACCGTTCAATGCCGAGCACCACCAGGCCATGGCCATGGAAGAAAGTGCCGAGGTCGAGCCTAACAGCGTGCTCAAGGTGTTCCAGAAAGGCTACCTGCTCAACGGCCGCCTGCTGCGCCCCGCCATGGTGGTGGTCAGCAAGGCGCCAAGCGCCGCTCAGCCTTCGATCAATGAAAAGGCTTGAAATCTGTCGGGGCAACCCCATCTAGGTGTCAAGCCTTCAAGTATTACCGCAGTTGGCCAAAGTAGTCGCTGCTAACCAAATTCAAGTTTCGGGAGAGTTAACATGGGTAAAATCATCGGTATCGACCTGGGGACCACCAACTCGTGCGTCTCCATCCTGGAAAACGGTAACGTCAAAGTCATCGAAAACGCCGAAGGTGCGCGTACTACCCCTTCGATCGTGGCCTATGCCAACGATGGCGAAATCCTGGTAGGCCAGTCTGCCAAGCGTCAGGCTGTCACCAACCCGCACAACACCCTGTTCGCCGTGAAGCGCCTGATTGGCCGTCGCTTCGAAGAGCAAGTGGTGCAAAAAGACATCGAGCTGGTTCCGTACAAAATCGCCAAGGCCGACAACGGTGACGCCTGGGTCGAAGTCAACGGCCAGAAAATGGCGCCGCCGCAAATCAGCGCCGAAGTCCTGAAAAAGATGAAGAAGACCGCCGAAGACTACCTCGGCGAGCCTGTCACCGAAGCGGTCATCACCGTGCCGGCCTACTTCAACGACAGTCAGCGTCAGGCCACCAAAGACGCCGGCCGCATCGCGGGCCTGGATGTAAAGCGCATCATCAACGAACCGACCGCTGCGGCACTGGCCTATGGCATGGACAAAGCCAAGGGCGACCACACTGTCATCGTTTATGACCTGGGTGGCGGTACCTTCGACGTTTCGGTCATCGAAATCGCCGAAGTCGACGGTGAGCACCAGTTTGAAGTACTGGCTACCAACGGCGACACCTTCCTGGGTGGCGAAGACTTCGACATGCTGCTGATTGACTACCTCGTCGAGGAGTTCAAGAAAGAGTCCGGCATGAACCTGAAGGGCGACCCGCTGGCCATGCAGCGCCTGAAAGAAGCCGCTGAAAAGGCCAAGATCGAGCTGTCGTCCGCGCAGCAGACCGACGTCAACCTGCCGTACATCACTGCAGATGCCACCGGTCCTAAGCACTTGAACGTGAAAATCTCCCGCGCCAAGCTGGAGTCGCTGGTTGAAGGCCTGGTGCAGCGCACCATCGAGCCTTGCCGCATCGCGCTGAAAGATGCCGGCATCGACGCCAGCAAGATCGACGACGTGATCCTGGTCGGCGGCCAGACCCGTATGCCGCTGGTACAGAAAACCGTTGCCGACTTCTTCGGCAAGGAAGCCCGCAAGGACGTCAACCCGGATGAAGCCGTCGCCATGGGCGCCGCTATCCAGGGTGCTGTTCTGGCCGGTGACGTGAAAGACGTACTGCTGCTGGACGTCAGCCCGCTGACCCTGGGTATCGAAACCATGGGTGGCGTGATGACTGCGCTGATCGAGAAGAACACCACCATCCCGACCAAGAAGTCGCAGGTGTTCTCGACTGCCGACGACAACCAGAGCGCCGTGACCATTCACGTGCTGCAAGGTGAGCGTAAGCAGGCTTCGAGCAACAAGTCGCTGGGCAAGTTCGACCTGGCCGAGATCCCGCCAGCACCACGCGGTGTTCCACAGATCGAAGTGACCTTCGACATCGACGCCAACGGCATCCTGCACGTCGGCGCGAAAGACAAGGCCACCGGCAAGACCCAGTCGATCGTGATCAAGGCCAACTCCGGCCTGTCCGATGACGAAATCGAGCGCATGGTGCGTGACGCCGAGGCCAACGCCGAGGAAGACCGCAAGTTCGAAGAGCTGGCCGCTGCCCGTAACCAGGGTGATGCACTGGTTCACTCGACCCGCAAGATGGTCGCTGATGCAGGTGACAAGGTCACCGCTGAAGAGAAAACCGCCATCGAAGCGGCAGTCGTTGCCCTGGAAGCCGCTGTCAAAGGCGACGACAAGGCCGCGATCGAAGCCAAGGTCGAAGAGCTGTCCAAGGTCTCCGCGCCAGTGGCTCAGAAGATGTACGCCGAGCAGCAAGCCGAACAGCCTCAGGGCGGCGCGCAGCAGGCCGAACCGGAAGCCAAGCACGATGACGTGGTTGACGCCGAGTTCGAAGAAGTAAAAGGCGACGACAAGAAGTAATTTTTGCATGTTGTCGGCCAGCTCACCGCCGTTTGGCGGTGAGCTGGTAGGATGTCGCCGCGCGGGGGCTTGCTCCCGCGTTGGTGTGTCTGGAATACGCGAATTTTTACAGCATCTGTCAGGACGCATTCGCGCGGCAGGTGCTTACGGCACAGCGCCCATGCGCCTATGCGCAGCGCTCTGTCGAACGCCCTCAAGAGTGCAAATGACCTATGGCAAAGCGTGATTATTATGAGGTCCTGGGTGTCGAGCGTGGCGCCAACGAAGGTGATCTCAAAAAGGCCTATCGCCGCTTGGCGATGAAGTACCACCCCGACCGCAACCCGGGCGACAAGGAGTCGGAAGAGCAGTTCAAGGAGGCCAACGAGGCCTACGAAGTGCTGTCCGATGCCAGCAAGCGCGCGGCCTATGACCAGTATGGTCACGCCGGCGTCGACCCTAGCATGGGTGGCGGTGGTGCCGGCTTCGGTGGTGCCAACTTCTCCGACATCTTCGGCGATGTGTTCAGTGATTTCTTCGGTGGCGGCCGTGGCGGCTCGCGCGGTGGCGCCCAGCGTGGCAGCGACCTGCGTTACACCCTGGAGCTGAACCTGGAAGAAGCGGTGCGTGGCACCACGGTCAGTATCCGCGTTCCTACCCTGGTCAACTGCAACCCTTGTGATGGTTCCGGCGCGAAGAAGGGCTCGACCCCGTCGACCTGCCCGACCTGCGGCGGTATCGGCCAGGTGCGCATGCAGCAAGGCTTCTTCTCGGTGCAGCAGACCTGCCCGCGCTGCCATGGCCAGGGCAAGATCATCACCGACCCTTGCGGCGCGTGCCACGGCGAAGGCCGTGTCGAGGAATACAAGACGTTGTCGGTCAAGGTGCCGGCAGGTGTCGATACCGGTGACCGCATTCGCCTGTCGGGCGAGGGCGAGGCCGGTACCCATGGTGGCCCGACTGGCGACCTGTACGTGGTCATCAACGTGCGTGAGCACGAGATCTTCCAGCGCGATGGCAAGCACCTGTACTGCGAAGTGCCAATCAGCTACACCGACGCTGCCCTGGGTGGCGAGCTGGAAGTGCCGACCCTCGATGGCCGGGTGAAGCTGAAGATCCCGGAAGGCACCCAGACCGGCAAGCAGTTCCGTCTGCGCGGCAAAGGTGTGGCACCGGTTCGCGGTGGTGGGGCAGGTGACCTGCTGTGCCGCGTGGCGGTAGAAACCCCGGTCAACCTCAGCCGTCGCCAGCGCGAGCTGCTCGAAGAGCTGCGTGATTCGCTGGAAGGCGACAGCTCCCATTCGCCCAAGGCCAATGGCTGGTTCGATGGCGTGAAGCGCTTCTTCGGCGATCTCTGACAAGGAACAGGTTATGCGACGTATTGCGGTAATGGGCGCGGCAGGGCGGATGGGCAAGACCCTTGTCGAAGCTGTGCAGCACCAAGCGCCTCAGGCGGGTTTGACGGCGGCGATCCATCGCCCTGACAGCAGCCTGGTAGGGGCTGATGCAGGGGAGTTGGCGGCCTTGGGTCGTATTGGCGTGCCGATCTCCGACGACTTGGTCAAGGTTGTGGACGAGTTCGACGTGCTGATCGACTTCACGCACCCTTCAGTGACCCTGAAGAACCTCGCGTTCTGCCGCAAGGCGGGCAAGGCCATGGTCATTGGCACTACTGGCTTTACGCCGGAAGAGAAAGCGTTGCTGGTCGAAGCGGGCAAGGATATCCCGATCGTCTTTGCCGCCAACTTCAGCGTTGGCGTCAACCTGTGCCTGAAGCTGCTGGACACCGCAGCGCGCGTGCTGGGCGACGAGGTCGACATCGAGATCCTCGAGGCGCACCACCGGCACAAGGTCGATGCGCCATCAGGTACTGCGCTGCGCATGGGTGAAGTGGTGGCTCAGGCGTTGGGGCGTGACCTGAAGGAAGTGGCCGTGTATGGCCGCGAAGGCCAGACCGGTGCGCGTGATCGCCAGACCATCGGCTTCGCTACCGTGCGTGCCGGTGACGTGGTGGGTGACCACACCGTGCTGTTCGCTGCCGAAGGCGAGCGGGTGGAGATCACCCACAAGGCCTCGAGCCGCATGACCTTCGCCAAGGGTGCGGTGCGTGCTGCGCTGTGGCTGGATGGGCGTGAGCCGGGGCTGTACGACATGCAGGACGTGCTGGGGCTGCACTGATCTGTGTGGGAGCGGCCTGGTGTCGTAAGAGGGTCGCAGAGCGGGCCCGGGGGGGTAGCGGCGCGGCTGGAATCCCGGGACTGCTGCGCAGTCCTTTCGCGACGCAAGGCCGCTCCTACAGGTTTCCAATGCCAGCGAGGTCAGCCTGTCGCAATCATGTGTTTTAGAGACACATATACGGTAGACCGAAAACGCACTTTTCTGTAAGCTACAGCTTTAGTGTGTCCACTAAAAGCGCGCAGCGAATTGAATTCAGCACATGAAAGCGGGGTGACGTGTCCATACGTCACTCCGCTTTTTTGCAACCTGCGATCGCCCTTTCATGCTTGATTTACGGGAGGTCTTCTTGACAAAGCCAGCCATACTCGCCCTTGCCGACGGCAGTATTTTTCGCGGTGAAGCCATCGGTGCCGACGGTCAGACCGTTGGTGAGGTGGTGTTCAACACCGCTATGACCGGCTACCAGGAAATCCTTACAGACCCTTCCTACGCCCAGCAAATCGTTACCCTGACCTATCCGCACATCGGCAACACCGGTACCACCCCGGAAGACGCCGAGTCGAACCGTGTCTGGTCTGCCGGCCTGGTCATCCGTGACCTGCCGCTGCTGGCCAGCAACTGGCGTAACACCCAGTCGCTGCCTGACTACCTCAAGGCCAACAACGTCGTTGCCATCGCCGGCATCGACACCCGTCGCCTGACCCGTATCCTGCGTGAAAAGGGTGCGCAGAACGGCTGCATCCTCGCCGGTGACAACATCAGCGAAGAAGCCGCCATCGCCGCTGCCCGCGCCTTCCCGGGCCTCAAGGGCATGGACCTGGCCAAGGTCGTTTCCACCAAAGAGCGTTACGAGTGGCGCTCCAGCGTGTGGGAACTGAAAACCGACAGCCACCCGACCCTGGAAGCTTCCGAGCTGCCTTACCACGTGGTCGCCTTCGACTACGGCGTCAAGCTGAACATCCTGCGCATGCTGGTTGCTCGTGGCTGCCGCGTGACCGTGGTGCCTGCCCAGACCCCGGCCAGCGAAGTGCTCGCACTCAACCCTGATGGCGTGTTCCTGTCCAACGGCCCTGGTGATCCGGAGCCTTGCGACTACGCCATCCAGGCCATCAAGGAAGTCCTTGAAACCGAGATCCCGGTATTCGGTATCTGCCTCGGCCACCAACTGCTGGCCCTGGCCTCCGGCGCCAAGACCGTCAAGATGGGCCACGGCCACCACGGTGCCAACCACCCGGTCCAGGACCTGGACACCGGCGTGGTCATGATCACCAGCCAGAACCACGGTTTTGCCGTTGACGAAGCCACGCTGCCGGGCAACGTCCGCGCCATCCACAAGTCGCTGTTCGACGGTACCCTGCAGGGCATCGAGCGCACCGACAAGAGCGCGTTCAGCTTCCAGGGCCACCCTGAAGCGAGCCCAGGCCCGACTGACGTCGCGCCACTGTTCGATCGTTTCATCGATGCCATGGCCAAGCGCCGCTGAGCATCCTGCATCAAGGCCCCGGGCCGGCTCGCGCCGCGCCCGGAAGCGCCTGACCCAGATTGTTCAAGACGGCTTGCCGACTGACCCGCGGATTTGAGTGACAACCATGCCAAAACGTACAGACATCAAAAGCATCCTGATTCTCGGCGCTGGCCCGATCGTGATCGGCCAGGCCTGTGAATTCGACTACTCCGGCGCCCAGGCTTGCAAAGCCCTGCGCGAGGAAGGCTATCGCGTCATCCTGGTGAACTCCAACCCGGCCACCATCATGACCGACCCGGCCATGGCCGACGCCACCTACATCGAGCCGATCAAATGGCAGTCGGTGGCCAAGATCATCGAGCAGGAGCGCCCTGACGCCGTCCTGCCGACCATGGGCGGCCAAACCGCACTGAACTGCGCCCTGGACCTGGAGCGCCACGGCGTTCTGGAAAAGTTCGGCGTAGAGATGATCGGCGCCAACGCCGACACCATCGACAAGGCAGAAGACCGTTCGCGCTTCGACAAGGCGATGAAAGACATCGGCCTGGAATGCCCGCGTTCCGGTATCGCCCACAGCATGGAGGAGGCCAATGCGGTCCTCGAGAAGCTCGGCTTCCCATGCATCATCCGTCCGTCCTTCACCATGGGCGGCACCGGTGGTGGTATCGCCTACAACCGTGAAGAGTTCGAAGAAATCTGCGCCCGTGGTCTGGACTTGTCGCCGACCAAAGAGCTGCTGATCGACGAATCGCTGATCGGCTGGAAGGAATACGAGATGGAGGTGGTCCGCGACAAGAAGGACAACTGCATCATCGTCTGCTCGATCGAGAACTTCGACCCGATGGGCGTGCACACCGGCGACTCGATCACCGTTGCCCCAGCACAGACCCTGACCGACAAGGAATACCAGATCATGCGCAACGCCTCGCTGGCGGTGCTGCGTGAAATCGGTGTCGAAACCGGCGGTTCCAACGTGCAGTTCGGTATCTGCCCAGACACCGGCCGCATGGTCGTGATCGAGATGAACCCGCGTGTATCGCGTTCGTCGGCCCTGGCTTCCAAGGCCACCGGCTTCCCGATCGCCAAGATCGCCGCCAAGCTGGCTGTCGGCTACACCCTCGATGAGCTGCAGAACGACATCACCGGCGGCCGTACCCCGGCGTCGTTCGAACCGTCGATCGACTACGTCGTCACCAAGCTGCCACGTTTCGCCTTCGAGAAATTCCCGAAAGCCGACGCCCGCCTGACCACCCAGATGAAATCCGTGGGTGAAGTCATGGCCATCGGCCGTACCTTCCAGGAATCCCTGCAGAAAGCCCTGCGCGGCCTGGAAGTCGGTGTTTGCGGTCTGGACCCGAAAGTTGATCTGGCCAGCGCCGAAGCGGCCAGCATCCTCAAGCGCGAGCTGACCGTGCCGGGCGCCGAGCGTATCTGGTATGTGGCCGACGCCATGCGTTCGGGCATGACCTGCGAAGAGATCTTCGCCCTGACCGGCATCGACATGTGGTTCCTGGTTCAGATGGAAGACCTGATCAAGGAAGAAGAGAAGGTCAAGACCCTGGCCCTGTCGGCCATCGATAAAGGCATGATGCTGCGCCTCAAGCGCAAAGGCTTCTCGGACCAGCGCCTGGCTGTGCTGCTCGGCATTACCGACAAGAACCTGCGTCGTCACCGTCACAAGCTGGAAGTGTTCCCGGTCTACAAGCGCGTCGACACCTGCGCTGCCGAGTTCGCCACCGACACCGCCTACCTGTATTCGACCTACGAGGAAGAGTGCGAGGCCAACCCGTCGACCCGCGACAAGATCATGATCCTGGGTGGCGGCCCTAACCGTATCGGCCAAGGCATCGAGTTCGACTACTGCTGCGTGCACGCGGCCCTGGCGCTGCGTGAAGACGGTTACGAGACCATCATGGTCAACTGCAACCCGGAAACCGTCTCCACCGACTACGACACCTCCGACCGTCTGTACTTCGAGCCGCTGACCCTGGAAGACGTGCTGGAAGTCTGCCGTGTCGAGAAGCCGAAGGGCGTGATCGTTCACTACGGCGGCCAGACCCCGCTGAAACTGGCACGCGCCCTGGAAGAAGCCGGCGTACCGATCATCGGTACCAGCCCGGACGCCATCGACCGCGCCGAAGACCGCGAGCGCTTCCAGCAGATGGTTCAGCGCCTGAACCTGCTGCAGCCGCCAAACGCGACCGTGCGCAGCGAAGACGAGGCCATCCGTGCCGCTGGCGGTATCGGTTACCCACTGGTGGTGCGCCCGTCGTACGTACTGGGTGGTCGCGCCATGGAGATCGTCTACGAGCTGGACGAACTCAAGCGCTACCTGCGTGAAGCCGTACAGGTGTCCAACGACAGCCCGGTGCTGCTCGACCACTTCCTCAACTGCGCCATCGAGATGGACGTGGATGCGGTCTGCGACGGCACCGACGTGGTGATCGGCGCGATCATGCAGCACATCGAGCAGGCCGGCGTTCACTCCGGTGACTCGGCGTGCTCGCTGCCACCGTACTCGCTGCCGGCTCACGTGCAGGACGAAGTTCGCGAACAGGTCAAGAAAATGGCCCTGGAGCTGGGCGTTGTCGGCCTGATGAACGTTCAGCTGGCCCTGCAGGGCGACAAGATCTACGTGATCGAAGTCAACCCGCGCGCTTCGCGTACCGTGCCGTTCGTCTCCAAGTGCATCGGCACCTCGCTGGCCATGATTGCCGCCCGCGTGATGGCGGGTAAAACCCTGAAAGAGATCGGTTTCACCAAAGAAATCATCCCGAACTTCTACAGCGTCAAGGAAGCCGTCTTCCCGTTCGCCAAGTTCCCAGGGGTTGACCCGATCCTCGGCCCTGAGATGAAATCGACCGGTGAAGTCATGGGCGTCGGTGACAGCTTCGGTGAAGCGTTCGCCAAGGCTCAGATGGGTGCCAGTGAAGTGCTGCCAACCGGCGGTACCGCGTTCATCAGCGTGCGTGACGACGACAAGCCACAAGTGGCTGGCGTTGCCCGCGACCTGATCGCCCTGGGCTTCGAAGTGGTTGCCACTGCCGGCACCGCCAAGGTTATCGAGGCGGCAGGCCTGAAAGTGCGCCGTGTGAACAAAGTGACCGAAGGTCGCCCGCACGTGGTCGACATGATCAAGAACGACGAAGTGTCGCTGATCATCAACACCACCGAAGGCCGTCAGTCGATCGCTGATTCCTACTCGATTCGTCGCAATGCGCTGCAGCACAAGATTTACTGCACCACCACCATTGCGGCCGGTGAAGCCATCTGCGAAGCGCTGAAGTTTGGTCCCGAGAAGACCGTTCGTCGCTTGCAGGATCTGCATGCAGGACTCAAAGCATGAGCATTACCAAATACCCGATGACCGTCCAGGGCGCTCGCGCCCTGGAAGAGGAGCACCTGTTCCTGAGCAAGACCGAGCGCCCGCGCCTGAGCCAGGCTATCGGTGAAGCACGCGAGCTGGGTGACCTCAAGGAAAACGCCGAATACCATGCCGCCCGTGAGGAGCAGGGCATGGTCGAGGCGCGTATCCGCGATATCGAAGGCCGCCTGCAGAACTCGGTGGTGATCGATGTGACCTCTATCCCGCACACCGGCAAGGTCATTTTCGGCACTACCGTCGAGCTGGCCAATACCGAAACCGACGAGCGCGTGAAGTACCAGATCGTGGGTGAAGACGAAGCCAACATCAAGCTGGGCAAGCTGTCGGCAGGCGCGCCGATTGCCCGTGCCATCATCGGCAAGGAAGAAGGTGATATCGTCGTCATCAAGACGCCAAGTGGCACGGTCGAGTACGAGATTGTCGAAGTCCAGCACATCTGACCGGCGCCTGCGGGCGCCATCCCTTGAAGGGATCCTCTGGCAGCTGGCCCAGGTTTTCTGGGTCGGCGGCTTGTGGGTGTTTCATGTGGGGCTGGTGCCCGCGCTCAAGGTCAGTGGCCTGGCGCCCCTGCTGGTGCAGGATATTGCCGGGCAGATCGACCGCTGGTTGATTGGCGTGGCCTTGCTTGGCTTGTTGACCCAGCTGGCGGTATTGGCGAGGGTGGATGGCCTGGCGGCCTGGTGGCGACAGTTCCGTGGGCAGATGCTGTTGCTCGGCTTTGGTGCCTGCGTGGGGTATTACACCTTGCGCTACGGTATATCCGTGGGCGAGCGCTGGCAGATGTTCTGTTTCCTGGTGCTGGGTTTTTCCGGCATCGTACTGGTGGCCCAGCCAGTACCGGTCAGGGCGCGCAAGGCGCGCCACTGATCGGAGCAGCTATTACTTGAAGCGGTGGACGTTCGACAGCTGCTTGTTCGGCTGTGGGTTCTTGCGGTAGATCAGCGCTTTCTTGCCGATGGTCTGCACCAGTTCAGCACGGCCGACCTTGCACAACTCGGCAATGGCGGCAGCGCGTTCTTCGCGATCTTCGGAGCGAATCTCGACCTTGATCAGTTCATGATCGGCGAGTGCGCGTTCCAGTTCGGCGGCAACGCCTTCGTTAACACCATTGCCAGCAACGATCAGGACCGGCTTCAGGTCATGACCAATGGACTTGTATTGCTTCTTCTGCTCGTTATTGAGCGGCATAATCTGACCCTTTCCGTCTGATTCTGTAAAATTGACAGGCATTTTACCCGAGGGCCCCCGGCTCCGCCCAGTCAATCACGACGCATATCATCGAGGTGCCCCGTGGTACAACGTTCCAAAAGCAGCGCTAACTGGCTGCGTGAGCATTTTAACGACCCTTTCGTCAAACAAGCGCAGAAGGATGGCTACCGTTCGCGTGCAAGCTACAAACTGCTTGAGATCCAGGAAAAGGACCGGTTGATCCGCCCGGGCATGAGTGTGATCGACCTCGGCGCAGCCCCAGGAGGCTGGTCGCAGGTGACCAGTCGTCTGATTGGTGGCCAGGGCCGTCTGATTGCCTCCGATATCCTGGAAATGGACTCGATCCCGGACGTGACCTTCATTCAGGGTGACTTCACCCACGATGAAGTGCTGCAGCAGATTCTGGAAGCGGTCGGCGATTCGCATGTAGACCTTGTGATTTCCGACATGGCCCCCAATATGAGTGGTACGCCTGAAGTGGACATGCCGCGCGCCATGTTCCTTTGTGAGTTGGCGCTTGACCTGGCAACCCGCGTGCTGAAGCCTGGTGGTGACTTCCTGATCAAGATTTTCCAGGGCGAAGGCTTCGACATGTACTTGAAGGACGTTCGCACCAAGTTCGACAAGGTGCAGATGCGCAAGCCGTCGTCTTCGCGGGATCGCTCGCGTGAGCAGTACCTGCTGGGTAAAGGTTTCAAAGGCGTGTGAAAGGCGTGCTACGGGGTGGCTGATAGTTAATTCCAATCGGCCAGCCCGTCAGGATCGTCCGAACTTCGTGTAGTCTAGGTTTCACAAAGGGTTACAGACGGTGCCTGCGGATGCGTAGGTAATGTAGTAAGTTAGGGCGATGAATATCATGCGAGGCACGGCTGCGTCGTGCGCCGGCCTCAGAGGGTAGCGAATTGAACGACATGGCAAAGAATCTGATCCTGTGGTTGATCATCGCAGCTGTCCTGGTGACAGTGATGAACAACTTCTCAAGCCCTAACGAGCCGCAGACCCTCAACTACTCCGACTTCATCCAGCAGGTCAAGGACGGGAAAGTCGAGCGTGTGACCGTCGACGGCTACATCATTACCGGCAAGCGCGCTGACGGCGACAGCTTCAAGACCGTGCGCCCGGCCATTACCGACAATGGCCTGATCGGCGACCTGGTCGACAACCACGTGGTCGTCGAAGGCAAGCAGCCCGAGCAGCAGAGCATCTGGACTCAGTTGCTGGTAGCCAGCTTCCCGATCCTGGTGATCATCGCGGTATTCATGTTCTTCATGCGCCAGATGCAAGGTGGTGCAGGCGGCAAGGGCGGGCCGATGAGTTTCGGCAAGAGCAAGGCGCGCCTGCTGTCCGAAGACCAGGTCAAGACCACCCTGGCAGACGTCGCGGGTTGCGACGAAGCCAAGGAAGAAGTCGGCGAGCTGGTCGAATTCCTGCGTGACCCGGGCAAGTTCCAGCGCCTCGGCGGCCGTATTCCTCGCGGCGTGTTGATGGTCGGCCCACCGGGTACCGGTAAGACCCTGCTGGCCAAGGCCATTGCCGGTGAGGCGAAAGTGCCGTTCTTCACCATTTCCGGTTCGGACTTCGTTGAAATGTTCGTCGGTGTCGGTGCCAGCCGTGTGCGCGACATGTTCGAGCAGGCCAAGAAGCACGCCCCGTGCATCATCTTCATCGACGAAATCGACGCCGTGGGTCGCCACCGTGGCGCCGGTATGGGCGGTGGTCATGATGAGCGCGAACAAACCCTCAACCAGCTGCTGGTAGAGATGGATGGCTTCGAGATGAACGATGGCATCATCGTCATCGCCGCGACCAACCGTCCGGACGTCCTCGACCCGGCACTGCTGCGTCCTGGTCGTTTCGACCGCCAGGTGGTGGTTGGCCTGCCGGACATCCGCGGCCGTGAGCAGATCCTCAAGGTGCACATGCGCAAGGTGCCGATCGGCGAGAACGTCAATCCGGCGGTCATTGCCCGTGGTACCCCAGGCTTCTCCGGTGCCGACCTGGCCAACCTGGTCAACGAAGCATCGTTGTTCGCTGCTCGCTCCAACAAGCGCCTGGTCGAAATGAAAGAGTTCGAGCTGGCCAAAGACAAGATCATGATGGGCGCCGAGCGCAAGACCATGGTCATGTCCGAGAAAGAAAAACAGAACACCGCCTACCACGAAGCCGGTCACGCCATCGTCGGTCGTCTGGTGCCTGAGCATGACCCGGTCTACAAGGTTTCGATCATCCCGCGTGGTCGTGCCCTGGGTGTGACCATGTTCCTGCCTGAAGAAGACCGTTACAGCCTGTCCAAGCGTGCGCTGATCAGCCAGATCTGCTCGCTGTACGGCGGCCGTATCGCCGAAGAAATGACCCTGGGCTTCGACGGCGTCACCACCGGTGCCTCCAACGACATCATGCGTGCCAGCCAGATTGCCCGGAACATGGTCACCAAGTGGGGCCTTTCCGAGAAGCTCGGCCCGTTGATGTATGCCGAAGAAGAAGGCGAGGTGTTCCTCGGTCGTAGCGCCGGCAGCCAGCACGCCAGCGTGTCGGGTGAAACCGCCAAGCTGATCGACTCGGAAGTGCGCAGCATCATCGACCAGTGCTACGCCACGGCCAAGCAGTTGCTCACCGACAACCGTGACAAGCTCGATGCCATGGCTGAAGCGCTGATGAAGTACGAGACCATCGATGCCGACCAGATCGACGACATCATGAATGGTCGTGCCCCGCGCGAGCCTCGCGATTGGGATGGTGACTCGGCTTCGGGTACCCCGGCAGCCCAGGATGATCGCCCGGAATCGCCGATTGGCGGCCCAGCGGCTCAACACTAAGGGCATCTATGAGTTCAGTGCAGTACCCGACCCGGTTGCCTTGCGGCAACCGGGTTCTTGATTTGTCGCGTACCCATGTCATGGGTATCCTCAATATCACCCCCGACTCCTTCTCCGACGGCGGGCGCTTCAGCCAGCGCGACGCTGCGCTGCGGCATGCCGAAGCGATGGTCGCCGCAGGCGCCACGCTGATCGACATCGGTGGCGAGTCGACGCGCCCTGGGGCGCGTGCCGTGTCCGTGATCGAAGAAATCGAGCGCGTGGCGCCGATGGTCGAGGCAATCAATAGCCGCCTGGATGTGGTCATTTCGGTTGATACCTCCACGCCTGCGGTCATCCGCGAGTCTGCGCGGCTGGGGGCTGGGCTGATCAACGACGTACGCGCGCTGGAGCGCGATGGTGCCCTGGACGCGGCGGCCGATACCGGCCTGCCGGTGTGCCTGATGCACATGCGCGGTGAGCCGGGCAATATGCAGGACGACCCGCATTACGATGATGTGACAGCGGACGTTACGCGATATCTTGAACAACGGATGGCCGCTTGCGCTGCGGCGGGCATCGATGCAAACAGAATCATTCTTGACCCAGGCTTCGGTTTCGCCAAGACACTGGCGCACAACCTGAGCCTGTTCAAGCACATGGAAGCGCTCTATCGCCTTGGGCGCCCACTGCTGGTGGGTGTTTCACGAAAGAGCATGATCGGCCTGACGCTGGATCGTCCGGTCGGCGAGCGTTTGTACGGCAGCCTGGCGCTGGCAGCGTTGGCCATGACCAAGGGGGCGAGCATCCTTCGCGTCCATGATGTGGCCGAAACTGTCGATGTGGTACGCATGATCGCTGCGGTTCAACACGCCGAATAAGAACATTGGAGTCGCTATGAGCAGAAAATACTTTGGTACCGACGGCATTCGTGGCCGCGTCGGCGAATTCCCGATCACGCCGGACTTCATGCTGAAGCTCGGCTGGGCGGCTGGCATGGCTTTCCGCAAGCAGGGCCATTGCCGTGTGCTGGTGGGCAAGGACACGCGTATTTCCGGTTACATGTTCGAATCTGCGCTCGAGGCCGGGCTTTCTGCGGCCGGTGCCGATGTGATGCTGCTCGGGCCGATGCCGACCCCGGCCATCGCCTACCTCACGCGTACCTTCCACGCTGAAGCCGGCATTGTCATCAGCGCGTCGCACAACCCGCACGACGACAACGGCATCAAGTTCTTCTCTGGCCAGGGCACCAAGCTGCCTGACGAAGTCGAGTTGATGATCGAAGAGTTGCTCGATCAGCCGATGACGGTGGTCGAGTCGGGCAAGCTGGGCAAGGTCTCGCGCATCAACGATGCGGCTGGCCGCTACATCGAGTTCTGCAAGAGCAGCGTGCCTTCGAGCACCAGCTTCGACGGCCTCAAGCTGGTGGTCGATTGCGCCCATGGCGCCACGTACAAGGTCGCGCCAAGCGTGTTCCGCGAACTGGGTGCCGACGTGACCATTCTGAATGCTCAGCCTGATGGCTTGAACATCAACGAAGGCTGTGGCTCTACCCATATCGAGTCGCTGCAGGCCGCCGTGCTGGTGGGCCATGCCGACCTCGGTATCGCCTTCGATGGCGACGGTGACCGGGTGCTGATGGTCGATCACACGGGTGCCATCGTCGACGGCGACGAGTTGCTGTTCATCATCGCCCGTGACCTGCATGACCGCGGCAAGCTGCAAGGCGGGGTAGTGGGGACGCTGATGAGCAACCTCGGCCTTGAGCTTGCGCTCAAGGAGCTGGATATCCCGTTCGTGCGGGCCAAGGTTGGCGACCGTTACGTCATGGCCGAACTGATCGAGCGCGAGTGGTTGGTCGGGGGGGAAAACTCCGGGCATGTCGTGTGCTGCAACCACACCACCACCGGTGATGCGATCATCGCCGCGCTGCAGGTGCTGATGGCCCTCAAGCGTCGCGGGGAGACACTGGCCCAGGCCCGTCAGGCCCTGCGCAAGTGCCCTCAGGTACTGATCAACGTGCGCTATGGGGCAAGCAAGGTCGACCCTCTGGAGCACCCTGCGGTGCAGGAAGCCAGTGCCAAGGTCACCGAGGCGATGGCCGGTCGCGGTCGCGTGCTGCTGCGCAAGTCCGGTACCGAGCCGTTGGTGCGGGTCATGGTCGAAGGCGACGACGAAAGTCAGGTTCGCGGCCATGCCGAAGCCCTGGCGAAACTGGTCAGCGAAGTTTGTGTCTGAAGGCGCTTGCCAGCGCAGATCTGGTTGGGTAAGATCTGCGCCCACTTTGACCGACGAGGTAAAGCATGCGTCGCCCTATGGTAGCTGGTAACTGGAAGATGCACGGTACCCGCGCCAGCGTCGCTGAGCTGACCGAGGGCTTGAGCAATCTTGCCCTGCCGAGCGGAGTGGAAGTCGCGGTATTTCCACCGGCCTTGTTCATCAATCAAGTGATCGATGGCCTGGCAGGTAAAGAAATAACTGTCGGCGCACAGAATTCTGCTGTACAACCCGAACAGGGTGCGCTGACCGGGGAAGTTTGCCCGGAACAGCTGGCCGAAGTGGGCTGCAAGTTGGTGTTGGTTGGGCATTCGGAGCGTCGCCAGGTCATCGGCGAGAGTGATGAAGTGCTGAATCGCAAGTTTGCAGCCGCACAGGCCAAAGGTTTGAAGCCCGTGCTGTGTATTGGGGAAACCCTTGAAGAGCGCGAGGCGGGCAAGACGCTCGAAGTTGTCGGGCGTCAACTAAGCAGTATCATCGAAGCGTTCGGTGTTAAGGCTTTTGCCAATGCAGTAATTGCTTATGAGCCTGTATGGGCCATCGGCACTGGCCTTACGGCCACGCCCCAACAGGCTCAGGATGTGCATGCTGCCATCCGCGGCCAGTTGGCGGCAGAAGATGCTGAAGTGGCTGCGAAGGTGCAGCTGCTCTACGGCGGCAGCGTGAAGGCGGCCAATGCGGCCGAACTGTTCGGCATGCCGGATATCGATGGGGGGCTCATTGGTGGAGCGTCCCTGAACGCAGACGAATTCGGTGCAATTTGTCGCGCCGCAGGAAACTGAACAAATGCTGGAAACAGTCATCGTTGTTTTTCATCTGTTGGCAGCGCTGTCGCTAGTAGTGCTGGTTCTGTTGCAACAGGGTAAGGGTGCGGAAGCAGGTGCATCTTTCGGCGCAGGTGCCTCAAATACTGTGTTCGGAAGCCAAGGCTCTGCAACCTTCCTAAGTAAATTCACTGCAATACTCGCTGCCACTTTCTTTTTGACAGCACTTGGGTTAGGATACTTCGCCAAGGAACAAGCTCACAAGCTGACCCAGGCGGGCCTTCCAGATCCAGCAGTGTTGGAAGTGAAAGAGCAAAAGCCGGCAGTGAATGATGATGTACCGGTGCTCCAACAGCAGAAGAGCGAAGCCACTCCGAGTACGGGTGATGTACCTCCTCCGGCAGAAGAGCAGAAGTAACGGGTTTCAAGAAGTAGTATTGCCGAGGTGGTGGAATTGGTAGACACGCAACCTTGAGGTGGTTGTGCCCATAGGGTGTAGGGGTTCGAGTCCCCTTCTCGGTACCAATTGAAGCAAGAGAGCCCGCTTTATGCGGGCTTTCTTGTAGGTGGAGGTCGGATTGACCCCGTACGGGGTTCGGTCTTATACTTTCGCCCCCAGCTTTGTCGCGGGGTGGAGCAGCTTGGTAGCTCGTCGGGCTCATAACCCGAAGGTCGTTGGTTCAAATCCAGCCCCCGCAACCAGCTTTAGCGGAGCCCCTTTTCAGGGGCTTTTTGCTAGCCGAACAGTTTTCGGCGTCGTTGTCCAACGGCGCTTTCAGGGATGGGCGCTTCGCCCATTTTTTATTTGCACAGCATGCACGAGGGGGTTCAGGTGTCGAGCAAGCTAGAACAGTTGCAGGCCTTGTTGGCCCCGGTGGTCACGGGGCTGGGCTTCGAATGCTGGGGGATCGAATTCGTCTCCCAGGGCAAGCATTCGGTACTACGTGTCTACATCGATAAGGAAGGCGGCATTCTGGTGGACGACTGCGCTGAAGTCAGCCGTCAGGTCAGCAGCGTCCTCGATGTGGAAGATCCGATCAGCTCTGAATATACCCTAGAGGTTTCTTCTCCTGGCATGGAACGCCCGCTGTTCACGCTTGAACAGTTTGCCTCGCATGCCGGCGAACAAGTGAAGATCAAGCTGCGCTCACCCTTCGAGGGTCGTCGTAACTTCCAGGGCCTTCTCCGCGGTGTGGAGGAGCAGGATGTGGTGGTCCAGGTGGACGACCAGGAGTTCCTGTTGCCGATCGACTCGATCGACAAGGCCAATATTATTCCCAGTTTTGACTGAGACGTGCCGGGCCCGGCGGACTATCCGGGCCCAATGGCTTGCGCAAGGCGAGGCGTACGATGAGCAAAGAAGTACTGCTGGTTGTTGAATCGGTATCCAACGAAAAGGGTGTACCGCCCGGCGTCATTTTCGAAGCGCTGGAAGTGGCCCTGGCCACTGCAACCAAAAAACGTTTTGAGGACGAAGTCGACCTGCGTGTGGAAATCAACCGCCACACCGGTAGCTACGAGACCTTCCGTCGCTGGACTGTGGTCGATGAAGCCGATCTTGATGATCCGGCAATCGAGACCTGGTTGAGCAAGATCCACGAGACCCACCCTGAAGCCAAGGTCGGTGACGTGATCGAGGAGAAGATCGAGTCTATCGAGTTCGGTCGTATCGCCGCCCAGACCGCCAAGCAGGTCATCGTGCAGAAGGTCCGTGAGGCCGAGCGCGCCCAGGTGGTCGATGCCTACCGCGAACGCGTGGGCGAGATCATCTCCGGTACCGTCAAGAAGGTTACCCGCGACAACGTCATCGTTGACCTGGGCAACAACGCCGAGGCCTTGCTGGCTCGCGAAGACATCATTCCCCGCGAGACTTTCCGGGTTGGCGTGCGCCTGCGTGCGCTGCTCAAGGAAATCCGCACTGAAAACCGTGGCCCCCAGCTGATCCTGTCGCGCACTGCGCCACAGATGCTGATCGAGCTTTTCCGCATTGAAGTGCCGGAAATTGCCGAGGGCCTCATTGAAGTCATGGCTGCCTCCCGTGATCCGGGTTCGCGAGCCAAGATCGCCGTCCGCTCCAAGGACAAGCGCATCGACCCGCAAGGTGCCTGTATCGGCATGCGCGGTTCGCGTGTCCAAGCCGTATCCGGAGAGTTGGGTGGTGAGCGTGTGGATATCGTCCTGTGGGACGATAACCCGGCGCAGTTCGTCATCAACGCCATGTCGCCGGCTGAAGTCGCGGCGATTATCGTTGACGAGGATGCCCATGCCATGGACATCGCCGTCGCCGAAGACAACCTTGCCCAGGCCATTGGCCGTGGCGGTCAGAACGTTCGTTTGGCCAGTCAGTTGACCGGCTGGACCTTGAACGTGATGACCGAAAAGGACATCCAGGCCAAGCAGCAAGCAGAAACCGGTGACATCCTGCGCAACTTCATCGATGAACTGGAAGTCGACGAGGAGCTGGCCCAAGTGCTGGTCGACGAAGGCTTTACCAGCCTCGAAGAAATTGCCTACGTACCGTTGGAAGAAATGCTCAACATCGATGGCTTTGACGAAGATATCGTCAATGAGCTCCGCGCTCGAGCCAAGGACCGTTTGTTGACCAAGGCCATCGCTACCGAAGAAAAACTGGCAGACGCCCATCCGGCCGAAGACCTGCTCTCCCTTGAGGGCATGGACAAGGACCTGGCGGCGGAACTGGCGGTGCGCGGCGTGGTTAACCGCGAAGACCTGGCCGAGCAGTCGATCGACGATCTGCTCGACATCGACGGCATCGACGAAGAGCGTGCCGGCAAGTTGATCATGGCCGCCCGAGCCCACTGGTTCGAGTAATTAGGCGCGGCCTGAGGAGAGAAGTGCATGACGCAAGTCACGGTGAAAGAACTGGCCCAAGAGGTCGAGGCACCGGTAGAGCGCCTGCTGCAGCAGATGCGTGAGGCAGGTCTGCCGCACACCGACGCCGGTCAGGTAGTGACCGACAATGAGAAGCAGACTCTGCTGACTCATTTGAAAAGCAGCCACAAGAGCAAGGCGGAAGAGCCGCGCAAGATTACCTTGCAGCGCAAAACCACCAGCACCCTGCGTGTCGCCGGTAGCAAAAGTATCAGCGTAGAAGTACGCAAGAAGAAAGTATTCGTGCAGCGCAGCCCGGAAGAAATCCAGGCTGAGCAGAAACGCGAGCAGGATGAGCGCCGTGCGGCGGAAAACGCTGCGCGCGACAAGGTTGACGCCGACGTTCGCCAGCGCAACGAAGATCAGGCCCGCCGTCAGGCTGCTGATGCCGCCCCTGCGGCCCCAGCTGCCAAGCCGGCTGCCGCTGCCGCCGCACCTGCGCCGGCACCGGTAGTCGCTGACGCGCCTGCCTCGGAAGATGCCGCTGCGCGTGCTGCCGAGCGCAAGAAGGACGAGACCCGTCGCAACGAAAGCCGCACTCGTGATGACGACCGTCGTCGTGGCGAGGCGCCTCGCGTGTCGATCAAGGTCAAGGTCAAGGAGAAGGAAAAAGCACCGACTCCACGCGCTGCTCCGCGTACCACCGAAGAAGAGAGCGATGGCGCTCGTCGTGGTCGTGGCGGCAAGGGCAAGCTGAAGAAGCGTAACCAGCACGGCTTCCAGAGCCCGACCGGCCCCGTCATCCGTGACGTGACCATCGGTGAGACCATCACGGTCTCGGAACTGGCCAACCAGATGTCCGTCAAGGGCGCTGAAGTGGTCAAGTTCATGTTCAAGATGGGCACCCCGGTTACCATCAACCAGGTGCTCGACCAGGAAACCGCTCAGCTGATCGCAGAAGAGCTGGGCCACAAGGTCACCCTGGTCAGCGATACTGCCCTGGAAGACTCCCTGGCCGAATCGCTGAAGTTCGAAGGCAAAACCGAATCGCGCGCCCCGGTCGTTACCGTCATGGGCCACGTTGACCACGGTAAGACCTCGCTGCTCGACTACATCCGTCGTGCCAAGGTTGCTGCTGGCGAAGCCGGCGGTATCACCCAGCACATCGGCGCCTACCACGTGGAAACCGACCGCGGCATGGTCACCTTCCTCGATACCCCGGGCCACGCTGCGTTCACTCAGATGCGTGCTCGTGGTGCCAAGGCGACCGACATCGTCATCCTGGTGGTGGCGGCGGACGACGGCGTGATGCCGCAAACCCGTGAAGCTGTTCAGCATGCCAAGGCAGCTGGCGTGCCACTGGTTGTTGCCGTGAACAAGATCGACAAGCCTGGTGCCGACCTCGATCGCATCCGCAACGAGCTGTCCGTCGAAGGCGTGACCTCCGAGGAATGGGGTGGTGACACGCCTTTCGTCAAGGTTTCGGCGAAGATGGGTACCGGTGTGGACGAGCTGCTCGAAGCCGTTCTGCTGCAGGCCGAGATCCTCGAACTGAGCGCTACCCCGACCGCACCTGGTCGTGGTGTCGTCGTCGAATCGCGCCTGGACAAGGGCCGTGGCCCAGTGGCGACCATCCTGGTTCAGGACGGTACCCTGCGTCAGGGCGACATGGTCCTGTGCGGCTCCAACTATGGCCGCGTACGTGCCATGCTCGACGAGAACGGCAAGCCTGTGAAGGAAGCTGGCCCGTCGATCCCGGTCGAGATCCTTGGCCTGGACGGTACCCCGGAAGCCGGTGACGAGCTGTCGGTGGTTGCTGACGAGAAGAAAGCCCGCGAAGTTGCCCTGTTCCGTCAAGGCAAGTACCGCGAGGTCAAGCTGGCCCGTGCTCACGCTGGCAAGCTGGAAAACATCTTCGAGACCATGGGTCAGGAAGAGAAGAAAACCCTCAACATCGTCCTCAAGACCGATGTACGTGGTTCCCTGGAAGCGTTGAACGGCTCGCTCGGCGGCTTGGGCAACGAGGAAGTACAGGTTCGCGTGATTGGCGGCGGTGTGGGTGGTATCACCGAGAGCGACGCCAACCTGGCGCTGGCGTCCAACGCGGTGCTGTTCGGCTTCAACGTGCGTGCCGATGCCGGTGCGCGCAAGATCGTCGAGCAGGAAGGTCTGGATATGCGTTACTACAACGTGATCTACGACATCATCGAAGACGTCAAGAAGGCCCTGACCGGCATGCTCGGCAGCGATGTTCGCGAGAACATCCTGGGTGTCGCCGAAGTGCGTGACGTGTTCCGTTCGCCGAAGTTCGGCGCCATCGCTGGCTGTATGGTCATCGAAGGTACCGTGTACCGCAACCGTCCGATCCGCGTTCTGCGCGAGGACGTTGTGATCTTCGAAGGCGAGCTGGAATCGCTGCGTCGCTTCAAGGACGACGCTGCCGAAGTACGTTCGGGCATGGAGTGCGGTATTGGCGTCAAGAGCTACAACGACGTCAAGGTCGGCGACAAGATCGAAGTCTTCGAGAAAGTCCAGGTGGCTCGTACCCTCTAAGGGCGAGCTTGCCGCAAGCCCCCGCTACAGGGCGGTTGGCGGCGCCTTTACAGGTAGCGCCCGGTCAGGCATCAGCTTGACCGGGCGTTTGCCGCTTTAAGTTACAGGTAGCAAGAATGGCCAAAGAATATAGCCGTACCCAACGTATCGGTGATCAGATGCAGCGCGAGCTGGCTGAGCTGATCCGCCGCGAAGTCAAGGATCCACGTGTCGGCCTGGTGACCATCACCGCCGTGGATGTCAGCCGCGACCTGGGCCATGCCAAGGTGTTCATCACCGTCATGGGCGAGGAAACGCCAGATGCCGTGAAGCAGTCGCTCAAGGCACTGAACAGCGCCGCCAGCTTCCTGCGCCTGCACCTGGGGCGTTCGATGCAACTGCGCAGCGTGCCCCAGCTGCATTTCCACTTCGATGAAAGCGTCAGCCGCGGTGTACACCTGTCGGCGCTGATCGAGCGTGCAGTGGCTGAAGACCGCCTGCACAAGGCTACCGACGAGCTGGACACCAAGGAGTAAGCGGTGGCCCAGGTCAAACGTATCCGCCGCAACGTCAGCGGCATCATCCTGCTGGACAAGCCACTGGGCTTCACCTCCAACGCGGCACTGCAGAAAGTGCGCTGGTTGCTCAACGCGGAGAAGGCCGGCCACACCGGCAGCCTCGACCCGCTGGCAACCGGCGTGCTGCCACTGTGCTTCGGCGAAGCGACCAAGTTTTCGCAGTACCTGCTCGATTCCGACAAGGGCTACGAAACCGTCATGCAGATGGGGCAGACTACCAATACTGCCGATGCTGAAGGCGAGGTCCTGCAGACCCGTGAAGTGACCGTTGGTCGTGCCGACATCGAGGCGCTGCTGCCCCGTTTTCGTGGCCCGATCAGCCAGATACCGCCGATGTACTCGGCGCTCAAGCGTGACGGCCAGCCACTGTACAAACTGGCTCGTGCTGGAGAGGTAGTGGAGCGCGAGGCGCGTTCTGTTACTATTAACCGCTTGGAGTTGCTCGAGTGCGAAGGCACCCGTGCACGGTTGACGGTAGGATGCAGCAAAGGCACCTATATCCGCACCCTGGTGGAGGATATCGGCGAAGCCCTTGGCTGTGGCGCTTATGTCGCCGAGCTGCGCAGGACCCAGGCCGGGCCCTTCGAGCTGGCACAGACGGTGACCCTCGAGGAACTCGAACAGGCCCATGCCGAAGGTGGCAACGAAGCGCTCGATCGCTTCCTGATGCCTTCCGACAGCGGGCTGCAGGACTGGCCAATGGTGAGTTTGTCCGAGCACAGTGCGTTCTACTGGCTGCATGGCCAGGCAGTACGTGCGCCGGATGCACCGCAGTTTGGCATGGTCCGCGTACAGGATCACAATGCGCGCTTCATCGGTATCGGTGAAGTGAGCGAAGACGGGCGCATTGCGCCACGTCGGCTGATTCGGTCGGAATGACCGAAACCGCAGGGTCTGGCTTCGGCCGGGCCCTACGGGATCAAGGGTGGCTGTCAGTAGGCACGGTCACACCTTTCATATTAATACAGGGATTTGTCCCTGGCCTATTGGACCCCGCTCGCGGGATCCGTTATCAGGAGAAGCCAAATGGCCCTCAGCGTTGAAGAAAAAGCTCAAATCGTTACCGACTACCAGCAAGCTGCTGGCGACACTGGTAGCCCGGAAGTTCAGGTTGCTCTGCTGACCGCGAACATCAACAAGCTGCAAGGCCACTTCAAGGCCAACGGTAAAGACCACCACTCGCGTCGTGGCCTGATCCGTATGGTTAACCAGCGTCGTAAGCTGCTGGACTACCTGAAGGGTAAAGACACCACTCGTTACAGCGCCCTGATCGGTCGCCTGGGCCTGCGTCGCTAATAGCGGCCTGGTCAGTGGTGTGCATGGCGTCTCATGCATTGGCAACGCTGCCTGGCAGCGTTGTCTTTGGGCACGCCATGCGTATCTCCGAGGTTGGCAGCCTGGTTACGTTGAGCGGTTTTCCGCACTTCGGCCAGGCTCCCAGCCTCGTGTTGTATCTGGACGGTCAATGGGGCCGATTCCCCGTTCTGCCCAAGAATTCGCAAGAAACCAGTTCCCCCCAGAGCCACTGAAAAGGTAGGAAACCGTGAACCCGGTAATCAAGACATTCCAGTTCGGTCAATCGACCGTTACTCTCGAAACGGGCCGCATTGCCCGTCAGGCAACCGGCGCAGTGCTGGTTACCGTCGACAACGACGTCACCGTGCTGGTGACTGTGGTAGGTGCCAAGCAGGCCGATCCAGGCAAGGGTTTCTTCCCGCTGTCGGTCCACTACCAGGAAAAGACCTACGCCGCCGGCAAGATCCCGGGTGGCTTCTTCAAGCGTGAAGGCCGTCCTTCCGAGAAAGAGACCCTGACCTCGCGCCTGATCGACCGTCCGATCCGCCCGCTGTTCCCTGAAGGCTTCATGAACGAAGTCCAGGTCGTCTGCACCGTGGTTTCCACCAGCAAGAAGACCGACCCGGACATCGCTGCGATGATCGGTACCTCGGCTGCCCTGGCTATTTCCGGCATTCCGTTCGAAGGCCCGATCGGCGCCGCCCGCGTAGCCTTCCACGAAAGCACCGGCTACCTGCTGAACCCGACCTATGAGCAACTGGCTGCCTCGAGCCTGGACATGGTCGTTGCCGGTACCTCCGACGCCGTACTGATGGTTGAATCGGAAGCCCAAGAGCTGACCGAAGACCAGATGCTGGGCGCCGTACTGTTCGCCCACGACGAATTCCAGTCCGTTATCCAGGCTGTCAAAGAGCTGGCCGCCGAAGCGGGCAAGCCGACCTGGGACTGGAAACCCGCTGTTGCCAACACCGAGCTGCTCAACGCCATCCGCGCCGAGTTCGGCGAGGCTGTTTCGCAGGGCTACACCATCACCGTCAAGGCCGACCGCTACGCGCGCCTGGGCGAGCTGCGTGATCAGGCGATCGCCAAGTTCTCCGGTGAAGAAGGCCAGCCTTCGGCTTCCGAAGTCAAAGAAATCTTCGGCGAAATCGAATACCGCACCGTTCGCGAAAACATCGTAAACGGCAAGCCACGTATCGATGGTCGTGACACCAAGACCGTTCGCCCGCTGAGCATTGAAGTCGGCGTGCTGCCGAAGACTCACGGTTCGGCACTGTTCACCCGTGGTGAAACCCAGGCCCTGGTCGTCGCGACCCTGGGTACTGCGCGTGACGCCCAGCTGCTGGACACCCTCGAAGGCGAGAAGAAAGACCCCTTCATGCTGCACTACAACTTCCCGCCGTTCTCGGTGGGCGAGTGTGGCCGCATGGGCGGTGCTGGCCGTCGTGAAATCGGCCACGGCCGTCTGGCCCGCCGTTCGGTACAGGCCATGCTGCCTGCCGCCGACGTGTTCCCGTACACCATTCGTGTGGTATCGGAAATCACCGAGTCCAACGGTTCGAGCTCCATGGCTTCGGTCTGCGGTGCTTCCCTGGCCCTGATGGACGCCGGTGTACCGATGAAGGCGCCAGTGGCCGGTATCGCCATGGGCCTGGTCAAGGAAGGCGAGAAGTTCGCCATTCTGACCGACATCCTGGGTGACGAAGACCACCTGGGCGACATGGACTTCAAGGTTGCCGGTACCGCCAAGGGTGTTACCGCACTGCAGATGGACATCAAGATCAACGGCATCACCGAAGAGATCATGGAAATCGCCCTGGGCCAAGCCCTGGAAGCGCGCCTGAACATCCTCGGCCAGATGAACCAGATCATTGGTCAATCGCGTACCGAGCTGTCGGCCAACGCCCCGACCATGATCGCGATGAAGATCGACACCGACAAGATCCGTGACGTCATCGGTAAAGGCGGCGCCACCATCCGCGCCATCTGCGAAGAGACCAAGGCTTCGATCGACATCGAAGACGATGGCTCGATCAAGATCTTCGGCGAAACCAAGGAAGCGGCTGAAGCAGCTCGTCAGCGCATCCTGGGCATCACTGCAGAGGCCGAAATCGGCAAGATCTATGTCGGCAAGGTCGAGCGCATCGTTGATTTCGGTGCCTTCGTCAACATCCTGCCTGGCAAGGATGGCCTGGTGCACATCTCCATGCTGAGCGATGCTCGCGTCGAGAAGGTCACCGACATTCTGAAAGAAGGTCAGGAAGTGGAAGTACTGGTACTGGACGTGGACAACCGCGGCCGTATCAAGCTGTCGATCAAAGACGTTGCCGCGGCCAAGGCCTCCGGCGTCTAAGCGACTGACGCGCAATGAAAAAAGAGCCCTTCGGGGCTCTTTTTTTATGCCCGCAGGGAACCTTTTGCACAGTTGCATCTTGCACGCAGGTTTACCCCGCAGGTTGCAAATTGCACGACTCATGCAAATGCCAGTATGTATAAGTCATTGATTTATAAAGGTTAAGTGGAAGAGGGAAAACTGGCACAGCACGTGCAACTACCTTCATACCTGCAGCCAGGAATAACGGCGCAGACCTTTCGAAAAACAGGAGTGACTCACATGAAGAAGTTCGCCATTGCTGCCGCTACTGCTACCGCTCTGACCCTGACCATGGCTAACGCGGCATTTGCAGCCCAAGCCACCCAGGCTCCAGTCATGTTGGCTGCCAATACAGTGGACGATGCGAAACAGGAAGGCTCTGATACTTGGATCACCACCAAGGTCAAAGCTGATCTGCTGACTGAAAAAGGCATCCCAGGCAGCGACATCAAAGTCGAGACTAGCCAAGGTGTGGTGTCGCTGTCTTCGGATGTGAAAGTCACCGATTCGCAGAAGGAAGAAGCGGTACGGATCACCAAGAACATCAAGGGTGTCAAAAGCGTAATGTCTGATGGCCTGAAGTCCGAATAAGGAATGTCCCATAGGCCAAACGGAATTGGCCACTTTTCAGGAAAGCCCTGGCATCACTGCCGGGGCTTTTTACTGTGCGCCTCAGAAAACCGGGTTACGGGCGATAACGTCGCTCTCGAAACACGCCTGCTCGACGATCAGCGGTTCGACCAGCGGGCGACTGTCGCGAAAGTGCGCTGTCAGGGTGTGTGCCTCGTAGGCGGCATCGTCACGGTAGATCTCGTAGAGGTAGATCACGTCGGGATCGAGGCGGTCCTGAGACACGTCGAACACCAGGCAACCGGGCTCGGTTGCTACGGAAGCAGCGGCATTGGCCTTGATGGCGGTCAGAAAAGCCTCGGCGCTGCCGGGCTTCACGCGTGTCTTGATAAACAGGCTATACACATGGCGCTCCTTTTGTTTTAAATTCAGATCTGAATTGTATACAAAAAAGGAGTTTCGCCAATGTCCGAGTTGCCTGCCCGCCCTGGCCGTCTGAATGGCCTGCGCCATATTGCCTTGCTAGTCCCTAACCTTGAGGAGTGCGAGCGCTTTTACGTCGACGTGCTTGGTATGGAGGTGCTCAACCGGGCCAATGAAGACTTGGTCTACCTGACCTGCGGTAACGACAATTTGTCATTGGGGCGCGGGGCGGGGGCGGCCAATGGTTTGCAGACTCTCGACCACTACGGCTTCATCGTCGACAGCGTGGAAGAGCTGGAGGCCTGGTACCAGTACTTCAAGGCGCGCGGGGTGACCTTGCTCGACCGTCCATTCAACCATGGGGACGGCGCGCGCAGCTTCCACTTGCTGGACCCGGCAGGTAACAAGGTACAGCCGCTGTATCACCCGGCGGTGTCGGGCCAGCGGTTGGCCTGATTGCAGCTTTTATTGCCGGTACCGGCCGCTTCGCGGGGCAAGCCCGCGAAGCGGCCCGGGGTTGATCACTCGGCATCCAGGTGCATCGGGGTGATCACCCGGCCATCCTTCTCAGCCTGACCCAGGGTGGTATCGATGAAGTACACCCGGTCGTCTTCCAGCTTGCCCTTGTCCACCAGGTAGTCCTTGATGCTGCTGGCCCGCTCCTGGCCGAGCGTACGCAGCAAGGGGGCGCTCTCGGCCCAGGACTTGATCACCGCTTCACGCAGCTTGGCGGTGCGCTCGTCGCGCCCCAGTTGTTCCCACTCAGCCGGTGGTTGCTGCTTCAGGCGATTGCGGTAGATGCCTTCGAGCATCGCCGGCTTGTCGCTGTCGTCGACCACCAGCATCGAGGCATTGGCAGGCACCTTGTCGCCACGACGCTGCAGGATCTTGTACCAGGTGGCCTGGTACTCGCGGTCCAGGCGCTGCTGGGCGATCAACGGGCCGTCGCTGGTCTGCGCGCTGGTGCCTTCGATTTCCAGGCGCAGCTCCGGGCGCTCCTTGAGGGCCGAGGCCAGTTTGTCCAGCGACGACTGGGCGTCGCCACTGAGTTCACTCGAGCCCGGGGCGAATGACACGTTGCCGAGGTCTTCCGAGCCCCCGCCAGCAATCAGCCCGCCAATGAACTTGAACGGTGCCTGGGCCGCGCGCAACACCAGGTTGCGCAGGGTTTGCCAGACAATCGGCATGACGCTGAACTGCGGGTTGTTGAGGTCACCCGTCACCGGCAACTCGATGGAGATCTTGCCTTCGGTATCCTTGAGCAGCGCAACCGCCAGGCGGATCGGCAGGTCCACGGCATCCGGGCTGTCGACCTTCTCACCCAGCTGCAATTGCTCGACCACCACCTTGTTCTCGGCCTTGAGCTGGCCGTTGGTAATCAGGTAGTGCAGGTCAAGGTTGAGCCGGCCCTTGCGGATACGGAAGCCTGCGAACTTGCCGGAGTAGGGCGTCAGCGTGGTCAGTTCGACCCGCTTGAAGCTGGTGGCGATATCCAGGCTGGCCAGCGGGTTGAACGGGTTGAGCGCACCCTTGATGGTAACCGGCGCATAGCGGTCGACCTTGCCCTTGATGTCCACCTTGGCCGGGTTCGGCTTACGGTTGTCGATCGTGCCGACCTGGCCGTTGAGCTGTTGCACGGCCGTGGCGAAGTTGGGCGTGAGGGACAGGTCAGCGAAGTTGGCCGAGCCGTCGTTGATGTCGATCTGGCCGATGTGTATGCCCAACGGCTTGTCGTTGCTGGCCGGTTTGGCAGCCTTGGACGCAGGCGCGTCGGCCGGTTGCGGGATCAGCAGGTCGTTGATGTTGGTGGTGCGGTCTTCGTTGATGATGAAGCGCGCATAAGGCTGCAGCAGGGTCACCTTGTCGATCGACAGGGCATCACCGTGCACATACGACAGGCCGTCGACGTTCACTTGCTGCCACTTCACGAAGTCGCGGCCCTTGATGGTGTCGAGCGTATGCAGCTGGTTGACCTGGGCCTTGCCGGCGACGTTGAAGGCCAGTGGCTCGGTACTTTTCAAGTCGACCTTCAGGTCGCTGGCGAGCATGCCGCTGCGAAGTTCCAGGAGGATGAACGGGCTGATGTAGGCCTGGGCCACACGCAGGTCGATGTCACGTGTGCTGACATCCAGCTTGGCCCAGATCGGCGCCAGGTTGACCTGGCCAGTGGCCTGCAGCTTGCCTTGCTTGCCCACACCGGTATCGAGCTTGAGCGTGAAAGGCGTCTGGTTGAGGCTGTCGAAGCCTTGCAGGTCGACATTCAGCGGGCCGACGTCCAGGGCCACGGGTTCCTTCTGGCTGCGGTCTGCCAGGTGCACGCTGTAGTTGCGCAGCTGCACGTCCTTGAGCAGCACCTGCCAGGGCTTGCTTGGCGTGTTGGCGGTTTGCGCATCGGGCGCAGGCTCGGCAGCGGCGGGTTCGGCCTTTTCCTTGGGGGTGGGCTTGGCCGGTTGGCTGGCGAACAGCTTCTGCCAATCGAGTTGGCCATCTTTTTCCAGCGCAGCCCAGGTTTCGAGTTTTTCGCTACGAATCTTGCCGACGATCACCTGTTGCTTGGCCAGGTCGATGGAGGTTTCACTCACCTCAAGGCTGGCCAGACGCGCGAGTTTGCGCCCATCTGGCGCCTTGATGGCGAAAGGCGCGATGCGTACCGAGGTGTTGTCCAGCAACAGCTCGGTCTGCTTGGACAGGTTGAGCTTGTAGTGGGTATCGAGGCTGATCACGCCGTCTTCGAGCACCAGCGGCACGGCATCACGCACATACGGCCAGAACAGTTTCATCTTGCCGTCGGTGATCTTCAGCGTGCCTTCGGAGGCGATCGGCGACAGGCCAAGGGTGCCTTTCCAGTCGATGCGCCCACCGTTGGGGCCGTTGGCCACCAGCGTCATGTCGGCATTGTCGTCCGGCAGGGTGCTGAGGTTTTTCAGCTCCAGGTTCATGTTGTCGTAGAGGAATTCGATCGGCTCGCTCGGGCGTTGATCCTCGAAGTGCAGGTAACCTTCGGTGAGCTTGATGCTGCCGATGCGAAGCGGGAACGGGTCGCTGGGCGGCTGGTCCGGCTTGGCCTCACTGGCGGGCAACTTGAACAACTGGGTGAGGTTGAGCGTCCCGTCCTTGGCAAACAGCACTTCGTTGCGCGGTTTGTCGAGTTCCACCGCGGTCAGGTGCAGGGCACCGCTCCACAGGCTGTCGAGCGAGAGGTTGGCGTACAGCCGCTCGAAACCGACTTGTTCCTTGCCAGGCTCGCCGATCTGCAAGCCCCATAGCGTCAGTTCGAGGCTGAAGGGGTTCAGCTCGATGCGCTGCAGGTGCGCCGGCACGCTGGCATAGTGCGCCAACTGCTGGTTGGCGATGCGCAGGGCGACACCGGGAAGAATGAGAAAGCCGAGCAGGCTATAGAGGGCTACGAGGGCCAGCATGGCGCCGAGGGCGCGAGTCAATCCTTTGTACATGTGTCGCTTCGTCTGTCTAAGCAGGAGTGCTTGGAGTATGGCACGTTAAATCAGTTCCGCTGAGGCGACCATTTCGCCTCATTCGATGCCCATGCGGCGCTTTGCCCGATGCGCCGAGCCGTCGCGCATGGCCCAGCGCAGTACCGGCGCCGTGCGTTGCAGGCCAAGGCGGATCATGCGGCGCTGCAAGGGGCCTTGTTGCAGGCCCAGCATGGCCTGGGCCCAATCGGGCAGCAGGTCGATGCCCGCGTTCAGCATCAGCTTGCCGACAGGTTGCGCCAGGCGGCTGGGGGCCGGTGCGGCAAGCAGGATGTCGACCACCTCGAAGCTGCGCGCATCGCTCTGCAACTGCGGGCGCATCTGCCGCAGGTAGTCTTCGACTTGCTGGCAGGAGCGCGGTACATCACGGGCGCCAAGGCGTTCGGCGATCAGGGCAATCTCGTTGTAGTAGGCATCCTGCTCGGCACGCGGCAGGTGCGGGTTGCGGTAACGCAGGTGGGCGGCGAGGAAACTGCTCACCTCGGCGACGTGCACCCAGGTCAGCAAGCCCGGGTCGCTGGCCGCATAGGGGCGGCCATCCGGCGCGGTACCGGTGACTTGCAGGTGAATGGTGCGGACCTTTTCGATCAGCCAGTCGGCGTCGCGGGTCGAGCCAAAGGTGGTGCCGGAAATGAACTGGCTGGTGCGGCGCAAACGGCCGAGCAGGTCCTGGCGAAAGTTCGAGTGGTCCCACACCCCGGCCAGGGCCAGAGGGTGCAGCAGTTGCAGCATGAGGGCACTGATGCCGCCGACCAGCATGCTCGGGAAGTCACCGTGTACCTGCCAACTGATGCTTTGCGGGCCAAACAGGCCAGGGTCGCCCTTGGGCGATTCCAGGTCGAGCTGGCCGAGGGCCAGCCCGGTGAGGCTCATGACCTGGGTTTCGATGCGGCGGCGAAGGGCTTCCATGGCGACCTGTCGTTCAGGGCGGTCATGAACATGTGCCGCCGGCTATTGGTTGAGGCGTTTGTCGATCAAGCCCTGGACCACGCTCGGGTCGGCCAGGGTCGAGGTATCGCCGAGGTTTTCCAGCTCGTTGCAGGCGATCTTGCGCAGTATACGCCGCATGATCTTGCCCGAGCGGGTTTTGGGCAGCGCCGGCGCCCATTGGATCAGTTCCGGTTTGGCGAAGCTGCCGATTTCCTTGCTGACCAAGGCCAGCAGTTCGGCCTTGAGCGCGTCGTCCGGGTCCACGCCGTTCATGGTCGTGACAAAGGCGTACACCCCCTGGCCCTTGAGGTCATGGGGGTAGCCGACCACTGCCGCTTCGGCGACGCTGTCGTGCAGGACCAGCGCGCTTTCCACCTCGGCCGTGCCGATGCGGTGGCCGGACACGTTGATAACGTCGTCGATGCGCCCGGTTATCCAGTAGTCGCCATCGGCATCGCGGCGTGCGCCGTCACCGGTGAAGTAGTAGCCGGGCAGGGGCTTGAAGTAGGTTTCGACCATGCGCTGATGGTCGCCATAGACGCTGCGAATCTGCCCGGGCCAACTGGCCTTGATGGCCAGCAGGCCGGCGCCGGGGCCTTCGATGAGTGCGCCTTTTTCGTCCAGCAGCACTGGCTGCACACCGAACATGGGCTGGCTGGCGCAGCCGGGCTTGAGCCGCTGCGTGCTGGGCAACGGGGTGAGCATGATGCCGCCGGTTTCAGTCTGCCACCAGGTATCGACGATCGGGCAGCGCTTGCGCCCGACTTCTTCGAAATACCATTCCCACGCTTCCGGGTTGATCGGCTCGCCAACACTGCCGAGCAGGCGCAGGCTCTGGCGCGAGGTGCTCTGCAGCGGGCCGGAGCCTTCGCGCATGAGGGCGCGCAAGGCCGTGGGCGCGGTGTAGAAGATGTTCACCTGGTGCTTGTCCACCACCTGCCAGAAGCGCGATGTGTCCGGGTAATTGGGCACGCCTTCGAACATCAGCGAAATCGCACCATTGGCCAGCGGGCCATAGACGATGTAGCTGTGGCCGGTGACCCAGCCCACGTCCGCCGTGCACCAGAACACCTCACCCTCGCGGTAGTCGAACACCACCTTGAAAGTGAGTGTGGCCTGCAGCAGGTAGCCTGCGGTGGTATGCAACACGCCTTTGGGTTTGCCGGTGCTGCCAGAGGTGTAGAGGATGAACAGCGGGTCTTCTGCGCCCATGGGTTCGGGCGGGCAGTCGTCACCCGCCTGCTCGGTTGCCTGGTGATACCAGAGGTCGCGGCGTTCATCCCAGGCGATGTCGCCACCGGTGCGGCGCACGACGAATACGCTGCTGACATCGGGGCAGTTGGCCAGTGCCTTGTCGACGTTCAGCTTCAGCGGGATGCGCTTGCCCCCGCGCACGCCTTCATCGGCGGTGATCACGGTGCGGCAATCGGCATCGAGGATGCGGTCGCGCAGGGCATCGGGCGAAAAGCCCCCAAACACCACCGAGTGCACAGCGCCCAGCCGCGTGCAGGCGAGCATGGCAAAGGCCGCTTCAGGGATCATTGGCATGTAGATGCAGACCCGGTCGCCCTTTTTCACCCCACGCGCTTTCAGGGCATTGGCCAGGCGGCAGACCTGGCGGTGCAATTCGCGGTAGCTGATGGCCTTGGCGTCTTCAGGGTCGTCGCCTTCCCAGAGCAAGGCGGTCTGTTCGCCGCGCGTGGCCAGGTGGCGGTCGATGCAGTTGTAACTGACGTTCAGCTGGCCGCCGTCGAACCAACGGGCCTTGCCGGTTTTCAGGTCGCATTGCTGCACGCTCGACCAGGGCTTGACCCAGTCCAGGCGCTTGGCCTGCTCGGCCCAGAACGTATCGGGGTCGTCGACCGATTGCTGGTAGAGGCGGCGGTACTCTTCGTCAGTGAGGGCGGCCGATTGGCTGACGGCCAGGGCCTGGGGGTAGTCGCGTATATCGAACATGGCGGTTGTCCTGCTCTTGTCGGGGCGATGGACTGCAACGGCTATTCGATGGACAAGTGTAGCCAGGCTGGGTTCGCCTGGGCATGAAAGACGAAGGGCCCACCTTGGCGGTGAGCCCTTCTGTCATTTCAGCTGGCGGGTGGCCCCGCTGGCATCAACCGCGGTGACGGCCGCGGAAGTAGTTGATCAGGCCCTGGGTCGAACCGTCTTCGGCGCTGTCTTCCAGGCTGCCTACAAGGCGCTGGTAGACACCCTTGCCCAGCTCTTTGCCCAGCTCCACGCCCCACTGGTCGAAGGCATTGATGCCCCAGATCACGCTCTGCACGAAGACCTTGTGCTCATACATCGCCACCAGTGCGCCCAGGCGACGCGGGCTGATGCGCTCGACCACCAGGGTGTTGCTCGGGCGGTTGCCCGGGATCACCTTGTGTGGTGCCAGCTTCTCGATGTCTGCTTCGTTCAGGCCTTTGCCGCGCAGTTCGGTCTCGGCTTCGTCACGGGTCTTGCCGAGCATCAGCGCCTGGCTCTGCGACAGGCAGTTGGCGTACAGCCACTGGTGGTGGTCGGCAACCGGGTTGAAGCTCACCACCGGCACGATGAAGTCGGCCGGAATCAGCTGGGTGCCTTGGTGCAGCAACTGGTGGTAGGCATGCTGGCCGTTGCAGCCAACGCCACCCCAGATTACCGGGCCGGTGTCGGTGTTCACCGGTGTGCCGTCCTGCAGCACGCGCTTGCCATTGGACTCCATGTCCAGCTGTTGCAGGTGCTTGGTGATGTTACGCAGGTAGTGGTCATACGGCAGGATCGCATGGCTGCGCGCGCCCCAGAAGTTGCCATACCACACGCCCAGCAGGGCCAGCAGCACTGGCATGTTCTGTTCGAACGGCGCGGTCTGGAAGTGCTGGTCCATGGTGTAGGCGCCAGACAGCAGCTCCTTGAAGTTGGCGGTGCCGATGGCCAGGGCGATCGGCAGGCCGATGGCCGACCACAGCGAATAGCGCCCACCCACCCAGTCCCACATCGGGAAGATGTTTTCTTCACGAATGCCGAAGGCCACGGCGGCGGCCTTGTTGCTGGAAACAGCGATGAAGTGGCGATACAGCTCGGCTTCCGAACCGCCCTGGGCCAGGTACCAGGTACGCGCGGCCATGGCGTTCTTCAGCGTCTCGAGGGTGTTGAACGACTTCGACGAAACGATGAACAGGGTGGTTTCGGCGCGCAGGTTGGCCGACAGTTCGTGGAACTCGCTGCCATCGATGTTCGCCAGGTAGTGGCAGCGCACGCCACGTTGCGCGTAGGGCAGCAGTGCCTCGGAGACCAGCTCGGGGCCGAGGAACGAGCCACCGATGCCGATGTTGACCACGTCGGTGATCGGTTTTTCGCTGTAACCGCGCCACAGGCCGTCGTGGATGCGCCCCACCAGTTCAGTGATCTGGTTGAGCACCTTGTGCACTTCGGGCATCACGTTGACGCCGTTGACGCTGAGCTTGTCGCCGACCGGGCGGCGCAGGGCGGTGTGCAACACCGGGCGGCCTTCGGAGGCGTTGATGATCTCGCCGTTGAACATCGACTTGATGGCATCTTGCAGGCCGACTTCTTTGGCCAGGTTCACCAGCAGGTCACGGCTTTGTTCGTTGATCAGGTTCTTCGAGTAGTCGAGAAACAAGCCGCAGCAGCTCAGCGAGAACTGGTCAAAGCGCTTGGGGTCGGCGGCGAAGGCGTCACGCATGCTGAAGTCTTGCATGGCGTCGCGGTGTTGCTGGAGCGCCTGCCATGCGGGCAGGGCCGTCACATCATGGGGTGTACGGTAATACGCCATTGCGGAGGGTTCCTTGGTGCGTTGTGAGGCCTTGGACATTGGCCTTGGCTGTCAGTTGCAGGCAGTCATTATAGGCATTGGCGGCGCGGGGGGAATGGGGGGCGTGACGGGATATCGCGGGGCATCTGCACGGTGTGTTGCGGGGGCGGCCTTGCGCCGCGAAAGGGGCGCAAAACGCCCCCGGAAAACCGCGTGATCAGGCGGTCTTGTCTTCCACGTGCAGGTACAGGTTGTCGATCAACCGGGTGTTACCCAGGTAAGCCGCCGCGATCACCACCAGGTCCCGATCATCGATCAGCGCCGGGCGCAGGCTCACGGCATGGCGAATTTCCAGGTAGTCCGGGCGCAACCCCGCAGCGGTCAGTTGCGCCAGCCCTTCTGCGGTCAGTGCCGCAAAATCACGCTGGCCACGGCCAAGCGCCGCCCCGATGTGCTGCAGGGTGCGGTACAGCGCAGGCGCGGTAACACGTTGCTCGGGCGTGAGGTAACCATTGCGCGACGACAGCGCCAGGCCGTCCTCGGCGCGCACGGTAGGCTCACCGATGATCTGGATGGGCATGTTCAGGTCGCGCACCATGGCGCGGATCACGGCCAACTGCTGGAAGTCCTTCTCGCCGAACACGGCGAGGTCCGGCTGGACCATGTTGAACAGCTTGCTGACCACCGTCGCCACACCCTCGAAATGCCCTGGCCGGCTGGCGCCGCACAGGCCTTCGGAGAGCTGGGGCACGCTTACCCGGGTTTGCACGCTCATGCCGTCGGGGTACATCTCGTCGACAGTCGGGGCAAACAGCAGGTTGCAGCCGGCCTGGAGCAAGCGCTCCTGGTCGGCAGCCAGGGTACGCGGGTAGGCGTCGAGGTCTTCATTGACGCCGAACTGCAGCGGGTTGACGAAGATGCTGGCAACCACGAAATCGGCTCGCTGGGCGGCCTTGGTCACCAGGGCGGCATGGCCGCTGTGCAGGTTGCCCATGGTCGGCACGAACGCGATGCGCTTGCCTTCGCCGCGGGCGCGGCCAACGGCGGCGCGCAGTTCACGGACGGTCTTGACAGTGTTCATGCGCTGAACCCATGTTCGCTGGCGGGGAAGCTGACGTCCTTGACCGCCTTCACGTAGGCGGCGAGGGCGCTGTCGATGTCCGGCTGGCCGGCCATGAAGTTCTTCACGAACTTCGGTACCCGGCCACTCAGCGACAGGCCGAGCATGTCGTGCAGTACCAGCACCTGGCCATCGGTGGCGCTGCCGGCGCCGATGCCGATCACCGGAATGCTCACCGCCTGGGTGATTTCCGCTGCCAGTTCACTAGGCACGCATTCGAGCAGCAGCATGGCCGCGCCGGCCTGTTCCAAGGCAATGGCGTCGGCACGCATCTGCCGCGCCTGGGCTTCCTGGCGGCCCTGCACCTTGTAACCGCCCAGCACGTTGACGGTCTGTGGCGTCAGGCCCATGTGCGCACACACCGGTACACCGCGCTCGGCCAGCAGGCGAACGGTCTCGGCCAGCCAGGCGGCGCCTTCGAGCTTGATCATGTGGGCGCCGGCCTGCATCAGCGTGGCGCAGTTGGCGAAGGCCTGCTCGGGGGTGGCGTGCGCCATGAACGGCAGGTCGGCCAGAATCAGCGCGCCATCGTTGCCACGCTTGACGCAGGCAGTGTGGTAGGCCATTTCCGCCGTGGTCACAGGCAGTGTGCTGTCGTGGCCTTGCAGGACCATCCCCAGCGAGTCGCCCACCAGCAACACTTCGACACCGGCCTGGCTGGCGGCCTTGGCGAAGGTCGCGTCGTAGCAGGTCAGCATGGTGATTTTTTCACCCTTGGCCTTGAGGCCATGCAGGGTGGTCAGGGTTACTTCAGGCATGTAGGAAAATCCTCGTTCAGGCGCTGTTAAAACGACTGCATACAACGCGTGTAGTCATCTTCCGGAGCGGCACATCATCGCGCGTGATGTTCGCAGGTCCGTCCGGGCCTAAATACGGGTATGCGGCACAGGGGTGCCACACGGGACGCCTATAGTCGTGAGCGAGGTGGGGGAAGTCAATCACCCTGTTACCGCATTGTTACGAACAGGGTGTTACTGGCGTTACCGTCGCCTGGAGCGCCCGAATTACAGGCGCTCGAGACCGACGAACGGGCAGGCGCTGATGAGCTCGGCGAGTTCGCGGCCATCGGGCAGGCAGAAGCCGTCTGGCACCAGTTCGGCCAGGGGGTACAGCACGAAGGCGCGGGCGTGCATGTGGTAATGCGGTACCTGCAGGCGCGGCACGTCGATCAGCTGGTCGCCAAACAGCAGGATATCCAGGTCGAGCGTGCGAGGGCCCCAACGCTCCTTGCGCACGCGGCCCTGGTCATTTTCGATGGCCTGCAGGGCGTCGAGCAGGGCCAATGGCTCGAGCGAGGTGTCGAGCGCCGCCACGGCGTTGGTGTAGCGCGGCTGGCCAGGCAGCAGCGAGTCGCTGGTGAACAGGCCCGAGGCCGCCACCAGGCGGGTGCCTTCGGCCTGGCCCAGCGCCTGGAAGGCGTTCTGCAGTTGTTCTGCAGGCGCGTCCAGGTTGCTGCCCAGGCCGATGTAGGCGCGCGTTGTCACTCGAACGCCTCGTCGCCACCGCGTTTACGCTTGCTGGGGCTGCGTTTGCGCTTGCGCGGGCCGGCGCCGGTACCTTCGTCGCGGCTGCCCAGCTCACGGATCATGTCGCGGCGCTGGCTGTCGTTGGCATCTTGGTAGTCAGTCCACCATTGGCCGAGGTCATCGGTTTCCTCGCCAGCGCTTTCACGCAGCAGCAGGAAGTCGTAACCGGCACGGAAGCGCGGGTTGTCCAGCAGTTGGTCGGCGCGCTTGCCGCTGCGACGTGGCAGGCGTTCCTGCATGTCCCAGATCTCGCGGATCGGCAGGGTGAACCGCTTCGGGATAGCAATGCGTGCGCACTGTTCGGCGATCAGGTCGTGGGCCGCACCGTTCATGGCTGGGATCGGTGGCACACCCTGGTTTTGCAGGTGCAGCACACGGGCCGGCAGGGCGGGCCACAGCAGCGCGGCGAAGAGGAAGGCCGGCGTGACCGGTTTGCCCTGTTTGACGCGCAGATCGGTGTTGGTCAGCGCCTGGCTGATCAAGGTGTGGGTGTAGCTCGGGCGTTCGTCCAGGGCTTGCGCGCTGGCCGGGAACAACGGCTCGAACAGCTGCAGGTCGACCAGCATTTCGAAGGCCATCGCACCTTGGCCCGAGAGGAACAGCTTCAGGCTTTCCTCGAACAGGCGCGCAGGCGGTATCTCGCGCAGCAGCGGGGCCAACTCGCGGATCGGCTGCACCGTGTGCTTCTCGATGCCGAAGTCGAGCTTGGCGGCGAAACGCACGGCACGCAGCATGCGCACCGGGTCTTCCTGGTAGCGGTGGGTCGGGTCACCGATCAGGCGCAACAGGCGGTTGCGCACATCGTGCACGCCGTTGGCGTAATCGAGGATGCGCTCGCTGACGGGGTCGTAGTAGAGGGCATTGATGGTGAAGTCGCGGCGTTGCGCGTCTTCTTCCAGGGTGCCGTACACGTTGTCACGCAGGATGCGGCCACTGGCATTGTGCGACGAACGGTGGTTATCACCTTGGTCGTCTTCCGAGTGGTGGGCGCGGAAGGTGGCGACTTCGATGATTTCACGGCCGAAATGCACGTGGACCAGCTTGAAGCGGCGACCAATGATGCGCGCGTTACGGAACTCGGCACGGACCTGTTCGGGCGTGGCGCTGGTGGCGACGTCGAAGTCTTTGGGCGTGATGCCCAGCATCAGGTCGCGGACACAGCCACCGACCAGGTAAGCCTGGTAGCCCGCACTCTGCAGGCGCTCGACGATGTTCACCGCGTGGCGGCTGAACTGGTGGCGTTGCAGCGAGTGTTGGCTCTTGTTGATCACCTCGGGCGTGGTGCGCCTGTGGTGCTGGCCCGGTACGGGAGGGCGGAACGACTGGAACAGCTTCTTCAGCATGGGATGCACTGTTTGAAGGAATGTTCGGCCAAGAATAGGAGAATGGCCGCATGATGGGCGGGGATTCTAGCATTTACTCAAGGAATGGTGTAGGCGGGTAGCAGGATGACTGCCAGAAGGGAGAAACGACAAGGGGAGCTTAAGCTCCCCAAGAAGTCGTTGCGTGCTCTTATTATTTTTTTGCTGGGCTTTTTGTTTTTGTTGAGTGCCCTGCCCACAAATCGCAAAGCTTGTGGACGACCCCTAATCCAGGGGTAAAGAGCAAACGGATTGCTTTGGCCGCTGATGTCACGTTGATCTGTCGATCCAACCAGTTCAGGCGCTGCTTTTTAGTGCAGTTTTTGTTGTTCTCTGCCTGGTCGTGGGGCAAGCCCCAAACACGCATCCTCTCCAAAAGAATCAGTTAGCTGCGCCTCCGCCGTCTTGTTTTTATTGTGCGTGAGCCGTTTCGTCTTGTTCTTATTATGAGTTGCAGTGCTTGTTATTGTTTTTGTACTAAGCATATAGCAGGTGCCGTGCCAACTTTTCGAAACCCAATGAAATCAAGGGTTTGCAGGTTTTTGCAGGATTCTGGTGGGCGGAAAATGGCGGGGTTTCGTTACCGTACACCTCGGCAACTGTTACGTCTGAAAGGTTGGGTAACAGATTTTTGCGGTAACTGATGTGTTACCTGGGGTGTGCCCAAGGCCAAGTGTGTTCGCCACAACCTGTTCAGCGCCTATGCGATCGAGCGCCGCGCGGGCGGCGCTCGATCTCCCAGGCGCCGCACTTGCTGCGGCGAACACTGGGCAGGTTGAATTACTCGCTGGTAGCGTTACTCTTGCGCCGCGGGATGCCCAGGCGCTGACGGCGTTCCCACAGGCATTTGCGGCTGACGCCAAGCTTGCGGGCAAGCTCTGTCTCGGTCATGTGGTCCTGGTGCTCCAGGACGAAGTGCTGGAAGTAGTCCTCCAGTGACAGGTCCTCGGTCGGCTCATGGCTGGCATTGCCAGCGCTGGCGCCGCCCAGGGCGTTGTCGAGCAGGTCGTCGTCTTCCAGGTCGCTCAGCTCGATGTCGATGCCCAGCAGGTCGGCGGAAATTTCTGCGCTCTCGCTGAGAATCACCGCGCGCTCGACGGCGTTTTCCAGCTCACGCACGTTACCCGGCCAGCTGTAATGACGAATGGCCTGTTCGGCGTCGGCAGAGAAGTGCAGGTCATCACGGCCGATGCGTGCGCTCTGGCGGGCCAGGAAGGCGCTGGCAATCTCGTTGACGTCGCTGCCGCGCTCACGCAGGGCGGGCAGTTTCAGGGCGATCACGTGCAGGCGGTAATAAAGGTCTTCACGGAACTGGCCGGCCTTGGCCAGGTTTTTCAGGTCGCGGTGAGTCGCGGCAATCAGGCGCACATCGACCTTTTGCGACTGCACCGAGCCGACCCGGCGGATTTCGCCTTCCTGCAGCACGCGCAGCAGGCGAGCCTGTGCTTCCAGTGGCAATTCGCCGATCTCATCGAGGAACAAGGTGCCGCCGTCCGCCGCTTCAACCAGCCCAGCGCGCCCTGCGCTGGCGCCGGTGAAGGCGCCTTTTTCGTGGCCGAACAACTCGGACTCGATCAGGGTCTCGGGGATGGCCGCGCAGTTCACCGAGATCATCGGTGCCTTGGCCCGCCGCGACAGGTTGTGCAGGGCGCGGGCGACCAGCTCCTTGCCGGTGCCCGATTCGCCCTGGATCAGGACATTGGAATCGGTCGGCGCCACCTTGCGGATCTTGCTGTACATGTCCTGCATCGGCGGGCACGAGCCGATGATGCCAATTTCGCCGTTGGCCGAGGCATTGCTGCCCTTGTCGGCAGCGGCGGCCTTGCCGTTGCTGCGCGGCTCGGTAGCCGGTGCGGCAGCGGGCGCGCTTGGCCGGTCACGGAGGATGCGCGCCACAGCTTGTAGCATCTCGTCGTGGTCGAAGGGCTTGGCGATGTAGTCCACCGCGCCCATTTTCATCGAATCCACCGCCGAGCGCAGGCTGGCGTAACTGGTCATGATCAGTACCGGGGTGCCCTGGCCGAGCTTGATCAGCTCGGTGCCAGGTGCGCCCGGCAGGCGCAGGTCGCTGACGATCAGGTCGAAGGTGGCAATGCTGAAGCGTTCCTGGGCTTCCTGCACCGAGCCGGCTTCGCTGACTTGGTACTGGTTCCGCTCGAGCAGGCGACGCAAGGCCGAGCGGATGATGGTTTCGTCTTCGACGATCAGAATATGCGGCATTGATTCAATTCTCTCGACGGTCTCGAATTTCAGGGGACGTCGCTACGACATGCCGGGGCAGGGTCACGCGGATCCGGGTGCCACGTTGCCGTTCGATATCGGCAGGGCTGTCGATGGTGATTTGCCCATAATGCTCTTCCACGATGGAATAGACCAGAGCGAGCCCCAGTCCGGTTCCTTCGCCCGGGTCCTTGGTGGTGAAGAAGGGTTCGAACAGGCGGTCCATGATGTTCTTCGGGATGCCACTGCCCTCGTCTTCGACGATCAGGTCGACGGTGTGTTCGCTGATTTCGCTGCGCACGCGCACGGCACTGCCGGGCGGCGACGCGTCGCGGGCATTGGAGAGCAGGTTGATCAGCACCTGGGCCAGGCGCTGGGGGTCCCCTTCGGCCCAGTGTTCCGGGTCGCAGAGGTTGAAGAACTGGACTTCGAAGTTGCGCCGGTTCAACGCCAGCAGGCCGATGGCATCCTGCGCCACTTCGGCCAGGCACACCGGCTCTTCGCTGTTCTGGTGGCTGCCACCGGCATGGGCGAAGCTCATCAACGACTGGACAATGCGCGATACCCGTTTGGTCTGCTCCAGAATCTGGCTCGACAGCTCGGTGATCTCGCCATCGCCCTCGCGTTCCTCGCGCAGGTTCTGCGCCAGGCAGGCGATGCCGGTGATCGGGTTGCCGATTTCGTGGGCCACGCCCGCCGCCAGGCGGCCGATGCTGGCCAGGCGCTCGGAGTGCACCAGCTTGTCTTCCAGGGCCTGGGTTTCGGTCAGGTCTTCGACCAGCAGCACCAGGCCGCTGTTACCCGGTGCCAGTGGCTCGTCGATGGCGGCCTTGTGCAGGTTCAGCCAACGGGGCTGGCCGTCGAGGGCCAGGCGTTGCTTGTGCAAGTGTTCGTCGGGCAGGTCGATGAAGCCTTGCAGCAGGCCGCGCCACGGTTCGCCGATGGTCACCAGGCGCGACCCGACCACGTGCTTGGCAGCGATGCCGGTGAGCTCTTCCATGGCCTTGTTCCACATCAGGATCTCTTGGTCCTTGGCCAGGGAGCACACGCCCATGGGCAGTTCCTGCAGCGTCTGGCGGTGGTAGCGGCGCAAGGCGTCGAGCTCGGCGGCAAGGCCGGTCAGGCGTGAGTGATAGTCTTCCAGGCGGCTTTCGATGAAGTGGATGTCTTCGGTGACGTAGTTTTCGTTGCCGGACTTGTAGGGCAGGAAGGTCTCGACCATGTCCTGGGCCACGCTCGGGCCCATCAGGCCCGAGAGGTTGGCCTCGATGCGGTCGCGCAGGCGGCGCAACGCGTAGGGGCGGCGCTCGTCGAATGGCAGGTAGAGGTCGCGCAGTGCTTGTTCCACTTCTTTCTGCGCGGCCTTGGCGCCCAATGGCTTGGCCAGTTGGGTGGCAAACTCCTGCGGCGAGGCGGCATGCAGCTCACGGCGCTGCGGGCGCCGCACGTTGTCCACCGCGCACGCTTCGGCGGCGCTGACCTCTTCGCTGCTGGCGTTGGTGAACAGCGAGATCAGCGTAAACAGCAAGACGTTGGCCGCCAGCGAGGCGATGGCCGCCATGTGCCAGCTGGTGTCGTCGAGCACATAGATCATGTCCAGCAACGGGATGTAGAAGCCCTGCAGGTTGCCCAACAGCGGCAGCAGCATGGTCACCATCCACACCAGGGTGCCGGCCAGCAAGCCGGCGATGAAGCCGCGGCGGTTGGCGGTCGGCCAATACAGTACCGACAGCACGCCCGGCAGGAACTGCAAGGTGGCGACAAACGCGACGATGCCCAGGTTGGCCAGGCTCTGATGGTTGTTCTGGGTCAGGTAGAACATGAAACCGGCGGTGATGATGGCGACGATCAGCGCGCGGCGTGTCCATTTCAGCCAGCGGTAGATGTTGCCTTCGGCCGGCGGCTGGTACAGCGGCAGCACCAGGTGGTTGAGGGCCATGCCCGACAGCGCGAGGGTGGTGACGATGATCAACCCGCTGGCCGCTGACAGGCCGCCTATATACGCCAGCAGCGCCAGCGCCTCGTTGTTGGCAGCAATGCCAAGGCCCAGCGTGAAGTACTCGGGGTTGGTGCTGGCGCCCAGGCGCAGGCCGGCCCATAGCACCAGCGGCACGGCCAGGCTCATCAGCAACAGGAACAGCGGCAGGCCCCAGCTGGCACTGACCAGCGAGCGCGGGTTGAGGTTTTCGGTAAAGGCCATGTGGTACATGTGCGGCATGACGATGGCCGAGGCGAAGAACACCAGCAGCAGGGTGCGCCATGGCCCTTCCTGCAGCGGTGTGTGCAGTGCGGCCAGGGCGGTCTGGTTCTGCAGCAGCCACACTTCAAGCTCGTGCGGGCCGCCGAACACACCGTACAAGGCATACAGCCCGATACCGCCCAGGGCCAGCAGTTTGATCACCGACTCGAAGGCAATGGCAAACACCAGCCCTTCGTGCTTCTCGCGCGTGGCGATGTGCCGCGAGCCGAAGAAGATGGTGAACAGGGTGATCAGTGCACAAAAGGCGAAGGCCACCCTGGCCTTGACCGGCTCGCCGGTAAGGATGCTGATCGAATCGGCCACCGCCTGGATCTGCAGGGCCAGCAACGGCAATACGCCAATCAGCATGATGACGGTGGTCAGCGCGCCGGCCCAAGTGCTGCGAAAGCGAAACGCCAGCAGGTCGGCCAGGGACGATAGCTGATAGGTGCGGGTGATCTTGAGGATCGGGTAGAGCAGCACCGGCGCCAGCAGGAAGGCCCCGGAAACCCCCAGGTAGCAGGCCAGGAAGCCATAACCGTACTGGTAGGCCAGGCCGACCGAGCCATAGAAGGCCCAGGCACTGGCATACACGCCCAGCGACAGGGTGTAGGTCAGCGGGTGGCGAATGATCGAACGGGGAATCAGCCCGCGCTCGCTGATCCAGGCCACGCCGAACAGTACCATCAGGTACGCGGCGCTGATCAGGATCATCTGGGTCAGGCTAAAGCTCATCGGCATCTCGTTGGCTCTGCAGGATGAAGGTGACGACGATCAGGATCAGCCAGAGCAGGTAGGGGCGGTACCAGGCACCGGTTGGTTCGATCCACCAGTCCATGATGGCCGGGGAGAACAGGTAGATCCCCACGACCAGAAGCAGGACCAAACGATAGATGTACATGCTGGCCTCGATGGTTGGGCGCTGCGGGCTTGGACTTATTATTGGCGCAAATGGCGGGGGGGATGCTAGCGGGAATCCATTGCGTTAGCCAAGGTTTTGAAAGTATTGGGCTTTTGATTTTGGTGAGATGCGCGGTGTTTAGCATCACGCGATTCCTGTAGGAGCGGCCTTGTGTCGCGATGGGGCGCGTAGCGGCCCCAGGATTTCAGCTCTGCCGCACCTATTGCCGGGGCTGCTTTGCAGCCCTTCGCGACACAAGGCCGCTCCTACACTGACCGCATTGGCCGGTCAGATCCGAGGCTCAGCGCAAATCAGCTTCAGGCACTGTGGTCCGCTGCGCAATCGCCTCCGGCCGCCACTGCTGGCGGGCTATCGCCAACACTTCAGCCGGCGTAGCCAACAGCAAATCGGGGTCTGCTTCCTGCCCCAACGCCCGCAATGCCCGCAACAGCAGCGGTGTAGCATGCTCCGCCTGCAGGGGTGGCGAACGGTACGACTTGCCCAGCTTGTGCCCATCCGGCTGCACGATCAGCGGAATATGCAGGTAGCGCGGCTGCGAGAACCCCAGCAGCTCTTGCAGGTACAGCTGGCGCGGTGTGTTGTCCAGCAGGTCGGCCCCGCGCACGATATCGGTAACACCTTGCCAGGCATCGTCCAGCACCACGGCCAACTGATAGGCGTACAACCCGTCACGGCGCTGGATGACGAAGTCGCCTACCTCGCGGCCCAGATGCTGCTCGAACGTGCCCTGCACCCGGTCGCTGAACCGGTAGATCAACTCCGGCACCCGCAGGCGGATCGCCGCACCTTCGCGGGCATGCCCGGCGTTACGGCACAACCCCGGGTAAATGCCGTTGTGGCCTTCGAGCTGTTTGCGCGAACAGGTGCAGGCGTAGGCCAGGCCCATGTTGAACAGGCGGTCGACCACGGCTGCATAGGCATCGTGGCGCTGGCTCTGGAACACCACCTCGCCGTCCCACGCCAACCCGTAGCGCTCCAGGGTCTGCAGGATGGCATCGCGGGCGCCGGGCATTTCCCGGGGCGGGTCGGTGTCTTCCATGCGCAGCAGCCAGCGGCCATTGACGGCGCGGGCATCGAGCCAGGAGGCGAGGGCGGCCACCAGCGAGCCGAAGTGCAGAAAACCGCTGGGGGTAGGGGCAAAGCGCCCGATGTAGCTGGAGTCGTTCATGGCTGTCGTGCGTCTGAAAATGAAACGGGGCGCAAGATGCGCCCCGTTCGGATGGGAAAAGGATCAGCCTTTGCCGACGGTTTTTTCCTTTTTCTCCGCGATTTCCTTGCAGTCGAAGCACAGGTCGGCGGTTGGGCGGGCTTCCAGACGGCGCAGGCCGATCTCGATGCCGCAGGATTCACACCAGCCGTATTCTTCGTCCTGGATCAACTGCAGGGTTTTATCAATCTTCTTGATCAGCTTGCGCTCGCGATCCCGACTACGCAGTTCCAGTGCAAACTCTTCTTCTTGGCTTGCACGGTCTGCAGGGTCAGCGAAGTTGGCCGCTTCTTCCTTCATGTGGTCGACGGTTTTATCGACACCCTCCATGAGGTCTTGTTTCCAGGCGTTGAGGACTTTGGTGAAGTGATCTCGCATGGGCTTACCCATGTACTCCTCACCCTTTTTTACCTCGTAAGGATCGACGCCATGAAGAGATTGATTCGATTTTTGCTTTTCTAGGGTGGACATGAATAGACCGCCTCTTACTCATCTGATCCAATGCGCAGGCTGCTCCATCTCCGGCAACTACCGGCCCTGCGACTGCTAGCCGCCGAACTTACCAGATAGATCAGGGGTGCGCTACCCCGCCCGATCCAGATAATTGACAGCGGCGCGAGCCACACGTTCGGTAGTGCGCAGAGGTAGAATCTCCAGTTTAGACCCAATTGAGAGAAGGTCATGGCCCACCCCTACAGTGCGCGCAGCCGCGCCATCGAACCCTTCCACGTCATGGCGCTGCTGGCGCGGGCCAACGAGCTGCAGGCGGCCGGGCACGACGTGATCCACCTGGAAATCGGCGAACCGGACTTCACCACGGCTGCGCCCATCGTCGAGGCCGGCCAGGCGGCATTGGCTGCGGGCCACACCCGCTATACCGCCGCCCGTGGCCTGCCGGCGCTGCGTGAGGCGATCGCCGGTTTCTATGGGCAGCGTTACGGGGTGAGTGTCGACCCCGAGCGCATTTTGATCACCCCAGGCGGCTCTGGCGCGCTGTTGCTGGCCAGCAGCCTGTTGGTCGACCCCGGCAAGCACTGGTTGCTGGCCGACCCGGGCTACCCCTGCAACCGCCACTTCCTGCGCCTGGTTGAAGGCGGCGCACAGTTGGTGCCGGTGGGGCCAGAGGTCAATTACCAACTGACAGCCGACCTGGTTGAGCGCTACTGGGACAAGGACACGGTCGGCGCCCTGGTCGCCTCGCCGGCCAACCCGACCGGAACGGTGCTGGACCGTGCCGAGCTGGCCAGCCTGTCCGCCGCCACCCGCGAACGCCATGGCCACCTGGTGGTGGACGAGATCTACCACGGGCTGACCTACGGTATGGATGCCCCCAGTGTGCTGGAAGTGGACGATGAAGCCTTTGTGCTGAATAGTTTTTCCAAGTATTTCGGCATGACCGGCTGGCGCTTGGGCTGGCTGGTGGCGCCGCCTGGCGCGGTGGCTGACCTGGAGAAACTCGCGCAAAACCTGTACATCAGTGCGCCGAGCATGGCCCAGCATGCTGCGCTGGCGTGCTTCCAGCCGCAAACCCTGGCGATTCTGGAAGCGCGCCGTGCCGAGTTCGCCCGCCGTCGCGACTACCTGCTGCCGGCGTTGCGCGAGCTGGGCTTCGGCATTGCCGTGGAGCCCCAGGGGGCCTTCTATCTGTATGCCGACATCAGCGCCTTCGGCGGCGATGCCTTCGCCTTCTGCCGGCACTTCCTCGAAACCGAGCACGTGGCGTTTACCCCTGGGCTGGACTTTGGCCGCCACCTGGCAGGGCATCACGTGCGGTTTGCCTACACCCAGAGCCTGCCGCGCCTGGAACAGGCGGTGCAGCGTATCGCTCGCGGCCTGCGCAGTTGGCAAGGCTGATGGCATTCTTCCCTCCACTCGAGCAGGGGCGCCTGCTGCGTCGCTACAAACGGTTTCTGGCGGACATCGAACTGGCCAGTGGCGAGCAGTTGACCATTCACTGCCCCAACACCGGTTCCATGCTCAACTGCATGCGCGAAGGCGGGCAGGTATGGTTCAGCCGCTCCAACGACCCCAAGCGCAAGCTGCCCGGCACCTGGGAAATCAGCGAAACGCCACAGGGGCGGCTGGCCTGCGTGAACACCGGGCGCGCCAACGCACTGGTTGAAGAGGCGTTGCGGGCCGGTGTGATCAGCGAGCTGGCCGGGTTCACGGCGCTCAGGCGCGAAGTGGCCTATGGCGAAGAGGGCAGCCGCATCGATTTTCGCCTGGAGTTCGACAGCGGCCCGGCCTATGTCGAGGTCAAGAGCGTGACCCTGGGCTACCCCGACACTGACGTTGCGGCATTCCCCGATGCCGTCACCCAGCGCGGCGCCAAGCACCTGCGCGAGCTGGCGACGTTGGCCCGCAATGGTGTTCGTGCCGTGCAGCTTTATTGTGTGAACCTGACCGGGGTCGGAGCGGTGCGCCCAGCCGAGGAAATCGACGCGGCCTATGCCCAGGCATTGCGCGCCGCCGTGGCTGAAGGGGTCGAGGTGCTGGCCTACGGCACCCATCTGGATGCCGAACGCATTGTCATCAACCGCCCATTGCCCGTGTTGCTCAACCCGTGAGCCAGATGCCCTGGCTGTCTTCGTGGCAGCCCAGGGCCTGCAGCACCTCGCCCTCGCAAGGCCCAGCCACGCATTCGCCGTTCTCTATAAGAAACAAGGCGCCATGATGGGCGCAGTGAATCAGGCTGGCGCTGTCATCGAGAAACGCATCGGTTGCCCAGTTCAGGGGGATGCCCCGGTGTGGGCAGCGGTTGCGATAAAGGTACACCTGGCCCTGGCGGCGGACGCCGAACAGGTCGACGCCGTCTACGCTGAAGGCGCGGCTGTGGCCCTCGGCCAATGAGCTGGAAGTACAAAGCAAGTGCATGGCAAGGAAGACTCGTGAAACACGTGATGGCTTGACGCTTCAATGCGAATAATTATCAAATTGCCCGCATTCGCTGCGCCCAGCCGTCTATGGTGCGCAGTTCCGCCGCCCGCCACAAGGCGCGCGGCCCGCCTTCAGAAGGAAATCCGATGATGCGCCGCCCCGTCGCCCTGATCGCCCTGTGCGCAGGTTTAGTGCTGTCTACCCAGGCCCTGGCTGCCGAACTGCCGCAGCGTTGGGTCAGCGCTGGTGGCGCGCTTAGCGAATGGGTCAGTGCGCTGGGCGGCGAAGCGCACCTGGTTGGCGTCGATACCACCAGCCAACACCCCGAGTCGCTGAAGGCGCTACCGAGTGTCGGCTATCAGCGGCAGTTGTCCGCCGAAGGCGTTCTGAGCCTGCGTCCTGATGTGTTGGTGGGTACCGAAGAGATGGGGCCGCCACCGGTGCTGGCGCAGATCCGCAAGGCGGGCGTGCGGGTTGAACTGTTCTCGGGCAAGGCCGAACTCGACGCGGTCGATGAAAACCTCAGGCACCTGGGGCAATTGCTTGGTGCAGAGCAACAAGCCACTGCGCTGGCAACAGGCTATCGCCAGCAGCTGGATGCGCTGCAGGCCGAGGTCAAGCAGGCCCAGGCGGGCCAGAAGGCGCCCGGCGTGTTGCTGCTGGTTGGCCATGCCGGTGCCAAGCCGTTGATCGCTGGCCAAGGCACCACGGGCGATTGGCTGCTGCGACAGGCCGGGGCGCGCAACCTGGCGGAGCACCAAGGCTACAAGAACTTCTCCAGCGAAGCGCTGGCAGCGCTGGACCCGGACGTGGTGGTGTTTTCCGACCGTGCGTTGGCCGATGAGCAGGCGCTGCAGGCGTTGCTCAAGGAGAACCCGGCGCTGGCGGCCTCCCGTGCGGTGCGTGAGCAGCGCCTGGTGTCACTCGACCCGACGCTGCTGGTGGGCGGCCTTGGGCCACGCTTGCCGGCGACCCTGCGCACGCTGGCTGGGGCCTTCTACCCAGCAGCCAAGGCCAGCTTCGCGCAATGAAGCAGCGCGTTCAGCCACGCACACTGATCGTCTGCCTGAGCCTGTTGTGCCTGTTGGCGGTGTGGTTGTCCCTGGCCCTGGGGCCGGTCAGCCTGCCGCTGTTCGATACCTTGCGCGCGGGCCTGCGTTTGTTGGGGCTGCCCGTGGCGGGTGATGACCTGCAGCAGGCCGAGATGATCCTCGGCCAGATCCGCCTGCCGCGTACCTTGCTGGGGCTGGCGGTCGGGGCGGTGCTGGCGCTGTCCGGCGTGGCCATGCAGGGGCTGTTCCGCAACCCGCTGGCCGACCCGGGGCTGGTGGGGGTCGCTGCCGGGGCGGCGATGGGCGCTGCGGTGGCCATCGTCGGTGGCAGCTGGTTTGGCGGCATGCCCGATGTGCTCGCGCCCTATCTGTTGTCGCTGTGTGCCTTTATCGGTGGCCTGGGGGTGACCGCGCTGGTCTATCGCCTGGGGCGGCGTGACGGCCAGACCAATGTCGCCACGATGTTGCTGGCCGGCGTGGCGATGACCGCATTGGGCGGCGCAGCGGTGGGCTTGTTCTCTTACCTGGCCGATGATGCCACCTTGCGCACCTTGACCTTCTGGAACCTGGGCAGCCTCAATGGCGCCAGCTACGAGCGGTTGTGGCCGCTGCTGATGGTGGCCGGGGGCGTGGCGTTGTGGTTGCCGCGTCGGGCGCGGGCGCTGAATGCCTTGCTGCTGGGTGAATCGGAGGCGCGGCACCTGGGTATCGAGGTGGAGCGGCTCAAGCGCGAATTGGTGTTCTGTACCGCGTTGGGAGTGGGTGCGGCGGTGGCCGCCGCAGGGCTGATCGGCTTCATTGGCCTGGTGGTGCCGCACCTGGTGCGATTGCTGGCAGGGCCCGACCATCGGGTGGTGTTGCCCGCCTCGTTGCTGGCCGGGGGTGTGCTGATGCTGTTCGCCGACCTGGTGGCGCGGCTGGTGCTGGCGCCGGCCGAGCTGCCGATCGGTATCGTCACCGCCCTTATCGGTGCGCCGTTTTTCCTGGTCCTGCTGATTCGAGGGCGTAGCTGATGTTGCAAGTCGAGGGCCTGCACCTGCGGCGGGGCAGCAATGAAGTGCTGCATGACGTCCACCTGCAACTGACCCCGGGGCAGGTCGTGGGTGTGCTCGGCCCCAATGGCGCGGGCAAGAGCAGCCTGCTGGGGGTGTTGTGTGGCGAGCTGGCCCCCGGCCAGGGGCGAGTGACGCTACAGGGCAGGCCATTGACTGACTGGGCCGGGCAGGCGCGGGCACAGCGCCTGGCGGTGCTGCCGCAGGTGTCCAGCCTGGGCTTTTCGTTCAGGGTCGAAGAGGTGGTGGCCATGGGGCGGATGCCCCATGGCAGCGGCCAGCTGCGCGACGCCGAGATCGTCGAAGCGGCCTTGCGTGCGGCGGATGCCTGGCACCTGCTGGGGCGCAGCTACCTGGCATTGTCGGGCGGTGAGCGGCAACGGGTACACCTGGCCCGCGTGCTGGCCCAGCTGTGGCCAGGTGAGCAGGGCACTACACTGCTGCTTGACGAACCGACCTCGATGCTCGACCCGCTGCACCAGCACACGACCCTGCAAGCGGTGCGGCGTTTCGCTGATCGCGGCGCTGCGGTGCTGGTGATCCTGCATGACCTGAACCTGGCGGCACGCTACTGTGATCGTATCCTGCTGCTCGAACAGGGCCGCTGCCATGCCCTTGCATCACCCCAGGAGGTGTTGACGCCGGGGGCACTGAAGGCGGTGTTCGGCATCGATGTGCTGGTGCAGGCGCACCCCGAGCGCGGCCACCCGCTGATCATCACGCGTTAGGAGGCATTGCCGATGCGCCATCCGTTGCTGTCCGGTCTTGCGCTGTGCCTGGTGCTGGCGTTGGCGGGGTGCCAGGCCAGCCTGCCGCCGTTACCGGGCTGGCAGAGCCCCGAAGGGCGTGCCCACGCCCAGCTTGGGCAAATCACGGACCTGGCCAGCGGCCGGCTCATCAGCCCTGAGCAACTGGTCAGGCAGTTGGCCGACGCGCCACGTGTGCTGGTAGGGGAGAAGCATGACAACCCCGATCATCATGCGTTGCAGTTGTGGCTGTTGCGCGCCCTGCAGGCTCAGCGCCCCCAGGGCAGCCTGCTGCTGGAGATGCTGCAGCCCGAGCAGCAGCCGCTGGTCGACACACTTGAGGCGCAGCAAACGCTGCCTGCGGACCTGCCCAAGGCACTGGCCTGGGAGGATGGCTGGGACTGGCAGCTGTACGGGCCTATTGTGACGCACGCTTTGCAGGGCAACATTGCGCTGTTGGCCGCCAACCTTTCGCCCGCGCAGATGCGCCAAACCTATCGCCAGCCGGCGCCGTTGTCGGGCGCGCGTTCCAATGCCCCAGGGGTGAAGGCCGCGCTGCTTGAGCAGGTGCGTATCGGGCACTGCGGCCTGCTACCGCAAAGCCAGTTGCCAGCCATGCTTGCGGTCCAGCAGCAACGTGACCGGCGCATGGCCGAACGCTTGATGGCGGCACCGCAGCCGGCCTTGCTGTTGGCGGGCGCTTACCACGTACGCAAGGACCTGGGGGTGCCGTTGCATCTGGCCGACCTCGGGGCGCAGGGGCGCAGCGCGGTCGTGCTGTTGGCCGAGGTGGGGGAAGAGGTCGAGGCGGGTATGGCCGACTATGTCTGGTTCACGGCGGCGGTGCCTGAGCAGGACTATTGCGCTCAACTGCGTCAGTAAGGCCAAACGGCAGGCAAAAAAAAGACCCGGCAAAAAGCCGGGTCAATAACCGTGATTAGCCTGATGAGGAGATAATCTGAGAGTCCGAACCAGGGGCTTTCAGTTTATCCAACCAGTCTCGCGACCAGTTGTGATAATCATAACGATTCTCATTTCGGAGTCAATCCCCTGCACAGGTTTATTTTGAATTTTTTTGCGGAGGTCTTTTTTCATCCAGTTGTTGATTGAGCGCTTCCTTTCGTTCGATCGGCAAATCATTCCAGTGCATGTCCAGCAACGCGCCTTCTATGGCGTACAACAGCACTTTAGAGGCCCGGAACCCTCGCGTTTTTACCGCCTGGTACGCACCCACCGCGCCCAGGCGGCGCAAATCCGACGCACTGTGGATACCGGCTGCGTGCAACCACTGCGCAGAGGTCTTGCCAAGATTCTTCAGATGCTGCAATTCATCGTTCATCGAGCCTCCTTGCGATGGCTGAACGGGTCTTGGGGATAAATCGCGAGCAGGTCAGAGAGGAGTGTAGCGGGGCTTGGAAAATGCGCGGCTTTTTGCCATCTGTGGCGACGAGCAGCCCTGAATACGGGGCCTCTGGCTTTCAGTAGCCGCCTCTTTTGGTGTGGCAGGGCCCCAGTGGGGCGGGTTTACCCGCTACCACAGGGGCCCTGCGAGGATTACAGGCCCGGCAAGCGCTGACGCACCTGTTCGATCACCTGGTCCATGCTGGCACCTTCCTGGGTGTCGACGCGCTTGCTGACCAGCAGTTCTTCCTCGCTCAACGCATCACGGCTGGCCTGTTGCGCCTTGACCACCTCCAGGGTGGCGTCCGACGGGTCGCTGTTTGCGGCTTGGCGCTGGGCCAGCCAGCTGGCAATGACCGCCTCCGGTGCGTGGCAATCGAGGATCAAGAAGGGGACGCCCGTCTGGTTGGCGACATCTGCCGCCGCCTGGCGCTGTTCACGCTTGAGGTAGGTGGCATCCAGCACGACCGGGAAGCCCGCGCGCAATACCGTCTCCGCTACCTCGTGCAGGCGCTGGTAGGTGGCGGCACTGGCATCCTGGTCATAGATGCCGGCAGTCAGCTGGCCGACGTTTGCTTGCTGCTGTTCGCCGAACAGGCGCTTGCGCTCGACATCGGAGCGCACGCGGATCGCGCCCAGGGCCTCGACCAGGCGCATCGCCACGTGGCTCTTGCCCACTGCCGAGACGCCATGGGTGATGGCCAACAGCCGCGAAGGGATGGCGCTGTAGCTTTCCGCCAGGTTGGCGTAGTTGCGGTAGGTGCGCAGGGTCGTGGCGCGTTGCACGCCATCGGCATCGGCCGGCATGCTGAACAGCGCCACCTTGGCGCGCACCAAGGCGCGGTAGGCCTTGTAGAAGTTCAGCACTTCCAGGCCTTCATAATCGCCGGTCAGTTCCAGGTACTGGCTGACGAAGCGCCGGGCCAGGCACTTGAGGCCGCGGTCTTCCAAGTCCATGGCCAGGAAGCCGGTGTCGGCCCAGACGTCGGTCATGCGGAACGGTTCGTTGAACTCGATGCAGTCGAAGATCACCACCTTGCCGTTGATCACGGTGGCGTTGCCCAGGTGGATGTCACCGTGGCATTCACGGGTGAAGCCATTGGCCTTGCGGGCCGCGAACAGGCCTTGGAGCCGCTCGAAGCTGCTACGTGCCCAGGCCTGGAGGTTGTCCAGTTGCTGCAGGTCGGCCTTGTCAGTGAGGAATGGGCGGATCTGTTCGAAATTCTGCTCGACCGGGGCCATCACGCTTTCAGGTGAGCCGTAAGGTTGCTCTGCCGGCACCTTGGGCGTCTGCAGGTGGAATTCGGCAACCTGCCGGGCCATCTGGTCGATGTGCTCGGCGTTGAGCTCGCCGTTGGCCTGCAAGGTGCTGAGCATCTGCCCTTGGGGGAACTGGCGCATCTTCAGTGCGTACTCGATGGCCTCGCCCTCGCCGCCGATTTGCGGGGCTTCGGCACTGCCGGTGATCGGCAGCACTTCAAGGTACAGGTCTTCGGTCAGGCGCTGGTTCAGGCGCAATTCTTCGTTACAGAAATGCGCGCGCTGATCCAGGCGGGTGAAGTCGAGGAAGCCGAAGTTCATTGGCTTCTTGACCTTGTAGGCGTAGTCGCCAGTCAGCAGGACCCAGGAGATATGCGTCTCGATGAGTTGGAACCCATCCACGGGGTGAGGGTAGAGGGCTGGGTTCTGCAACGCAGTAATAAGAGCTTGGCTCACGGGAAATCCTTCCGAGGGCAGGGAATTCGAATGCGCCATTATGGTCAATGGTGCCGTCCCTGCATACCGCCGGGGGCGCCTGCCCAGCCTTTACAAAGTGCGTATAATCCGCCGCCATGACTCGAACTCGAAACGCTCGTACCCCTCAGAAACGCCCGACCGGCCGCTCTCGCGCCTGGCTGGGCTGGGCTTTGAAGCTCAGCCTGGTCGGCCTGGTGATCATCGCCGGCTTCGCGGTTTACCTCGATGCTGTCGTCCAGGAAAAGTTCTCCGGCAAGCGCTGGACCATCCCGGCCAAGGTGTATGCCCGGCCGTTGGAGCTGTTCGTCGGCCAAAAACTGAGCAAGAACGACTTCCTCACCGAACTCGACGCCCTTGGCTATCGCCGTGAAAGCGCGGCCAACGGCCCGGGCGCAGCGGCAGTCAACGGTAATACCGTCGACCTCAATACCCGTGGCTTCCAGTTCTACGAAGGGATGGAGCCGGCGCAGTTCGTGCGCGTGCGCTTCTCTGGCGATTATGTCGCCGGGCTTTCCGGCGCCAACAACGGCAAGCTCGATGTGGTACGCCTGGAGCCGCTGATGATCGGCGGCATTTACCCGAAAAACCTCGAAGACCGCATCCTGATCAAGATCGATCAGGTGCCGCCGTACCTGCTCGAAACCCTGGTGGCAACCGAGGACCGCGACTTCTACAGCCACTTTGGCGTGTCGCCCAAGTCCATCGCCCGTGCGGTGTGGGTCAACACCTCGTCCGGGGCCATGCGCCAGGGCGGCAGTACCCTGACCCAGCAGTTGGTGAAGAACTTCTACCTCACCAGCGAGCGCAGCCTCAGTCGCAAGCTGACTGAAGCGATGATGGCCGTGCTGCTGGAGCTGCATTACGACAAGCGCGAGATCCTCGAGGCCTACCTCAACGAGGTATTCGTCGGCCAAGACGGCCAGCGTGCGGTGCATGGCTTCGGCCTGGCCAGCCAGTTCTTCTTCAGCCAACCGCTGTCAGAGCTCAAGCTGCACCAGATCGCCTTGCTGGTGGGCATGGTCAAGGGGCCGTCCTACTACAACCCGCGGCGTTATCCTGACCGCGCCCTGGCCCGTCGTAACCTGGTGCTCGACCTGCTGGCCGAGCAGGGCGTGGCGAGCAAGGACGTGATCGAGGCGGCGAAGAAGATGCCGCTGGGCGTGACCAAGCGCGGCAGCCTGGCAGACAGCTCGTTCCCGGCGTTCCTCGACCTGGTCAAGCGCCAGTTGCGCCAGGACTACCGCGACGAAGACTTGACCGAAGAAGGCCTGCGTATCTTCACCAGCTTCGACCCGATCCTGCAGATGAAGGCCGAAACCTCGATGAACGAGACCTTCAAGCGCCTGGCCGGGCGCAAGGGGGCTGACGAGGTCGAGTCGGCGATGGTCGTGACCAACCCGGAAACCGGGGAAGTCCAAGCGCTGATCGGCAGCCGTCTGTCGGGCTTTGCCGGCTTCAACCGGGCCATCGACGCAGTGCGGCCGATCGGTTCACTGGTCAAGCCGGCGGTGTACCTGACCGCCCTGGAGCAGCCCAGCAAATACACCCTGACCAGTTGGATACAGGACGAGCCGTTCTCGGTCAAAGGGGCCAACGGCCAGGTTTGGCGCCCGCAGAACTATGACCGCCGGCCCCATGGCACCATTTATCTGTACCAGGGCCTGGCCAACTCCTACAACCTGTCGACGGCCAAGCTCGGCCTGGAAGTGGGCGTGCCCAATGTGATCAAGACCATTGGTCGGCTGGGCGTGAATGTCGATTGGCCAGCCTTCCCGGCGATGCTGCTGGGGGCCGGTGGCATGTCGCCGATGCAGGTCGCGACCATGTACCAGACGATTGCCAATGGTGGTTTCAACACGCCGATGCGCGGTATCCGCAGCGTGCTGACCGCCGAGGGCGAACCGCTCAAGCGCTACCCGTTCCAGATTCAGCAAACCTTCGACCCGGGTTCCATCTACTTGGTACAGAACGCCATGCAACGGGTGATGCGCGAAGGTACCGGCCGTTCGGTGTACAACGTGTTGCCGCGTTCGCTCACCCTGGCCGGCAAGACCGGTACCAGCAACGACTCGCGTGACAGCTGGTTCTCCGGCTTCAGCCAGGACCTGCTGGCGGTGGTGTGGATGGGCCGCGACGATAACGGCAAGACGCCGTTCACCGGTGCCACTGGCGCCCTGCAGGTCTGGACCAGCTTCATGAAGAAGGCCGACCCGTTGCCGCTGGACATGCCGCAGCCGGACAACATCGTGCAAGCCTGGATCGACCCGTACAGCGGGCAAGGTTCTGATGGCAGCTGTCCGGGAGCGGTGCAGATGCCGTATATTCGCGGCAGCGAACCGCCCGCCGGGGCAACCTGTGGCGGTGAGCAGAATCCGGCAGAATCGGTCATGGACTGGGTCAAAGGCTGGATGAATTAAGCGCGAGCTGCATTGATGAGGTGTGAAGTGAATAAGTGGCTGTTTCCTGCCTTGACGGCGTTGGTTGTGCTTCAGGGTTGCTCCAGCGTCCAGCGTGGCAATATCCCGGTGGTCGACTCGAGCACGCGCGTGTCCAACAGTGAACGCGTAACGGCCAACCGCTCGGCGGCTGGCATGAACAGCGGCACCTCACACGCGCAAACGCTGCCTGAGGACTCCGGCGTGACCGTGATGATTCCGCAGGGTGCCGGTGCCTCGGGCATCCAGACGTTCCCGGCCGCCAATGGGGCGGCACCGATCAGCGCCATGCCGATTACCCCTGGCCCGGTCTCCACCGGGCCGATGACCACCAACCCCAACCCGATTGCCGACGAACCGTTCGACATCGCGTCGATGAACAGCACGGCGAAAGCCAGCAGCGCACCGACCGGTATTCCGCGTAGCACTGCCGCAGCCGGTGGGCTGTCTGCCGATGAACAGCTCGACGGGCCAGTGCTGGCGCTGTTGACCACTGCCCAGCAACAACAGGGCAGTGGCGACTTCAATGGTGCTTCGTCGAGCCTGGAGCGTGCCCAGCGTATCGCGCCGCGCGAACCGCAGGTGCTGTTCCGCCTGGCCCAGGTGCGCCTGGCCCAGGGTGATGCCGCGCAGGCCGAGCAGTTGGCCCGCCGAGCCCTGACCTATGCCAATGGCCGCCCTGACCTGCAGGCCGAACTGTGGAACACCATCGCCCAGGCCCGCGAGAAGCAAGGTGACAGTGCCGGTGCGGCGCTGGCGCGGCAGAAGGCACGGGTGAACTCGTAATGATCGAGCAACGCATTCTGGACATCGCCGACCACCTGCTGCTGATCGAGCGTGAACTGAAGGTGCAGGGCTGGTGGGACGATGAGCCGCCCAGCGATGAAGCGCTGGCCAGTACCGTGCCCTTCGCGGTCGACACCATGAGCCTGGAGCAGTGGCTGCAATGGATCTTCCTGCCGCGCATGAAGATCATCATCGAGCTCGGCCAGCCGCTGCCTAACGCGTCGGGCATTCTGGTAATGGCCGAAACGGTGTTCACCGATCGCCCGGAGCAGAGTCGCGAGCTACGGCGCCTGCTAGCAGAGTTCGATCAATTGATCGCTGCTTGAGCCTGATTTCTTCTCTTTTTCCTTCAAGGGCCGCAGATTGTGGCCCTTTTTTATGGAAATCTTCTTAATTCTGCTGCTGCTATCCTTTTTAGTGGTGGCAGGAATTCATCTTGAGGAAAAATTGGCAATAATTTTTCTTGACTTGTAGCCGCCAAATCACAAGAATCCAACTTCCGCTGTAGAGGGACTGCCAGAAGCAGACCCGCTAAGCAGATCATGAGGCGCACACCCGCGCCGACCTGTAACACCCCGCAACGCGTTACCTCGCGCTGGGTGGGAAAACCCCGCAACACTCTGGGGCGCTCCCAATACTTGCTCAGTCAGTGCTGACGTTCGCTCGTGCTCTGCTTGGCAGTAAACCTATTAAGACCCGTCCACTAGGGACGGTATTCTGGCGTTTTAGAGGTGAACAACGTGGAGCTTTTATCTGGCGCTGAGATGGTCGTCCGCTTCTTGCGTGACGAAGGCGTTAAGCACATCTACGGGTACCCTGGCGGTGCTCTTCTTCATGTTTACGACGCCCTGTTCAAGGAACCGGAAGTCGAACACATCCTGGTTCGTCACGAACAGGCTGCGACCCATATGGCGGACGGCTACGCCCGTGCCACCGGCAAGGCCGGTGTGGTGCTGGTAACCTCCGGCCCGGGTGCGACCAATGCCATCACCGGCATTGCCACCGCCTACATGGATTCGATTCCGATGGTCATCCTCTCCGGCCAGGTGCCTAGCACCATGGTGGGTACCGATGCCTTCCAGGAAACCGACATGATCGGTATCTCGCGGCCGATCGTGAAGCACAGCTTCATGATCAAGAACGCCACCGAGATCCCTGAAGTTCTGAAAAAAGCCTTCTATCTGGCGCAATCCGGCCGTCCCGGCCCGGTCGTGGTCGACATTCCAAAAGATATGACCAACCCGGCCGAGAAGTTCGAGTACGTCTATCCGAAGAAGGTCAAGCTGCGCTCCTACAGCCCGGCGGTACGTGGCCACTCCGGCCAGATCCGCAAGGCCGCCGAGATGCTGCTGGCTGCCAAGCGCCCCATCGTCTATGCCGGTGGTGGCGTGATCCTCGGCGGTGGCTCCGAAGCCCTGACCGAAATCGCCAAGTCGCTGAACCTGCCGGTTACCAATACCCTCATGGGTCTGGGTAGCTACCCGGGTACCGACCGTCAGTTCGTCGGCATGCTCGGCATGCACGGCAGCTTCACGGCCAACATGGCCATGCACAATGCCGACGTCATCTTCGCCGTCGGCGCGCGCTTCGATGACCGCGTGGTCAACGGCCCGGCCAAGTTCTGCCCGAATGCCAAGATCATCCACATCGACATCGACCCGGCGTCGATTTCGAAGATGATCAAGGCCGACGTGCCTATCGTGGGCCCGGTCGACAGCGTCTTGAACGAGATGCTCGGCATCCTCAAGGAAATCGGCGAGCAGCCTGACAAGGCCGCCGCAGAAGCCTGGTGGAAGCAGATCGACGAGTGGCGTGGCGATGGCGACCTGTTCCCTTACAACAAAGGGGACGGCAGCGTCATCAAGCCGCAGACCGTGATCGAAACCCTGTGCGAAGTGACCAAGGGCGATGCCTTCGTCACCTCCGACGTTGGCCAGCATCAGATGTTCGCGGCGCAGTACTACCGCTTCAACAAGCCGAACCGCTGGATCAACTCCGGTGGCCTGGGCACCATGGGCTTCGGTTTCCCGGCGGCCATGGGCGTCAAGCTCAACTTCCCGGATCAGGACGTGGCGTGCGTCACTGGCGAAGGCAGTATCCAGATGAACATCCAGGAGCTGTCTACCTGCATGCAGTACGGCCTGCCGGTAAAAATCGTCAACCTGAACAACGGTGTATTGGGCATGGTCCGCCAGTGGCAGGACATGGCGTACAACGGCCGTCATTCGCACTCCTATGTCGAGTCGCTGCCTGACTTCATCAAGCTGGCCGAGGCCTATGGCCATGTGGGTATCCGCATCACCAGCCTGAAGGACCTCAAGCCGAAGCTGGAAGAGGCGTTTGCGATGAAGGACCGCCTGGTGTTCATCGACATCGCGGTTGACCGTACCGAGCACGTCTATCCGATGCAGATCAAGGATGGCTCGATGCGTGACATGTGGCTGAGCAAGACGGAGCGTACCTGATATGCGGCACATCATTTCCCTGCTGCTGGAAAACGAACCCGGTGCCTTGTCTCGCGTCGTTGGCCTGTTCTCCCAGCGTAACTACAACATTGAAAGCCTGACCGTGGCGCCGACCGAAGACCCGACCCTGTCGCGTCTGACGCTGACCACCGTTGGCCATGACGAAGTGATCGAGCAGATCACCAAGAACCTGAACAAGCTCGTCGAAGTGGTGAAGCTTGTCGACCTGTCGGAAAGTGCTCATATCGAGCGCGAACTGATGCTGGTCAAGGTCAAGGCCACCGGAGCCCAGCGCGCCGAAATCAAGCGCACCACGGATATCTTCCGTGGCCAGATCGTCGATGTGACCGCCAGTGTGTACACCGTGCAACTGAGCGGCACCAGCGACAAACTGGACAGCTTCATCCAGGCCATCGGCACCGCATCGATTCTCGAAACCGTGCGCAGTGGCGTCACCGGCATTGCCCGTGGCGACAAAGTGCTCAGCATCTAAATTCAAAAATTAGCGATGGCTCCGCAGGGGCCGAGATATAACCAGGGGTATTTTCATGAAAGTTTTCTACGATAAAGACTGCGACCTTTCCATCATCCAGGGTAAGAAAGTCGCCATCATCGGTTACGGTTCCCAAGGCCACGCCCAGGCGTGCAACCTGAAAGACTCCGGTGTAGACGTTACCGTCGGTCTGCGTAAAGGCTCGGCCACCGTTGCCAAGGCCGAAGCCCACGGTCTGAAAGTTGCCGACGTGGCTACCGCTGTCGCTGCTGCCGACCTGGTCATGATCCTGACCCCGGACGAGTTCCAAGGCGCTCTGTACAAGAACGAGATCGAGCCGAACATCAAGAAAGGCGCCACCCTGGCCTTCTCCCACGGCTTCTCTATCCACTACAACCAGGTTGTTCCGCGTGCCGACCTCGACGTGATCATGATCGCGCCGAAAGCCCCGGGCCACACCGTGCGTTCCGAGTTCGTCAAAGGCGGCGGCATCCCTGACCTGATCGCTATCTACCAGGACGCTTCCGGCAACGCCAAAAACGTTGCGCTGTCCTACGCTGCAGGCGTCGGTGGCGGCCGTACCGGCATCATCGAAACCACCTTCAAGGACGAGACTGAAACCGACCTGTTCGGTGAGCAGGCTGTTCTGTGTGGCGGTACCGTCGAGCTGGTCAAAGCCGGCTTCGAAACCCTGGTCGAAGCGGGCTACGCGCCAGAAATGGCTTACTTCGAGTGCCTGCACGAGCTGAAGCTGATCGTTGACCTCATGTACGAAGGCGGCATCGCCAACATGAACTACTCGATCTCGAACAACGCCGAGTACGGTGAGTACGTCACCGGCCCAGAAGTCATCAACGAAGAATCCCGCAAGGCCATGCGCAACGCTCTGAAGCGCATCCAGGACGGCGAGTACGCGAAGATGTTCATCTCCGAAGGTGCCACCAACTACCCATCGATGACCGCCAAGCGCCGCAACAACGCTGCCCACGGCATCGAAGTCATCGGCGAGCAACTGCGCTCGATGATGCCTTGGATCTCGGCGAACAAGATCGTCGACAAAGCCAAGAACTAAGTTTCTCGCAACATGAAAAACGCGGCTTCGGCCGCGTTTTTTCGTTTAGGCAGCCGGCATCTGGTATAAAGCAGACCAGTGGCCTGCCGTCAGAACCTGTTTCGCAGGCCCGTGTCGAACATATTCCACCCTGTTGCAAGGTACCCTACATGAGCGAACGTCCCGAAGAGCCGAACAAGCCCTCCGACGCCGAAAGCCTGCTACCTGTCGATGAGCACATTGAAGAAGGCCATGACGCCGAAGGGCGCAAGGTCCGGCATCGCGGCATTTATTTGCTGCCTAACCTGTTCACCACCGCCAACCTGTTCGCCGGCTTCTATTCCATCATCAACTCGATGAGCGCGCAGAGTGCGCTGAGCGCCGGTGACCCGCGCGAGGCAAGCAAGTACTTCGCCTTCGCCGCCATCGCTATCTTCGTTGCCATGGTGCTCGATGGCCTTGATGGCCGTGTAGCACGCATGACCAACACCCAGAGCGCCTTCGGCGCCGAGTACGATTCGCTGTCGGACATGGTCGCCTTCGGTGTGGCCCCGGCGCTGCTGGCCTTTGGCTGGGCACTGGGCGACATGGGCAAGGTCGGCTGGATGGTCGCCTTCATCTATGTGGCGGGCGCCGCTCTGCGGCTGGCGCGCTTCAACACCCAGGTGGGTACCGCCGACAAGCGTTACTTCATCGGCCTGGCCAGCCCCGCGGCTGCCGGGGTGGTTGCAGGTACCGTGTGGGCCTTCAGTGACTACGGCATCCAGGGCTCCAAGCTGTCGTTCCTGGTGGCGCTGCTGGTTGCGGCTGCGGGCATGCTGATGGTCAGTAACATCAAGTACAACAGCTTCAAGGAGCTCGACCTCAAAGGGCGCGTGCCGTTTGTGGCTATCCTGGCTGTGGTGCTGGTATTCGCGGTGGTCTTCAGTGACCCGCCCCGCATTCTGCTGCTGATCTTCCTTGCCTACGCGGCGTCTGGGCCGATCCAGTTCCTGCTGCGGTCTCGCCGTCGTAAGTCGTGACAATGATTTAATGATGGAATAACCCTCCGGCTCCATAGTCTTACTGGTACATCCGTTATCCAGTGCTGTGGAGCCGTCCATGCTCATCAAGCTACCCAGGTCGTCCGAGTGCAATGCATCGGAGATCACCCCCGAAGGTCTCTATCTCTCTCGTCGCAGCTTGCTCGGTGGTTCGCTGGCAGGGCTAGCCCTGGGCGCACTGCCAGGCCTGGCGCATGCGGCCGAGGCCAGCCGTTACGCTGATGTCGAGGCGGGCGCCGCACCAGGCTGGTTCAGCGACAAGCTTGCTGCCACGCAATGGCAGGCGGTAACGGTCAAGGGCGAGGCCATCACCCCGTTCAAAGATGCGACCCAGTACAACAACTTCTATGAGTTCGGGCCTGACAAGGGCGACCCAGCGGCCAATGGCGATAGCTTGAAGACCGAGCCGTGGTCGGTGGTGGTCGATGGCGAGGTTGGTAAGCCAGGGCGCTATGCCCTCGAAGACTTCGTCAAGCCGTATCAGCTCGAAGAGCGCATCTACCGGTTGCGCTGTGTCGAGGCCTGGTCAATGGTCATCCCCTGGCTTGGCTTCCCGCTGGCGCAGGTACTCAAACAGGTAGAGCCGACATCGAAAGCGCGCTACGTGCGATTCGAGACGTTGAAGGACCCGGAGCATATGCCCGGGCAGCGCTCAGGCTTTGCCTTGATCGACTGGCCTTATAGAGAAGGGTTGCGCCTGGATGAGGCGATGCACCCCTTGGCGATTCTGGCGGTGGGCATGTATGGCCGCGAGCTGGCTAACCAGAATGGCGCGCCGCTGCGGCTGGTGGTGCCGTGGAAGTATGGGTTCAAGAGCATCAAGTCGATCGTGCGTATCAGCTTGGTGGCCGAGCAGCCGCAAACCACCTGGGAGGGGCTGGCGCCAGACGAGTATGGCTTCTATGCCAACGTCAACCCGGAAGTCGATCACCCGCGTTGGAGCCAGGCGCGTGAACGCCGTTTACCCAGTGGCCTGTTCAGCCCCAATGTGCGGCAGACCCAGATGTTCAATGGCTACGCCGATGAGGTGGCGTCGCTGTATACCGGCCTCGACCTGCGGAAGAACTATTGATGCGTTATCCCCGGTTGCGCCTGGCCATCTTTATAGTGGGGTGCGCGTTGCCGCTTTGGTGGTTGTATGAAGCGGCGATGAGCCTGCTGGGGCCTGACCCGGGCAAGATCCTGATGGACCGGCTGGGTTTGGGTGCGCTGACGTTCTTGCTGGTGACGTTGAGCATGACGCCGTTGCAGCGGCTGACCGGGTGGTCGGGCTGGATCGTCGTGCGCCGGCAGCTGGGGTTGTGGTGTTTTGCTTATATCGTGCTGCACATCCTTTGTTATCTGTTCTTTATTCTGGGGTTGGACTGGGGGCAGTTGGCTGTCGAGCTACGCAAGCGGCCCTACATTTTAGTGGGTGCGCTGGGTTTTCTTGGTTTGCTGGCCCTGGCGGTCACCTCCAATCGGTACAGCCAGCGGCGGTTGGGCGCCCGTTGGAAAAAGCTGCACAAGCTGGTGTATGTGATTCTGGGGTTGGGGTTGCTGCATTTTCTGTGGATTGTGCGCTCGGACCTGCGGGAGTGGGCTATCTATGCGGGCATTGGTGGTTTGCTGATGGTATTGCGGATTCCCGCAGTGGCGCGGCGCGTGCCGCGGTTGGTGGGGCGGCGGGGGAGAGTGGCTTCGTAGGGGCTATGCT